>NZ_FOTO01000022.1:0-28186 GCF_900114595.1 Desulfomicrobium norvegicum | reverse complement strand
CCTCAAATTCCTTGGACACGTACTTCGACCTAATGTTCAGCCGCTACAGGTTTGTGCCTGACGTGGCGTTTTAACAGTTTTTCAGGATCGACTATTTATTCTTCCACACGCTCATTTGCTTCAGCAAAAGTTTTTAAAAAGGGAATCCGATTTTACTGCTTTTCGCGTGGAAACGATATTAATGGCACTACAAATCTAAGCTGGAAATCATGCCCGAGATGGAGAGCCTTCTTGTTCGATGAAAACTATGATGTCAGCAAAGCATTTTCGATATTGAAGGAATCATACCACTTACACAATTCAGCTATCACTGCCGGCGAAAATACAAGCTGGCTGTCTGCTGTGTAAAAAAATTTCAGTTGACCTGCCGGGATTCTTCGAAAACTCCAAGAATCGTTGCAAGTTTCCCGGCAGGCCAGCTTAGTATTTGCGACGATGCTCTGCGCCATCCATAGGATGCACAATTGGCTTGGTCTAACTCCATATCAACGGCTCATCTGAGGCTGCGATTCAGTCCCAACCTTGTACTTGATCGATACGACCGGAGCATGAAGCGCAGTTCCTGATACGACGTTGCCAAGAATCTTCTCCCGGCCACGGGCACGGCACGCACTCTTCAGAATACGAATATACCCAGTTTTCCCAGCGGCGTTGTCACCGTAGACAACCGTTAGTTTCGGCCCGAACCCGAGAGTCTGATCTTGCGCAAGCGCGTTAACGCCTTGGTGATGAAATATGGAGACGAGTGAGACGGGCGAACCGCCCGTCTCCGTCTCAGGCAAATGTTCGTGTGCCAAAGGGGCTACGTCTTGGTCCTCGGCGAGACCATGTACACTCTTGCAGATCTCTGTGAGCACTCTCAAGTCATCGTCCGAAAGCTCACCGCTCTGAACGAGTCTGCGCAAAGCGTCGCGCTGCCAAAGCGGTCGGCCTTGTGACCATTCAAGAATTTCTTCAAGGACATTCACTTCGCTTCACCGAGTTGAAAAAAATACGAACAGAGGTTGCTGGTCATATGGCAATATAATCCTCCTCACCAGACCAGCGCTATCTGCTGGCCGTAGTGAAGTCGGTAGTTAAAATAAATATCCCCCAACATCATTTGAAGGATACCAATTGATATTTTCATCAACGATAGAACCGACAAAGTCCGTTTCTATTGCCATTGATACTATCTTGTAAAATGGATGTGATTTGAATTTATCAATATGGTTTTTTACATTATTTTTTTGCACAAGACGAACTATTCGGATATCGACGATTTTTAATTTTTTTCTTGCTGATATCTGTTTTAATGCAATATTGTTTTTTCCTGGAGTTTGTACTGATGGATAAATCCAACCATCAGAATCATCGTCATGAAACCAAACCCTACACATTGAAGAAGAAATTTTATGCAAATATTCTGTGTTTTTTCCTACTGGTTTTAAAAATTCAGAGCGAACAAAATCTCTTAAAATTTGATAAGACAACATGCTCTCATCATCATAGATTCTATTTCCTTTGTTGTCAGTAGCCACAAAATCATTAGAAACGATTTTTTTTAAATTAAGCTCTTCTTTAACTTCAAATTTAATTCCGTAGACTTGCTCATTTTCTTTTACGTTCAATTCTTCGAATGGCGTTTCAAGGTCTTCCGAAGTATAAAGAACTGGAGAACCAGGGGCATTACATCTTCCAAGGGGAGTTTTATCATTTGGCGGCTCCCAAAGCTCATCTGTGCTTTTAAAAAGATTTTTAAACTTTCTAAGGCGCCATAATTTGAAAGGAGTTACTCGTGCAGTCAAAACTGGATAATGCCCAATTTTATCAATAAAATTGGTCCTTCCGGAAACTCTGTGGGTAACGTGATCAGACTGACCTCGGGTACAGATCGAGTCCCCCGCAGAAAAAATAGATCGCCGTCTTGAAATGATCCTTGTTGCTGTACCCACACGCCTTTCGCTTGATGCTCATGATCTTGCTGTTCAGTCCTTCGGCGACGCCGTTGGTGATCCGGTGGCGGCAGAAGGTCAGGATATTTTCAAGATGCCGCAAAAGTAACTGTCCCACCCGCTTCATTGGCTCCAAGCCGGAACGATCAATCCATTTTATCCAGCGCTTGAAGAATCTACGTCCCCACCCAGGAGACATATAGCCCCACAATGACTGCAAGTTCTCTCTCATGGCCCACGCTTTGGCCACCTTGAGAGAGCTGGCCTTGAGGACGTCAAATGTCGGCTGATGCTTGGCAGGCAAGTTCTCGGGGCGAAACAGCCAAAGGTACTTGGTCCCTTTGAGGGTTTCGTCGCCCTGAGCCATCAGAGCCTTATGTTCTTGCTTGCGCACTTTATCCACGGCTTCATTCACGTGTTTCATGACATGAAATCTATCGTGGACGATTTTGGCTCCGGCATCCGGCACATGCGCCATGGTCGCCGTGAAATATGGCTCCCACATATCCATCGCGATGGCCCGTATGGATTCCAGTTGGCCTGGCGAGAGCCTGCGGTAATATTCCTCCAGGCTGCTCTTCTTCCGTTCTTCAGAAACATGCTCGACCGTGCTGCGCATAAGATCGAAGACGATGGTCATGTAGGAGTGCCCTTTGCGGAATGCTTTCTCGTCCACTCCGAGATAATGAATCGGACGGGCCTCCTTGCGTGAAAGGCCTCGTCGCACAGCTCGCTCCATTACTCCCCAAACCTCATCCCATGTGAGTTTCAGCAAGCGCCGAGAGCCTTCCACTGTCGAGCACTCTGTGAGCACATCAATGATCCAGCGTTCCATGAGCAAGGTGAAGCGCGACCGTGGCTCAGCCCAGGGCACAAGCACCTGGTGCACTCCATGTTCCGGGCATTCCACTCGCGGAACTCGGGCATGAAGTAACGTCTTGAACTGACATGTGTCTAGGTGACGCCAGACTCGTTCTCCTGCATGGTCCCGGCAGGGCAGAAGCTTGCCGCATTCTGGGCAGGGCCAGCGCTCCCCTGGGCCATGATCTAGCCAAATATCAACACTGTTCTCGGCTACTTTCAGATCAACCTTATCAACAAACCAAGGGGCTTTGACTCCAAGAATCTGCGCGTAAAGTTCGGTGTCTCTCATCGGCGCCCTCCGTGAGAAGACTCCTAACCAAGTCATTTACCTATAGCAATTCTGGAAGGACTAAATAGAACTACAAGTGATTTTTAAAACCTAATTCTAAAAAAAATATTTCAAAATACTAAATACAATTATTTTAAATAACTCAACGGTCATTTGAATATTTAAATATAAATTTTACTTCTCCAGAATTACCATTGTGATAGTAGTCAGCAACCTTAGAATTTTTTTCGTGCTCATTCATTGGCCATGAAGTTGGAACATCGCTCGAATTAGACCAGAACATTATCTTGCAAAAATCATTATCTGTACAAAGGCTTTGTATGGCTTCTTTGTAAACAGTTTCATCTTTTTCCCGCTCTTTTGACACAACAACAAATGTCATTATTCCTCTTTTTCCAGCAACAATCCAGTCTTGAGCATAAGAAGAAGTGGATATAAGAAAAGAAATAAAAATTATTAATATAGATCTGTTAAAAAAAAGCAAAATTTTACCCCCCCCAGCATTAATAGAAAAATTAAATTTTATCCGAAATTTAGGAAAATACACCCACACTAAAAGCATTATTTAAACAATTTTTGATAAAATATATTATTTCGTCCAACAATTGAGCCGCTTACCATGTCTTATAATAATATTTAAATTGAAGAGATTAGCTTCCAGGACCAGAGGAAAGGACAATCATACAGGAGCGAAGGCCTTTGGTCTTGCAGTTGCAATCAAAAAGAACCGGGCCTTTCGCATGACAAACCATTCTAAAGTCACTTCTTTTAAAGAGTTCCAATCAACTACAAGAGGCTTAATAAAAAGCGTTCCCGTGCACGATCCTGCGCTGCCTCTGAGCATCCAGAATTAGCCTATTTTGATTATCGCCCTGGGTGACCTCCTTCTCTTTGCCTGGCCGGATAAAGCGGACGTCAATCTTATGGAAGGAACTTTCGCAGTAAACCCTCTCACAACAGCGATCTACTTGACGCCGTGCTCCGCGAAGACAACGCCAACGGCGGAGCAGGTCAAAGATGTTTTGCATATTCGGCGCGATGGAGTGCTTCGTTCTGTAATGAACGCTGAAAAAAAGTTCAGTGTGTTAATTGATCATGTTTTTTTGACGATCCCATCATAAATATTCCAAAGTTTAAGAAGTGGATTAGTTTGAAATCCGTATCCGAAGAGCAAAAAGGACAATACAACCCGTTAATCGGCATGAGGATCTGAAAAAAACAACTGCACATCATTTTCAACATAAACTAATTTTCTGCTATCTTAAGCGGATTGAATTCAGCCTCTGAAGCAGCGTCATATCACGAGAGAGGCTGGCAATCCAGATGGCATATCCCGGCCACGCCCTTGACAGGGATGATAAAGGCTATCCCGGCACCCGGTCGGTCCAAGTTGCCCGCTTCGACGATGGCCTTAAGGACGCGCAGGCTGATGTCGGATTTGACCAGGGTCAGGACAATCTCCTTCTCCGGATCGATGGCAAGTCCCAAGATGGATTTGACTTCCCTGATGCCCGTGCCGCGCCCAAAAATGATGGTACCGCCCTCGGCTCCAGCCTTACGGGAAGCGTCCACGATGGGCTCGCTGTGTCCCTTGTTCACAATGGTCACAATGCAGTCGAAATTTTCCAGTATGTTCATCAGCCACTCCTTTTGCGGGAATAAAAAATTCCCAAAGTCATCACGGAAAGAATAGGTGCTAAAGCGACCAGGGCGATGAGCCCGAAGCCGTCCGCCACTGCGTTTCGGCCCTCCAGGGCTCCCGCTGCGCCAAGTGCAATGGCCATGACAAAGGTTACGGTCATGGGACCCGTCGCCACCCCGCCAGCATCAAAAGCCACCGAAATGAATGACGGCGTGGAAAAACGGGTCATGATCAAGGCCAGCAAATATCCTGGGACTACAAACCATATAATGCTAATTCCGGCCAAAAGTTTGAACATGGCCAAGGCCACGAAAATTCCCACTCCCAGCGATAGCGTTACCAGCACAGGCTTCTGTTTGACTGTACCGCCCGACGCCTTCTCCATCTCAATGGCCAGCACGCGCACCGCCGGTTCCGCTGCCGTGGCTGCAAGGCCGAAAAAGAAACCCAGCGGAACCAGCGCCCAGCGCCAAGGTGCTTCGCCGATGATGCGGCCAATTTCGGTGCCCGCAGGAAGAAATCCCTGAGTCACGCCTTGCAGAAACAGGACAAGCCCAACATACGACAAGGCTACCCCTTTCATCAACCGCAGCACGTAGGAATTGGGGAGGTGCAGGGCGCGTTTCTGCATGTAGGCAAAAAAAAGCACAAGGGGAGCAAAGGCTAGGAGCAGTTCAAAGGCCACATGCCGAAAATCCAGAAAATCCAAAATTATGTTCATCCGTAGATCATCCCCAGAATCATGACCCCAATGACGGGGCCGATGGATGCTAGTCCCACAAGACCGAAACCGTCGCTGAAGGAATTCCTCCCGCGCAACACACCTACGGTTCCAAGTCCTAGAGCTATTATGAAGGGAACCGTCACCGGCCCCGTGGTCACGCCTCCGGCATCGTAGGCGATTGGTAGAAAACTTTCAGGGGTGACGAAGGACAGGGCCAAGATGACGGCATATCCGGCCACCAGCACCTTCACGATTGGCACCCCCACTACTATCCTCAGTACGGCGCCGCCCACGCAAATTCCCACGCTCAGGGCGACCACGAAGATTAGAATGTTGCGGGGAACCAGTCCGTTCGAGATAAAATCGAGCTGATGAGCCAGCACACGCACGTCAGGCTCAGCCACAGTAATGGCCGTTCCGAGAAGAAAGGACATGAATACGAGATATTTCACGGATCCGCTTTTGGGCAGCTCCGCGCCGATTATTTCGCCCATGGGCAAAAGGCCCGTCTTGACCCCGAAGAGAAAAAGAAACAAGCCGCCGCCAACGAATACCGCACCCAAAGCAAAACGGATGAAGACATCCCAAGGCATATGCAGCAGCGTCAGTTGCAGGGCGCAGACGATGAGACTAACAGGCAAAATCGCCAAGGCAACCTCGCGCAAGAGATGAACAGCTTCTTTGTGCATATCTGGACTCGGCTATGTTGTGTTTATAAGAAGATTGCGTTCAAGCAAGGAGCACTCCATGATGTGTCGATACCATGCTACACTCTTGCACATATAATCCGCCCGTTCAAGCCGCAGTCCCCCTGATTCGTCATTTTCGTCTTTGAAAGGCTGGACATTGCCGAGATCTACGCCCGCTAGCCGGATCACCTACTCCCACGGTCATGCCGGCCATGAAAACTATGGGTACTGGTCATTTGAGGTCAAGGAAGATTTCAGTTCTTATCAATCAGCGAGCGTCGCAGGGTGGATGGTGTTCTCGATTGCGCTGTCAGTCTGGTATCAGCAAACCGCGATCCACGTATCGTACCATCACAACACTATGGAGAGAAGTATCCTTTGGGAATGAGCGAGTAGGATTAACTTTAGTGTGATGAATGAAATTCCTCATCCGCTCAAGTGAGCGTGTGGATGACCTGCGTAGAGGTACCTATTCGTTGCCCCCCGTAATCGATCTTGCAGGTGGTTGTCTGGGGCTGAGATTGGAGCAAAATACACACTATTTTCGTTTACTTTAAGACCCTCGTGGACTTTAAAATAACACGGAGCTTAATTTATATTCCAGATTCCAAGAGACTTCGTGAAAATTTCCGAGAGATGCGTATCTTTCATCGGCGTCATCCGCGAGAAGTCAAATCATTTACCCACAGAGTTTCCGGAAGGACCATAAAATTAGATAACTCTTTATCAATAGCCTTGTCTGATAGTTTTCTCAAATCAAGGTTTTTCCATCTTTCAATGCATTCCATTACAAGCATTGGCGATGGCAAAGACCATTTATCTTTGTCGAATGTCATAGTTTCTTATGGATGACGTTTGATTTCACAAGTTGACAACGCGTCATTGGCGGCAATCCTCCTGTGTAACACCTACACGTAGCGGCAGTAACTGCCGGCGAAAGCACAAGCTGGGTTTCAAGCGGGAACTAATTACTATCAGATTTTGTCTGTTAAATGTTTACCTCCTTGGGCGGACAATCGCTTGTAAAAGTCATGATCTGAACACAATCATCCAAGATTATTATCAAGCTGCTCATAAACTGAACTGATAGTGGTCAAACAGAAGTCTAGTCAGTTGCTCGCCGCGCAACCCAATGCGCTCAACGTCTATTTTCTTCATTGGACTGAAATCCGTCGGATAATCGAAAGTCTCATGTCGTCTCACAAGATCGTCAGTAATATACGGCAATCTCTCGTCGATTTGCCCGAGATATGGCAACAAAAATCCCTTGATCTGACCAGTATCTTTCATCCGATGCAGCAATTCATATGACAACGAATGGGTTCGCCGATGAATCGTATTGACGGTCATCAGCATCCGGCTTGGCCAATGGTATGGACGAGACAATCCCGACGGCATGCCTTGACCAGCATCGCAAGCGATAATGTAATCAACCTCGGACACATTTGTACTGAATTCTGCTGAACGCCCAGGCAAGAGGCAGGTAATGCCAAGATTGTCGTATATTCCGCCATCTGTCAGCATGACACGTCGTCGTGTTTTTTGCCCATGCTTTTCAAATTCCATATATTCGTCAAAAGATGGCAGAAGAAATGGAAAGCAAGCAGAAGCTGAGACAGCCTTCGACACATGGGGAGGTGCTCCGGTCAGTAGCCCATATCGCCATGTTCCTGTTTCCCGTGATCCAAACCGAAATGCGGTACCTGTGATGAGTTCGGCTGCATTAAACACGACATGAAGCCTCTTTCTGGCCACTTGGTTGACCGTCAACTCTCCAAAGACGTGCTTTCGCAAATGACGTTCAAAAGCTGTGGATCGGCTTGCAAATCGCGGAAATGGAGCTTGAAAGGGCTTTGTGAATTGTCCGATGCTATTTCGGTCTACGCCAGCTAAGGCGAGGGCATTACCGCCTAAACGAACAAGGCAGCCAACTGCTGCGCAAATGCCGGATGTCAACTGTGCGGCTACTATCTTTGGAGTTTCTGGTGAGAATAGTGATTGTTGCGCAATGCCCCCTACGAGCCCCTTGCGGAGCAGAGTTTGAACACGGTTTTCAAATTCGGCGAACGACTCATCATTGTAGGCATAAAGTGCAGCGATAACGCTTCCGCCTGAAACTGACGATAGCACTGATACTTTCGACAGCAATCCAAGATCTTCGAGTGCCCTTAGGCATCCAAGATGAAATGCAATTGCTCGTGCCCCTCCGCCAGAAAGAGCAAGGCCAATTTTAAATTGCATCTATGTACTCCAGCATGAAATGCAGCTCTTCTTCAGTAACAATTCGAATATCCTTTCGATGGAAAAGGTAATAATTATACTGGGGATATGTAGCTGCAAATCCTACGATTAACATCATCACATGACGTGGTGGGCGCTCCTGACCATGGAGCAAATGAACCATAGCACAAAGATCATCTATGCTTGGACGACCCAGCGAGGTGGGATGTGTATGCCAGATACCTATGAAGCGGCTAGATCCTCCGCTTTGCTTGAGTTTTGAAGCGCTTATATTTCTTGTACTTGCGGTACCACATAAAAACCTCTTCTCGCTCGCCTCACTGTCCGATGGCGGTCCCGTCACCGAGTCCACATAAATGTACCTATGTGCATCATCAATTTCGCCGAAGATAAGGCCTCCGGTTTCAACCTTGCTTGATCGCGTACGCCCAATGCGCTTGATCTCGGAGGCTATTCCATTTTGAACTGATTTTGATGTAAAGACCCTATAGCCATGCTTTTGCTCTAATGCCGTACCTTGGTCATCCAACGTTAGGCGAAGAGAGCCACTACAGCCCTCTTTTCCCCAAGGTGCAGGGACAAGGTCGGAGCCCGCTTGGTCGGACTCTAGCCTCCAGATACGTTGAAGCCCAATATTCAACAGAGTCGAGGCGTGCGCAGCCAAGTCGGCAGATGACCCCGTGAAGGTAGGCTTCGAGCAACCAGGCTCTGGCTGGAACAGCTTCACTTCTGATTTGTTAGGCCAGAATGCTTTCACGACAGGGTGATTGGCATTATCCTTCATCACGCCAATCCTTGTGAGTCTATCGATTGCTATTATACCTGAATTAAAGCGGGGCATCTTAACAACAACGGATCCGCATTGGGCTGCTGAGCTTACCGATAACGAAATCATTGGCATAAGAAAACATACCCTTTGAAGATCGTGTTCAATCCCGTGAGCGACTGATGCTGATGCCGTTGCATTGATTATCAGATCAACGTTGACGAGATCGAAATTATCTATGATGCCCCTTGTCAAGTTGTCGAATCTAAACTCAATTTCGATAGGAAGACCTATCCCCGCCAAAGTTCGCGCCAAACATTGTGATTTTGCAAGGCCAACATCGCAGTCTGAATATTTCTGACGAACAAGGATGCCAGGGCTAACAATCCCATTATCAACAAGGATCAAGGATTTTACACCGGCCCTGACTAAATGTTCAGCGACAACAGCCCCAATTGCACCACAACCGAGAAGAAGGATGCGCTTACCCTCAACGCTCGCCAACACTGAACCCAGATCGCGCCGATTGGTGACTTCAGGACGATTTTCAAAAACCCTGCACCAAAGAGTTTTTGCTGTAACCATCCATTTCGCGAATTCGTAATACGCTTGACTTATGTCGTCTGTGCCGAAGACGATGTTGTGTAAGGCGGTTACCGTTGTTGCGTCAATTTCCCATGCCTTGAGATGCTGTCGCAACGGAGCCCCTGCTTCTTTACGACGCATAGGTGCACCGACAACAATATAAGTGGGATTATTTTTAGGAACTTTAGTACCGAATACCTTTAAAAGAGCGTAAAAAAGTTCAAAACTGACCCCGTTTCTTTCGAGGGCATTAAGTAGGCCAGCGATTGTTTCGGGATACTCCATCGGCAGAGGGCAGGAGAGTAGAATTGCAGCCGCGACATACTCGGGCTGTTCTTCTGTGTCCCAGTTATCGAGGCCAACCCAAGCAATGACATCAAACCGACCTTCACGCTTTTTAATGAGGTCAGCCCGCCCAATCCAAAATCTAGAATCCGCCTCCAAGTTCGGCGCATCGCAGTTAAAAATAAACTGTGTCTTTGATGTCGTATACGCAACTGGAGGATGTAGTGGGGCATCGTCAGGATCAAGCTCTCCCTTGCCAGCAGCCGCCAGCCATTCATCCACGCGTTGAAAAAAACCGTAAAGACCATCGTTTGGCTGCCATTCCGTCTCGCTGGACTGGTAAAGGCATATATGGCTACCCCATTGCACATGAGGCTGCCCCATGAAGCGAGTATGCGAAAAATTGAGATCAGGTACGGTGAATGGAAAGTTCGAGAAAATTTTCATCCACAGCATTTCTCGATTACGAAAAGTAAAACCTCCGGCACGCTGGTAATACTTGGTCGCTATTGAAAGCCGCACAGAGATGAAGCCCCCCTTCTCATCAGCCTCAGGTTCACCAATGATTTCTAGGGTTCCTTTTGACGAACCAGCAATTTCATACAACTGTTCAAGCGCAAGCGCCTGTCCTCTCGTCAACTCCACTTTCCAAAGCCTACTTTTTCAGATGGCGTTTCATCGCTCCCGCGTGCGGTCTCGACGGCGGCAGCAAGTGCACTCCTTCCACCGCCCCTATCCGCCTCATCACCAGACGAAGCATCATCATAAGAGAATTGTCCACCACACAAAATGAATTGAAGTGGTTTGGCATGATGGCCATCATCATGCGTGCAAAGAAATCCACCGTTGGCGATATCTTCATATCGTGCCTTCGCTTTTGCATGAGGAGGATTATCACCACCCAAATTGGATTCCGGAACCGTAAGACTGCTGGAAACAACAATCCCTTCACCAACCTGAAAGCGCTCGAAATCATCAAGAATGTCCTTCTTAAGGACTTCTTTGCCATCCTCATCTTGGTACATTACAGACTTGCTGCAATGATGTGGAGAGAGCAAAATCTGCCATTTTAGATTATCTTCATTGTCGTATTCTTTAGATACGTCGAAAATCTTTCGAATTGTAGGATACTTGTGATCACCAAAAATCAACACACCACCTTCGGCTGGATCGCTTCCCAAAACAACCTGCATAACCAAACTGGTATCATTACGATCGCCGACGCTATCGTCCTGTTTGAAGGGAGCGTGAACAAAGACACGAAAATCCCCATCAAGCTCTTCGCCGTTTAAGACTGTAACGACTTGGCCGGGAATACTGAAAAATTCTTGTGGAAATCCCTGATAGTGATCTTCTTTGAGCAATGTGTCGTAACCAATGAGGCGAACTCTGTCCCCGCTTCCAGGATCACCTCCTGCATCGATAGTCGCAGTTACGCGACGATGAGCTTCATGCCGAAATGCCTGAGCATCCTCACAGATGTTGCCTTCATCATCATGTTCTCGGAAGACGCGGGGAGTGAACCAAAGCTCGCCGATTGTAACGCGGCTTAAAAGTTCTGCGAACCCAAGTATGTGGTCCTTGTCCGGATGAGTTAAAGCAAAAGCGGATAGATATGGCTTGCCATCGACTTCAGGCAAGTTCTCTTCGAGATGATCAATGATCGGAGCGCAGTCCGTCTCATCATCTTCGGATTTGGCTGTGTGGCGCAAATCAACTTGGAAAATTATTTCATCTTCTCGCACAATGAATGTCGCACTATCGCCAGTTCCTACAGGCCAAAACAAGACACCACGTTTATCAAACATTATGCTCTCCTTCCTGAGTGTATGTAATTTTATATTGATCTACTTTACTTGCGCGATTCTTTTTACGCTTTACTTATATAGTCTCTTCTTCGATATTCTTTTAATATCAAAATACCAAAATCTATAATGTCAACACAAGGCAACGATCACAAACTAAAGTCAAGCTTGTAATTTTGCTATGGTCCAGACCTAAAAAAAGGCACCAGCTTGCCGACTACTCCCGGCAACAAATCCTCAAATTACTTAACATTGTACCTCAGGGCGATGAACTTCGCAATCCGCAGTAATCGTACTCCGATGCGGCACAAACCACGCCAGTTACTGCGACAGCCTTTATACCCACCATAATTCTACCGAGCATCTAGGAACTTATGTCTCCATTACTGAGGATAGTCGAGAAAATCAGGCCCCCGAAGCTCATAGTGACGCAACAAGTGGTCCAATTTAGAAGATCTACCCAAGACTGATTAGATATAGGAGAAAAAAACAGAAGAATTACACAGGTCGCAATGCCGGCTAAAGATTTACGAAACCAGCACCCATTATCGGAATCCCAGCCAATAACCGGAACCCCTATTGGTTCGTGATATATATGAACAATACCAACCACTAGCGATGCTGCGACACTAGAATCATCCCATTTTTACAAATAGAGCTAATAATTTCATATTTAATTTAAAAAAAAATCATCCTCCGGAAGATCATTGCAAGAGTGATCGAAAATAACCGGAGGATAAAATGAAAAAAAAATATGACAGCGCATCTGGTATTACAATTAACCAACTTAGGAACTATCAAGAAACTTTAGAGAAAGCAATTAAGCTTTGCGAAAAGCACAAGAACTCTTACTTTTTTGGTGGATACAGCACTAAAGACAGGACATGGCACGAAGATAAGAACTCTATGGAGTCTAAATTTGTTGTTTACACGCTTGGTGAATTAGAAATCTATATTCAAACTACATATTCGTGTGCACATACATACTTTTCTTCAGAGTTTCACTTAAACGACGAAAGGAGAGACCTTCGAATAGCGAGGAAAGCGTTAAGGATCATCACAGATCAAATTAACACAAAAATTGAACTTGGAATCGAATAACAAACAATAACGATCACTCTAAGATGCGTCGAGTGCGATTCTCGACGCATCATCATAAATTTTCTTCTTATTTATATTAAAAATTATACTTATCTACATCTTCTTTAACATTCATATAATATCGAGAAAGAAATATTCCAATCTCGTCATTTCCTGGGCATGCAATTAATTTAATTTCACTATCCATATATATAGAAGTAAGAACTCTTACAATATTTGAAAATTCAACGTCTATATCACCACGCTCAATTTTTTCAACCATCTCTACGTCACAAAAAGATATTTGTGCTAATTTTTTAACACTTAACCCACGACGCTCTCTTGCAATTTTAATATTAGATCCTAAATTCTTCATTATATGAAGAACATAAGCATCCATGTACTCGTTTTTTTCTATATTCATATTAGCATCATATATCATAAATTCTAATATAAATCAATCGATTCTACACAAAGCTTTGCGCACTGCATCTGGTTCTCGATCAATTACCGTGAGGTAGGCCCTCGCTGGACCTTCAGGGATGCGTTTTTGCTGCTCCCAATGTCTCAGTGTTGCAACACTGAATCCAAAAACTCGGGCAAAGGCGGCCTGGGTCATGCCGAGCTTCTTCCGAATCTTTCGGACGTCTATATATTGCGGTACAGTCACCGTATACTCTTCCGGATCCAACTCGCCTTTCGCGATGGCCAGTGCTTCGTGCGCTCCTTGAACTATTCTATTCATCACACATCCTCACCGTAACTTGTAGACATCGACAATTTGCGGCATCAATGCCTTGAGTTCATTGCGGTCAGCTTTACTCAAATTCGCCTTTTCGTTTTTGGCAAACAACGCCAAGGCGAACAAAGGAATCTCGTCGTTATGATAATAATATACGACTCGATATCCACCGCTCTTTCCCCGCCCTTGAGCGGCAAAACGAACCTTCCGCACGCCGCCGGTCCCTTCTAACACCGCCCCGACTTTCGGATTAGAGGCCAGGAAATTAATCAACTCGCTATGCTCGTCCTCATCCAAATTGGCCCGCTTAACATCTTTCAAGAACGTCGGGGTTTCAACTACCGTTATCATCCGCCCGCCCCTCTTGTAATCCAATGGATTACATAGTCAAGACCCTGCTCACTGATCCAGCGTCACTTCCGCTTCCTGCCCCGCCTCAAGTATCCTGTCGGCCACAGACGCCGCCCTTTTTAACGCATCATCGGTCAAATGCGCATATCTTGCCGTCATGGCAGGACTGTTGTGAGTTAAGAGGCGCTGAATGGTATACAAATCCACCTTCCCGCTTGAAGCCATCCAGGAGGCAAAACAGTGCCTCAGGCCATGGCAAGGCCTGAAATCATCCGGCAGGCCTGCCTTGCTACGCAATCGCCGCCCCATACGCTGATAGTCGGACCGTCGTCCCCCGTTTTTTCCGGGCCACACGTAAGGACTATCTGTGCGTGTAATTCCCTTAAGAATTTCAAGCGCACCTTGTGACAAAGGAATCGGTTTCGTTTTTCTGTTTTTTGCGGAATGCCCCCCTAATTCCAGGAACCCCAGATCAAAATCGATATCGTCCCATTGCACGGCTAAGAGTGCGCCTTTTCTAACGCCGGTTAAGAGCATAAATCGGAAATACGAGGCGCCGTCCTGATCAGCTTCGGCGTCCATGGCCATGAAATACGCTCTCGCCTGTTCAGCGGTCATGTTTTCGGTAGTTTCGTTGTCCACTTCGGGGTACATGAACTTAAGATGAACAGGCTGAGCAATATGCCCGACATCCGAAGCCCACGTAAGAATACGGCTCAGCAGAGAAAGCACATGCTTGACCGTTTGAGGACTCAACGGTTTGCCAGTTCGCTGGTGCTTCGTCTTCGAAACATCTAGCTTCAGCCGCTCGACATCCAGGGTCACGATTTCCTCAGGCGTTTTATCGGCAATGGCATAAGGGCGTATGTGGTTTCTGAACAAGCTCGCCCAGGACTTGCCACTGGGTTGCTCGGGATGAGCTTCCTGGTATTCGGACCAGATTTTGGCCACGGTCCAGCGACCGGCTTCTGCCGCTTTAGCAGCTTTATCCTGTTCCCGCCGTTCAACGTTTGAAGGCTGCCTACCTTCAATTCGATCAATCCTGATGCGGTTTGCCTTAGCCGGGGTCATGTTGTCACGGATCGAACGCCCGACCTTCTCTTCGATCTGCTTCCCATTCTTCCGATAAAGAATATAGAAAACCTTCTCCGGCTTCCCTGTCTTTGAGGTGGATTCTAGATAAACCACCCCTGGGTAATCAGTCCCTAATCGCTTTGCCATTTCACCACCTCTCTCATAATTTCCCAGCACTATTCCCATCATTCGGGATAAAAATAGACCAAATCCCGTATGAGTCAATAACAAATATTAACACATAACTATATAAAAAATAAGTATATATACAAATCAGTAAAAACCAGTAAACACAGAGACCAATTGCCTTCTAAGCAATCGGTCGGGGGTTCGAGTCCTCCCTGGCGCGCCACCATGAAAACAAGGGGCTGGATGTAAAAATCCAGCCCCTTACGCTTTTCCGAGAGATCTCTCCCTTCATTATTCCCGGCACACGACCATATGTTGCGTCGCTACCCGGACGACAAGTCCCCTTGCTTCACGGTGTCTTCGGCACAAACAGCACCGGGCCGGGGTAGTCGCGCATGATGGCGTCCGATGTGAGCAGGGTTATTCCCTCGCTCTTGGCCTGCGCCAGCAGCATCCTGTCGAAAGGGTCCTTGTGGAACATTGGCAGGTCGATGACCACCAAGGCATGCAGGCTTGTGATGCACAGCTCGTTGTACTGGTTGTCCAGCAAGCCTCGCCGCAACACTTCCGGATCGACTCTGAAGTCGCTTCTTCCAAGGCTTTTCTTGATGCCGATCTCCCAGATGCTCGCGGAACTGAAGTACAGCGTGTTGCTTGTGTCGACTATCATGCTCTCGGCCTTGCCGGGCAAGGTACCAGCCGCCGCCCACAGCAGCATGTGCGTATCGAGGAGCAGTTTCATCTGGCACCTTCAAACAGGCGCTGTATTTCTTCCTTGCCCATGGAATCAAAATCGTCCGGGACTTCGATCATGCCCTGCAAAAAACCGATCCTTTTTGCGGGATCCGGCGGTGCCTTGAACGCGGAGACGGTAACCATGGGCTTACCGGCCTTGGCGATGACAAAGGGTTCTCCGTTGACTGCCTGCTCGATCAGGCGGGACAAATTCGTCTTGGCATCGTGAATGTTCACCTGGTGCATAGGCCCTCCAATATTAGCTAAGTTCAGGACTAAGTCTATAAGCTCCAGAGCCAAAGTCAACCAGCAAAACATATGCTCCACGTGGGTGCGCAGTCTTTTGCGCCTTAAAGTGCGCGCATTCACAAATAGCCGGGTCATGCACCAAGAGGCTTAAATCAACGATTTCGGGCTAACCGCGTCACACCTTCCCCCAAAAAGAAACGCCCATCCCCAAAGGGACAGGCGCATCCAAAACAGAACCGCAAGGAAGAGCTAGTAATTGTACCGCCGTGGAGCCTGGTTCGCCAGTTCGACGCCCACTCCGTAGAACCCGCCGCAGCTGCCGTCCTGGGCGGCGCACCAGCGGACCATGCCCAGGCACACGCTCTTGCCGTACAAACGCGTCTCGTCGGAATCGGGAGCGAACTGGATCTTGATGGTCTCGCCGGGAGACAGGGGGTAGTCCATTTCGAGCATGAATCCGGAGGCGCTGAAATTCACGGCCCGGGAAGGAATCTGCCCGTTCCTTGAAAAGCATTTCTCCACAGTGCAGCGCGTCAGGGACGCTCTGCGCTGCGATTTTCTCTTATCCTGCACTGTCCAGCTCCGCTTTTGGATGGTGAATGCCGCCTGATGAGTGGACAAAGGAAAAAAGCCTCTATCCCCGCCTTCTCCCTACCCCTTGCGCATACAATAAACCCCGCCGCTATAAAGCATGAGCACTCCACCAAGAGCCACACTGGCGGGACTCCCGGCCATGCACCCGGCCAGTCCCACTGTCCCTACAAAAAGAGGAAAGGATTTGTAGACGCAATCGGGCAACCAGACTCGCATTGTGATCCTCTCTTGTATTACGTATAATCATGCAGAAAGTTCTATTTTAATATTAACCATGAAAACAGTATATTTGTAAATCAGATAAAATATTTCATCAACAACAAAAATATATATTTTAAAAATATTTTTCGAATTCGATACCAGATAATATATAATTACTATTCAAAAATGGAATAAATTATCAAGTCATGCATCATTTATATCAATCAAAAATCAGTTCCATATAAAAAGAACGATAAATGATTATCATTAAAAAAATCATTGCACACTGTCCGACCCGTATGGACAATCATTTCAAGCCGTCATGCATTTAAGCATGCATTGTGCCGACAAGAATTAAAGCCATGAAAGATGACCATTCTTCTGCCTGACGACACCACAAAAAAAGCCGCGAAAGAACCTGAGTGTCATTCCCGCGAAGTCGGGCTATGTCGGGCAATGGCGCGAAATCCATTCTTTTCAGACAGTTAAAAAGGCATGGATCCCCTTCTTCAAGGGGATGACGACTTTCTACAGCGACGTCCGGCGCAAAAGCGTCCGGCGGGCCGTGACGCAAGTCCGACCTCTCCGGACCGGCTTTTACAGCCCCACAAGAAGCTCCCGAGCCAGGGCCAGTTCCGGGAAATCCTGGGTGCGCGCCAGCAGGGCCGTCAGCAGCCCCCGGGCCTCGCCCGTCTGCCCCAGATCGGCCAGGACCCGGGCCAGATGGTAGGTCACGGCCGGGTCATCGGGCAGGGACTCGTGGGCCTTGCGCAGAAACTGCAGGGCCGCGTCCTTGTCGCCCAGGCGATAATGCACCCAGCCCACCGTATCGAGCGCCGACGGGTCGCCGCCCGCGCTGGCCTTGGTGGCCAGGGCCAGGGCTTCGGTCAGTTGCTCCGCTGTGGGCGCGTCATGAGAGGCCAGCAGGTAGCCAAGATTGTTGGCTGCGGGCAGCAGGTCGGGGTGACGAGCCAGAAGCTTGCGGTAGATGGTCTCGGCCTCGGCCGCATCTCCGCCCAGTTGCAGCAGTTGGCCGAGCAGCAGGGCTTCGGGCACGGAGTCCGGATTTTTGTCCAGGGCGGCGCGGCACTCGGCCATGGCCGTATCCTTGCGGCCCGTGGACGCATACAGACCCGCCAGCCTGGCCGAAGGCACGGACCACTCCGGGGCGCGCCGCTGGGCCTCGCGAAATGCCTTTTCCGCGCCTTCCGCGTCGCCAAGGCGCAGGGCCGTGCGGCCGAGCAGGTCCGCGGCCAGCGGGTCCTCGGGCCGGGATGCGGCACGCTCACCGGCCCAGGCCAGGGCCGCATCACCGCGCCCCGCCGCCAGCTCCACGGCCACCACGCCCTCGGCGCCGCCGTGGGCGTCCGGATTGGCCAGCAGCAGTTCATCGAAGGTGCGCCGCGCCCCTTCCCAGTCCTTGCGGCTGCCCTGCATGCTCCCAAGCCGCAGCAGCGCGGGGACCAGCGCCTCCTGCTCTTGCGCGGCCCGCAGGTAATGGAGCTTGGCCGCATCGAAATGTTCGCGCCGGGCCTCGATGTCGCCCATGGCCAGCAGCAGCCGCGCAGGCATGACCCCGTCAATCACGCCGTCCTGCAGCACAGCAAGCGCGGCGTCGGGTTCACCGGCACGCTGATGGTGCGCGGCCAGTTCCAGGCGCACGGGCTGGGCGTCCGGCTTCTTCAGAAGAAAATTGCGCAGCGACTCCACCCCGGACAGGGTGTTGCCCAGGGCAAACTGGGCGCGGGCCATGAGCACGGCCACGGCCATGTCCTCGGGAGCGTCGTGCAGGGCGATGCGCAGTTCGGCCAGGGCTTCCTCGAAGCGGCCCTGGAGCATGAAGATCCGCCCGCGCGCGGCATGGGCCCGGGCATCGGCGGGATTGAGGCGCAGCACCTCGTCCACCTCGGCCAGGGCTCCGCTCCGGTCGCCACGACGCAGCTTGAGCTCGGACAGCCTGAGCCTGGCCTCGATGCCGGACGGACCCGCCTCGGCGTCCTGGACCAGCGCGGCCAGTGCGGCCTCGCCCTCCCCGCTCCGGCCCATGGCCATGAGCACCCCGGCGGAAGCCAGACGCAGCCTGGGCGTCGGCTGCCCTTCACCCGCCACGGCCAGGGCGTCTTCGGCCTTGTCCTGACGCATCAGATAATCGACCAGGCGCAGCCGTGCCTCTTCCGATTCGGGCTCGGCCGCCAGCAGCTCGCGCAGGATGCCCTCCACGCGCCCGGCCTGCCCCATGCGCTCGTAAAGCGCGGCCAGCAGGACCTGCACGCCCCGGTTGCCCGGATCGAGCTCCTTGAGCTTCAGGAGATGCTCCTCGGCCACGGCGTGATCGCCCATGTCCGCCGCCAGGTTCGCGGCCCTGAAATGCAGCGGCCTGCTGTCCGGCCTCGCGATCAGCCCCTTGCCGATCACGGCCAGGGCTTCGGCCCCCTGCCCCTGCTCGGCGTGGATGACCGACAGCGCCAGCAGCGCGTCCTCGTTGGCCGGATCCCCCGCAAAGACCACGTCGAGCTGCATCCGGGCCTCGTCGAAACGCTTGCCGCGCAGCATGGCTCCGGCCCGCAGCAGCAGTCCGTCAAGAGACGCCGCATCCTTGGCCAGGATTCTGTTCGCATGCGCCTCGGCCTCGGCCGTGTCGCCGGAGAGCAGGTACAGCCGGCCCACTCCGAGCAGGGCCTCGGCATTGTCCGGCTCAAGCTCCGCCGCACGCTGAAAATTCCCGAACGCTTCGCGCCAGTTCTGATCCTTCAGGGCGCAACGGGCCAGGAGCAGATACGCGCCGACATGATTGGGGTCGAGCTTGATGACGTTCTTGGCCTCGACCCGGGCCTCGGAATAGCGCCCGCTCTCCTCGAACCCCAGGCCGTTGGCGTAAAAAGCGTCCCTGCGATTCTCCTTGGATCCGCAGGCAAAAAGCATCATGGCCATGAGCAAACAACATAGAACCCGCTGCATGCAGCTCTCCTTCGGATGTGTATCGATCAAAGTCTCAGCAAATGCGGTCTTTCAAGCGCCGGGGCCGCTTCGCACCCGCACCGGCCAGCAATCAGAAGCGTCCCAAGTCCGATCCGGCCGGACATTCAGACGGTGCCAGAAGCGCCCGCGACAGGGCGTAAACGCCAGTCCGACCGGCTCGGACAAACTCTCGCGGCCGCAATCAACAAATTGGGATATTTGATGAAAACGACAATCACGAGGTTGCCGCGCGGCGACGGACACCCCGAAATTTGCCCGCAAGGCCGGCCCCAGGCGCGAACCGAAGCGAACAAGTTGCCTGAAATTGCAATATCAAAGCCAAGAAACCCAAGCTCTTGAGTGCCGTCACGACAGTCCCGGCCCTGCGCCGGGCATGAATCTCATCGGAAGAGCGGGCCGGTGATCACGGCCAGGGCAAGCGCCTCCAGGCAGATCAGGACCAGCAGGAAGAGCACATAGTCCCTGTTCCTGCTGATGCGCGAATAGATCAGGTTCAGCCCCAGCCCCAGCAGTACGGCCTTCATGGCGATCTGCTTGAGCTCGAAAAGCTCCGCGTGACCTTCGGACATCAGCGCAAGGGAGCTGATGAAAGCGATGAGGATGTAGTCGAGCGCATTGAGCGGCACCTTCTCCGGGGTCAGGATGACGCAGGCGAAATACAGCGCGCTCAGGGCGTAAAAAATGCCGGTCACCCCGTCCGGTCCCATGACCAGAAAGACGCTGTCCGTCTTTATCACCTCTCCGAAGACGACCACGTACAAAATGACGGCCAGCATCATGTAGTACATGAACGGCACCAGCACGGCGCTCTTTTTCCAGTACAGCAGGGCCAGTATCCCAAGCACGGCCAGGGCTGCCAGGGCCGTCGGCACAGGAGAATGGCGGATGAAAAAGACGTTTGTGAAAAAGAAGAAGGTGAAGAGCAGAAAAAAGCTTTTCCAGCACAGCCAGGACAGGCAGAAACGCACATTGACGCTTTTCATGTTCCAGACAAAGACCGCCTGCGCCACGCTCTTTATGGACGCATACAGTTTTTCGGCGCTGACATCCTTGCCCTGCACCGCGTACCTGAACGCGAACCCCGTTCCCAGAATGAGCGCGTAGAGCAGCAGGCCCACATAGTCGGCCACAAAACGCAGGGCGAAGCCGGTCAGGATGAGCGCGAAATGGAAAAAATAGATGCTGACCACGGCCTGTTCCTGGGTCAGACCGGCGCGCAGCAGCTTGTGGTGCAGATGGTTCTTGTCCGGCTTGAATGGACTCTGCCCGGCCTGGATGCGCTCGTACATGACCATGGCCGTGTCGAGGATGGGCGTGCCCAGAAGAAACAGGGGCAGGATGGGCGTGTAGATGGAGTGGTTCTGGGTCAGCATGATCAGGCACGCGCCGATGGTGTAGCCCAGGAACTGGCTGCCCGTGTCGCCCATGAACACTTCCGCCGGATGCACGTTGTAGCGCATGAATCCGACCAGCCCCCCGCACACGGCCAGGGTGATGGCGATGGGCAGCACCGCCTCCTGGATATAGCCCAGAAAGGCGCAGGCCAGCAGGATGAGCAGGGACAGCCCGCCCGCCAGGCCGTCCAGGCCGTCGCTCAGGTTGATGATGTTGATGACCGCGAGCATGAAAATGACGGTCAGGACGATGGACGCAGGCCCAAGGTGTACGACAAGCCCCGGCAGCAACTCGCCAAGGCAGGTGACCTGGATGCCCGAGACCAGGGTGAAGAACAGGATGGCCAGGATCTGCCCGAAGAACTTGATGCGGTAGCCAAGCTCGCGCATGTCGTCCCACATGCCGAAGACGAGGATGACCAGCCCCCCGCCCAGATATCCGAAAAGCTCCCGGGACATGCTCAGGGGCACGAGCAGGGAGACCACCGTGGCCAGGGCGATGGCCATGCCGCCCGTGCGCGGGATGAGACCGGTGTGCACCTTGCGCGGGTCGGGCTTGTCCACGATGCCCCAACGTCGCCCGAGACGGATGCCGACAGGAACCAGCAGCGTCGAGAGCAGAAAGGCGACGTAGAAGCTGACCAGAAAGTTCATGGCGCCTGCCTGTTCATGGCTTCGGGCACGGGGTCCCTGCCCGGCAGCATCCTTTCGAGGGGCGGCAGGGCCACGGCCAGAAAATCGACCAGCCGCCGCTCCGCGTCCGCCTCCCCTTCGCCGGGATACAGGGGCGTGATGAGCCGGACCAGCGCGCCGTCGGTGCGCCGCAGCGTCAGCGAATCCCACATGGTGTAGAGCTTCAGCTCCACCCCGTTGGTCAGGTAGCGGCCGCGGGCCGGGAACCAGAAATAGGAGAGCATGCGCCGGCCGTTCTGCTCCAGCATGGTGCGATTGACGCGCACCGTCTTGTAGTCCGGCACGGCAACCTCCACCGCCCCGTCGCGCTCGAAGCGCCAGCCGCCGCCGCGCAGGCAGGTCTCGGGGGAATGGATGGACTCGCCCTTGCTCTGCCGGTCGTACCAGGCCACGTAAAAATCCACGGCCCGCTGCCCGCCATTGCGAAAATCGACCTGCACGTAATCCGTGAAATCGAGTTCATCGATGAACTTTCGCTCCATGGGCACGCGCACCCCCTCCCACTCTCCCAGACGCACGGGGAAGGCCGACAGGGGACGGGCCGTGGGCAGCACGTCCGGGGTCATGGCCCGGTATTGCAGATACCCGTTCGTGGCCGCCAGAAGCGCCAGACCGGCCAAAAGCGGCATGAGCGAAACCCGCGCGATGGCGGGACTCCCGGACACCGGCGCAAAGACGACCAGCATGGGCTTTCCCCTGGCGGTCATGAGCTTCATGCACCCCAGCAGGATCACGGCCGAGACCAGGAACATGACCCAGCCCATGGTGTCGTGCGCCGCCCCCTCCAGGATGCCGGGCCCGTAGCTGCGCGCCAGCACGCCGCTGACCCCGATGCGCAGCCCGTTCATGACGATGGCCAGGGGCAGGGTGAAGAGCATGAGCAGGGTCCGCTTCCACCACGTTTCCCGGAAATAGTAGGTCAGCAGCATGCCCACGATGGCCAGGGGGATGAGAAAGCGCAGCCCCGAACAGGCGGCCACGACCTCAAGCTGGGTGAAGCCCATGTCGATGACGTTGCCCTCGCGAAAGGCGGGCAGGCCAAGCAGATGCAAAAATTCCACCCCGATGCGCGTGGAAAGGAGCTGCATGCCCAGGGTCAGGCGGCCGTAGAGATAATTGGGTGGCGGGAAGGCCATGAGCAGCAGGGCAAGGGGGAAGAGGATGACCTTGAGCTTGCGCCAGCCGAGCAGGGTCCAGCACACGCCGAGGATGGCGAACCACAGCGAAATGTACAGGGACAGAAACTCCCCGCCAAGCTCGCCCAGCAGCAGGAAGAACACGGACGCGCCAAAGGCCCACAGCCCTGCCCAGGAAGCCCTGGAGGGGATGGCCGCCAGCTCCCCGCGCCGCTCCCAGACAAGGTAGGCCATGACGAAGGGGATCAGGTAGCAGTAGTCGAAATCCGCCCTGCTCCACTCGTCGCTCACCAGCCGGACGATGACCGCTTGATGGACAAAGGCGACGAGGGCCAAACCGGCACCCCATCCCGGCCAATTGATTCGAGGCATGCACGCTCCAGACTCTGTATTGAAAATTGCGAATCAGCAGGAAGATTCAGATGGTGCCCGGCCGCGACGGAAGGCCTTCGAGCCACAGGACAAAACCGTGATGTTTTTACAAGTCCCGTGCCAAGCAAATGATTTGAATAAAAGCCATGAAAGCCATGCAGGCCGCCGGTTCTGGAGGTTCAGGGGCCGCCGGGCAAAGGTGAGATGAGTCTGATTTGGCTGGACGGAAGTAAAGGAGGCAGGGAGGCTGGGAAATTTACCGTCCCTCAACTGCTCTGAAGAACCCCATGTCCGACGGGGCTTCAATGCTTGGAGGACTCCCCATGAGAAAGGGATGGCTGATTCAGCGTAGAGAACCAAAACGACGCCTATCTCCCGGACCTGCTCACAGACGAGCGTTCACTATTTACGCATGTTCAAAATTATTGAACACGGCAAAATAATGAACACGCAAACGCTGCATCGGCGGAAACCGCGTCGCATCTGCTGCGCATCATGCGCGGAACCGAGGAAAGTGCAACGCCAAACGAACAACTCGTCCGCGATATTTCACGACATCTTCCAGGACGAGAACACCAACATGCCGAAAACATGCTGAAATACGTGCTCGACGGGCTGAGCCAAAGTCAGGAATGAAGGCAGGCGAGTTTGACCATTCACTATGAACCACATGATTCCAGCAGATTTAAAGCAAAAAAACCGCCCCACTTTTAGGCGGGGCGGCCGAATTCCTTTGGCTTGAGGAGATCTTTCAGCTTGTCATTTTCCGCCGGATGCCCGCCAGGCCCAGGAGTCCGGCGCCGAGCAGGATGATGGTGGCTGGCTCGGGGACCGTGCTTGGGCCGCCGCCGCCGTTCTGGGTGCCCACAGTCAGGCCGTACAGAAATGTCCTTTGGAAACCGGTCGCCCCGTTATCCACCAGGGTCATGGCGATTTGATCCTCGAAGAGGAAGGCGTCCGGAAGGTCGATGGTCTGCATATCAAGCCTGATTCCACTCTGTGTCCACACATTGGCGGCATCAGGAGAGGTCAACGAATTCGTATACGTCCCACCGAAATAATCCCTGATGTTGAAGTTTCCATCAAGAAGATACTGATAGTAAGCTCCACCGGCCCCTTCAAATTCAATATACGCAAAAGAGCCAGGACTGCTCTCCCCCCAATATGTGTTGATGATGGTGTATACCTTGTCAACACCAGACAGACCGATATCCACGGACAAGGATTTGGAACCAGAAGTTGAACCGATTTCACTATGCCAAATATTCAAATCCGTTCCGGATGGAACAGAAAATGGAACTCCTCCCAGAGTAAGGTCGCCTTCAGGAAACAGGCTGCCTGAAATAAATCCATAGGTCTGAATGTCGGCATTGTAATCAAATCCCAATGAAGTATACGACAAGGCATGCGCATTCACGCAATAGACAGACATCGACAGAAAAACGATCGCAATGAATAAATTTTTCATGAAAAAAAAACCTCCTTCATTTGGAAAGTGTTCCCTTCTTCACAGCTTAGATCTGATATTAAAATATGCAATCATCATATCTTGCATCACTGCAAGTATTTGTCATCCCCTTGAAGAAGGGGATCCATGCCTTTTTTTGCAATACGCTCTTCGCCAGACCACCCCATCCTTTCAAAACCCACCATCCTCCAGCAGCCAAGCAAAAAACGTACTACCAATAAAATATTCCGCATTTTGAAAGCATTAGCAAATAAAACGAACTATATTTCAATACTGAACACTTCACACCTCACACCCTTCAAAAGCAGCGATGCATCAGAGCAATTCAAAAATGATCAGCAAAAAAAATAAAAATATTCTTAAATGCGAACATGTTGAAGATGTTCGACGCAAAGAGGAGAAACCTGCCTACAGCACGAAATTCCCTGCCAGACGCGCTATTGAGCGCAGCGTAGCCTGTAAGATTATCCGACAGCCAAGAAGCAAGTTTTTACAGGCAGATGGATATATTGGAAGGGTCGAAGACCGGGACTGGAGCAAGAACAAAACAATTCACTGCCTCCATCGCCGACTCCGCCGCTGCCTCCGTCGCTGCCTCCACCCCTGCCTCCGTCGCTGCCTCCATCGCTGCCTCCGTCGCTGGCTCCATCGCTGCCTCCATCGCTGCCTCCATCGCTGCCTCCATCCCCTTGAGCAATAAAAAAAAGCCGGAAGGGACTGATCCATTCCGGCCGTGAGGACGATGAGGTAAGATTTGGGATGAAGAGGGCGTGCTAGGCAGCCTGCTTGCGGCGGACACCCACAATACCAAGCAGACCAGCGCCGAGGAGGAGGGCGGCGCCGGGAATTGGGACGGCCTTGGCCGCGAAGACCATGTCGTCGAAGTCTGGATGATCGCAAGGCCATTGTTTGTAGTCGTCGTTGAATCCAAAAATGAACATGCCAGTGGTCAAGGATACTCCGGATACAATGACATCCGAGGTGAGCTGGTAGATATGCACGACATCGGACCAACTGCTGATTTTGTATTGTTTGTTGCCCCACCCCAAAAAGCCATTAACATCCAGATCATCAAGCTTCAGAGAAGAGATTTCCAATCCCCTGGCCCACGTATCCTTGGCGGTATAATCGGTGTTGAAGATCGTCTCCCCGGAACTCTTCTTGAGCAGCACGTTCGTGTGATCGGCTTCCGCGCCGAGATAGACAAAATCAAAAGTGCCTTTCAGGGCGTCCTTGCCCTGCCAGGATCTTGGATTTTCGTCAGTCATGAAAGCAGACCCGGAGAGAAAAATATCATCAATGCTCGAATATACAGCCGCATGGCCAGGAGCAGCCAGAAACATCAACATCAAAACGACAAAGGCGACCCGCGAGAACCAGTTCATAGACTTATCCACTTGAGAACTCCCTGAATTTATTTTGAATTCAGAAAGCAAGAACCGTTCCCCAAAAAGTCCGACGCGGCAAGACTGCACTCTTGAGCGAACTACAAAACACAACTCACTGGAATAAAATATAAAATAAATAAACAACCATCCGAGGCGCCTCTTCATTGCACCCGGAAAAGACGCGTTGAAGCCACCTCCCCGGACAAATCCAGGGTCGATCAACCCCGCCTTTCTCTAGGAAGCCAAACAGTCTCACGAAATCAGACAAACCCGTATCTTCCCGCTGCCGCCATCGTCGCCTCTATCCCGAACCGCACGTTGACGCCGCCGTAGCCCCGATTCGTCATTACCGCCATTAACGCCTTGGCATTAAATCATAAAATCTCCTGTCCCACGGGCTCATCCATACCGGCTTCGCCATGGACATTCTCCAAAGAGATCCCGGCCAGCAGTTCACCGAGTACGTACCTCTCACGCATGGGCTCCATAACGACCTCGTCCTTCCTGAATGAAGTGTCGGCGCGCGAATCCTCTAAAACACCGCAGTCCGTGACGATGGAACCGGATATTCCAAGATCCAGCCCGCTACCCCGTTTGACGACTCTGCCTCCCATGCCAACCTCCTGCTTTTAAAGTACACGACCCGCGCCACCAATCCCCGCCTCTCACCTACCGAAGCACCCTCAATCCCAACAACTGTTCCATCGGATCAAAGTCCCTGTCGTTATGGATAAGTTCGACGCCGTTCTCGATGCAGAATGTCGCGATGAGAACATCGATGGTTTTGCGGACCGTGATCCCTTTCCTGCGCAGGATGCGATAGTTCTGTGCCGCTGCGATCGCCATGTCTTTGCCGACAAAATCCCTGTATTCCAGACTCTCCATGAGTTGTCTGGCAATCTGGAACTCTCTTTCCCCGCTGAATCCTTGAAGAAGTTCGGTCATGATCAGATCGCCGATAATGATGCGCGATCTGGAAAGCTCACGGTCCAGCAAATCCGTGTGCGGAGCCACGGTTCCACGGAAGTAATCGATCCAGACAGAGGTATCCGCGACAATCATGAGTCTTTTCTCATGGCATCAAGATCACCGGCCCAGGCCAGCTTGCCCCGAAACTGCCGGATGGACTCCTGCTTTTTCATGGCGATCAGCAGCCGCAGGCCTTCCTCTACCGCCTCCTTCTTTGTCTTGAGCCCGGAAAGCTCCAATGCCTGCCCCATCAAATGATCATCAATGACAATGTTGGTACGCATGACGCCCCCCTGTGTGTATGTTTGCATAATATTATACACACCGAATTCTTCCGTCTACTGGAATTCATAGGTGGGGCAGATCGCGACAAGGATAGGGCTTGGGCAAAAATTCAAGATTCAAGATCTGAAAAGCATGCCTTTCCTGTCGCGATACCCCGAATTTTTCAGGTCCGATCCGGCAAGACAAAAGAATGCATGATAACTGGCCAGAACAAATGTAATTCACTTCCCTAAAATTCAGTAAGGCAAACTCACAGTCCAGCGCGGTCAGACTCGAAATCCCATGCCATCCCGCTCAAAGTCCGCGCACCTGCATATGTGTAAAGCAGTGCAACACAAAAAATGATAAAAATCGGAATGATGGAATCTCCAGTTTCCCCTGTTAATCAATTCGAATATCGGCACGTTCTATGCTTTTCCCTTGCTCATTTGCGCATTCCGGACAAACTGACCAGTGATTCCACGGCAAACCGCCCACCTGTTCCGGCTGAAACTGACCAGGAAATCGGAGCGAAGCGACGCTG
>NZ_FOTO01000014.1:0-121763 GCF_900114595.1 Desulfomicrobium norvegicum | reverse complement strand
ATGCCAAGGCAGGCGGGCCGGCCCAGAAGCTCGGCAAAATCAAGGCACGCCGAATCGTGGACCAGTTCGATTTCGAATTCGTAGGGTTTGTGGACTTCTTCGGTGCCGGAAAAGGCGTAGACACGCAGATCGGAATGGGCGGGAGTGTCGAATGTGAACCACGAGCTGTTTGCTGACGGATGCGGCATGGATTCTCCTTGTGTAACGGGAAACGGCGGGCTTTTTCATACCAGTTTGCCAGCGATTACCGCGTCGCACATTGGGGAGAATGTGTAGTTTTTTTCGATAATTATGGGGATAGAGAGGAAAATGCAGGCTTGAAGGCGAAGGAGAGGTCAGGAGATGCGGGGAGCTGCAAAGGCGCGGGCAGGTGCCCGCGCCATCGGATATTCAGGGTAATTCCTGGTCCAGGGCTTCCTTGAGCTGACCGCCGGTGAAGAGGTCCCGCAGCACAAGCGGGCTGTCCGGATTGCCCTTGGGGAAGATGGCCAGGATGGGGATGGACTTGGAGCCCAGGCTTTCAAGCAATGCCATCAGTTCCGGATCGTGGCGGGTCAGGTCCACGCGCATCAGGATGGCGTCATGTTCCTTGGCGAACGCGGCGCTCTTTTCCGGGGTGAGCACGGTCTTTTCCAGAAACTTGCAGTTGGGGCACCAGTCCGCCGTGAAGTCCAGGATCAGGTTTTCCTGTCCGCGCAGGGTTTCGAACTGTTGCATGTCGAAGTTTTTCCAGGGGTCCGGATGTCCTTCCGGGCGAAAGAGGAACGCGGCGGCAAGAACGACCAGGGCGACGGCGATGCCGCGAATGGACCATCTGCGCGTGCGGCTCTGGCTGAGGCTGGTCCATTTTCCCCAGATCCAGGCCGAAAGGGCGATGGTCCACAGCAGAATGAGCACGTTCACGTATTCCGAGGTCGGCAGAAGGCCGAAGAGATATACGCAGGTCGCGGCCAAAAGAAAGCCGAGTATGCGCTCCAGGTGCAGGGTCCAGGCGCCGGGTTTGGGCAGGAAGCGGTACAGGCCGGGGAAGAGCGCCATGGCCAGGTAGGGCGAGGCCATGCCCAGTCCGATGCAGCTCAGCACCAGGGCGATGATGTCCGGGGGCTGGATCAGGGCCCAGGCCAGGACGCCGCCCAGAAATGGCCCGCTGCACGGGGTGGCCAGGATCGTGGCCAGGATGCCAGTGGTGAAGGATTCAAGGCGCGGATGGTGCACGACTCCCTTGGCCTTGCCTTTGAGGTCGATGAGCGGCAGATCGTAGACCCCGAACAGGCTCAGGCAAAGCGCGAAGACAATGGCGGTCAGGGTGATGATGGCTGCCGGTTCCTGGAAAATCTGTCCCCAGGCCATGCCGGTGACGGCGATGATTCCCGCCAGGATCAGAAAATAGAGCATCATCCCGAGGGCGAAGAACAGGTTGTGAGTGCGAAAGGCGAGCCGCTGGCTTTTGGGCACGCTGTCCGCCGCCGGAATGAAGGAGCGCAGCTTCAGGGTGATGACGGGGAGCACGCAGGGCATGAAGTTGAGGATCAGACCGGCCAGAAAGGCCAGCGCAGCGGCCTTGGAAAGGGTGTGGACTTCAAGGCCCGGAGAGAAATAGCGGGGCGAGAGCGCCCGTGCGGCGGGCGTTTGCGCCACTTCGCCAGAGGTGACAGGCTCAAGGCCAAGGCCCGAGTCCGGCCCCGGGGCGGCCTGCACAAAGCGGGGCCACCAATCCTGTTCCTCGGCGGGCGGCAGGGCTTTTGCCGTTGTGATCACAAGCTCCAGTTCTTCCTTGATGGGCTGGCAGGTGGTCGAGGAACAGAGCAGGGCCTTGATCCCAACCACGACCGTGGCGGGTCCGTCGGGCAAGGGAATGAAAAAGGGCGTCGGGCCGTCGTAGAGTTCAACGATGAGGCTGGGGTCAAGGGGGTCCGGCCCCGGTGTCGGCGGCGGGTAGAGAGGAGAGATGACCTGCCCGTCGCGTGTCGCCCGAATTTCCGTGGGGAACCCGGACGGCCCCTGAATGTAACCGTAAGCGTGCCAGTCGGGGCTGGGCGTCAGGGTCAGCACGGCGAGAACGGGAGCCTCTACGTTGTCTGTGCGGTAGGCCTGCAGTGAAATCCGGTACGGCTCTTCGGCCCGCGCACCGGCTGGAGAGGCCAAGGTCAGGAGTACGAGGCAAATCAGGAAAAACCTGGACTGAAATATCATTGTCTCTTGGGGGTTGAAGTGTGCTTCGGCAACGCGCCGCTGAATTAATACTTTTAAGAGGTTTGCGCACGCGAAGCAAGAACGGGAAGAGCCTATTTCTTTGGATGAAGTTTTCTGACCGCAAGAATAGGTCCCATACGACCTATAGGACCTATTCTTGGATAAAAAATGCCGGGAGCCTTCCAATGGAAGACTCCCGGCGCGCAAGGAGAGAAAAGTTCGGGCCGGGACAAACCCGGCCCGTCATTTATTTGAGATGGTCGGCCAGCACTTCGGCGATGTGCCGCACGGCGAAGCCGGACTTGTTCACTTCAGCGCCGCCGCGCAGCTGCATGATGCAGCCCGGGCATTCGGTGACCAGAACTTCGGCTCCGGTGCGGCCCGCGTCGGTCAGCTTGTTCTTGAGGATCTGTTCGGAAATCCCCGGGAACTTGGCCGAGTAGGTGCCGCCGAATCCGCAGCAGACCTGCTCCTGCTCCGCCTGGGCGTATTCATAGCCGCCCAGGGCCAGAAGCTGGCGGGGCTGCTCGACCACGTCCAGGCCACGGCAGAGGTGGCAGGGGGCGTGCAGGGTGGCGCGCTCCTGGGTCTGCTTGAAGCCGTCGGCGGTCACGCCCAGCACATCGGTCATGAAGGCCGAGAAGGGGATGACCTTTTCGGCGAAGGCCTTGGCCTCGGCGTCGTTTTCACCAAGCAGGAACGGGTAGTTGTGCTTGAGATGCGAGGCGCAGGAGGCGCACAGGGTGATGATGTAGTCATAGTCGCCGCTCATGGCCGCGATGTTCTGCTTGGCCACGTCGACGCCCGCTTTCTTTTCGCCCATCATCTGCAGCGGCAGGCCGCAGCAGGACTGGTCCATGGGGAAGTCCACGGCCACGTTGTGGGCGGCCAGAACTTTCACCGCGGCTTCCAGCTGTTCCGGATAGACGAAGTCCTGCACGCAACCCGAGAACAGGGCGATGCGGTACTTGGGTGCGGAAACAGTGGGTTTCAGCGCCGCGAAGCGATCCCGGAAGGGCTTGGCGGCAATGGCCGGCAGCGCCTTGAAGCCGTGATCCTTGGAGAAGATGTGCGGCAGATGGCGGATGTACTGCGTGCCTCCGGTCAGCGGACGCTGGGCCATCTTGGCCGTGCGCAGGAAGGCATGGAACAGCTTGCGGTTCTTGAGCAGCTTGCCGAGCAGCATGGACGGCAGCGGGTGGCCGTCTTCGTCCAGGATGCGGGCGTGGATTTCCTTGATCAGCAGGGGCAGGTCGATGCCCGCCGCACAGATGTGCTTGCACGCCTGGCAGTTGATGCAGTTCTGGACCAGGTTCTTGGCCTTGTCCTTGCCGTGGAAGAAGTAGGTCAGGATGAGGCCGATGGCGCCGATGTAGATGTGTCCCATCTGGTGGCCGCCGACCATGCGGTAGACCGGACAGACGTTGGCGCAGGCGCCGCAGCGCACGCAGCGAAGCACCTGGGCGAAGAGGGGATCCTTGGCCATCTCGCTTCTGCCGTTGTCCAGGAAGATGATGTGCATCTCTTTCTTGCCGCCAGGGGCGGTCTGACACTCGTTGGCGCCGCTGATCCAGGTCACGTAGGAGGTGATGGCCTGACCCGTGGCGTTCTTGGGAACGACGCGCAGGATCTTCAGGGCGTCCTCAAGGCTGCCGCAGAGCTTGTCGATGCCGGCGATGGCCACATGCACGCGGGGCAGGGTGGTGACCAGACGGGCGTTGCCTTCGTTGGTCATCAGGCCGATGGTGCCGGTCTCGGCGATGGCGAAGTTGGCTCCGCTGACGCCCATGTCCGCATCGGCGTATTTCTGGCGCAGCTCGCGGCGGGCGACCTTGACCAGACGCTGGATATCCGAGGACTGGTCATGCTTGGTGACCTGCGAGAAGAGCTCCGCGACCTGATAGCGGGACAGGTGAATGGCCGGCATGACCATGTGGCTGGGGCCTTCGTGCCGCAGCTGGATGATCCATTCGCCAAGGTCGGTCTCGACCACTTCGAGTCCGTCTTTTTCCAGACGGTGGTTCAAAAGGGTTTCCTCGGCCGTCATGGACTTGGATTTGACGATGATCTTGCACTTGTTCTCGGCAGCGATGCGGGCCACGATCTCGTTGGCCTCGTCGCCGTCCTTGGCCATGTGCACTTTCACGCCGTTTGCTTCGGCCTTGGCCTTGAACTCGGCATAAAGTTCGTCCAGGCGGTTCAGACCTGCGTCCTTGGCCTTGACCACTTCCTCGATCAGGGCCTCCACGTCGTATTCGCGGAAGGCATTGGCCCGGCCCACGGGGTAGGCCGTGGCGAATTTGTCCATGGCTCCGCGCAGGAAGGTGTTGTCCAGAGCTTCGCGCAGTTCCTCGTTATATTCGGAAAGATTTTTGGCCTTCTGCATTATTTGTCCTCCAGAATCAGGATGTGCAGTTCCAGGGGCCCGTGCACGCCCAGGGCCAGAACGCGTTCGATGTCAGCGGTGCGGCTCGCGCCGGTGACAAAGGCCAGATAATTGGGTTTCTGGCTCATGAAGCCCTTGAGTTCGGCGTACATGTCCTCGGCCGTGGCGCGGATGCGTGATTTGGGGATGACCGCGACGTGGATTTCGCTGACCATGGTGGCCAGACGCAATTCCTCGCTGGAGGAATCGATGACCAGGCTGCCGGTCTCGCCGATGCCGTAGTCCGCGACCGTGAACCCGATGTCGATGCCGGCCAGATGGCTGCGCATTCCGTCCTTGATGACGGAGATCTGGCGTTCCGCGGCCTGCTTGAGCAGCTCTGCCATGTCGGCATCGTTCAGGGCGGGGGCGGCGATGATCTTGCCCCATTCTTTCAGTTCGCACAGATCCTTGCCCTTGTCGGACAGGGTTTCCTCACAGCCGCTCATGAGCAGCTGACAGGCTTCTTTCTGGGCGCACAGATCAACAGTATAGGCAATGGCCTGAGCCATGGAGTCCACTTCCGAGACAATGGCCGAGACGATTTCCGCTTTTTTCCGAAACTTTTCCAAAACCTCTGGGGTTGGTCCCATACGTCCTCCTGGGTGAATTCATTTGGCATTCCATACGCAGGATGCGTGCCAGCTCGCCCTGCGGATTTTAATTCAATTATCCCAATATCTTGATTGCAATAGGTGCTTTGCCGCAAATTTAATTTGTGCTGAATTGTGTGATTTCACCCAGCATGGATGGGGGGATTGGCGCAGTCTTGTCATCGGGAGGCGGCCTTGTCCCGCAAGCGTTTGAGCATTTCCGACGCGGCGATGCCCCCGGCTTCCGTCAGTTCGCCAAATTCAAGGGCTTCGCGGATAGTGTCCAGCAGATCGTCGAATCCGGAAGCCTTCTGCTTGGAGAAGACATGGTGCGCTCCCTCGCGCAGGGCCACGGACTCGACTCCACGGTCGATCAGGGCCTGCAAAAGCGGCCGCCACGCTTCCTGCCCGAGATTTTCCAGTGCCACGGCCGCGAGCCAGGACACATCGGAGTTTCGGTCTTCAAGCGCATCGACCAGCGCCGGTGCGGAGTCCGGTTCGCGCAACGTCCCGAGGGCCTTGGCAGCGGCCCAGCGCACATGGTGGTCCTTGGCGGTGAGCAGAGCTTCGCACAGGGGCGCAACCGCCGGTTTTCCCAGCGCTTCCAGCCCTTCCCGCCCTTTTTTGCGGATCAGTCCGTCCTTGTGAGCCAGCATGGCCATGAGGGCCGGTATTTCCGAGAGCCCTGATTCTTCAGCGTTCATGATCGTTCCCGTGGTGAATTGTGCCTGATTAACTTCTACTGTTAAGCACGATTCGGGGAAAAGTCCCGCGTAAAGTTCAGGGCCGATTCATTCCCGGATGCAGGACAGCCGCCCCTCAATCACTCGGGCGCGGAAAGCGTGATCGGCGCGCCGCTGGTGCCTGCATAAAAGACGATGATCTCCGCCGGTTCGTCGCCTTCGTTCACGCCGTAATGCTCGGTATCGACCAGTTCGACGATGGGATCTCCGGCCTTGAGATGCAGCTTCTCGCCGTTGGCGGCTACGACTGTGAGCTGACCGCTGAGCAGCACTCCGGCATTGATGACCGGATGGGTGTGCGTCTTCAGGCGGGTTCCCGCAGGGATGGCGATACGCAGGATGGTGATCTCGGGTTGGCCCCCGGGATAGGCGGGCAAGGTTTTCTTGTTCCAGCTCTCGGTGGTTTTGACGAGCTCCCTGACGACGGCGGGACCGGCGTGCGCATCGTGCTCTTTTTGCCGCGCCGCGCAGCCGGTCTGAAGGATGAGCAAAAAGGACATGGCCGCAAGGAGGAGCGAGGTTTTCTTCATGGTACCGCCTGGTTATGAAATGGTGAAAGGATCATTCGGAGCTTTTGCTGTTTGAAATTTCATTGCATCCGTTTTTGCGCGGCATGAAAAATCGGCTCATTCATCCGGCCTGGAGCATTCCTCCAGCAGATACAGGATGTTGCGGTACGGGATGCCCCCGTGCAGGCTCAGGCCGATCTCGCATGTGCGGGATGTGGAATAACCTTCGCCGCACTGCGCGACCTGCGCGGCAAGCCCGGCCAGGGCCGAGGCGTTCAGGTCCGGTCGATGAAAGCCCTTGTCGCCGGAGAACCCGCAACAGAGGATGCCCTCGGGGAGGACGACGCTCGCGGCCAGGCGGTGCGCCAGGTCCGTGAAGGCATCTGTCAGGCCCATGAGACGGGTGGAGCAGGTCGGGTGCAGGGCGATGGTGCGCCGCGCCGGTTTCAGTTGCAGGCGCGGAAGCAGGAAAGTCTGGGCGAATTCGATGGGCTCGAAGAGGGCAAGGCCGCGAATCTCTTTTTTCATGCGCGCAAGACACGGGCTGGTGTCGCAGAGAATGGGATGGCGGCCGTTCTCGGACGCCTCGCGCAGCGCGCGTTCAAGCTCCAGGATCTTCGATTGGGCCTGATCGAAGAGTCCCTTGGTCTCAAATGCCTTGCCGCAGCAGAGTTCGTTCACGTTGCCCGGGATGCGCACCGTGAACCCGGCCCGTTCGAGCAGGAGCCGCGTGACTTCGGGCAGGGGGGGCAGACGGTCCCCGCGGGTGTCGCCCATGGTCCGCGTGGCGCAGGACGGCAGATAGACGACCACGTCCCGATCGGTGGCGCAGCCGGGCTTGCCGGGCATCGATGCTGCCGCGCGGGGCAGGTGTTTTTGCCACAGGGGCAGCCTGTTGCCGCTCAGCCTCGTCAGGATGCGGCTCACGGCCTCCATTTTCAGATCACCGAGGGCCAGGTGCGCAAGGTCGGCCGCGCCCAGCACGCCGCGCACAAGTGATGTAGCGGTGTTGAAATGCGTCGCCACCCTTGCGGCCGCCGTGCGCGTCAAGGGAGTGGCTGCGTCATGGCGCAGATCCCGGATGAAGGAGGCCACGTCGATGCTCAAGGGGCAGCGGGTGGTGCACAGCCCGTCCGTGGCGCAGGTGGATTCGCCCAGTTCCGTGAAGGCCGCGCGCCATTGCCGTGCCTCGTCGTCACGTCCATCCTGTTCCAGGCGGGTGATTTCCCGCCAGGCCGCGATGCGCTGGCGCGGCGTGAAGGCGATGTGCCGCGAGGGGCAGACCGGCTCGCAGAATCCGCAGTCCACGCACATGTCGATTTTTTGATGGCTGGTCAGGGGGAGCTTGAGGCCTTCAAGATGCGCGCTCGGGTCCTCGTTGAACATCACGCCCGGGTTCAGGATGCCGTGCGGGTCGAGCAGCTTCTTGATTTCCCTCATGATCGCATGGATCGGATCTCCCCACTCCTGACGCACGTAGGGGGCGATGGCCCGGCCCGTGCCGTGTTCGGCTTTGAGGGACCCGTCGAAGTCCTGAGTGATGAGGGTTGCCAGGTCATCCAGAAATTCGTGCAGGCGCCTCAGCTCCGCAGGGTCGCTTATGCGCGTGGGCAGGGTGAAGTGGAAATTGCCGTGAAAGGCGTGCCCCATGATTCCGGCATCATAGCCGTGGCGCTTGAAGAGGCGCTGGAAGGCGGCGCAGCCTTCGGCCAGGCGTTCCACCGGAATGTTGATGTCTTCGGTGATGACGAATTCGTCGGCGGCGCGAAAGCTGGTCACCGCCGAGAAGAGGCCGCGCCGGACGGCCCACAGGCGTTCGCATTCGGCCGGGTCGGTGGTGAAGCGGGGCGGTATTACCTGTTCGATATCGACCAGGGCCGCGAGGATCGCCTCGGTATTGCGCGCGAGGGTATCGCTGTCCTCGGCGCGGGTCTCCATGAGCACGGCGCAAGCCTCGTCGCCCAGTTTCCGCAGGATGGGCGGCGCCGAGGGCAGGCCTTCCACGGCGCGGATGGAGGTGCGGTCAAGAAGTTCCGCCGCCTGCACCGGGCAGCCTCCGCGCAGGGCCATGACCGCTCGCGCCGCCGCGTTCAGGTCCGGAAAGATCATGAGCGCCGTGGCCCGCAGGGGATGGACCGGCACCGTGGCCAGGGTCACGGAGCTGACAAAGCCGAGGGTCCCTTCGGATCCGATCATGAGGTGGGTCAGCATGTCCAGGGGATCGCCATATTCGGTCAGGGCGTTGATGGCATAGCCCGTGGTGTTCTTGATGGAATACTTGCGCCGGATGCGTTCCACCATGGCCGGGTCGGCCATGATCCTGCCGCGCAGCGCAAGGAGGCGCTCAAGCACATGCGCATGACTGATGCGCAGCGCGGCCACGCTGTCCGGATCTTCGGTGTCCAGGATCGTGCCGTCGGCCAGGATGAGGCGCATGTGGCGCATGGTCGCGAAGGTGTTCTGGTCCACGGTGCAGCACATGCCGGCGGCGTTGTTGGCGACCATGCCGCCGATGGAAGCGGCCGATGCAGAGGCCGGATCAGGTCCGATGCGGCGGCCGAGGGGGGCCAGCGCGGCATCGGCCTCGCCGCCTGTCAGGCCGCAATGCAGCCGGATGGCCCGTCCCTCGTCCAGGATCTCATGCCTGCGCCAGAACGGACCCCGGATGCGCGCCACGATTTCTTCGCCGGTGGCCTGGCCGTTGAGGCTCGTCCCCGCTCCGCGAAAGGTCACGCCGCCGCCGTGTTCGCGCAGTGTCGCCAGCAGGTTCCGGATTTCGGTTTCATTTTCCAGATCGATGACGGCCTTGGCGCGGGGCTGGTAGATGCTGGCGTCGAGGGCGAAGACGCGCGCCCGCACGGCATCCGGATACAGGCGTTCCGCCGGGACGATACGGGCCAGGGCGGCGGCAAGGGAAGACGGCAATGGCATTGGGCGCTCCAGGGGGTCGGTGCCCCTGAACCGTGGCGGACGGAACGGGGCGTGCTCGTGAAGGACAAAATCACTAGGGGGGTGCAGTGTCGAAGTCAATGTGACGGGTCGGGTCGTGCGGATTTGAACGGATGGGCGGGTGATGCCCAGAAAAGGGTTGCAAACCTTCTTGCTGATCGATAATTGTTTATGCTTTGTGTCCTCTTTTTTGAAATTTTAATAAAAACAAAGGCTTGTATCATTCGTCCCGCGTGGCGTCTGGACAGCCCGGAGGCATCGATGAAGATGAAGGTTTCGGTGGCGATCTTTCTGGCCATGACCATGTTCTGCGCCGCGTCGGCCCAGGCGGAGCGGGTTCTCAAGTTCGGGCACATCGCGCCCACCAAGATCGAGAACAAGGATTTTCCCATGCACAAGGCGGCCCTGGCCTTTGCCGAGCACGTGGAAAAGGAGACGAAAGGCGAGATCAGGATCGAGGTCTTTCCGCTTGGTCAGCTCGGCAACGAACGTTCCATGCTGGAGCAGGTCCAGTTCGGCACCCTGGACATGATGGACTGCACCACGGCCGTCATGTCGAATCTCATTCCCCAGGTGGGCCTCCTGGACCTCTTCTTTCTCTTTCCGAGCAAGGAAGTCGCCTACAAGGTGCTGGCCGACGAGGAATTCAAGACCGTCATGGACGCGCTGATGCCCGGCATGGGGCTGATCCCCATCGGCTATGCCGAAAACGAGATGCGCGATTTCGGTGTGCGCGACAAGACCATCACCTCGCCCGAACAGATGAAGGGTGTGCGCGTGCGGGTCATGGATTCGCCCGTGTTCCTGGAAAGTTTTCGGGCGCTCGGCGCCAACCCCGTGGGCATTCCTTTTCCGGAACTGTACACCGCCTTGCAGCAGGGTGCCGTGGACATGCAGGAAAACCCCATTCCGACCTCGGTCATGATGAAGTTCACGGAAGTGGCCAAGTATCTGACCCGTTCCTCCCACTCCCTGACCTGTCTCTACAAGATGGTCAGCCGTCCGGTCTGGGAGAGCCTGACTCCGGAGCAGCAGCGGATCTTTCTGGATGCCGCCAAGATCGCCGAGGACATCAACCGCACCGAAAACACGAACATGCGCAACGAACTCGAAAAACTGGCGCAGGAAAAGTTTGGCGCGACCATCGCGGACCTGACTCCCGAAGAGCGCAAGGCCTTTCATGACGCCGTGCTGCCCGTGCACGAGAAGTTCGCGAACCAGGTCGGCAATATCCCCGATGACCCGAAGTTCGGAAAGTACGCAGGCAAGCGCTATTACGACATGATCGTGGAAAAGGTGAACCAGTACAGCAACTAGATCCTGTTCGCGGCGACCTCGACCTGGATACGGCGCCGCGAGCCAAGGCAAGCCTTGAAACAGAACGGCAGGGCCTTTTGGTCCTGCCGTTTTTGAGAGAATGATGAAGAATTTTCTGCGCATCCTCGGGCATATCGAGGAATTGACCGTGGGCGGGCTGCTTCTGCTGCTGGCCGTGGGCACCACCATCCAGGTCATGACCCGGTATTTTCTGGGCATGACCTTTGACTGGTTTGACGAGGGCAGCCGGTATCTGCTCGTCTTCGTGACCTTTGCCGGAGCAGGCATGGCCGTCAAATACGGAGCGCATTTCTCCATGGAGGCCGTGACCCAGTATGCCCCGCCGCGCATCGCCGCGGCCCTGCGGACCCTGGCCGGCCTGCTGAGCGCGGCGGTGATGCTGGTCATCGCCTGGTACGGGTGGGAGCAGACGACGCTGCTGGCCCGCTACGGGATGACCACGGCGTCGCTGGGCATGCCCATGTGGGTGGCCTATCTGCCCATACCCGTCTTCGGGGTAAGCATCGCCCTGCGTTTTCTGGGCAGGGCCCTTGGACAGGCGCGCATCATGTTCGGGCAGACCGCAGAGGAGCGTGACTGATGGTCTGGTTCATCGTCTGCACTTTTTTGGGCCTGTTGCTGCTTTCGACGCCCATCGCCATTGTCGTCCTTGCGACTACGGCCGGGGCCGTCAGCCTTTTTCTGAACGTACCCCTGACCGCGCTGGTGCAGCAGCTTTTTCGCGGGCTGGACAATTTTCTGCTGCTGTCCATTCCTTTTTTCATTCTGGCCGGCAATATCATGGCCGAGGGGCGCATCGCCCATTATCTGGTCCAGTCCATGGACGCCTGCGTCGGGCGCTTTCGCGGCGGGCTGGCCCTGGCCGGAATTCTGACCTGCATGTTTTTCGCGGCCATCTCCGGGTCAAGCCCGGCCACCGTTATCGCCGTGGGCAGCATCATGATTCCGGCCCTGATCCGTTCGGGCTACAGCGAAAAATTCAGCATCGGCCTCATCACCAGCGCCGGAACCCTCGGCATTCTCATTCCTCCGTCCATCCCCATGGTCCTCTATTCCCTGGTGGGCAACACCTCGGTCAGCGACATGTTCATGGCCGGCGTCGTTCCGGGCGTGATACGGGTGATCATCTTTGGGGCCTTTGCCGTGTACATGGCCAGGCGTTTCAACTGGGGCGCGACATCATCGCATTCCCTGGGCGAAACCCTGCGCATCCTCGGGCGGGCGTCCTGGGGACTGGCCATGCCGCTTATCGTGCTCGGGGGCATCTATTCCGGCATCTTCACGCCCACCGAGGCGGCGGGTGTGTCCGTGGTCTACGCCCTGCTGGTCGAGACCTTCATCTACAGGTCCCTGACCTGGGAAAAGTTGCGGGTCATCCTGGTCAAGAGCGCCGTGCTCTCATCGGCCCTGCTCTTCATCATCGCCTGCGCCATGCCCTTCATCTGGCTGCTGACCCGGGAGCAGCTTCCGGTGCAGGCCGCCGAGTTCATCGGCGCACACATCAGCAACAAGTACGTTTTTCTGTTTCTGGTCAACATCCTGCTGCTTGCGGTGGGGTGCGTCATGGACATCGTGACCTCGATCCTGGTCCTGACCCCCATCTTTCTGCCCATGCTGGCCCACTTCGACATCGATCCAGTGGCCTGGGGAATCATGATGATCGTCAACGTGGAGATCGGATTCCTGACCTTTCCCTTCGGCCTGAACCTGTTCGTGGCCATGGGCATCACCAAAAAGCCCCTGACCTATATCGCCCGGTCGGTCATGCCTTTTCTGCTGTTGCTCTTCGTCTGCCTGCTCATGGTCACCTATATTCCGGTCATCTCCACCTGGCTGCCCTCAGTTCTGAAATAGCGAGGGCTCTCGCAAAATGAAAAACCGCATGAGGCAGCCCCCATGCGGTTTTTTTGTTTTAAGCGCCGACGTCGGCTCCGGCCGTATCAGGCCAACTGATCAGCCTGACATTCTTCGATGGCCGAGCAGCAGACCATGTTGCGTCCGCTGGTTTTGGCCAGATACAAGGCCAGGTCGGCGTTGTGGACCAGGCTTTCCGGCGGGGTCAGGGCGCCGGGCTTGAGCCCTGCGATGCCGATGGACACCGTGACCCGGAAGCGCTTCTTCTGGAAGCGGAACACGGTCTGGCCGATCTGGGCGCGCAGACGTTCCGCCAGAATCCAGGCCTGCTCTTCCCGGGTCTGCGGCAGAATCACGACAAACTCCTCGCCGCCGTAGCGGGCGGGAAAGTCGGATTCACGCAGGGTCTTGTGCAGTATCTTGCCCACTTCCCGCAGCACCATGTCTCCGGCCTGATGTCCGTAGGTGTCGTTGACGGACTTGAAATAATCGAGGTCGATCATCATCAGGCTGAGTTCGTCCTGATGGCGCTGGTGGCGTTTCATTTCCTCGCGCAGGCGAGTGTCAAAATGATGACGATTGGAGATGCGCGTCAATCCGTCATGGTCCGCCCGGGCCTTGGTCTTGCGGAATTCGAGGCTGTTGCGCATGGCCAGGGCCAGATGATTGGCGGCCGAGCCGAGGACGCGCAGGCGATCCTGCCCGAGGGCCGACGCCTCGCGCGAACAGATGACCAGGGCTCCAAAGGGCTCCGGTCCCAGGGACAGGGGCAGGGTGATGAGCTGGTCGAGCTCCGGCTGACTTTCCTCATCGCCGTCCCTGTGTTGCAGGACCGAGACCTGATAGCCGCGTACCTCGTGATTTCCGAGGCGGGTGGCCAGGCTCAGCAGATGATTGATCCATTCCGCCTGGCTCGTGGTCGAGAGGTTTTCGGGCAGAAAGAGTTCCGCCTCGGTCTGGCCTTCGTTCTCGCTCCAGAAGATGCCAAGCACGGCCCGGACATCAAGGAGCAGCGCCAGATCCTCGGCGCTGTTGGAGAGGATGACCGACGGATCAAGGGTCTGACTGGCCTTGGTCAGCAGCTGGTTGAGAAATGCCAGCTGTTCGTTCTTCCGGGCCAGGAGTTCCCGTTCGAGACTGATCTCGCGCGCCATGAGGAAAATATCCTGATACATGCTGGATACTTCTTCCGCCTGTTCCAGGGCGCGGGCAATTTTTTCCCCATTGAGGGGACAGGTCATGAGCGTGAGAAATATGCCGGAAGACATGAATTCCAGAGCTTCCGGGTCATGTCTGTCGGCAATGAGCAGGAACTGCCAGGACTTGTGCGCGGTCAGCCGCTCCCTGTCCTGCGCCGCCAGTTCTTTCCAGGTGGAAACGGCCACGAAGACAAGCCCCCCCTGGGTTCTCTCGCTCATGAATTCCAGCGCCGAACCGGGCAGGCGGTTCTCAAGAATGCTTGTCCGGGGCAGGTGCCCTTTCAGCTGGGAGGCCAGCTCGGGGCTTAAGGCCAGGCCCAGGCAAGGGCGGGTCGGGGTGTCCATGAAATCCTCCAGGGCAACGAAAAATTGACGATTTCCTGGAACTTAGCAAGTTTGCTGCCAAGCATGACGAAGGGCGACAGCCAAGGCTCCGCCGTGCGTTCCGAGTCATTTTCCCGCCTGCTCGCGCCGCCTTTTCAAAGGACGCTCATAGGCCCGGATATTGCTCTGGCTGGGCATGGCGCAACACTTAGGCCCTGTCTGGGGCACTCTTGACCCGTTTGTCGAAGGCGGTCCCATCATCGGACGCAAGGTTGCCAATGCTGGTTTCCTGCGGGCCCTGCTGGAAGCCGATCCTTTCGCGGCCTATCATTTTTTTCTGGCGGACCGGCAAAGCGGCGAGGCGCTGCAAACCTACGTGCAGTCCGTCTGTCCGCAGGCGCTCGGCAAGATTCGCATCCTGCCGCGCACCGCATTGCCCGAGCATCTGGCCCGGACTTCCTATCATGCATTTCATCTTTCCGACTGTCTGACCTCGCAGGGTTTTCTGGCTGCGATCAGGAACAGGCTGGCCCATGACATCTTCCCCATCACCGGCGTGACCCACTCTCTGTCCTACGCGCGCTACGGCCAGTCCTTCGCCCAGCATGTCTGGAGCGGAAACACGCCGAGGGACTGCATTGTGGCCACCTCAAGCGCCGGGGCCGATGTCGTGCGGGAGGAACTGGCGGCGCTTGGCGAAGCGTATGGCGCTCCGGTGCCGCAGGTGGCGGTGGTGCCCCTTGGCGTGTGGTGCTCTGAATTTGACGCCCCCGGACCGGGTGGCGTGCCCGCCGTGCCGGAGTCGAAGACCGTTTTTCTGGTACCGGGACGGATCAGTCCGTATTCAAAGATGGATCTCTTGCCCCTGCTGCGTGCTTTCCAGCGTGTGCGCCAAGGCGGGACCAAGCTTGACGACGTCTGTCTGGTCCTGGCCGGAAGCCCGGACGAGGGCGCATCCCTGCCGCACACCCTGACCAATCTGGCGGCCAATATCGGACTTGAGCTTGTTGTCGTGCGCTGTCCCGACGATGCGACCAGGACGGCCCTCTTGCATCGCGCCGACGTGGTCGTGTCCCTGGCCGACAATCCGCAGGAGACTTTTGGCCTGACGATCCTGGAAGCGGCCGCCGCCGCAAAGCCCGTCATCGCTTCGGACTATGACGGCTACCGGGATCTGGTCCGTCACGGACTCACGGGATTTCTGGTGTCCACTCTGGACAGCGGCGAGGTGGACGACATTTCGCTCCTGGCACCGCTTCTCTACGACAGCACCTATCACCTGTGGCTGGCCCAGGACGTGGCCGTGGATGTGGGCGAACTTGCCGGGCATCTGCACGCCATGCTGCGCAAGGGCGTGCGTGAGGGCATGGGCCGGGCGGCCCGGGAGCATGCCCTGGGTTTTGACTGGTCCCGGATCATCGGGCGCTATCTGGAATTGTGGGAGCGGCTGGCGGCAGCGTCCGCGTCCAGGCCGGACGGGGACGGCCATCCGCTGCTCATGCGCCATGGACGGATTTTTGCCGGATACCCGACGCGGCGTCTGGCGGAAGGGGATGTGCTGGAAATCACGGATCTCGGCCGTGCAGTGTACCGGGGAAAGGATTTTCCCGTGGTCTATGCGGGCATCGAAGACCGGATCGACCTTGAGCTCATGCGCAAGGTGCTGGTCTGGACCCGGCGTCCGTTACCGTGGACGGCCCTGCAAGAGAAGGCCGATGCGGCGGAGCGTCTGCCCTCGACCGTGATGTGGATGCTCAAGGGGGATCTGCTGCGCGTCTCGGCTGTGTCCGAAAGCTTGAAAACGCAGAGCGAATGACGAACTATCAGGCCGCCCCAAAACGGCGACCTGCTGCGTCAGCGAAAAAATCCAGACCGCGCATCTGCGCAATACACCGCGCGCCCTGAATTTTTTCGCTTCCTTGCATCTCACCATTTTTGAACGGCCTGCGCATTTTGAATTTTTCAACAGTCAGCTATCCGTATTTTTCGAAATAGCCGCGCGGGGTGAGGATCTTTTTTCCGGCCAGTCGGCTCGCGCTGTTGCCGATGATGACGGTGGTCAGCATGTCGGCCCACTCGGGATCGCAGGTGCCAAGGGTCGCGACGCGGACGTCCTGATCCGGACGGTAGGCGTTGCGCACGAAGCCCACGGGAGTGCTCGCGCCGCGATGCTCGGTCGCGATGGCCAGGGCCTGTCCGAGATAGGAATCGCGCTTGCGGGACTTGGGGTTGTAGAGAGCGATGACGAAATCGCCTTCCACCGCGCAGCGGATGCGCTTCATGATCGTCGGCAGCGGGGTCAAAAGGTCGGACAGGGAGATGGAGGCGAAGTCGTGCATGAGGGGAGCGCCGAGCAGGGCTGCCGCCGCGCACAGGGCTGGGATGCCCGGCACGACTTCAAGCTCCACGGTGTCCAGGAGTTCCTCGCGTTCCAGATATTCCAGGACCAGTCCGGCCATGCCGTAGATGCCGCTGTCCCCGGAAGAGACGACTACCGTGTCGAGTCCGGCCAGGGCGAATTCAACGGCCTTGGCCGTGCGTTCCATTTCCTTTTTCATGGGGCTTGAAAAAAGGGTCTTGCCCTTGAGCAGATCAGGATCGACCAGCTCCATATAGCGGTCGTAGCCGACAACGGCTCCGGCCTGGACCAGACAGGACAGGGCCATGGGGGCGAGCAGCGCCGAGCTGCCGGGCCCAAGGCCGATCACGGTCAACCGGCCAGACATATGGCCACCGTCACGTTTCCGCTTATCGTCTTGGGCACTATGAGACGCGCCGCCGGGGCTGATTTCAGGGCTGCCTGGATGGCTGCTGCTTCGCATACGCTCCCAACTCCTATTTTTTCCCGCACCCGCTCCGAGGGGTTGGGGACTTCTGTTTCATCAAGCATCGACGCTTCAAAGAATTCAAGAGGCAGCCCGAGTTGCCGCGCCGCTTCCAGCAGCCCTTCTTCGTCCGCTTTAAGTTCAACGCTGGCCAGCGCGATCAGACTGCCTGACGCCAGTTCGTGCGCAGTCATGACCTGACTGATGGCCGTCAGAATTTCATCCCGTGACACGCCCCTGCGGCAGCCGATACCGGCGCAGAGGCAACGTGGATGCAGGATCAGGCCCTCGGCCTTGGCGTTCTTCCAACTGACCAGCACCTGCGCCTGAGTCTCCTTCACCAGTTCGAAAGAATCTTTCAGGTCGTCGTTTCCGGACAGGCCCAGACGATTTTCCGGGTCATGCACCGTGACGCGTCCGCCCTCGGCCAATACGCTGTTCAGCCCCGCCAGGCGGGAAGGATCCGCGATGGCGCAGTCACGATTTTGGGCCAGGGTGTCGATGGCGGGCTTGCCGGCCGTGTCCGTGGCCGTGGTGATGACGGAACGGCCCCCGACATGGGCGGCGATGCGCCGGGCCAGGTCGTTGGCTCCGCCGAGATGGCCGGACAGGAGGCTGACCACGTGTTCGCCGTTCTGATCGCAGACGACCACGGCCGGGTCTGTTGTCTTGGATTGAAGCAGGGGCGCGATGCTCCGCACCACGATGCCCGTGGCGGCCACGAAAACGTGGGCGTGGTAGAGGGGGAAATTGACGCGCACCTGATCGGCGATGCGCTCAAAGCCCTGCACCCGGTCATGGGCGGCCCGGTCTTCGGCCAGACGGCTGGTGGCGAAGAGATCGGCCGGGGCCATGGCCGCGATGCGCCTGGCAAGGCCCAGGCCCTGGCTGGTCATGGCGTAAACGGCCATGCGCGACCAGGTCTGGGGGCGTAAGGCCTCGCGGAAGCCGTGTCCGAACGAGGCGTCATAGAGCCTGGACTGGATTTGCGGCGCGGTCTCTTTGGGCAGGACCAGAAATACGGCCTGCCGGGTGATGTTGTCCGCCTGCACGCTCTCTTCGAGTTCCGAAAGGGTGGTGCGGATGATTTTTTCCCCGGGATGCCCAACCTTGTGGCCGATGACGATGACCGTGTTTTCCGGCGATCCGGCCTGGCGCAACTGGCTGGCCAGTTCTCCGGCCTTGTCCGCGGAGAGGTACACGGCCACGGATGAGCCGTGCCGCGCGAGTTCGCTCAGCCTTTCTGATTCCGGCACCGGAGTGCGGCCGTGCAGACGGGTGATGATGAGGCTCTGGGTGGACTCGGGCACGGTGAACGACACTCCGGCCCTGGCCGCGGCCGCAAAGGCGGCGGTCACGCCGGGGATGATGGCCCAGGTCACGCCGTCACGGTCCAGCAGCGCGATCTGTTCGCGTACGGAGCCGAACAGGGATGGATCCCCGGTATGCACCCGCGCCACGATCCCGCCCTTGCGCGCCGTCTCGAGCATCAGGGCGTGGGTCTGTTCAAGGCTCATGCCCGCCGAATCGGCGACCACGGCTCCGGACCGGGCGCAGCCCACCACTTTGGCGGGCACCAGGGAGCCGGCATAGAGCACCAGATCAGCCTGTGCGACAAGGTCTCGGCCGCGCACCGTGATCAGGTCCGGATCTCCGGGACCTGCGCCGATAAAATAAACCTGAGGGGAAGTGTTCATGTGTCGCTTGAAGGTTTTTGGGTTTCCAGAAGGAATACGGGGTTGGACGGGGTGAGCCGCAGGTCACCGGCCAGAGGGGACCCGGCGTGGTGCATGAGCTGATGCACCTTCAAGGGCCAGCCCAGTTCATGAAAGACGGTGCGGACGGACTCCAGTGTGGAGAGCAGCACGGCGGCGATCACCATGCGTCCGCCGGAAGAAATAAGGGCGGCGCACTGGGCAAGAACAGGGGCCGATGCCCCGCCACCGAGAAAGATGTGGGTGGGAGCGGAAGAATGGGGATTATGGGTCTTATGGGACATATGGGACCTATAGGACGTATGTTCAGAACAAGCGGCATGGCCAATCTGCGCCTGGGCTGCCTTTTCATAGGTCCCATACGACCCATAGGTCCTATTCTTCCCATAATCCCCAAAATTCCCATTCCCCAAAAACTCCTCCAAACTGCCGTGCACCACTTGCACCAGCCATGCCCCCGTGCGTTCCACATTTTCCCTGATGTGCCGCACGCGTTCCGCCTGACGCTCCACCGCAATCACGCGCCCTCTGCCAAGGAGCCGCGCGGCCTCAAGGCTGACGGCTCCGCTGCCTGCTCCCAGGTCCCACATGACGGCGTTCGGGGGCAGGCGCAGCAGGGACAGGGCGAAGGCGCGCACTGGCTGCTTGGTCATGAGACCGTCGGTGTGGGCCAGCGCGTCGTCATCGAGACCCAGCCTGAGGGGCAGGGCGGGAATCGCCGTGCGTTCCAGGACAACAATGTTCAGGGCGTGCCAGGCGCTGTGCGCGGCTTCGGTCAGGGCGAGGGTGCTCAGCCTTTCTTCGGGGCCGCCCAGGGCCTCGGCCACGTTCATGCGCCAGCCCGTGACGCCGCGTTCCAGCAGAAGCCCGGCGATGGCGTCCGGACTGTGCTTTTGATCCGTATACAGGGCCACCAGATTGTCGTGCGTGAGGGCCGCAAAGAGCGGGGTCAGGTCGTCGCGGCCGTGCAGGGAAAGGGTCCGGCAGTCGTGCCAGGGCAGGCCGAAACGGGCGCATGCTGTCTGCATGGCCGAGACATTGGGATGAAATGTCAGCTCGCCGGGGGCGAAGTAGCGCAGCAGGCTCGCGCCAAGGCCGTAGAGCAGGGGGTCGCCGTCAGCCAGCACGCAGACATTTGCGCTTTCAGCCCGTGCGCGGATGGTCGCCGCGAATGCGTCCATGCCGGTCAGGGCCAGGCGGCGATCCTCGGCGATCTCCAATTCATCCAGAAGACGTTTTCCCGAGGCCACAAGGTCCGCACCTTGGATCAGCTCCATGATTCGGGGGCAGCGCTGCTCGCTGGACAGACCCAGACCGATGACGTGGATCATGCGGCCTCCGGGGTCTGGTGCAGGATTTGTCCGGTGAAATCGAAGAGCATGTAGCCCACTTGCAGATCGTGGCCGCAGAAGGCGCGGGCGGCTTCGGCGGCCCTGTCCGTGAGCAGGGTGAAGAGCGCCTTGCTTCGGGGCATGGGGGACAGCAGTTCCAGGGCCTGCATGGCCGTGTTGGCGCCTGCGACCTCCCGGCAGACATGTTGGTCGAAGCCGCAATCCGCGCACCATCCCGCCAGAATGCCAAGGTCAAGCTCCGCGCTGCGGGCGTGGGTGTAGCGGTGTCCCTGGGCCTGCTTGACCAGCTTTCCGAAAAAGACGCCCCAGAGCACGGAGCCAAATCCGCGCCGACCGACTTCGCGCATGCTGTAGGAAAAAAAGTCGGCCACCTGGACACAGGCCGTTTCCGGCGTCCGCGGACGGGCCTGACGCAGGAAACGTTCGCTGCGTCCGCCCGTGGTCAGGCAGGGGGTGGTCACGCCGCAGGCCTGCATGACATCCAGGCACTGGCGGATGGTGGCCTGATAGGCCGCGTTGCTGAAGGGTTTGACCGTGCCACGGGTGCCGAGGATGGAGATGCCCCCGACAATGCCGAGGCGCGGGTTGAAGGTCTTGCGGGCCAATTCTTCCCCTCGGTCGACGCGGATTTCCACCTCAAGGCCGATGCTTTCGCTTGCGCCCGGGGCAAGGGCGTCGGCCAGGGCCTCGGTCACGGCCAGGGTGATCTGCTCGCGGGGCACGGGGTTGATGGCTGGCATGCCCACGGCGACAGGCAGGCCGGGCCGGGTCACGACGCCCACGCCGGACCCGCCGCGCAAGGTCACGCCTGATTCTGCGCAGCGTTGCACCCGCGCGCGGATCACGGCTCGGTGCGTCACGTCCGGGTCGTCTCCTCCGTCCTTGACCACGGCGGCCATGACGGCGTCCCCGTCGATCCGGCTCTCAAGGATGGCGATGCTCATGCGTTCGCCAACGGGCAACTGCACGTCGACATGGTCCTGGGCGCGGCCCGTGAGCAGGTGCATGGTCGCCGCCTTGGCGGCCGCCGAAGCCGCCGTGCCCGTGGTGAAGCCATGGCGCAGGGTCATGCCCCGCAGGCTCCGGCGAAATGGGCGGCCATGTCCGGATTGGAGCCAAAATGCAGATGCACGTAGGATCCCAGGCAGTTGCCCTTTTTGTATCCGCCGCCGGCATTGGTCTTTCCGCAGCGGTCATGAACCTCGTAGACCTGGGCGGCGGCCGGGTCGCTGCCGCTCATTTGCGAATAGTGGAACTCATGCCCCCTGGCCTGTGCTCCGGGAGCGCCCAGCGCAGTGGGGGCGGTGAGCCTGATTTCGCGGTATCCCAGGGCCTGATGGCGGTTTTCCATGGCGCAGGAGAAATCAAAGACCCCGGCCATGGCATGTTCCTGGCCCGAGCGCGTGCGCAGGGAGCGCATCAGGTACATGAAGCCGCCGCACTCCGCGTAGACCGGCTTGCCGCCGGCGCAGAAGTCGCGGATCTTGCCGAGCATGGTCGTGTTGGCGGCAAGCTCTGCCGCGTGCAGTTCCGGATATCCTCCGCCCAGATACAACCCTTTGAGGGCCGGGGGCAGGTTCGTGTCGTGCAGCGGCGAGAAGGGCACCAGCTCGGCCCCGGCCTGACGCAGCATGCGCAGGTTTTCCTCATAGTAGAAGCAGAAGGCGCGGTCGCGGGCGTATCCGATGCGGATTTCCGGCATCCTGACCCCGCCGTCGCTGAGGGACGGCAGCGTGTACTCGGGCAGGGCCTCCAGCAACGCATCCAGATCAATGGATTTTTCGACCCAGTCGGCCAGGGCGTTCAGGCGCTCCTCGCGGCGGTCCAGGTCTTCGGCGGTGACCAGTCCGAGGTGCCGCGAGGGCAGGGGCAGATCGGCCTGGCGTTGCAGGCTGCCAAGCACCCGCACGCCCTGGTTGTCCATGGCCTGGGCCAGAATCTGTCCGTGGGTGGGACTGCCGGTCATGTTGAAGAGCACGGAGTCCAGGCGCAGGTCCGGGTCGAACTGGGCATAGCCCTTGACCAGGGCTGCCGCCGAACGGGCCATGCCCCGGGCGTTGACCACCAGCATCACGGGCACGCCCAGGATCTTGGCCAGTTGCGCGGCCGAGCCTTCCTCGCTGACGGCGCCGATGCCGTCGAAGAGTCCCATGGCTCCTTCGATGATGGAGATGTCGCAACCTTCGTGGTTGCGCCGGAAAATGCGATGGATCTCATCGGCCGAGAGCATCCAGCCGTCCAGGTTGTGGCTGGGCAGCCCCGAGGCCATGCGGTGCAGGCCGGGATCGATGAAATCCGGGCCGGACTTGAAGCCCTGCACCACCAGGCCCTTGCGGGCGAAAGCTTTCATCAGGCCGAGAGTGACGGAAGTTTTTCCGCACCCGCTGGAAGTTCCGGCAATGACGATGGCTTTGGGCATAAACTTATCCTTGGTTCAAAGTGATTCGTTTTTTGTCAGCAGCATGAGCGAGAGATAGGTCGGATTGTCCGGTGCCTCGTCCAGGCTGCGCGTAATGAACTGTTCCTTCATGCCCATTCTTGACGCAAAAACGCAATGGGTCGGGGTCGGAAAAGTGCGCAGTTCCTCGCGGATGGCCGAAAAATTGGTGTAGGCCTTGAGGATGACGGCATTGTCCGCACCCTCCAGGCTTCTGCGCAGATCGGCGGCGTCGCGGATGCCGGGCAGGATGAGCAGGTTCTGGGCGCTCTCGGCCAGCACGGTCTCGGTGGCCGCCGCCACGGCCTGAAAGGAGGTGATGCCGGGGATCACCGTCACCGCCTGCTCCGGGGCCAGGCCGCGCAGGGTGCGCAGCAGGTAGGCGAAGGTCGAATAGAGCAGTGGGTCGCCCAGGGTCAGAAAGGCCGCGTCGTGGCCCTTGGCAAGTTCATGGAGGACCAGGCGGGCGTTTTCCTCCCACGCGGATTGCAGGGTGCCCTCGTCGCGGCTCATGGGAAAGCCCAGGCGGATGACGCGCGCGTTCGGCTTCAAATGGGGCCGCGCGATGTCCAGGGCCAGGGAGTCGTCGTTCTTGGTCGAGGACGCCGCGAGGATGACGTCCACACGGCCAAGGATTCCCGCTGCCTTGATGGTCAAGAGTTCCGGGTCTCCTGGTCCAACGCCGATGCCGTAGAGATGGCCGCTCATGGTCGGACCTCCTTTTTCCAGTTTGAAATGATGGTTGAAAGTTGTCGAACGGCCTCAAGACTGCGCGGGCCGGGCCGTGAAAATACCTTCTGGTCCACGACGTGGACTTGGCCGGAGTTCACGCAGGCCAGGGTGCGAAAGAGGCTGCGATCGGCCATGGGCACTGGGCTCGGGTTCATGGGGCCTGCCTGCATGAGATAGATGTCGGGGGCGAGGCGCAGGAGCTCCTCTTCGCCCAGGCGCACGAGCTTGTCCGGGGCGGCGACGCAATTTTTTCCACCGGCCTTGAAGATTATCTCCGACACCATGGAACCCTGTCCTGCCGCCAGGAGCGTGGGGTAGCGGGCCTCGAAGAAGACTTTCGGCCGGGGGGGCAGGTTTTGGGCTTCGATGCGCGCAAGTTCCGAGCGCATGAAACGGATGCGTTCCACGGCCTGATCCGTGCTGGCGGTCAGAGTGCCGAGGCGCTCCATGACGGAAAAAAGCTGGTCGAAATTCTCAAGATCAAAAACCGCGACCTTGAGGCCCCGTTTTTCCAGAAAGCGCACCGGTTCCATGGCCTCGCCCCGGCCGCCGAGCTGTAGGACCAGGTCCGGCTCAAGGCCGAGGATCAGCTCCGCGTTGGGCCGCAAATGAGTGCCGATGGACGGCTTGCCGGCGATGGACGGGGGCTGGTCGTCGCCTGCGGTGCGGGCGATGAGCAGATCCTCGCGGCCCATGTCGGCCAGGATCTCGGTGAACGCGCCGTAGAGGGCGATGATCCGGGTCGCGGGGGCATCGAGGCGTATCCGGCGGCCCTCATCGTCGGTGACTGAGATCCCGTCCAGAGAGGTTGCGCCCGCTGCCGCCTGAAAAAGGAAAAGGTTAAGCACGAGGCACCAGATAAGCTTGGGGAGTCCCGGTGAGAGGATGCTCCGCAACGGCGAGGGGTGTTTCATATATGTCACTCAAGGTTTGGGCCGTGAAAATTTCGCGGGTCGGTCCATCGGCCGCGACGGAACCGTTTTTCAGAAAGACGAGGCGCTGGCAATAGAGGGCGGCCAGGTTCAGGTCGTGGGCCACGGTCAGGATTGTCAGCCCTGCGGCATTTTTGACTCGCAGCAGCTCGTAGAGGTCCATGGTCCGGGCCACGTCGAGGTTGGACGCGGCCTCGTCCAGCAGCAGGAGCCTGGTGTCCTGGGCCAGGGCCTTGGCCGTGATGACCCGTTGCAGCTCTCCGCCGGAGAGCGCTTCGGTGGCGCGTTCGGCGAGATCGAGGCTGCTGGTCTCCTCCATGGCCGCCTGCACGCGCAGGTAATCATGCCTGGAGTAGCCGCCCAAAAATGAAATATGCGGGTAGCGTCCCATGAGCACCAGCGACAGGGCGCGCACCCCGGAAAGTCCCGGGTTTTTCTGGGCCACGGTGGCGCAATGCCGGGCCCGGGCCTTGGCCGACAGATCTCTTATGTCATGACCCGCGATGCGGATGCTGCCGTTGGCGTACGGCAGGACTCCGGACAGGGCGCGGATGAGGGTCGTCTTGCCGCTGCCGTTGGGACCGAGAATGCCCGTGAACTCGCCTTCCCCGACGTTAAGGGAGATGCCGCGAAGCACGGGTTGACCCTTGTAGCCTGCGCTCAGGTTCCGGATTTCGATCATCGGTGCGCTCACGGCCTGCGTCCCCTGGCCATGATCAGGCAGAAGAAGGGGCCGCCAAACAGGGCGGTGACCACGCCCACGGGTAATTCCGCTCCGTGGGAAAGGATGGTGCGGGCCAGGACGTCGGACCAGAGCAGCAGGATACCCCCGCCCAGGGCCGAAAAAAGAAGCAGGGGTCTGGAGTCCGGTCCGATGAGCATGCGCACCAGATGGGGCACCACCAGGCCGACGAAGCCGATGATGCCGGAGACGCTGACTGCCGCGGCGGTCAGCATTCCGGCGCCGATGAGCAGGCCGATGCGCGCCCGGCCCACGGGTACGCCGACCTGCGCCGCCTGCTCGGACCCGAGGCCCAGGATGTCGAGTTCCCGGGCCAGAAAAAGGACCAGGGCGGAGCCTGCGATCATGTACGGCAGCATGAGCCCCACGTGCTCGAATCCCCGCCCCTGAAAGCTGCCCATGATCCAGAACACGATGGCCGCCACCGATTCCTCGTTCAAGGACTTGATGAGGGCGATGGCCGCGCCGAGGAAGGTGGAGACGACGATTCCGCCCAGGACAAGGCTCTCGCGGGAGAAGTCTCCGGCTAGCCTGCTCATGGCCAGGACCAGGCTCATGGCCGCGAACGCTCCGCCGAGCGCGGCCAGCGGGAGGGTCGAAAGTCCAGCCACGGTCCAGCCCATGCCGAGAGCCAGGGCCGCGCCGCAGGCCGCGCCGCTGGATATCCCCAGGGTGAACGGGTCGGCCAGCGGGTTGCGCAGCAGGCCTTGAAAAACGCCGCCGGATACGGCCAGGGCCGCGCCGGTCAGGAACGAAAGCAGGATGCGACCCAGCCGGATGTCGCGTACGATGACCAGGTCCTGACTCTCGATTTGGCCATGGAGCATGGTCGCGAGGGCGTTATGGATGGCCTCGGCGGGCAGGGGGTAGGACCCGAAAAAAAGGGCCGCATAGATGGAAAGGGGCACGGCTGCCGCCATGGCCAGCCATGCCCTTGTGTGTCGCCTGTCGTTCATGGGGTCAGGGCAGGCGCTCCAGAGCCGCCTGCAGATGATTCAGCCAGATGTCGACGAAAGCCGGGACCTGTGCCGTTCCGCGCAGGACCGGAATGCAGGTCAGGCCGTCGGCGCCGAGCACGGATTTCCAGGAATCCTCCTCGTCTCCGGCCATGTCGTTCAGCGCATGGTCCCCGGCCACGGCCATGAAGGGCGCAAGATACACCCTTGAGATCTTGCGGTCTTTCAGAACCTGCCGCACGTCGTCCAGGGACGGCGTGCCTTCGACGGTGCCGACCAGGACCAGCGGGTCGTGCCGGTTCAGGGAATACTGCAGTCCGGAGTAATAGATGTTCGCGGGGTGGTGGGTGCCGTGGCCCAGCAGTACGACGGCTTCACCTGTTTTGCGTTCTGCCGGGAGACTGGCCATGATGGCCGAGGCGCAGGCTTCGACGTCGGCGGGTTCGGCCAGCAGAGGCAGGCCCAGGACCACGCTCTCCATGCCCTTGGGCAGGCCGGAAAAGGCCTGCACCGTGCGTTGCAGGCCGTGGAATTCCTCGCCCGGGATGGTGTGCAGGGACTGCACGGCCACATGCGTGAAGCCGTCGTCCATCATCCGCGCCAGGGCCATGGCCGGAGAATCGAAGTCCTGTCCCTGGGCGGCAAGTTTTTCGCGCACGATGCGCGAGGAATAGGCCCAGCGGATTTCAATGCCGGGAAAACGCAGCCTTGCTTTCTCCCCGATGTGATCCAGAGCGCCGCGCGCTTCGGGCACGGTGGTGCCGAAGGCTACCAGCAGGATTCCCTTTTTGGGCGGCCTATCCTTGTGTCCGGCCAGAACCGGGCCGTGCAGGGCGAGCAGAAAAAAGAACAGAAGAAGTCCGCAAACATGCGAGGCTTTGAACATGAGACCTCCAGGTTTGGCGGGGGCAGTGAGAAGAGAGAAGGACTGACGTCCAAGGGCGCGGCCCGCAAAAAACCCCCGTTGCAGGCAGCACGAACTGTGGTTGGACCTCGGACAGGTCTTCCGGCTCGTTTCACCAATCCTCGTCCTTCCCAGGAATGACCCCAGTGGACAGCGTGGAGGATGGCTTTTGAAACTTACGGCGGCGGGTCCGCTCCCGATTTGCACGGGATTCCCTTTTACACCCTAAGGTATCCGAAGTGGAAAAGACGCTAGTCGTGGCCCCGTGGGCTGTCAAGAAATCCTCCGTGGCGCACGCTTGACAGAATCAGGCTTGAGGAATACTTGGTCACAAAATGACTTCTGGTCACTTTATGACCGTTGTCCAACAAGGAATTCTCGTGGCCAGAAAGCAGCAGGAAAAATCACTCCAGACCCAGCGCGAACTACTCGATTCGGCGGAAAAACTTTTCGCCGCCAAGGGCTTTGTCGCTACCACTGTGGCCGAGATCACCTCGGACGCAGGCTATGCCAAGGGCAATTTCTATCGGCACTGGCAAAGCAAGGACGAGATCATGCTGGCCATCATCGCCATCAAGATGCAGTCCTACCGCGCCATGCGCGACGCCGCGTTGCAGGATGCTCACAGTCTTAAAGAGGTCATGGACCGCATCCTCGATTTTCTGGAGACCATGATCGACGACCGCAACTGGAGTTCGGTCTTTCTCGAATTCACCATCCATGCCTCCCGCAACGAGGACCTGCGCGCCCAGCTCAACCAGTCCCTGTATCGTCTCTCCAACGAGATTTTCGACGACATCGTCGCGCCGTATGTGCGCAGCGGTTATCCGGCGCGCAAGATCGGCGCCCTGAACACGGCCCTGTTCGAGGGTTTTCTGATCCATTCCTTGCTCGGGACGGGGACCATCGACCGCAAGGATTTTCGCCGGGCAGCCATGAAACTCGCTCTGGCCAACGCCCTGGATACCCAGGAATAATCAGGCTCGCGCATGGTGCGCGGTCTTACTTTTCACACGGAGGATTATTGTCATGAGGCTGTTCTTACGAGTCGCGACCCTGGCTTTCGTCGTTCTGGGATTTTCGGCGCAGGCCATGGCTGCGGGACCGGTCAAGCTGTCCTACAGCAATTTCTTTCCGCCGACCCACATCCAGTCGATTCTGGCAGAGGAGTGGTGCCGCGAGGTCGAGACCCGCTCAAACGGTCAGGTCGTCATCGACTACTATCCGGCGGGAACCCTGACCAAGCCCAAGGATTGCTATGACGGCGTGGTGCAGCGCATCTCGGACATCGGTCTCTCCGCGCTCGGGTACACCAAGGGACGTTTCCCGGTGCTGTCCGGAGTCGATCTGCCCATGGGCTACACGACCGGCGTGCAGGCCACGACACTGGCCAACGCCGTGTACGAGCAGTTCAAGCCCAAGGAATTCGATGACGTGCATGTCCTTTATTTCCATGCGCATGGACCTGGCAAACTGCACACCGCAGGCAAGCCCGTGACCTCCATGGAAGAACTGAAGGGCATGAAGATCCGCGCCACCGGCAACAGCGCAAGCGTCATCTCCGCCCTGGGCGGCAACCCGGTGGCCATGTCCATGCCCGATTCCTACCAGTCCATCCAGAAGGGCGTCGTCAACGGTGGAATCTATCCCGTCGAGACCAACAAGGGCTGGAAGATGGGCGAGGTAGTCGACTATTTGACGGACACCACCGCCGTGGCCTACACGACCACTTTTTTCGTGGTCATCAACAAGGATGTCTGGGCTTCACTCTCCCCCGAGGTGCAGAAAGCGATGACCGAGGTCAGCCGGGACTGGATTCCACGGCACGGAAAAGCCTGGGATGACAGCGACAAGGAAGGCCTGGAGTTTTTCCTGGCCCAGCAGGGCAACGCCGTGGTCACCCTGGATCCGGCCGAGGCCGAGCGCTGGACCAAGGCCATGGAGCCCATCTTCGGTGAATACGAGGCCGAGTGCGCCAAGGTCGGAGCGGACGGCAAGGCCGTGCTTGATTTCATGCGCGCCAATTTGAAATAGTCTTCAAAATACCTGAGTGTTGCAGGGGCACGAGCCGCAAGGTTCCTGCCCCTGTGTCATGTAGTCTGGAGAAAGCTTGTGGAGATCGTTGAAAAAATTCTGGCACGCATCGGAAGCGTGATGCGCATCGGCGGATGCCTGTGTCTCTTGGGCATGGCGCTACTGACCGTGGCCGACATTACAGGCAGGTTGAATCGCAGCCCCATTTTCGGCTCCGAGGAGATCGTCACCTTTCTGGCCGTTCTGGCGTTGGGGCTCTCTCTGCCTTACGCGCATTCACACCGTTCGCACATCGGGGTGGAGGTCTTCGTGCAGCTCATGTCCACCAAGGTGCGCCGTCGGCTCAAGCTATTCCGCGAAACCCTGTCCGTCGTCTTTTTCGCCACGGTTACGGTCATGATGTGGGCGTATGCCCGGGACAAACATCTTTCCGGTGAGGTTTCCATGAATCTGGGTTTGCCCGAATACCTCTTCCTGTACGCGCTTGGCGCATGCTTCGCCGTGGCCACTCTGACCATGTTCGTCGACCTTCTTCAATTTGTGCTGCAATGGAGAAAATCATGAGCCCGGCCGGAATCGGATTTTTGGGCATAGCGATCATGCTCCTGCTTTTCGCCACGCGCATGCCCGTGGCCTTTGTCATGGGCGTGGTCGGATTTGTGGGATTTTCCGTGCTGACTTCCGTTCAGGGCGGGTTGAACATGCTCAGCCGCAGCATGTACGAGGTCTTTGTCTCCTACGACCTGACGACCATTCCCCTTTTCATTCTCATGGGGCAACTGGCCTTCAACGCCGGCATCAGCAGGCGTCTTTTCTCGACTACCTACCATTTTTTCGGGCACATCCGAGGCGGACTGGCCATGGCCACGGTTTCGGCCTGCACCGCCTTTGGCGCTGTCTGCGGATCCAGTCCGGCCACGGCCGCGACCATGGCCACGGTGGCCATCCCGGAAATGAAGCGTTTCGGATATCGCGATCGTCTGGCGGCGGGAGCGGTGGCCGCGGGCGGCGGGCTTGGAATGATCATGCCGCCGAGCGTGGTGCTGATCATCTACGGCGTGCTCACGGAGCAGTCCATCGGGCGGCTTTTCGTCGCCGGAATCCTGCCTGCCTTTCTGCTGACAGGGCTGTTTCTGGGCGCGATCTGGGTCACGTGCCGACGGCATCCGGACTATGGGCCCGAGGCCGAGCATTTTTCCTGGGGCAGGCGTTTCAAGTCGCTGACCGGCCTCATCGATACGCTCATCATCTTCGCCGTTGTCCTGGCCGGGCTTTTCAAGGGCTGGTTCACCCCCACCGAAGCCGCGTCCGTAGGAGCATTCAGCGTACTGGTGCTGGGACTGGTGCGGCGTCAGCTGAACCTGCGGCTGATTTTCAAGTCCCTGGAAGAGACATTGCGCACCTCGTGCATGATCCTTTTTTTGGTGGCCGGAGCCGTGGTTTTCGGCAAATTCCTGGCCGTGACCCGCATCCCCTTCACCACGGCGAGCTACATCGGCGGCCTTGAAATTCCCGCGCTGGCGGTCATGGCCATCATCGTGTTCATCTATTTTCTCGGCGGATGCTTCATGGACTCCCTGGCCATGATCATGCTGACCGTCCCGGTCTTCTATCCGGTGGTCATGAACCTTGGCTACGATCCCATCTGGTTCGGTGTCATCATCGTGCTGGTCACGGAGATGGGGGTCATCACGCCGCCCGTGGGCATCAACGTCTACGTTGTCTACGGCGTGACCACGGCCATGAAGCAGAACATCAGCCTGGAATCCATCTTTCGCGGCATCTATCCCTTCCTGGTGGCCACGGTCATCGGCATCGCCATCCTGTTTTTCATCCCCCAGATAGTGACATTCCTGCCATCGCTCATGTGACGCTCGGGAAGCACCGCTCGCCCATGCCGCGTTGACCTCGTCAAGGGAGGAGATCAACGCGGACTTGGTCGAACGGGCGCAAGGCCCCTGATCGCGCAGGCCGCAAAAGTAAAGCCCCCCACCGAAATCTTCGGCGGGGGGCATGGGTCTTGAATCAGGTCATTTATCCGGACGCTTGTTTCGTTCAGGATTTCCAGGAAATCTCGATTTCAAGCTTGGTCTTGGTTTCGCCTTCCTTGTCCTTTTGCACCACACTGTACTCGATATCCACATCCTTGGGCACGGTCACCGTAATGGGGCCGTCAGCGGTCTTGAATTCGAACTTGCGTTTGGACAGGCCGTCCGCGATTTCCTTGAGCAGCATCCCGGTCATGTAGGCCAGGCGGGTTTCTTCTACGCTAACGAGCTTCTTCTTGTCGGACATGTTTCCTCCAGGTTCGTGTCGGGATTTATGGTCAATTGATCATTTCAATCAAGATATTCCGGACCCGGGAAAGTCAAGGTCACGCGTGACGTGTGACCTCATTGTCACATGAAAGCCGTCTTCATTCCTTCTCCAGGCCGAGTCTGTACTGGAAATAGACGTCCTTCATGCTCGTGTAGTGATCGAAGGATTCCTCCTTGATGCTCTTGTAGGCTGGGAGTTTGGCCGAGGCCGAGTTGGCCCTGTCATGTCCGATCAGTGCGTACTTTGCGCTGTCCGGGGTCACGAAGGAGAGAGGGTGCGCAAAGGAGTCCGCGACGGAGCCCACGGCATCACGCAGGGTGGTCGGCCCGAGGATGGGCAGCACCAGATACGTGCCTGAGTCCAGGCCGTAAAAGGCCAGGGTCTGGCTGAAGTCCTCGGGGGAGGATTGCAGGCTCGGCATGTTGTGGGTGATGTTGAAAAGACCGCCCACGCCGAAAAAAGTGTTCAGGGCGAAGGACGCGGTCTCCTTGGCCATCTTGTCGAACTTGAACTGCAGGAGGGCGTTGATGAGACGTACGGGGTATCCGAGATTGCGGTAGAAGTTGCCGAATCCGGTGCGTATGTCCGGCGGGAAAAATCCGGTGTAGACTGTGTCGATGGGGGTGAACACGTAGGTGATGAAACCGTCGTTGAACGAAAAGACTCCGCGGTTGAAGCCTTCCAGATGGTCGGGGTAGGGCCCATTTCCTTCGCCTTCGCCGTAAGTTTCCTCGTATTCCTGACCCGCCGCCACGTCTTGATTCAGGGCAGAGCTGGATTTCTTGCCGGCGCATCCCTGAAGCAGGATCACGCACAAGGTCAGGCAGAGCAGGAGAAGACGCTTATTCATTGGTTTTTTCCCTCAAGGTGGCAATGAGTTTGTCGGGCGAATTGTTTTGCAGGATGCTCCGGAACTGGGAGCGGTAGTTCTTGATGAGGCTCACGTTTTCCACCGAGACGTCGTAGACCTTCCACGAAACGTCTTTTCTGATCATGTAGTAGATGATCGGAATGTTCAGGTTGGGGGACGTTATTGTGGTATGGACCTCGGCCAGGGTATCCGACTTGATGATCTCCTGGTTGTAATTCACCACCTCGTCATTGTAGGTGATGGATTTCTTGAGGTAGACCTGCTTGATGAGTTTCAGGAACAGGGGCTGAAATTCCTGCTTCTGCTCGGGAGTGAAGATTCTCCAGTATTGACCCAGGGAACGCTTGGAGAGTTCTTCGGCGTCAAAAAAATTGTCGACCACAGCTTCGATCTGACGCAATTGTTCGGTTTTGTTCGTTTCCGCCTCGTATTCCGGAGACGTCAGGATGCTCACTACCTTGTCGACGTTGGCGCGGATGTAGCTTGTCGGGTTGTCCTGCGACACGGCGGGCGCGGGAAGGAGCAGGATAATGAAAAGAAATAGAATTCTCATTTGTCGACACTTCCAAATACATATTTTGAAATCATTTCCTCAATATCGAGGGCTGCCTGTGTATCCATAAGGATTTCCTTGTCTTTCAAGAGGACGTCATCGGCACCGGGGATGATGCTCACGTACTTGTCGCCGATGAGTCCGCTTGTCTTGATCGCCGCCGTGGAGTCAACGGGAATCCCCACGGAATTGTCGATGTTCATGGTAATTACGGCCTGGTAAAGGGTCTGGTCCAGGGAGATGCTCGACACCTTGCCCACCGCCACGCCGGAAATCTCCACGTTGCTGCCGGCTCTTAGCCCGTTCACGGCCGTGAATTTGGCCGTGATCTCATAGGAGTCACCGGCGAAAAAAGTCGTGTTCGCGAGGGTCATGGCCAGATAGGCCGTGCAGGCGAGGCCCACGATGACAAAAAGGCCGATGGAAAGATGCAGGGAGGAGTTGTTGGTCTTCATACGTACTTCTTGGATGTTGCAAGTGCTTCCTGAATGGCCGAATAGGCGCTCAGTCCTTTGGTTACCAGCGCGCCGCCGATCTCGACCTGAAGTCTGTGCTTGTGACAATATGTTTCAATGGTCAGGTTGGTGAAGAATGCCTCAAGCTGGCTTAGAAACAGCTCAAGTGTCGACTCGTCTGTGGTCTTGGCCGCAATGACCAGAATTTCCTTGGAAAACATGCCCGCACAGGCACCCTCGGGCAGAAAGGAACTCACGAACTTGGCCAGCTTTCTGATGAAGGCGTGGGCCAGAAGGTCTCCCTTGTAGTCCATCATGGTCCTCATGCCCAGAAGCCTGACCGTGGCCAGAACAAGCTGCTCGGAGCCTTGGGCTTCGGCCCCGAAGGCCTCGATCTTGCGCATGAGCGAGAGCCTGTTGTGCAGGCCCGTCAATTCGTCGATGAGCATCTCGTGGCCGTGAGTGTAGGTGTAAAGCCCCGGGTCCGAGGACTGTTCCAGGGCCACGGGCGATCCGGAAAAGATGATCCGGCCCTCGTCGAGAATGTTCACGGTGTGCGCGATGTAGAAAATGTCGGGGATGTCGTGGGTGATGATCACCGCCGTGAAATTGAGCTTTTCATGGTAGCGGTGGATCATGGAGAAGACCGTCTTCTTGCGGATGGGGTCGAGACCCGTGGTCGGTTCGTCGAAAAAGATGATCTCGGGTTCCGTGACCAGCGCCCGCGCCAGGGCCACGCGTTTCTGCATGCCGCCGGAAATCTGTTTCGGATACATCTGCGCGACTTCGGTCAGTTCGAGCTGTTCGATGCGTGCGCGGACCTTGTCTTCCAGGTCCTTTTTGCCGAGCTTGAATTTTTCCCGCAGGGGCAGGGCGATGTTCTCGAACACGGTCATGGAATCGAAGAGCGCGTTGTTCTGAAACATGTAGCTGCAGCGGTTCTTGATCGCCGAGAAATCCTTTCGCTTCATGGTTGAATAGGGAAGTCCGTCGAAGATGATCTCCCCGCTGTCGGCGGTGATCAGCCCGATGATGTGCTTGACCAGGACGCTCTTGCCGCCGCCGCTCTTTCCGATGATGGCGGTGATCTCGTTTCGCTGGATGTCGAGGGTCGCTCCCCGCAGGATTTCCCTGCCGCCGAACGCCTTCGAAATATTGCGCAGTTGAATGAGAGGTGTTGTGCTGCTCATGTGCTCACATCAAAAAAGACGTTATGACGTAGTCGGAGACCAATACGTAAACGCATGACTGGACAACGGCGGATGTCGTTGAGTTGCTGACGCCTTCCGCACCGGCGCTGGATTGGTTCTGGTGCGTGTAATATCCACAGTAGCAGGATATGGTGATGACGATGAAGGCAAAGACAAAGGATTTGACGAACCCTCCGGTTACGTCGGACAGGAGCAGGCTCGACTGGATCTTGCTGAAGAAGATCCCCGAACGGGAGCTTAGGAGCACGGAGGAAAAATAACCGCCCAGGATGCCCACGCAATCGAAAATCGCGGTCAGGAGCGGAAAACAGATCAGCGAGGCGATGATCTTGGGCGTGACCAGATAGCGGACAGGGTCCACGTCCATGGTCGAAAGGGCGTCAATCTGCTCGGAGATGCGCATGATCCCGATCTCGGCGCTGATGCTCGAACCGGCCCGGCCGATGAGCATGATCGCCGTCAGCACCGGCCCGAGTTCGCGCACCAGGGACAGGGCCACGGCCACGCCGAGCATGCCTTCGGCGCTGAACTTGATCAGGGTGTAGTAGCCTTGCAGTCCAAGGACCATGCCCGTGAAGAAGGCCACGAGAATGATGATGTTCAGGGACTTGAAGCCAATGAAATGTATGTCGTGGAGAATCTTGGGCAGAAGGCGGCGCATGTGGATCATGCCCAGAACAGCAGTCAGGGAGAAGACTCCCCACTGTCCCACGTTCTTGACGATATCAAGCGATGTTGCCCCGAGCAGTGCGGGGACGGCCAATATTTTTTTCATGCTTCCGTCATGCCGGCATGGAATCTTTCCATGTAGTGCGCGATGGCAAATGCCACTGCGTCACTGTTTTCCGGGGTTGTAATGTATTTGCCTTCATTATCCAGAAATGCGTCAGCGACTTTGAAGGACATCTGTACCAGTTCGAGCATGTCCCTGTCATTGTGATCGTTGCCGATGGCCGCGCTTGGGGCTCCGTGCAGATCGTGATGATCGACCAGATGCATTATGCCGGAGGCCTTGGAGACATCCGCCGCGAAGATTTCGATCCACACGGACTGTCCATCCAGCGGGGAAGTGGCCCTGATCACGCTGTGATTCCCCAGTTCCCGGCTGACGCGGTCATGCATTGCCGCGTCGTTTCCGTCAACGATAGCCACGATCTGGGATGCGGCGCGCATTTCGCGCGAGCCTGTGTTTTCCCGTCCGTGGTCTGCGTACATGGCCAGCCGTCGATCGAAATCCGCGACGTTTCCGTGCCCCCGGTGGTACTCGAAACGATGGCTGTGCGGAAATTCATCGTGCACCATGAAGCTCAGTCCGAGCCCGGACAGGAAACGGCAGATATCCTGCACTTCACGCCCCGTCATGAAGGACGAGCGCATGACCTCCTGCGTCGGCCAGTTCACGATCTGGTTTCCGGTCGAGAGGATCAGGTAATCGGCCGGAAAATCATCCGCAAGACAGGCCCTGGCCGAATACAGCGAACGCCCCGTGGCGATGACGCGCATTATCCCCTGATCGCGCAGCCCTCTGAAGGCCCGCAGATCGCCATCGGAGATCCGGCCGTTCCGCAGCAATGTCCCGTCGAGGTCGCTGACGAATATTCCGCGGTATCGATCGGTCATATCAGTTCAAAGCTGCTCATGGACACGGGGGCGTTAAGGCTCGGGAGCACCCGTTCCAGAAAGACTCCCTCGCGTTCCGGAAAATTGTGGCCGAAGGTGGCCCGGATGGCCATGGAGACGAACTGCACGGCCCGGTCCAGGGACAAGGGCAGAGAATCGCCCTGCAACAGAGAACCTGTTATCACGCTGGCGAAAATATCTCCAGTGCCGGGGTAACATGCAGGAATGTATGGGCATGCAACCTTCCAGAAGCGGCTGGCGTCCTTGTCGAAGGCCACGACCGACGTGCCCCGGCCGTGCTCTTCGGGAACACTGGTGATGATGACGCAGCGTGGGCCGAGATCAGCCAGGGCGCGGGCCCAAATCTTTATTTCCTTGGTTCCCGAGATGACCGGAGGGCCTGCCTTGTCCAGCAGCAGGGCCGCCTCCGTGATGTTCGGTGTGATCACGTCGGCGGAGGCGACAAGGCTGCGCATGCCGTCGACCATGCATCTGTCCATGGTGTCGTAAAGCTTTCCGTCATCGCCAAGCACCGGATCGACCACGACCAGGGTGGAATCGGTGCGGAATGTCTTTATGAAATCACTGACGATGTCGATCTGTTCCGGCGACCCCAGAAATCCGGAGTATATGCCGGCAAAGGACAGCGACAATTGGCGCCAATGGTCGATGATGTAGCGCATGTCCGAGGTCAGGTCGCGGAAATGGAAGTTGGCGAAGCCGCCCGTGTGGGTGGAGAGGATGGCTGTGGGCAGGCTGCAGACCTGAATTCCAAGGGCTGAAAGAATGGGGATCACAGCCGAGAGTGACCCCCCTCCGAACCCGGAAAGATCATGAATAGCAGCGACGCGTTGGATCACGGAATGCAATGCCGAAGCTCCATGAAAAGACGTTCAACCTATTCGGGACGATCAGGTTGCAGTCTTTTATTAAGGTGTGCCGCGAGCAATTGCGTCAAAACGGCCCCTCATGTCAACGGGCTAACCGTTGAGATAGTCGAGCAGACCCTTGCCGGCCTTGAAGAAAGGCATTTTCTTGGGCTTGACCTGCACCGACTCCCCGGTCTTGGGATTGCGGCCGACGTATCCTTCATACTGCTTGATTTTGAAACTGCCGAACCCCCTGATTTCAATCCGGTCTCCGCGCAGCAGGGCGTCGCGCATGGAGTCGAAAAAGCTGTCCACGATGGTGGAAGCTTCATCGTTGGAAATCTTGATTTTTTCGGCAAGGGACTGAATAAGTTCGCTTTTGTTCATTGTTCGCTCCAGATTGCGATTCGGGAAAACTCATGATCCTCAAGGGATGGTTCATGGACGCCGGGGCATTTGTTCAAGTCAGACCGGGCAATGTCCAAGACTTATGACTTGGGGCAAAAGACGCGGTCCATCATGAAAATTCAGAACTTCATAATAAAAATCAAGAACTATGGGAAGTTATTCTCTTCATGTTCTTAAAAAAAAATTATCTTTCGCCGGTCTTTCGGCCACGTTTGGTCCTCGCCCGATTGTCGGCCAGGTCCGGGCTTCCTGCGAGAATTTTCTTCTATTTGATATTACAGTCAAATCCAGAAAAAGACAATTCTCTTCTTGAAAAATGTGCATAAAAATCAAAGGACAAAAAATGTCCTCCACGCCCTGCGTGTCAGGGAAAGAAGGGCGTAAGCCGGGTAACTGTCCGAAGGAAGGGAACTTCTTTATTTCTTTTTGCGGCCCGATTTTTTCTTTGCGGGGCCGGCACTTCGCGAAGGCGCCGCACAACGGTTCGCGCAGCTTTTCGGGCGAGGTTCGCGCCTTGCGTCCATGGGACGTCCGGGAGCCCTGTCTTCAGGCGGGAGCAGGATGCGATGCTGGCGCAGCCGTTCTTCGTCGGTGCGGGGCACATGGACGGGTTTGCCTTCCGGCGTGATGCCCGCATGATACATGGCCGTGGCCACGGCTCCGGGGATGGGGATGAAGCATTGCACCTGTCTTGGCTTCCAGCCGCGGGCGCCGAGCCACCCTGCCAGGGCGCGCATGTCGTCGTCGGTGGTGCCCGGGAAGGCGCTCATCAGGTAGGGGATGACGTATTGTTCCTTGCCCGCCTGTTTCGATTCGCGGGCGAAGATGGTCAGAAATTCCTCGAAAACGCGGTTGCCGGGTTTGCGCATCAGCCGCAGGACGTGGTCGCAGACATGCTCGGGCGCGATTTTGAGCTGGCCGCCCACGAATTCACGCAGATAGCCGCCGAGGGCGACCATGTCTTTAAGGGCCAGGTCGAAGCGAATTCCGCTGGCCACGCGCACGCCGCGCACGCCAGGAGTGCGGCGCAGGGTGCGCAGCAGATCGAGGTGGGCCTTCTGGTCCATGCTGAAATGCGGACAAACGGTGGGCGTCATGCAGCTTGCCCGTTTGCAGGGCTGTCCTTCCTTGTCGCAATACGCGCCCCACATGTTGGCGCTGGGGCCGCCGACGTCGGAGACATGGCCCTTGAAGTCAGGGCTTGCCGCCATGCGGCGGACCTCGTCCAGAATGGAGTTCCGGCTGCGCGAGGCGATGCGTCGACCCTGGTGCAGGGCCAGGGTGCAAAACGAGCACCCCCCGCCGCAGCCGCGATGGCTGGTCACGGAGTCGCGGATCATCTCTTCGGCCGGGATGGGCTGGTTGTAGGCGGGGTGGGCCTTGCGGGCGTAGGGCAGGGCGTAGACCCTGTCCATTTCAGCCGTGGTCAGCGGCGTGGCCGGCGGCGCGATCAGGATGGAGCGGTTGGCGACGCGCTGCACGGCCCACTGCGTGCCGTCGTGGACCTGTTTTTCGAGCAGGAGGGTGGCCCGCATCAACTCCTTGGGGTCGGCGAGCATGTCTTCGTGGCTGGGAAGTTCGATATCTGCGGGGAGATCGCCGTCGGCGATGACGGTGCCGGGGATGCCCCTCAAATCTCGGTCTGCCTGCAATCGGGTCGCGATGTCCAGGATGGCCCGTTCGCCCATGCCGTAAACCACGGCGTCAGCCTTGGCATCAAGGAGGATGGGTTTGCGCAGGGCATCGGTCCAGAAATCGTAATGCGTGATGCGCCGCAGCGAAGCCTCGATGCCGCCCAGAACCACGGTCAATCCCGGAAAGGCGCGCCGCAGCAGGTTGGTGTAGACGATGCATGCCCGGTTAGGTCTGGCTCCGGCCCTGCCGCCGGGCGTGTAGGCGTCTTCGGAGCGTTTTTTGCGAAAGGCGGTGTAGTGGGCCAGCATGGAGTCGATGGCTCCGGCCGAGACCCCGGCGAAAAGACGCGGGCGGCCCATGACAAGCATGTCCTCGGGATCGCTCCAGCGCGGCTGGGTGATGATGCCGGTGCGCAGTCCGTGCGCCACCAGCGTCCGGCCCAGAAGGGCCATGGCGAAGGACGGGTGATCCACGTAGGCGTCGCCGCTGACCAGGAGCACATCGAGTTCGTCCCAGCCGAGCTGGTCCATCTCATGGCGGGTCATGGGCAGAAATTTGGGCTGGGGCAGGGATTTGCTGGAAAAAAGGCTCATGGTTCGGGCCTATAGGCCCCCTCGCCCGAGTGGGCAAGAACAAAAAAGGCGGCCCGAAGGCCGCCCGGCAGGCGATGTCGCCCTGAGTGCGAAGGGATTTCCTTGATGTGCCTTATGCGCCCGGAGTGGCGGGAGCGTCGTTCGGGGCTGGCACCATGTCCGGACCCATGCCAGGATTCATGCCGGGATTCATGCCCCGGCCCATGCCGCGCTGGCCGAATTCACCGTGGCCGCGGCCATGTCCGCCCTTGCCCCGGCGGTCATGCATGCCAAAACCCATGGGCAGGTCGATGCCGATTTCCTTGCTCACCCGGGCCTGCAGGGCTTCGCGCTTGGTCTGCATCTGGGCGCGCAGGTCGCTCAATTCGCCGACCAGTGCGGTGATGGTTTCAGGCTTGGTGTTGGGGTTGCCGGACAGGGCCTTGAGCAGGGTGTGCTTCTCCCACATGGCGTTGTGCATGGGGGCCATGTCCTTGCGGTGTTCGTCCAGGATGCTCTTGAGCTGGTCCTGCTTTTCCTGGGGCAATTGCTGGATGGCGGGGTTCATGTTCCGGCCCGTGCAGTCCCCGGCGCCGCCCATGCCACCCATGCCGCCGTTGCCGCGCATGGGGCCGGCGAAAGTCAGGGTGCTGAGCACGATGATGCCGAAAATGGCCAGGATTGCGATGCTTGTCGTTCTTTTCATGAGATCCTCCAAATGGTTTTGATTAGCGAATGTACCAAAGAGGATATCAAGGGGCGTGCCAGAGTGGGTTTTGTTCTTCAACTTGCTGTTTTATTTGATTTTTAAAACTGCGACTGTTGATTGTGCTATTTCGGGCCTCGTGAGAGCGGATAGAATCTGACCACCTGCCTGAAGCTTGCGGTCAGAATCTGACCAGGTTCACTCCGAATGCAGTTTTGGATTGTTTTTGTGGCGATTTTTGTCGCGCAGGGTTTTCTTTTCGAGGTTGCGGCGCATGGCGTCCGTCAGATCGACCCCGGTCTGGTTGGCGATGCAGGTCAGCACAAAAAGGACATCGGCCAGCTCGTCGCCCAAATCGTTTTTCTCGTTGTCCTTGAAGCTCTGGTCTCCGTAACGGCGGGTCATGATGCGGGCCACCTCGCCGACTTCTTCCATGAGAATGCCAAGATTGGTCAATTCGGAAAAATAGCGGACCCCAATTGTCTTTACCCAGGCATCGACATCTTCCTGCAGTTCGTTAAGGCTCATGATGCGCTCCTTTTCGGCCTGCCTACGAAATCCTTTCCTGCGTGGCAATGCGCGCGTGGGCGAGGATTCCTGGAGTCCGTCAACGTCAAGGGAAACAGCGAGGGGTGCCTGTCATGACCGGGCAGGCAGGGTATTTGCTAGACGTGGGCTTCGTTGGTAGTTTCCATGTTCAAGAATGACAATCAGACCGCGAGGCGTGCCGGGCACGCCTCGCTTCAAGGACGGCACGGGCAATGACCAATCAGGCACCTCTTTCGACATCCATTTTCTGGCGGCGGCGCGGCCTGGTCCTCTTTGTGCCGGCGGTGCTGGCGGCCGCGATGCTGATCTGGCTCGCCGTGGAGGGACGCGCGCGGGAGCAGCGCACCATCGCCCGCATCCTGACCACCCAGGGCGAGACCCTGATCCGGTCCGTGGAGGCCGCCCGGCGTATGGGCATGCGCGGGCAGGAGGGAAGGCAGTTCCGCCTGCGTTTCCTCATGGACGAGATGATCCGGCAGGGGGACCTGCGCTTTTTGGGGCTGATCGACGCGGCAGGGCGCTTCGAGGCCCTGAGCGAGGCCGAGCCCGGCAGCGGCGTCACGGCGGAGGCGTTATCCGCCCTGCCCGCATCCACGGAGCCCGCGTGGGCCATCATCCAACCCGGCGATGATCCGCTCTTCGTGGTCTATCGCTATTCCCGTCCGCCCCGGCGCGCCATGCATGGCGGCATGATGCACGAAGCCTTCCCGAATTCTGCCGATGAGCACACGCTCATCGTAGTGGGCCTTGACGCCTCGCTCTATCTGCGTGCCGTGCGCAAGGATGTCCTGACCCTGGCCATGGCCGGTGGTCTTGGCCTGGCCCTGGCTTTTGCCGGGGCGGTCACGCTTTTCTGGCGACGCAAGGTGGCAGGACTTGAAAGAGAGGTGGCCCGGCAGGAGCGGTTGGCCGCGCTTGGCACCCTTGCCGCCGGAGTGGCCCACGAGATCCGCAATCCCTTGAGCTCCATCAAGGGCTTTGCCACCTATTTCGGTGCCAAGTTCGAAGCCGGGACCCAGGATCGGGAACTGGCCGAGGTCATGATCGGCGAGGTCGACCGCCTGAACCGTGTCGTGACCGAGCTGCTTGAGCTGACCCACCCTGCGCAGCCGCGCCTTGCGCCCACCGATGTGTCCGACCTTGTCCGGCATGCCCTGAAGCTCGTGGAAGGTGATTGCCAGGGCAAGGGCATCGCCGTGCAAACCCGGATCGCGGAACTTGAGAAACAGTCTCTCGACCCGGACCGCATGCTGCAAGTCCTGCTGAATCTGTTCCTGAACGCCATCCAGGCCATGCCGCAAGGAGGCGTCCTGACCGTTTCCGCGCAGCGCGTGAAGGACCGGCTTGAATTGCGGGTGAGCGACACCGGCCACGGAATCCCGGCGCAGGATCTGGACAGGATATTCGACCCGTATTTCACCACCAAGAATCAAGGGACCGGCCTTGGGCTGGCCACGGTCAGAACCATGGTGGAGGCCCACGGCGGACAGGTGCGGATTGCGTCCGAGCCGGGGCAGGGCACGCAAGTGACCCTTGATCTGCCTGTAAAGGGAGAAAATCGATGAAGGCGCGAATTCTGGTGGTTGATGATGACCGGGCCCACATGACCATGCTCGTGGCCATGCTCGGCAGCTGGGGATACGAGGTCGATACGGCGGATGACGGGGCCATGGCCGTGACCAGGGTGCGCGAGCGCGCCTACGACGTGGTCCTGACCGACGTGCGCATGGCCGAGGTGGACGGGATCGAGGCCTTGCGCCGGATAAAGAGCTACAACCCCTATCTGCCCGTGCTGATCATGACCGCCTATTCTTCCGTGGACGTCGCGGTCCAGGCCCTGAAAGCCGGAGCTCTGGACTATCTGCACAAGCCTCTTGATTTTAACGAGCTGCGCACCGGCCTTGAACGGGCGTTGGAGCAGGGCGGGGCTCAGCGCGTGGTGGGGGCCGGCGGTGCGGCGGATCCGGTTTCGGAGATGATCGGCGGCTCGCCCCCCATGCGCGAGCTTACGGCCATGATCCGGGCCGTGGCTCCATCCGAAGCATCCGTGCTGATCCTGGGCGAATCCGGCACGGGCAAGGAGCTGGTGGCCAAGGCGCTGCACGAGGGGAGTCCGCGCAAGGCCAGACCGATGGTCACGGTCAACTGCGCGGCCCTGGCGGAAAATCTGCTCGAAAGCGAGCTCTTCGGGCATGAAAAGGGGGCGTACACCGGGGCGCAGCGTCAGCGGGACGGACGGTTCGTGCAGGCCGACGGCGGCACCCTCTTTCTGGACGAGATCGGAGAGATGGCTCCCGCGCTGCAGGCCAAACTCCTGCGCGCCTTGCAGCAGGGGGAGGTGCAGCGCCTCGGCAGCGACAGATCCATTCGCGTGGACGTGCGGGTTCTCGCTGCGACCAACCGTGACCTTGAGGCGGAAGTCCGGGACGGTGGCTTTCGAGAGGATTTGTATTACCGCCTGAACGTCATCGCCCTGCGTGTTCCCGCGCTCAGGGAGAGGCCCGAGGACATTCCCCTGTTGGCCCGGCATTTCCTGCACCGCTTCGCTGAACGCAACCGCAAGAGCTATCGCGGTTTTTCACCCCGAGTCATGGACCTGATGCTTCATTACGACTGGCCCGGCAACGTGCGTGAGCTGGAGAATGTGGTGGAGCGCGCGGTCATCCTTTCGCCGGGCGAATTCGTCACGGAGAATGACCTGCCCGCGACTCTGCGCGGGTCCGCGAAGTCGGACACGGGTCCGTCCGGCGGGCAATCATTGGAGGATGCGGAGCGCGAGGCCATCGCACGCACCCTGGAGCAGGTGGGCAACAACAAGAGCGAGGCCGCGCGCGTGCTGGGGGTGACCAGGGTCACCCTGCGCAGCAAGATGAAGAAGTTCGGGCTCGATTCGTGAAGGACGTGTTCTAGTAGCGGTCCGGCGCGTAGCGCTTGGCGGGCAGGCCCGTGGCCAGTTCCAACTCCAGTTGCTGGACCAGAAGCCCCGGCTGCCCGTAGGGCTGATGTGCCAGGCAGGAGCCGTCGGGTGCGACCAGGCTGGTGGCCGAGTCCTGGTAATCGAGGGCATAGTTCACGCTGGCGAAAAAGATGCCGTTTTCAACGCTGCGGCAGACCATGGCCATCTCGTAATAGGGGCCGTCCGGGTCTCCCCAGGCCTGGGACGTGCGTCCGGTCGTGTTGCTGCCGGTGCATTGGGGATGGAAGACGATCTGGGCTCCCCGGCAGGCCGACCAGCGGACGGTTTCCGGGTAGCGCCATCCCTCATGGCATATGACCACTCCAAACTTGACTCCGTTCATTTCGAAAATCTGCCGCCCCCGGCCGGGGATATAAATTCCTTCTTCGCCTGGATCGAGTTGGGTCTTGCACTGGCGTCCCATGATCCTGCCTTCGGGTGAAATAACCTGTACAAGGTTGTAGCGCCCTTGCTCCGAAGGCCATTCCATGGGCAGTATGACTCCCATTTCATGGTCGGCCGCGGCCTTGCACACCATCTCCAAGGCTTCGCGCAGCTCTGCTTGTTCACACAGGGGAATGGAAAAATGCTGGCCGCGCATTCCGGGCAGATATGCTTCGGGAAAACAGAGCAGGTCCACGTCAAAAGAAGCGGCCTGGTCCATGAAATCGAGGATGTTCCGGAGCGAATGCTCCATCGACATGGGAACGGGGGCAGTGGCGAGTCCGATGCGCATAGACGGTCCTTGGATTTGGAGGGTGGACGTTCTTGTTTGCGCGTCTAGCTTGAAATACTTAAAAATTCAAGAGCGCGAAGAGAAGAATACTCATTTATACGTATTCTCATTTTTTATCTTTCAGTTATGATAACAAGTTTTATTCTGATCTGATGAACGTCCAAAATTGGCGGATTTCGAAGTTTGAGTGACCCGTTGCCATTTTCGAAAACGAACATATCATGTTGACTTGTGAAAATATCTGAAAGATAATTTTAATCACAAAATTGTGTGTGTGATAATTTTTTTTGGGCAAGGGTAGCCATGAGCACTCCATCTTGTTTCATGAGTCCGGATTTGCGCTCCTTTTTGGAGCGGTTCGATTTTTCAGCCTGCATGGTCTGCGGCTCCTGCGCCAATGGCTGTCCGATCACGGGGACGCCGGGCATGGCGGGGTGGGATACGCGCAAGGTCATGCGTCTTCTGGCCAATGGGATGGCGGATGAAGTCGTGGCTTCCAATTTTCCCTGGCTGTGCACGGGTTGCGGCCGCTGCGCGGGAGTCTGTCCGGCGGGCATCGACATTCCGTCAGTCATGGCCCACATGAAAAGCCTGCGGCCGCGCGAGGCGGTTCCCGGATCGCTGCACAAGGGCATGGCCAACAATCTGGCCACGGGCAACAATCTGGCCATCAGCCGCGAAGACTACCTCGGCGGCATGTACGACCTGGGCCGGGACCTGGCTCAGGAATGTCCGGGATTTCATGTGCCTGTGGACAAGAAGGGCGCGGACATCCTCTTTTTTCCCAATTCCAAGGAAGTCTACGGCGATTTCGAGGACCAGTTCTGGTGGTGGAAGATTTTCTACGCCGCCCGCGAAAACTGGACCGTGCCGTCCACCGGCTGGGAGGCCGTGGACTGGGCGCTCTTCACCGGCAACTATGACGGCAATCGCGAGCTTGCCCGCCGCAAGATCGAATACATGCAGTCCTGCGCCATAAAAACCATGATCATGCCCGACTGCGGTGGCGGTTCGTATGGCTGCCGCAAGGGCATGAGCGCGCTGGCGGCGGAAAATCCGGACAGTGCCGTGGATTTCGTCTATCTCTACGATTATCTTCTGAAACTGATCCGCGAGGGCCGCGTTCGCCTGGACAAGAGCGTGCACAAGGGCCGGCGTTTCACCTTTCACGATTCGTGCAAGCACGGCCGCGAACTGGCGGCGCATTACGGCAAGGGCTATTTCGACGAACCGCGCGAGATCGTGGCGGCCTGCGTCGATGATTTCGTGGAACTGACCCCGACCCGCGAGAAGAATTTCTGTTGCGGAGCGGGCGGCGGCATGTGGCCCATGCCCTTCGAGCAGGAGTCGGCCTGGCACGCGCGCTACAAATATCAGCAGATCAAGGATTCGGGCGCGGACGTGGTGGTCGTGGGCTGCTCCAACTGCCGCGACCAGATCATGCGCCGCATCCCCAAATTCTACCCCGATTGCACCTACGAGGTGAAATACATCTGGCAGCTGGTGGCCGAAGCGCTGGTCATCGAACCCTGGGAGGCAGAACGGATCGCATCGGCGCAGGCCGAAGCCCGGGAGCAGTGGGAGCGGCTGGGAGTGGAGCAGGAGGACGAGTAGCCCGGCTCGGCCGGGCATTGCCCTACTTCTCGAATGCCTTGATCAGGTACGACATATCAATGATGGCGGTGCCTTGGACGCACGCATCGAGGATGTCGCTGTCTTTCCAACCCAGTTCGCCAGAGTCGCCATTTTCTTTTCGAGCACGGCTTCCGTGGCCAGAGCTTTGCGCACCACGTGCAGCAGGGCGTCGGAAAACACATCAACGGGTCCGCCTCGGGCTCCAGCCTGCTCGCCAACCCTGAAAGCAGCATTGAAACTGTGAAACTGGGATCTAACTTTGAATCTTGATTTTTTGGAGTCAGTTAAATGATAAACTCCATTTTTTCCGGAATGGTCAGGGCTAAGCAATTCAATGTCTGGCCTTGGATTTCAATTTCTTCCTGAATCCCACCGCCTGATCCATCACTCATCATCCGCGCTTTTCCACCGATAAAACATCTTCAGGCTGTTAAGACCCGTCTTATAGGGGATTATCCCGTCGTGTTGCAGGCGTCCAAGGACAATGCCGGGAGCGATCCCGATTTCTGTGGCAAAGGTTTTGATATCCGATGCCGACAGACTGTCAGCCTTGACAAGCCGTCGCATCTCGGCCGGTGGGATGAGTCTGTCCCTGGCAAAGGCGTTAGCTTCCCTTTCTTTCTCGTCATCGAGCCCGTTGCCTTCTATGATCACCGTCTTGCGGCCATGCTTGAGGATGTGTCCGGCTTCGTGGAAAAAGGTGAACCAGAGATGGTCATCGCTTTTATAGCGTAGGCTGAGTTGGATTACCGCGCGATCTCCGAGCCACCTGGTAGCCCCCCAAGTGCCTGTCTTCGGCAGTTCCGGGACGAAAACCACGGCCACTCCCGCAGAAGCGCACAGGGAAACCAGTTGGGGCGTGAAAACAATGGGAGGGGCAGTGGTCAGGGTGCGAATGAGGTCAAGAACCTCCAGAAAACGCTTGCGATCAAAAGGGGCGCACTCGATGCGTTGAGCCTGGATTTCCCCTTGCCGGAGCCATGCGGATACGGCCTCCGCGCACCCTTCGAATCTGGCAGTCTGCCGATAGGCAACCTGATATTCGCTCCAGACTGTTTGCCATTGCGTTGGAGATGCCACGCCGTAATAGCACAGCACCGCGTCGAGCTGCTCGAATGTATCCTTGAGCTTGGGAATCCAGCCCAGCTTTGCCATGGCGGAAACCGGCACCCGCTTGAGCCATTCCAGATACGACGCCATGCGCCGCTGCTCGGCAAGTCGCGTCAGGTCGTCTTGATAGTGGCGTTCCAGGTTGCTCCAAAAGTGGGCCGGGCGCCCCAGTGTGCGTTCGAATTTCAAGGCCGTTTCAGGAGTTATGGGCGCCTTGGCCTTGATGATTTCGTTGATGGTTTTTTTGGTCAAGCCTGTTCGATCCGCAAGCTCGGCCTGGGTCATGCCCAAATCATCAAGGTAATCTGCCAGCACTTCTCCAGGCGTAACGAGATAGTCCGGTATAAATTTGTTATTTTGTACGTTATTCATGGGTATCCTCCACTCCCAAAATCACGATGGCGGCCACCTTTGACCAGTCTAGACCGCCATCCTCGTGCGTGGGTATCGGATCATGGGCGGGAGAAAAAATCAGACGATAGGGATGATCCAAATCTACGGAAAGCTGACCGTTACGCTTGCCATGCGCCAGTTCGTGGCATCGACCGGGTCCACTTTTGGGCGGCCAGAAATCCATGAGACAAGCCGCGGCTCGAAACTCGCCCATTCGCAGACGAATTTTTCGAGCTCGTTGAACTCCGTGCAGTCTTTCAAGGCGCGCCCCTTCGCTAAATTCCTTTGCAAGCTTTTTGTTTTTGAAAAATATATCCAAAATCATCCTCCGTCAATTATGATTAACCTACTTGGTTAATAATTTTTAACGATATGGAGCAAAACGTCATGGGGCGGCACAATGCGCTGATCTCTTGGCGATAAAATTTTCAAGCCTGTAGCGCACAGAGCGAAGATGACACAAGATATAATTTCAAGGGGTTGCAGCTACGTAGGTAGTAGTCCTGCCCTGTAGGAGGATGAGCCGGTAAGCCAGCGGCCATGACCATGGGTATGACGCCCCGCAGGAGCGCATTTGCTGAGAGTTGGTGGAAGCGATTAAAGGATTCAATCCCTCTTTCTTGCCCGACTTTAGTTCGAGCCTTCCTCTAAAATTGCCGCGCGAATCATCTCCCCGGCGTCTCCTGGAATCATGGGTTTCGAGAACATGTAGCCTTGGGCGCGATCGCAGTTGATGGACTGCAGGCGGTCAAGCTGTTCCTGCGTCTCCACGCCTTCGGCGGTCACTCTGAGGCCCAGGCTGTGGGCCATGTCCACGATGGAGCGGACGATCTCGGCGTTTTCCTTGGGCGTATCCGTGCCGCTGATGAAGGAGCGGTCGATCTTGAGGATGTCCATGGGGAACTGGCGCAGGTAACTCAGGGAAGAGTAGCCGGTGCCGAAATCGTCCACGGCCAGGAGCACTCCAAGCTCCTTCAAGCGGCGCATTTTTTCCGCCGCGGCGGAGGGGTCGAGGATGATGGCGCTTTCGGTGATTTCGAGTTTCAGACGTGGCGCGGCGATGTCGTTCTCGCGCAGCGCTCTTGAAATCATCTCGACCAGGGTGTGCTGGGCGAACTGCTTGCATGAGAGGTTGACGCTCATGGTCAGGCCGTAGTCGGCGGATCCGCTCCCGTCATCCCAGGCTTTCAGCTGCCTGCAGGCCGCGTTGATCACCCACTGCCCCAGGGGCACGATCAGCCCGGATTCCTCGGCCAGGGGGATGAAGCGGTCGGGCATGATCATGCCGCGTTCCAGATGGCGCCAGCGCACGAGCGCCTCGAACCCTTCGAGTTTTCCTTCCTCGACATCGATAATTGGCTGATAGTGGAGCTCCAGGTCATTTTCTTCGATGGCTCGCCGCAGCTCGTTCTCCATGTTGATGACCTCCAGCACCTCCTGACGCATGCGGTTGTGAAAAACCAGATGTCCCCGTCCGCGCTCCTTGGCCTTGTACATGGCTATGTCCGCATCCCGCAGGATGTCTTCGGCCCGTCCGTAGTCGCGTGTCTGCAGCACGATGCCCACGCTGGCCCCGGAGACGATCTCCTTTCCGTTCCAGAGAAAGGGGCGTCGCACCTCGCTCTGGATGCGGTTGGCCACTGCGATGACCTCCTTGTTGGTCAGGAATTCCTCAAGCAGCACGGCGAATTCGTCTCCGCCAAGCCTGGCCACCGTGTCCACGCGGCGCACGCAGGAATTCAGGCGGGACGCGATTTCCACCAGCAGGGCGTCGCCGGCCTGATGTCCGAGGGAGTCGTTGACCCATTTGAACTTGTTCAGATCGATGAGCATAGCGGCGAAATGATAGTCGGGGCGTCTCTTTGTTCTCTCCACGGCGCGTCCGAGGCGTTCCCGGAAGAGGGAGCGGTTCGGCAGGCCGGTCAGGGAGTCGTGGAAGGCCTGATGGGTGATCTGCCGTTCGAATTCCTTGCGCTCGGAGATGTCCTGATAGATCCAGAATATGTTGGTGATCTCGCCGCCGATGCGCACCGGATGCCCCAGGATGTTGACCGGGATGACCTCGCCCCGGCGGGTTCGCCGGAGCGATTCCCGTTGCACCGTCTCACCTTCCAGGATGCGCTGGCGGACGCTGTTGACCTCGGACAGCTGCTCCTCGGGCACGATGAAGATCCTGTTGTCCTTGCCCATGATTTCGCTGCGCCGGTAGCCGAAAAGGTTCTCGAAGCCGCCGTTGACCTCGACGATGCGGCCGACCGTATCCACCAGGGCGATGGCCAGCGGGGAATCCTCGAACAATTGTCCGAAAAGGGCCATCTGCCGGTCCAGAGCCTGCTGCATGGCGCGGCGCTGGGTGATGTCCATGACCGTACCCTCATAGCAGATGACATGTCCCGTCGCGTCCTTCACGGCTCGCGCATTCTCCGAAATCCAGATGATGGAGCCGTCCTTGCGGCGGATGGCCGATTCGAAATCGAAAATCGCTTCGGTTTCCTCCAGCGTCCGGATGAACTCTTCCCTGCGTCCGGCTTCGACATAGAGCTGGCGACTGATGTCGTCGTAGTGGCGCATGAGCTCGGCCGGGCTTTCGAACCCGTATATTTTTGCCAGTGCCGGGTTGACCTGCAGATAGCGTCCCTGCGTGGTGGTCCGGAAAATTCCCTCCACGGCGTTTTCAAAGATGCCCCGGAAGTTTTCCTCGGCCTTGCGCAGCTCGTTCTCGTAGCGCTTGCGTTCGGAGATGTCGCGGAACGTGCCGATGAAAAAGTCTCCCTGGCGTCCGCTCGACTGCGTGACCACCGCCTCAAGCGTAACCGGGGAGCCGTCGGCCCTGCGTCCCGTGATCTCGACCTGGTTTCGGGAGCGCAGGGCGTGCGACAGGGCGGATTCGCTTGAGTCGTCGGCCGAACCGGAGCGGTTCTGGACAGGCACGAGGTCGGGGATGGACATTTGTTCCAGATTTACGCCGGAATATCCGAAAATGAGGCTGGCTCCGGGGTTGGCGGAAATGATGCGCAGCGTGTCCGTGGTGAAGACGATGATCGCGTCGGCGGCGCTTTTGACGATGGCTTCGGTCTTGGAGACGGCGTCGTTCAGGGCGTCCAGCACGTGATTGTAACGGTGGGCGATATGCCCGACTTCCGTGAAGGGTTCCTCGGGGGCGCGCAGGCTGAAATCCCGGGTGGCGGCCTGTCTGTCGAGCATCTCGAAAAGATCGTGGATATCCGTGCGCGCGCCGTGTTCGCTGACGTTCAGACCGGTCTCTTCGTCCTCGGGAGCCACGCGCAAGGGGAATATGGGATCGATGAATCTGAGCAGGGCCAGCGGCAGCGCGAAAGCGACGACAAAAGCGATGAAAATGCCCACGCACTGGATCCAGAGCTGATCGGGCATGCTCAGCCCCGTGCCCAGCGCGGTCGGATCGCCGAAGACGGCCACGGCAAGTATGCCCCAGATCCCACAACCCAGGTGCACCGGCACTGCGCCCACGGCGTCGTCGATGTGCAGGCGCGTGAGCAGGGTTTCGCAGCCCAGACAAACCGCACCGGCCACGAGGCCTATGCATGTGGCTGCGAAATTGTCCACGGCGTGGCAGCTTGCGGTCACGGCCACCAGCCCGCCGAGGACGCCGTTGACGAGATAGGTGATTTTCGGAGTTCGGCTTGTCAGCCAGCCAAGAAGCAGATTGCTCGTTCCTCCGGCGACACCGGCCAGTACGGTGTTCACGATGATACCGGGCACGGTCGTATCGAGTGCAAGGGTGGATCCGCCGTTGAAGCCGAACCAGCCCAGCCAGATCAAAAAAGCGCCAAGCACGGTCAGGGGCAGGTTGCCTGCGTTGATCTCTCGCGGGGGGGCGTCCTTGGGGAAGCGCCCCTTGCGTGGTCCGATTACGATCAGCGCCGCCAGGGCCAGCCATCCGCCCACGCCGTGAACGACCATGGATCCGGCGAAATCCACGAAGCCGCGCTCGCCCAGCCATCCGGTCAGTTGTCCGGCGTCAAGTCCGTTCCAGGCAAGATGTCCGTAAAGAGGGTAGACGAGGACGGAAAAGATGAGCGCGACAATGAGATACGACACGAAGCGCATGCGTTCCGCCACGGCTCCGGAAAAGATCGTCGTGGCGGTGCCGCAGAACATGATCTGGAAAAAGAAGAAGGCCGCCGAGAACCCTGAAGAGTCCTTGGTGGCGGGGCTGAAGTCCGGAACGTGGAAAAGGTCCCAGGAGAGATGCCCGAACATCAGTCCGAAACCCAGCACCCAGAACACGGCCGCCGATAGTACAAAATCGGCAAAATTCTTGATCGCGACGTTGATGGAATTTTTCGAGCGGGTAAGCCCTGATTCCAGGCACATGAATCCGGGCTGCATCAGGAATACCAGCGAGGCCGAGATGAGTATCCATAAGAGGTCTATCTTTTCCATTATCGAGCTGCCTTGTCTTGTTTGACTCCACTGCAATCTGTCGCGAATGAGCCTCGATGTCATTTTCGCGAAGGCGGAAAGTCAAATTTTTTCAGTGAGTTAAAGTCAAAAAAATGTCTCAATCCTTCAAGGAGATGACGGCTTTTTGCAGTTACACCTCGTTTGGCCGGGGAGGTTGCGCAACGGGAGCGGAACGTGGCCAAGCCTGTTAAGCAAGGAAGAGGCCAGAGTGGTTATTTTTATAAATATCGGAAATATATGATTTTTTAAGGATTTCAGTCCGCTCCGCCACCATGCGAAGGCCGCAAAAATGCAATATTGTCGAGGGCCGATTGACAATAGTGTTAAATCATTGGGATTGTTTTTAAAAAGGGGAGTACCGCCGCAGCCGCGCGAGTCAGGGACCGGTGAGACGGTGAGAGCGGCCCGGGCATGTTCCGCCCCTTGCCCGGAAACGGGTTTTACCCTAGGTTTGCGCCCTTGCGTTCAATCCATCAGCAGGGTTTTTCCATGATTCATCCGACCATTCTCTCTCTTATCGGGGCCACTCCCATAGTTTTTCTGAACCGCGTCTTTCCTCATCCGCGCATTCGCCTGGCGACCAAGCTCGAAGCCCAGAACGTCGGCGGGTCCATCAAGGACCGCGTGGCTCTGGCCATGATCGAGGCGGCCGAGGCGTCGGGGGAACTGACCCCGGACAAGATCGTCATCGAGGCCACCAGCGGGAACACCGGAGTCGGACTGGCCATGGTCTGCGCGGTCAAGGGCTACAGGTTGACCCTGCTCATGCCAGATTCCGCTTCCGAGGAACGAAAGCGCATCATGCGCGCCTTCGGGGCGGAACTGCGTCTGACTCCCGGCCGTCTCGGCACCGACGGCGCCATCGAGGAAGCATACCGGCTGGCGCGCGAAGAGCCGCAGACCTATGTGCTCATGGACCAGTTCAACAACCCGGCCAGCATAGCGGCTCATTACATGGGCACGGGCCGGGAAATCATCGAGCAGACCGAAGGCCGGGCCACCCATGTGGTCATAAGCCTTGGCACCTCGGGGACGGCCATGGGTATCGCCAAGCGCATGAAAGAGAGCGCTCCAGGCGTTGAGGTTGTCGCGGTCGAACCCTACGCCGGGCACAAGATTCAGGGCCTCAAGAACATGCAGGAATCCTATCCTCCCGGAATTTACGACAAGCGTGCCCTGGACCGGATCATCCACGTCGAGGACGAGGAGGCCTTCGCCTGCTCGCGGCAACTGGCGCGGGAAGAGGGGATATTGTCCGGAATGAGCGCGGGCGCGGCCCTGGCTGGAGCCCTGCGCATCGCCAGGGAACTGGACGAGGCCGGAAAAGAGGGGCTCATTGTCTTCATCTGTCCGGATACGGGAGAGCGCTATCTCTCGACCACGCTTTTTTCACCGCTGGCGCGGCATGGCCTGGGTGTGCGCAGCGTGGCCACCGGATGCCTCGAATGCCTGGGCAGTCCGGCAGGCGGACACGCGCTGTTCACGCCGGGACCGAGCCTTGACGACCTGGGTGAGCTGGATGTCTGGCGGCGTATTGTCTGGCTGGACGTGCTGGCCAAGGCCCTGATTGAGCGCGGGCAGAACGTGCGTCTGGCCGTGGGTCTCGCGGACATGGACGATCGCGCCCTGGCGGCGGCCCGAGAAGCCAAGGCCGGTTTGCAGGACTTCGGGCAGAGGGCGCGGGAGTTCATGCTCGCCCAGGCCAAGGCGCTGGGCGTTTCCGATACCGTACTCTTTCCCCTGGCCGGAGCCAGTCAGGAACGCGCCCTGGGCCTTGCGCGCAAGCTGCTGGCCAAGGGTCAGGCCTACGAGAAACTCAGGTCCGTCTATTTCGACGTGACCCGGGACAAGACCTACGGGCAGATCTCGTGCGTGGACACGGCGGGCATGAATCTGGGCTACACCGTGGATCTGGCCGACTATGTGAAGGATAATCCCGCCGACTTCACGCTCCTCAAGCGGGCCACCTTGCAGGACCTCAAACTGGGGGACGTGATCGAGACCGAATGGGGCAAGGTCCGCCCGAGCTGGTTTCTGCAGTTGGCCGCCACTGCCCTGGACGCTCTGGGCACGGTCACGGTCATGTTTGCCGCCGAGTCGCACCGTTTTCCGCATATGGACAACTTTTGCGCCATCTGGAGCGCCGGGGCCGGAGTGCGGCCCATGGCCTGGATGGTGTCCCAGCCCGTGACCCCGCGCGAACAGGGCGATACGGTGCCGTCGCTCACCGAGGTCCTCGCCGTCGCGGGCACCGGACCTGCCCTGCGGCTGTGGCTCTTGTCCGCCTCCTACCTCAAATCCCTGGCCTATTCGCCGGAAAGCCTTGTCATGTGGGTCAAGAACCAGAACCGGCTGCAGGACGCCTACGTATCGGCTTCCCTTGGCGGTGCTGGAACGGGCGTTTCCCCGCAGCTTGAGCAGGCCATTTACGACCTGAAAACCGCTTTTGCCACGGCGCTCGACGACAATCTCGATCTGGCCCACTTCTGGCCGACGCTCTTCGCCTTCGCCAAGTCCGTCAACGCCCGCGCCGGAAAGATGAGCGCGGATGAAGCCGCACTGGTGGCCGAGCAGCTTTTGGCCTGCGACCGGGTGCTTGGCTTTCTGGATCATTCGCGCCTGCCGCTGGCTGAAAAATCCTGGCCGCTTGAGGCCGCGGATTTGGTCGGCCGTCGCGAGGAAGCCCGCAAGACAAAGGATTTTGTCCAGGCTGATGCGCTGCGCGAAAAATTGGCCGCCATGGGCCTCAGGCTTGAGGATCATCCTGCGGGAGTGCGCCTTTTCCGAATGGAGCGCCCGGTTTAGGTGGCTTGGATCTTGCCTTGGGCGGGGCATGAAAAAGCAGGCGGACCCGAGGGTCCGCGAGATGTTGATGGAGTGGGGCTGACCAACCGTGTGTTTGGCCGGCCCTCTTTTTTATGAATGGCTACGCGCTGTGGTTTTGAAGATGTTTTTTGATGCTTTCCGAGGCTTCAAGGATTTTTGCTTCCATTTTTTCGAAGATCTCCCCGACACGTTGCATGTCCGATGCGCCATGACATGCCGATTCGAGAGCCTTTGCCAGTATGTTTATCTCCGTGGCGCCGATCATGAGCGAGGACCCTTTGAGACTGTGGGCAAGGCGCATGCATTCCTTGATGTTCCTGTTCTTCAGGTGCGTTGAATATTCGAAGATGAATTTTGCTCCGTAGGCGGGGAACTCGCGCAATACGTTGAAAAACGCGGATTCGTTCCCCAGGAAATTCGCCAGGGCGTGGGACATGTCGAACCCTGTGATCTTCAGGGGATGGTAGGTGGCCGCTCCGATCGGGTCTTCGTTTTCACGGGGGGAGAAGTAAGACATGACCTGGGCGAGCTCCAGAGGCTTGTGGAAAATGCGCAACGAGCTTCCTGCATGCATTTTTTTCAAAATGGCTTCCGGTTCCTCGCCGGTCAGCAGATAGATTCTGTCTTCCGTCGCTGCGCCGTTGTCCTGCAGATGCCGGGCGAGGTCTATTCCATTCATGACCGGCATGTGAAAGTCGAGCAGGATCAGGTCGTAGCTGTTCGCCTTGGCAAGGCTTGTCGCCTGATCGGCGTTTTCGGCCAGGTCGACCTTGAGGCCGAGATTCTCCAGGACTTCGGAGGTGACGCAGCGGCAAATTTCGTCATCGTCGACCACGAGAACCGATTTTTGGGGAGAGCACAATTTGCTTTCTATCATCCTGCACTCCTTTGTGTTCGTAAGTCCCTCGACTTTTCGCTGTGCCATCGTTTTTTTGGGACTCGGCTTCTTAAAGCTTGTTGGAGGATCCGGTCCGATTCAAATGTCTGCCCGTATCAATTTCGTCTTCCGGCAGGAACAGGCTGCCGTGTCGCAACTCGTTGCAACTGTTGATGCCGAGCTTGCCGAGGATGTTGGAGCGGTGTTTGTCCACCGTCTTGATGCTGATGAAGAGTGATTCGGCGATCTCCTTGCTTTTCCAGCCGTCTATGATGAGTCTCACGATTTCCTTTTCACGGGCGGTGAGGTTTTGCATGGGAGGCAGCGCCTTGCGCTGCCTGTTCACAAGGAGATAGTCCCTGACGATGGCCTTGGCCAGGTGAGGGCTGATAAACAAGTCGTCATCCAAGGCATATTGCACGGCCAGGAACAGTTCGTCCGGATTCGATCCCTTCAGGACATAGGCGTTGGCCCCATGCTCCAGGGCGTCGAAGATGAAGTCGTTGTCATCGCTGGCCGTGAGCACGATGATCTTCACGTTCGGCTCGATCTGCCTGATTCTTTGCAGAACCTCCGTACCCGGAATGTCCGGGAGCCGCAAATCAAGCAGAATAACGTCCTGCTTTTTCATTTGAAATGACCGCAGCGCCTCTTTCCCGGTGGCGACATCATCGTCGATCATGTATTCGCCGTGCATGTCGATCATGGATTTGAGACCCATCCGCAGCAGGCTGTCATCCTCGACCAGCAGAATCCTTTTTTTTGTCATGGGCGTTTCTCTTTGTTTTTTGCCAGGGCAGAACCGGTGGCATTTGATCCAGATTTCTCTGTCTTTGTTGCACGAATCGGACAGGAGCTTTGCCGTTTTGTCCCCCCAAGGCTTGAACTGTCCGGGGAGTTCCGTGCTTTTCCTTCTCGCTTCAACCACCAAATTAATGAAATCCGACCATTGCCCTTGTCATTTGTAAGAGTTAATAAATAGTTTTACCCACTCTTTTAATAGACATTGTGCAGTATTTTTTACTTACTCGTGCTAAGGGTTTTTCGTGCTTAATTTCGGATTTTCGGAATTTGGGGCGGGCAGAATACGGCCGTAATAAATCGATTTTGTCTATCGGGATGAGTACGTATGTTGAATAAAGGAATATGCGGATGAAGCAGATATCGTTCAGAGTACCTTTACGGATACATACCTCACTTCTGGCGAGGAAAATGCACTGATTAATGTATGGATGGCAAAAAAATACCGCCAGAATCGGCGGCGTGGGGGGTTTGACTTTAGTCGGAGGCAAGTCCAAAAAAAAGCCGCGAAGTGCGGCTTTTTTCGATGGCATCGCGAAGTGCTATTTGCGCGAACTTTTGTTGATTGTTTCCACGAGTTCCGCGGCGACCTGAATTTCGACATCCTGCTGGGCCTGTTCGTCGAGAAGCTGGGACTTGGGCCATCTGCACCTGTGATAGGATATGGTGGCTTTTTGCGACAGCTGTTCGATCTTGGTCAGCATGATGCCCATCGCTTCCTGGGTTATGATGAAATGTCCGCATTCCGAACATTTGGGTGCTGGTACATCCTCAAAGCAAAACAAGTGGTTACGGCATTCCATCTGATATGAGATGGTTTCCTCGGCGACACTGTCGCTTCCGCATTTCTGGCAGATCATGGCAACCTCGTATGGTCTAATTTGAATCCGAAATAATCGTTCATTATATGTATGTTTTTCCTGTTTGGCAAATAATACTCTAATACTTTGAAATTACAGTTCTTTATTGTTTTTTTTGTTTTGCCGGACCGCGTCCGCCCTGAGCTGGACGGCGGTTCTGCTTTGGCAATTGGCATTTATCTTGAATCAACTCTGGAGGAATCATGAGTAAAATAGGCTGGGTCGGAATCGGAGTCATGGGGCGTTCCATGTGCGGGCACCTGCTTGCGGCAGGACATGAAGTCAAGGTCCATACGCGCACCAAGGCATCGGCGGAAAGCACCATCGCCGCTGGTGCGCAGTGGTGCGAAACCCCGGGCGAAGTCGCCGTTGACTCGGAATTCGTGTTCACCATTGTAGGTTATCCGGCCGATGTGCGGGCCGTTTATCTTGGCGACGGCGGTCTGGTGGAGCGGGCCGCGCCGGGATGCGTGCTTGTGGACATGACTACTTCCGAGCCCGCGCTGGCCAAGGAGATTCACGAGGCGGCCCGGGCCCGTGGCCTGTCCGCGCTGGATGCTCCGGTCTCCGGAGGCGATCTCGGTGCGCGCGGCGGCAGCCTGGCCATCATGGTCGGTGGCGAGCAGGAAGCCTTTGACCGGACCCTGCCCCTTTTTGAGAAGATGGGAAAGAACATCCGGCTCATGGGTGATTCAGGTGCAGGTCAGCACACCAAGATGAGCAACCAGATTCTCATCGCCGGGACCATGATCGGAGTCGTGGAATCCCTCCTGTATGCCGTGAAGTCCGGCCTGGACGTGGACGACGTCATCGACGTCATCGGCAGCGGGGCGGCCGGTTCCTGGTCCATCAACAATCTGGGGCGCCGGATCGCCAAGGATGACTACGATCCGGGCTTTTTCATCAAGCATTTCGTGAAGGACATGGGCATCGCCCTGGCCGAAGCCAGGAAAATGCACATCGCCTTGCCCGGCCTCGCCCTGGTCGAGCAGTTGTATGTCGCGGCCATGGCGCAGGGATTGGAAAACATGGGCACCCAGGCTCTGTATATCGCTTTGAAGAATTTGAACGCAGTAAAATAGAAGTTATTGCAACGGTTCATCAAAGATTTCTGTGTCTTTGTTGAACCGTTGCAATTTTGAATTGAAATTTTTGGAGATCGTGTGCGGAACATATTTTTTTGCCTGCTTATGTTTTTGTTCATTCCTCATGCTTTTGGGCAGGATGAAAAAAAAATCAATGTGCTCTATATAAATTCATATCATAATGGATATGAATGGTCTGACAGCATATTTGATGGCGTGCGCGAAACATTCAGAAATAGTGGAAAGAATATTTATCTTCAGATAGAATATATGGACTCCAAAAGATATTCAGGAGAGAAGATAAATGAAATACTTTTTAATTATTATAAATTCAAATTCAAGACGACACATTTTGATCTCATAGTCACGTCTGACAACAATGCCTATGAGTTTATTTCAGAGCACGGCGAGGACCTGTTTCCCGAAGTGCCCATAGTTTTTTGCGGGATCAATGATGTGGAGGCCGGAAATGTGCCCATGCGCTCACGCATGACCGGAGTGCTGGAAGAATTCGAGGTCCCGTGGAACATCGAGCTGGCTCTCAAATTTCATCCGGGCAAGAAACGCCTGGTGGTCATCGGCGATCAGAGCATGACCGGGGTGGCCATCGCCAACCAGGTCCGGGCGCAGATCCCCGGCCTGCCCACTGAAATCGAAGTTGAGTTTCTGGACGAGTTTTCTCTCGACGAACTGATATCAAAGGTGCGCTTCGCCTCGCCGGACAGCATCTTCTTCTTCATCCCCTTTTACAAGGATGTGGGCGAGGCCGTGTATTCGGCCCAGGATCTGCTTGAGATAGTCTGGCAGGAGACGGGCGTGCCGCTGTACAGCGCATGGGAATTCCTGCTCGGGCACGGCATGGTGGGCGGGAAGATGATCAGCGGCTACAGTCATGGCCAGGCCGTGGCCGAGATGGGGCTGCGCATTCTGGACGGGGAATCCCCGGCCGACATCGAGATATCCGTCAGTCCCGACGATCCGCCCAAGTTTGACTACCGCGTGCTCATGCGCCTCGGAATCGACCGCAGGCTCCTGCCCGAGGGCAGCATCCTCATCAACGAGCCTTCGCCGTTCTATTCCATCAACAGGCACCAGTTCTGGACCATTATCATCAGCCTTGTCATCCTGTCGCTGGTGTTGATCCTGCTGGTGATCAACATCTGGGAGCGCAAGCAGATCGAGGTGCGGATCAAGAACCAGCTCTCGTTCTTGCGCACCCTCATGGATACCCTGCCCATCCCCATCTATTTCACCGACCGCGGCGGAGCCATCGCCGGCATCAATCGGGCGTTCGAGCACTGGTTCGGGGTGAGTTGGGAGCATGACAAGGGTTTCGAGTCCCAGGAGCTGGCGCTGGTCGAGACGCGTTTCGCGCCCCTGCTCGACATGCGCATGGATTCCTACGAGGCCCAGGTCCGGCACGGTGACGGCTCCTTGCGCTCGGCGGTGCTGCACAAGGCCACCTACGCCGACGCCCAGGGAGAGAACGCGGGGATAGTGGGCGTCATCTACGACATTTCGGATCGCAAGAAGGCCGAGGACGACCTGCGAGCGGCCGAGGAAAAATACCGCACCATCTTCGAAAACTCGGCCCTGGGCATTTTTCAGACCACGCCCGACGGCTCCTGGATGGTCGCGAACCCCGCCCTGGCCAGGATGCTCGGGTACGCGAGTCCGGAAGATCTGATCGCGGACAATCCGAACATATCCTCCCTGTATTTTCAGCAGAGCGACCGGGAGAGGGTTGTCGACCTGTATCAGCAGAACCGGGGCAGCGTGGAGTTCGAGGTTCTTTTCCGCACCCGCGCGGGTGATATCATCACCGCCAATCTGAACGCCCGTGCCGTGCGCGGATGCAACGACGATTTCTGCCATTTCGAGGGATTCGTCGAGGACATCACGGACCGCAAGGCAGCGGAGCTGGCCCTGGCCGCTTCCGAGGCCATGTTGCAGCTGGTCCTTGATACCATCCCCCAGCTTGTGCACTGGAAGGATCGCGAACTCAGGATCATCGGCGCGAATCGAAATTTTCTGGCCCATGTTGGCCAGACCGAGCTCTCGGCCATTTTTGGCAGGAAATACGCCGATGTTGTGAGCTATGCCCATGAGGTGGAGCAGATCACCCGGCTCGACGAGGAAGTGGTCGAGACCGACGAGCCGCGTTTCCGGCTGCGTCTTGAGACCCGTAACCTGGCCGGCGAGAACATGTGGCTGCTGGTCAACAAGGTGCCTCTGCACGGGCCGCACGGGGAGGTCGTGGGCATCCTCAGTACGGCCGAGGACATCACCCAGACCATGAATCTGGAAAAGCAGCTGCTGCAATCCCAGAAGATGGAGGCAATTGGCACGCTGGCTGGTGGAATCGCCCATGATTTCAATAATATATTGACATCCATTATGAATTCCACCGAGCTTGCCATGGAGGACATCCCCGAAGACAGCCTGAACTGGAAGGATCTTGAGCGCTCCCTCAAGGCCGCCGTTCGCGGCAGCGGTCTGATCAAGCAGATCCTGACCTTCAGCCGTCCGACCCAGGAAGGATTTCTGCCCACGGACCTGCGCGAGGTTGTCAGCGAGGCCGTGGCCCTCATTCGCGTCTCCATGCCGCGCAACATCATGGTCCTGTCCGAAATTGACGACGACCTGCCCCTTTGCCTTGCCGATCCGACCCAGGTTCATCAGATCGTCATGAATCTTGCCACCAACGCGTTTCAGGCGTTGGGCGAGGGCGGCGGCAATATTTCCATCCGCCTGAGCCGGATGACGCTGGACCGCGACGACGCGCAGCTCGGCAATCTAGCCCCGGGCATCTACAGCAGGCTGTGCATCGAAGACGATGGCCCGGGCATCGACGAGAACATCCAGGACAAGATCTACGACCCCTTTTTCACCACCAAGGGCAAGGGCGAGGGCACGGGCCTCGGACTGGCCGTGGTGCACGGCATAGTGCGCAATCACGGCGGGGAAATCAGGCTCTCAAGCACCCCCGGATTCACTCGCTTCGACATCCTCCTGCCGACCATGAACGAGCTGTGCCTCCTGCCCGGCGTGTGCGCGGGAGCCTTGGTCATGGGCAGCGAGCGCCTGGCCTTCATCGAGGACGACGAGGATCAGCTGATGCTCATCCCCCGTGTTCTTGAGCAGCTCGGCTATGAAGTGCATCCCTTCCAGAATCCCGCCGAAGCCATTTTCGCCATCTGCGACGAGGGGTTGCCTTTTGATCTGGTCATTACCGACTACGACATGCCCGGCATGAACGGCTTCGATGTTGCAGGGATTCTGCAGGAGCGGCGCCCCGACCTGCCGGTGATCATGGTGTCGGGGAGAAAGCAGGCCGAGGAATTCCTGGGTCAGGCCGGCAACATCAAGTTTTTTCTCGGTAAACCGTACAACAAGGACATGGTCGGACGAGCCATCCGCGATGTCCTCGACAAGGATGCATGATGGCCAGGATACTCATTATCGACGATGACCCGCAGGTTTGCGAAACGCTTGAGAGCCTCATTTTTCGCCTTGGCCACGAGTGTCACGCCGCCCATACGCTCAAAGACGGGCTGGCGCGGCTGAGCGGCATGGAGTTCGATCTGGTCTTCCTTGACGTGCGCCTTCCCGACGGCAACGGGCTTGAGGCCCTGGGACAGATTCGCAACCACGAGACTCCGCCTGACGTGATCGTCTTGACCGGTCAGGGTGATCCCGACGGGGCCGAATTGGCCATCCAGGGCGGGGTCTGGGACTATCTGGTCAAGCCTTCGCCCATCAAGCAGATCAAGGAGACCCTGAACCGCGCCCTTGCCTACCGCGAGGAGAAGAAAGCCATGGGCCAGTCCGTGGCCCTGGATCTCAAAGACGTGGTGGGGGAGAGCAGCGTCATGCGCCAGTGCTACGAGCGCATCGCCCAGGCCAGCGGATCGGACTCCACCGTGCTGGTCACCGGCGAGACGGGAACCGGCAAGGAGCTTCTGGCCCGCACCATCCACCGCAACAGCCTGCGCTCGGCGCGCGCTTTTGTGGTCGTGGACTGCGCTTCCCTGACCGAATCCCTGCTTGAGAGCATTCTCTTCGGTCATACCAAGGGCTCCTTCACCGGCGCCGCGCGGGACAGGATAGGGCTGGTCAAGCTTGCCGATCAGGGCACGCTTTTTCTGGATGAAATCGGGGAGTTGCCGCTTTCGGCGCAGAAGACCTTCCTGCGCGTCCTGCAGGAGCGCCGCTTCAGGCCGGTGGGGTCGAATCAGGAATTGGAGAGTGATTTCAGGCTCATCTCGGCCACCAACCGGGACCTTGCGGCCATGGTCAAGGCCGGTGAGTTCAGGCAGGACCTTTTCTATAGCATCAACACCATCCAGCTGCATCTGCCCGCCCTGCGTGATCGCGAGGAAGACGTGATCATCCTGGCCCGTCACCATATCGACAAATTGTGCCGGCAACGCAACATTCCGATCAAGGAGATGGATCCGGAACTGGTCGAGATGCTCAAACGTTACGATTGGCCCGGCAACGTGCGCGAGCTTTTCAATACCATTGAACAGGCTTTTGTGCTTTCGGGAGCCGAAAAAACGGTCTATGCCCAGCACCTGCCTCAGGCGGTGCGTATTCGGGTCGCCAAGACCAAATTGGGCAAGGGAAGAGCGGATGGGGAAGCGGGGCCGGAGGAAGCGCTAGAGGAAGTGGAGGAGGCCCTGCCCACATTGAAGGACTTCAAAACGTCCAAAGAAAGGGAATATCTGCTCAGGCTCGTGGGCAGCCACGGCAAGGATATTCAGAAGATGCTGGCAGTCTCGGGGCTTTCACGGTCGCACCTTTATGCCATGCTCAAAAAGCACGATATCGAAGCCTAGTAATCCTGTTCTTCGTCCTGCTCTTTTCCGAGCCAGTATTCTTTCCAGGAATCAACGATATATTCCGTCTTGACCAGGACACTGTCGCCGTCGTTGATGCGCTGCTTTTGCATCGGGGTCAGCAGTTGTGACAGCTGCATCGTTTCGTTTTGCGACAATCCTCGAATCACGCCATTTTTCGTTATGCTTTTTCCTTTCATGTTAAACCTCCAGATAACCATATATAAAGCAGTTTTTGCCTTCCTGGCAAGCTGCCTGTTTCATTTTTTGTGCAAAATTGCTGCCAACGACTTTGCCGTATCGTGTTTCATTCTTTCACGGCATCCAAATAAATCCGCTTTTTCAGGATGTTGCCGCAGATGTTATTTTTTGCTTTCGCTTCTTGGGCTCAATATTTCATGAGAATTTTTGTGCAAATTTGAAACACCGGTCGCGTCAGGATGATACGATTCTTCCAAATTTGAAACTTCCGCAGGTCCATGGGATGTGCCTGTTCATGGTCCCGCAGGACGAGTCTGAAGCGAGACTGAAGAAAAATGGTTGTTTAGTCAACCAAATTGTATTACACTGGCGGGATCAATTCGAGTCCGGAAAATCGGACAGCGGCATGGCCCCGATCCTGGTAACGGTTCGTCCGAGGGGGCCCGGCAGGTGTGGGAATTTTTGGGATTGAGCGTCAATTTTCCTTTGTCGGAACTGATTAGGGGATTTTGTCGAAAGGTTTGTCCGAAAAAACGGACACCTGCCCAAAATCCCTTTTTTGACCATTAACCAGCCAATTAAGCGCGTTAACCGGATTGAAGTTGTATGTTTGCATTCCCGAACTAACGTGCTATTTCCAGGGAAAAATATTTATTGTCTTTTTTTTCAGACAAACCGGAAGGGGGGCTATGACAAATACGATCACTGTCTCATAAGTTTTTTTTATTTCAGTTGGTTAGGTGGTTTTGGTTATGTGGCACAAAACTTGTTTAAAGCGAACGGAAGCACGAGAAAAGTTGCGATATCGCTTGAAAACAACAACTTGGCTTTTAGGAGAAGATACATGGCAAAAAATATGAAAACCATGGATGGAAATACCGCAGTCACTCATATCGCCTATGCGATGAGCGATACGGCGGCAATTTATCCGATCACCCCTTCCTCCACCATGGGCGAGATCGCTGATGAGTGGGCCGCGCAAGGGCGCCTCAATATATTTGATCAGAAGGTCATGGTTCGCCAGATGCAGTCCGAAGCTGGCGCTGCCGGTGCTGTGCACGGTTCCCTGGCCGGTGGCGCGCTGACCTCCACCTTTACCTGTTCCCAGGGCCTTTTGCTCATGATCCCGAACATGTACAAGATTTCCGGTGAATTGCTTCCCGGCGTCTTCCATGTCAGCGCACGCGCCGTTGCCGCGCATGCCCTGTCCATCTTCGGCGATCATCAGGACGTCATGGCCTGTCGCCAGACCGGCTTCGCCATGCTGGCTTCCAGTTCCGTGCAGGAATGCATGGATCTGGCCCTAGTCGCGCATCTGTCCTCCATTGAATCGAGCATCCCCTTCCTGCACTTCTTCGACGGCTTCCGCTCTTCCCACGAAATTCAGAAGATCGAAGTCATCGACTACGAAGACATCAAGAAGGTCGTCAATCACGAGGCCATCGCCGAATTCCGTGAACGCGCCATGAGCCCGGCCAATCCGTCCATTCGCGGCACCGCCCAGAATCCCGACATTTATTATCAGGGCCGCGAAGCTTCCAATGTCTACTACGATCAGCTCTCTTCCATCGTGGTGGAGCAGATGAAGAAGGTCACGTCCATCACCGGTCGTTCCTACAAGCCTTTCGACTACGTCGGTCATCCTCAGGCCGAGCGCGTCATCGTGGCCATGGGTTCTTCCTGTGAAACCATCGAGGAAGTGGTGCGCCACCTCCTGGCCAAGGGCGAGAAGGTCGGCCTGGTCAAGGTCCGCCTGTATCGTCCGTTCCTGCCTGAGTACTTCCTGCAGGTTCTGCCCGCCACGGCTTCCGTCATCACCGTGCTCGACCGCACCAAGGAGCCCGGCGCCAAGGGCGATCCGCTGTACAAGGATATCTGCACTGCCTACATGGAACGCGGGGAGATGCCCGAGATCGTCGCCGGCCGTTATGGCCTGGGCTCCAAGGAGTTCACCCCGGCCATGGTCAAGGCCGTGTATGACAACATGATGGTCGCTCAGCCCAAGCATCACTTCAACGTCGGCATCGAAGACGATGTGACCCACACCTCCCTCGACGTGCCGGCCTTCGCCGACACCACCCCGGCCGGCACCGTGCAGTGCAAGTTCTGGGGCCTGGGCTCCGACGGAACCGTCGGCGCCAACAAGGAAGCCATCAAGATCATCGGCGACAACACCGACATGTACGCACAGGGTTACTTTGCCTACGACTCCAAGAAGTCCGGCGGCATCACCGTTTCCCACCTGCGCTTCGGCAAGGAGCCCATCCAGTCCACTTATCTGGTCAACGCGGCCGATTACATCGCCTGCCACAAGGCCAGCTACGTGCACACCTACGACGTGCTCGACGGCATCAAGGACGGCGGCACCTTCGTCCTGAATTCCAATTGGACCGCCGAGGACATGGAGAAGGAACTGCCCGCTTCCATGCGCCGCACCATCGCCAAGAAGAACCTCAAGTTCTACAATATCGACGCGGTCAAGATCGCAGCCGAAGCCGGCCTTGGCAACCGCATCAACATGGTCATGCAGACCGCCTTCTTCAAGCTGGCCAACGTCATGCCCTTCGAAGAGGCCGTCGCGCTCCTGAAGAAGGCCATCAAGAAGGCCTATGGCAAGAAGGGCGACAAGATCGTCAATATGAACATCGCGGCCGTTGATCAGGCTTCCGCCAACCTGATCGAGATCAAGGTCCCGGCCGCCTGGGCCGACGCGGCTTGCGACTGCGCCTCCGAGCAGGATGTTCCTGATTTCGTCAAGAACGTCATGCGTCCCATCCTGGCCCAGAAGGGCGACAGCCTGCCTGTCTCCGCCTTCGAGCCCGACGGACTGTTCCCCGTGGCCACTTCCCAGTTCGAAAAGCGCGGCGTGGCCATCAACGTGCCCGAATGGATCGCGGCCAACTGCATCCAGTGCAACCAGTGCTCCTTTGTCTGCCCGCACGCGGCCATCATCCCCGTGCTGCTGACCGAAGAAGAGATGGCCGACGCTCCCGAGACCTTTGAGACCCTCGACGCCATGGGCAAGGAATTCAAGGGCATGAAGTTCCGCATGCAGGTCAACACTCTGGACTGCATGGGTTGCGGTAACTGCGCCGACATCTGTCCGGCCAAGAACACCGCCCTGGTCATGAAGCCCCTGGAGACCCAGACCGGACGCGAAGTGCCCAACTACGACTTCTCGGTCACCGTTCCTTTCAAGGACAACCTGACCCGCCGCGACACCGTCAAGGGCAGTCAGTTCCAGAAGCCGCTGATGGAATTCTCCGGCGCCTGCGCCGGTTGCGGCGAGACTCCGTATGTAAAAGTCATGACCCAGCTCTTCGGCGAGCGCATGATCATCGCCAACGCCACGGGCTGCTCCTCCATCTGGGGCGCTTCGGCTCCGACCACTCCGTACACGGTCAACGCCGACGGTCATGGTCCTGCCTGGGGCAACTCCCTGTTCGAGGATGCGGCCGAATTCGGCTACGGCATCCAGATGGCTTATGCCCAGCGTCAGGCCAAGCTGGCCGACCTGGTCGCCAAGGCCCTGGAAGGCGAACTGCCTGAAGATCTGGCCGAGGCCTTCAAGGGTTGGCTCGAAAATCGCGCCAACGCCGAAAAATGCAAGGAATACGGCGACAACATTCGTGACATCCTGGCCTTCATGAACCGCGACGAACTGCTCGACGCCATCTATGAGCGCGAAGAGCTGTTCGCCAAGAACTCCTTCTGGATCTTCGGCGGTGACGGATGGGCCTACGATATCGGCTATGGCGGGCTGGACCACGTTCTGGCCTCTGGCGAAGACATCAACGTTCTGGTGATGGACACGGAAGTGTACTCCAACACTGGCGGACAGTCCTCCAAGGCGACTCCGCTTGGTTCCATCGCCAAATTCGCTGCCGCAGGAAAGCGGACAGGGAAGAAGGATCTTGGACGCATGGTCATGAGCTACGGCTATGTCTATGTAGCCACGGTTTCCATGGGCTACGACAAGCAGCAGCTTCTGAAGGCCCTGCGCGAGGCGGAAGCCTATCCCGGACCGTCCCTGATCATCGCCTACGCTCCGTGCATCAACCAGGGACTTCGCAAGGGCATGGGCAAGACCCAGCTCGAATCGAAGCTGGCAGTACAGTCCGGCTACTGGCCGCTGTACCGCTACAATCCCCTGCTCGCGGATGAAGGCAAGAATCCGTTCATCCTGGACTCCAAGGCTCCGGACGGAAGCATCCAGGAATTCCTGGCCAGCGAAAACAGATACGCCCTGCTCGAAAAGATCGCGCCCGAAGACTCCAAGAGACTGCGGACCCAGATCGAGCAGGATTATCTGCAGCGTTTTGAAATGTACGAGTATCTTGCCAAGCAGGTGCCTACGACGGTTAAGGCGGCTTCCGCTCCCGTCGCCGCTCCTGCAGCGGGCGAGGGTTGTACATTGACGGCGACGGCGGAGCATGCGGGGGCCAACAAGCCTGGCGAGCCCTGCGATGACGGCCGCGCCGGCAAATAGGTAAAGGCAAGCTGCCGGTCCGAGAGGGTGGGGTCCCTTTCGGACCGGCGGTCCATTCATCAGTTTTATTGGAGGGAGATATGTCAATTCCTGTCTTGGCAATGGTGGCTCTGTTGCCTATTTTGGTGGCTCTTGTACTGATGGTCGGCATGCGCTGGCCTTCTACCAAAGCCATGCCTCTTGCATGGCTTGTGTGTGCCCTCGGCGCAATTCTCGCATGGAATCTGCCCGTCGGTTATGTCGCGGCCCTGTCGCTTCAGGGTATCGTGGTCGCCATCGGCGTCTTGATCATCGTCTTCGGCGCGATCATCATCCTGTACACCCTGAAATATTCAGGAGGAATGGAAACCATTCAGTACGGAATGCAGGGCATCAGCCGTGACAAGCGTATCCAGGCCATCATCATCGGCTTCATGTTCGCGGCATTCATCGAAGGCGCGGCCGGATTCGGCACGCCCGCCGCACTGGCCGCACCGCTGCTCCTGTCCCTGGGCTTCCCGCCCCTGGCCGCAGCGGTCATCTGTCTGGTCTTCAACTCCTTCCCCGTATCTTTCGGCGCGGTCGGAACACCCATTCTCGTCGGCCTCAAGTTCCTGGACCCGCTGGCCAAGGCAGCAGTCGCTTCCGGCGTACCCGGGCTGAACTTCGTAGATTTCGGTTCCTTCGCCAAGGTCATCGGCCAGTGGGCGACCGTCATGCATGGCCCGATGATCTTCATCCTGCCCATCTTCATGCTCGGCTTCCTGACCCGCTTCTTCGGCAAGAACAAGTCCTGGAGCGAAGGCTTCGCCGCATGGCAGTTCTGTGTTTTCGCCGCCGTGGCTTTCATTGTTCCCTACCTGACCTTCGCATGGCTGGTCGGTCCTGAATTCCCGTCCCTGATCGGTGGTCTTGTCGGCCTCGGCATCATCGTGGCCGGCGCCAAGGCCGGATTCTGCGTGCCCAAGGAAAGCTGGGATTTCGGCCCGCAGTCCACTTGGGACGCTGAATGGACCGGTACCATCGCCACGGCCACCAACACCGAGTTCAAGGCTCACATGAGCCAGTTCAAGGCATGGCTGCCCTACATCCTGATCGGCGCCATCCTGGTCGTTACCCGTATCCCCGAACTGGGCCTCAAGGGCATCCTGGCCGCCCAGTCCATTCCCTTCAAGAACATCCTTGGCTATGAGGGCGTTTCCGCCTCCATCCAGTACCTGTACTTGCCCGGCACCATTCCTTTCATGCTGGTCGCACTGTTGACCATTCTGATCCACGGCATGAAGGGTTCTGCCGTCAAGCAGGCCTGGACCGAGTCCTTCGTCAAGATGAAGGCCCCGACCATCGCGCTCTTCGCCGCAGTGGCCCTGGTTTCCATCTTCCGCGGTTCCGGCGTTGCCGATATCGCCCTGAACCCCAACAGCTACCCCTCCATGCCCCTGGCCATGGCCAAGACCGTTGCCGCTTTCGCGGGCAACGCATGGCCGATGCTGGCCTCCTATGTCGGCGGCCTGGGTGCGTTCATCACTGGATCGAACACGGTCTCCGACCTTCTGTTCGCCGAATTCCAGTGGGGCGTGGCCCAGCAGCTTGAACTGCCCCGTCAGATCATCGTCGCCGCTCAGGTCGTCGGTGGCGCCATGGGCAACATGGTCTGCATCCACAACATCGTGGCTGTCTGCGCCGTGACCGGCCTCATCGGCCGCGAAGGCATGATCCTGAAGCGCACATTCTGGCCCTTCCTGATCTACGGCATTGTCGTAGGCATCGTGGCCAGTCTCATGAGCTTCGTCTTCCTGCCGCATCTGTTCTAAGTTACCAGGCGGTCCCGAAGGTTCGCGCAAGGCTTTCGGGACCGCATTTCATGAGAATCCATAAGAATCTCACGCAAGGAGAGAATAATGATTTCGACGAGTCTGCTCACTGAGTTCAAGACCCTGCTGGGCAAAGATAATGTCCTCGATAGCGAGTCCGACCGGCACTCCTATTCATATGATGCCGCAGTTCTCGACGCGGTCATCCCCGAGCTGGTCCTGCGTCCGACAAACAGCGAGCAGCTGGGCAGAACCGTGGCCTTGTGCAACGAAAACAAGCTGCCCATGACCGTTCGCGGCGCCGGTACCAATCTGAGCGGCGGCACCATTCCCACCAAGGAACATGGCGTCGTCATCCTGACCAACGGTCTCAACAAAATTTTGGAAATCAACGAACAGGATCTCTACGCCGTGGTCCAGCCCGGCGCAGTCACCGCCAAGTTCGCGGCCGAAGTGGCCAAGCGCGGCCTGTTCTATCCGCCCGATCCGGGCTCCCAGGCCGTGTCCACCCTGGGCGGCAACGTCGCCGAGAACGCGGGCGGCCTGCGCGGCCTGAAATACGGCGTGACCAAAGACTACGTCATGGGCGTCAATTTCTGGAACGCCGAAGGCGAATACATCAAGTCCGGCGGCAAGACCGTCAAATGCGTCACGGGCCTCAATATCGCCCAGCTCATGGTCGGTTCCGAAGGGACCCTTGGCGTCTTCGACGAGATCATCCTGAAGCTCGTTCCGCCGCCAGTCGCCTCCAAGGCCATGCTCGCCGAATTCGACGACATCGCCAAGGCTTCCGAGACGGTCGCGGCCATCATCGCCAACAAGATCGTTCCCTGCACCCTGGAACTGCTCGACAACGCGACCATCAACTACGTCGAGGATTTCACCAAGGCCGGTCTGCCGCGGGACGCCGCAGCCATTCTGCTGATCGAAGTCGACGGCGGCCACATTGCCCTGGTCGAGGACGACGCCGAAAAGGTTCTGGATATCTGCAAGAAGCACGGCGCCAAACGCGTACAGATGGCCAAGGACGCCGCCGAGAAGAACAAGCTTTGGGAAGCCCGCCGCAACGCGTTGCCTGCCCTGGCCCGCGCCCGTCCGACCACCGTCCTCGAAGACGCCACCGTGCCGCGCAGCCAGATTCCGGCCATGATCACGGCCATCAACAACATCGGCGCCAAGTACAAGCTGCAGATCGGCACCTTCGGCCATGCCGGTGACGGCAATTTGCATCCGACCATCCTGACCGACAGACGCGACAAGGAAGAATTCCATCGCGTGGAGCAGGCCGTGGACGAGATCTTCGATGTGGCCCTGTCCCTGGGCGGTACCCTGTCCGGCGAGCACGGCATCGGTACGGCCAAGTCCAAGTGGCTGGAGAAGGAAACTTCCAAGGCGACCATCATTTACTCGCGCAGGCTCAAGAAAGCAGTTGATCCCAATTACCTGCTCAATCCCGGCAAAATAATCGGAGGCTAGTCATGACTGCAGACGTTCATCAACTGGCCAAAATGCTGCATGAACTCGACGACCAGATGGTCGCGTGCATGAAGTGCGGCATGTGCCAGGCTGTTTGCCCGGTTTTTGCCGAAACCATGAATGAGGGCGACGTGGCCCGGGGCAAGATCGCGCTCCTGGAAAACCTGTCCCATGAAATGATCAAGGATCCCGTAGGCGTTCAGGACAAGCTCAACATGTGCCTGCTGTGCGGCTCGTGCGCGGCCAACTGTCCCAGCGGCGTGAAGGTGCTGGACATTTTCCTGAAAGCCCGCGTCATCGTGAACACATACATGGGTTTGCCCGCCGTCAAGAAGGCCATCTTCCAGGGCCTTCTGACCAAGCCTGGCGTATTCAATTCCGTCATGGACGTGGCTTCCAAGTTCCAGGGCGTGTTCACCAAGTCCGCGAACGAAGTCATCGGTTCGTCCTGTTCCCGCATTGATCTGGCGGTCATCGAAGGCCGGCATTTCATGCCTCTGGCCAAGAAGTCGCTGCGCAAGCTGGAACCGTCCCGCAACACCCGGCCCGGCAAGAGCGGATATCGGGTGGCCTTTTTCCCCGGCTGCGTCATCGACAAGATATTCCCGCAGGTCGGCCAGGCTGTACTCAAGGCCTTGACCCATCACGAAGTGGGCATCTTCATGCCGTCAGGCCAGGCGTGTTGCGGCATCCCGGCGCTGGCTTCGGGCGACAAGGGGTCTTTCGACAAGCTTGTGAAACGTAATCTGGAGATTTTCGAAAAAGAGAACTTCGATTATCTACTCACTGCCTGCGCCACCTGCACGGCGACCATGCACGAACTGTGGCCGCTCATGTCCGGGGACAAGACCCAGAGCATGCAGGACCGCATCGCGGCCATGTCCGCCAAGGTCATGGACGTCAACCAGTTCATGGTTGACGTGCTGAAGGTGTCCATGCCCGTCGAAGGCCATGGGACCAAGGTCACATACCATGATCCGTGTCATCTTAAAAAATCCATGAAGGTTTCTGAACAGCCCCGAGCTCTTCTGAAGTCCAATCCGAACATGGAATTTGTCGAGATGTCCGATGCCGATCGTTGCTGCGGTTGCGGCGGCAGCTTCAACCTTCAGCACTACAAGGTCTCCAAGGACATTGGTGCCCAGAAGCGCGACAACATTGTCGCTTCCGGAGCCCAGGTAGTCGCAACCGGTTGCCCGGCGTGCATGCTGCAGATTTCCGACATGCTTTCCCAGCACAAGGATCAGATCGCAGTCAAACACGTCATGGAAATCTACGCGGAAACGCTTTAATGAGACACGGCGTCGGCGCATGGGGTTTTGACCCCGGTGTCGGCGCCTTTTCGATTAATAATGCAGTTGGTTGAAATTCCGTCGAAAAAAAGGCATTGACTAATCGTTCTCTTTTTTTCACAAACAACCGGATTGTGTAACCAACCAATTTGACGGGTCGCCGCTAATCACTCACGGTGCGCGCCCGAGAAGAAACCGGCTTTCAAGGGAAGCACTATGGCCAGAAATCTATACATTACGGCAACGGAATCTCGAAGCGGAAAATCAGCCATCGTTCTGGGCGTCATGCAAATGCTCCTGCGCGACATTCGGCGTGTCGGTTTTTTCAGACCCATCATCAACGATGTGCCTGACCGCAAGGACCACGACATCGACCTCGTACTGTCCCAGTTCTACCTGGGCCTGCAGTACAGCGAGACCTACGCCCTGACCATGCAGCAGGCCAAGGAACTGGTCAACGCGGGTCAGCATTCTCTCTTGATTGAAAAGATCATCAACAAATACAAAGAGCTGGAGAGCAAGTGCGATTTCGTGCTGCTTGAAGGCACTGATTTCGAAGGCACCAGCCCCGCGTTCGAGTTCGACATCAACGCCGACATCGCCGCCAACCTGGGCAGCCCGCTTCTGGTCATCTCCAACGCCTGCCAGAAGACCGAGCACGAGATCATAAGCACCACCAAGCTTGCGGTGGAATCCTTTGCCGACAAGGCCGTGGACATTCTCGGCGTGGTCATAAACCGCACCGACGTCCCGGATCGCGAAGCCCTGCGCATCGCGCTCAAGAAGTCCATGAACAAGCCCGACATGCTGCTCTACATCATCCCCGAGGTGGCCATTCTGGGCAAGCCCACGGTGGGCGACGTCATGAAGTGGGTCGGAGCGGAAGTGCTTTACGGCAAGGAAAATCTTGGCACACAGGTCGACGACATCGTCGTGGCCGCCATGCAGATCGAAAATTTTCTCAATTACATTGAGCGCGGCAGCCTGGTGGTCACCCCTGGCGACCGCTCGGACATCATCGTCAGCAGCCTGGCATCCCGGCAGTCGTCATCCTATCCCGACATCTCCGGAATCCTGCTCACCGGCGGCATCGCCCCCGGCAAGAGCGTGGCCCGGCTCATCGACGGCTGGACCGGCGTGCCCGTACCCGTATTGCTCGGCAAGGAAGCCACCTTCCAGACCGCGCGCCGCCTGTACAACATGTACGGCAAGATCGAGCCGGGCGATCAGAAGAAGATCGCCTCCGCCCTTGGCGTGTTCGAGGAGAACGTGGCCACTGACGAACTTCGCCAGCGCCTCGATACCCGGAAATCGACCAAGGTCACTCCGCAGATGTTCGAGTACGGCCTCATCGAAAAGGCCAAGCGCAACAAGCAGCATATCGTCCTGCCCGAAGGCGGCGATGACCGCATCCTGCGTGCCGCCGACATCCTGCTGCGACGCGGCGTGGTCGATCTGACCATCCTCGGCGACCCCAAGGCCATCGCATCCATGACTTCCCAGCTCGGACTCAGCCTGACCGGCGTGAACATCATCGATCCGGCCGCGTCCCCCGAATATGCCGATTACGTCTCCACCTTCATGGAACTGCGCAAGAAGAAGGGCGTTTCCAAGGAAGTGGCCTGCGACTGCATGGTGGACCCGACCTATTACGGCACCATGATGGTCTTCAAGGGCCAGGCCGACGGTATGGTTTCCGGCGCCATCAACACCACGGCCCATACCATCCGTCCCGCATTTCAGATCATCAAGACCAAGCCCGGCGCGTCCATCGTGTCGAGCGTGTTCCTGATGTGCCTCAAAGACCGCGTGCTGGTTTTCGGCGACTGCGCCGTGAACCCCAATCCCACTGCGCCGCAGCTGGCCGAGATCGCCATGAACTCCGCCGAGACGGCCCGCATTTTCGGAGTTGAGCCGCGCGTCGCCATGCTGTCCTATTCCACCGGTGATTCCGGTGCGGGCGGAGACGTGGACGTGGTCATCGAGGCCACCCGCATCGCCCGCGAAAAGGCTCCGGGCCTGCTCCTTGAAGGTCCGCTCCAGTATGACGCGGCCATCGATCCGGAAGTCGGCGCCAAGAAGCTGCCGGGCAGCCAGGTCGCCGGCCGGGCCACGGTTTTCATCTTCCCGGATCTGAACACCGGCAACAACACCTACAAGGCAGTGCAGCGCGCCGCCAACGCCGTGGCCATCGGGCCGGTCCTGCAGGGCCTCAACAAACCCGTCAATGACCTGAGCCGCGGTTGCACCGTCGCCGATATCGTCAACACCGTAGCCATCACGGCCATTCAGGCCCAGGCTGAAAAAGGTTTAATATAGAGAGGATATTATGAAGATATTTGTAGTCAATTCAGGGAGTTCCTCCCTCAAATACCAGCTCCTGGACATGGATAACGGCGCGGTCATGACCACCGGCCTGGTCGAGCGCATCGGCGACGCCATGGGCAAGGTCAGCCAGAAGTCCTGGCCGGGCACCGAGCGCGAGGCCGAGGTCGAGCGCGAAGTGGCCTTCCCCGACCATCGCGCGGCCATGCACACCGTGGTCGATCTGGTCACGGGCGCGGACACCGGCGTCATCGCCTCCTCCGCCGAAATCAACGCCATCGGGCACCGTGTCGTTCAGGGCGGCGAGACCCTGTTCAAGAGCACGCTCATCGATGACGACGTGGTCGAGAAGATCCGTGAGAACTGCCATCTTTCGCCCCTGCACAACCCGGCCAACCTGGTCGGCATCGAGGTTGCCCGCGAGCTTTTCGCCGGTGTGCCGCAGGTGGCCGTGTTCGACACGGAATTCCATCAGACCATGCCCGCCGAAGCGTTCATGTACCCGATCCCCTACGAACTGTACGAAGAGCTCAAGATCCGCCGTTACGGATTCCACGGCACCTCGCACCGCTATGTCGCGCAGCAGGCGGCGGCCATGCTCGGCAAGGCCGAGGACGAAGTGAACCTGGTCACCCTGCATCTGGGCAACGGCTGCAGCATGGCGGCCGTGCGCGGCGGCAAGTGCATCGACACCTCCATGGGCCTCACCCCTCTGGCGGGCGTGATGATGGGCACCCGCAGCGGCGACATCGATCCCGCCATCCTGCCTTTTCTCATGAAGGAAAAGGGCCTCTCCATGGATGAGGTTGACTCCATTTTGAACAAGCAGAGCGGCCTCAAGGGCATCTGCGGCATGAACGACATGCGCGACATCCATTCCGCAGCCGAAAAGGGCGACAAGAAAGCCGCCCTGGCCGTGGACATGTTCGTCTACCGCATCAAGAAATACATCGGCGCCTATTACGCCGTGACCGGTCCCCTGGACGCCCTGGTCTTCACCGCCGGCATCGGCGAGAATGACGAAATCGTCCGTGCCCGCGTCTGCGCGAATCTCGAACATCTCGGCATCAGTATAGATTCCACCCGCAACGCCGGTCGCAAGAAAGTCGCGACGGCAGTGCAGGCTGACGGAAGCAAGGTCGCCATCCTCGTTATCCCCACTAACGAGGAACTGGCCATAGCCAAGGCCACTTTGAGCGTCCTGAAGTAGACAAAAAAGTCCCTCCCCCTCCTTGTACCCCCCTGGAAGCCGTTTCCAGGGGGGTCTTTTTTTTGCGTCCGCACAACGGCAGGATGATTTTAGTGCGGTGTGAAGTGTTTGATATGTGTTGTTTTCTTGAGCATGATATGCCAGCAGATTGGCTGTGGCGTTGAATGGTGACATTATCCGGCGGAGCACGCCTGGAGGTTGTGTGAAGAAGTTCTTGTCGTTTTTGATATTTCTGGCCGTTGGCGCCTATGCGGGAGCCGCATACATGCTTGGGGGACAGGCCCGGGAGCAGTATTTTTCAGCAGTTAAAGAATACGAGCGGTATGGATTTCTCTCGCTCTCAAATCAGCGTTACGAGCGCGGCTTCTTCACTTCCACGGCTCAGACCCTGGTTGAACTTCGGGTTCCCGGAACCCTGACCGATTCGAACGACGATGAAATCCTGCGTTTTGTCGTCGGTCATGTCCTGCATCATGGACCCCTGACGGGCGAGGGCGGAAACTTTTTCAGCAAGCCGGGGATCATGAGGATCACGAGCACTGTCGAACCCCTGACTGCCGAAGGGGTGGGACAGACCCTTTTCACCCGGCTTCCCGAGCTGGCGCAAACCACTTCCGAGGTGCGTGTCGGTTTCGGCGGCGAGGTCTCGGGCGATGTGCTCATCCCCGCCATCGACAGGGACATGGACGGCGAGCATGTCACCTGGGGGGGCCTTGCCCTGAAGGGCGAATATCTCCCAACGACCCGTGCCCTGCGCGGCGAGCTGGCCATGCCGGGTCTGGCGCTGAAGACTGCGGACGGGAACATGGAACTTGAGGCCCTGTCGTCGGATTTCGACATGATCGAGGTCCTGCCTTTCGTCTATGCAGGTCAGGCCACGGTGGGCGTTTCGGCCATGAACATCACTCCGGCGGAAGGGGACGCGATCACGGTGCGTGATCTGCGTGTATCCTCCAACAGCAGCTGCGACGGCGCACTGTACCATTACTCGCAGATTGTCGACCTTCAGAGCGTTGACGTGGGCGGCACGGCCTATGGCCCGGCCTCCTGCGAGCTGACGGGCAGGAACATCGACGCGGCGGCCCTGAGCGAATTTCAGGCCGCACTCAGGCAACTCTACCATACCATGCCCGACACGGAGTCCGAGATGTTCTTTGACCGGGTCGGAGAACTTTATGCCGCTTTCTTTGCCAAGGTGCTGACCGGAACGCCGGAGCTGAACATGCCGCATTTGCGGGTGGCCACGCCCATGGGTGATTTCACGGGCGCCTTTTCCCTCAAGTTGCTGGCTCCGGGGGCCGAGGCCGCGCTGAATCCGCTCATGCTCCTGCAGCATCTTGAAGCCGCCGCGCAGATGGCCGTGCACGAGGAACTGCTCAAGGGCCTGCTGCGTATCGCTCTCGAAAACGAACAGATCGAAGGCGATCTCGATACCTTGGTGCAGCAGCGCTATGCCGAACAGATCGAGCCGCTGCTGGCGCGCAACCTGATCGTGCGCGAGGACGGCATCATCAAGACCCAGGCCATGTTCGCCAGCGGCAAGCTGGCCGTGAACGGACAGGACATGCCCATCTTCTGACAGGCGGCCTGCCTCCAAGCTTCTTCAAGGGTGACCCATGTTCCGCTTCATTCATGCCGCCGACATCCATCTCGACAGCCCCCTGAGGGGCCTCGAATCCTACCCCGACGCCCCCGTGGAGCAGATCCGCGGGGCCGCGCGGCGGGCCTTCGACAACCTGGTCAGCCTCGCCATCGACGAGGGCGCGGCCTTCGTCCTGCTGGCCGGGGACCTCTTTGACGGCGACTGGAAGGATTACAACACCGGGCTGTACTTCACCCACCGCATGGGCCGCCTGCGCGAGGCGGGCATCCGGGTTTTCCTGATTGCCGGCAACCATGACGCGGCCAGTTCCCTGACCCGCGCCCTCGGCCTGCCGGACAACGTGACCATCTTTTCCCACAGGAAGCCGGTGACAAGGACGCTTGATGAGCTGGGCGTGGCCATCCACGGCCAGAGTTTCGCAGGGCGCAGCGTGACCGAGGATCTGAGCCGCGCCTATCCGCAGGCCCTGCCCGGCCTGTGCAACATCGGCCTGCTGCACACCAGCCTGACCGGCCGCGCCGGGCACGAGCCCTACGCCCCGTGCACCCTGGAAGGCCTGGCCTCCAAGGGCTACGACTATTGGGCCCTGGGGCATGTGCACCAGGGCGAGGTCGTGCAGACCCATCCGTGGGTGGTCTTTTCCGGCAACATCCAGGCCCGGCACATCCGCGAAGCCGGGGCCAAGGGCTGCCGCCTCGTCACCGTCGAGGACGGGCGGATCACGGACGCGGAATTCCGGTGCCTCGACGTCTTGCGTTTCGCGCTCTGCCGGGTGGACCTCGCGCCGTGCGAGCGTATCGAAGCCGTGGCCGACCGCGTGCGCGAGGCCATGGAGCGTGAGCGGCGCGACGCCGAAGGCCGCCCCGTGGCGCTGCGGGTCGTGCTCGAGGGGCGCAGCGCCCTGCATGAAGAGCTGCATCGTCTGGAGGAGCGCCTGCGCGATGACTTCCGCATCATGGCCGCGGACCTGGGCGATGTGTGGCTCGAAAAGCTGCGCATCGCCACGAAACCCCTGGCCTCCGACGCCGCCCCGGATGCCGATTCCCCGCTCGGCGGCTTGGTGCAGGCCATCGCGCAGCTGCGCCTCGACGCATCCCCGCTGACGGAAATGGTGCCCGAGTTCGAGGCCCTGCGCTCCAAGCTTCCCGCCGAGCTGCTGGGGGACGCCGATCCCTTCGGCCCGGACGGGGAGGGGCTGGCCATGCTGCGCGACGAGGTCAGGGATCTGCTCTTGTCCCGGCTGCAGGAGGGCGCATGAAAATCAGGCGTCTGGAATTCAAGGCCTACGGCCCGTTCAGCGACCGTGTGCTGGATTTTGATTCGGCCCTGCCCGGGCTGCACGTTGTCCACGGTCCCAACGAGGCGGGCAAATCGAGCGCCATGCGCGCGCTGCAGGCCCTTTTTTACGGGTTCCCGCCCCGCACCGGCGACAATTTCCTGCACGCCTACGACCAGCTGCTGGTCGGCGGCTGCTTGCAGCGCGCCGACGGCGACGAGCTATGTTTTTACCGGCGCAAGAAGAACAGGAACGACCTCTTCGACGCGCAGGACCAGCCCCTCCCCGCCGAGGCCCTCGCCCCGTATTTGCAGGGGCTGGGGCAGGACCTTTTTTCCAGCATGTACGGCATCAATCACGAGACCCTTGTCCAGGGAGGGCAGAGCATCCTCGATCAGGAGGGCGAGATCGGGCAGGCCCTGTTTTCGGCCGGAGCGGGCTTCGCGTCCCTTCGGGCCGTCATCGACGGTCTTGAGCGCGAGGCCGACGGGCTGTTCCGGCCAAAGGCCACCAGCCGGGAGATCAACCTGGCCGTCGCGCATTACAAGGAGTTGCAGTCGCGCCTGCGCCAGGCCAGCCTGGGCAGCCAGGAGTGGACCAGGCACCGCCAGGCCCTGGCCCAGGCCGAGGAGGAGCTGCGCGTCCTGACCAGCCGGGGCCTTGAGCTGGAGCGCGAGATCCACCGGCTGGAGCGCCTGGGACGGGCCTTGCCGTTTCTGGGCCGGCGGAATCTGCTGCTCGAAAAACTTCAAGTTATGGGTGAGGTTGTAATCCTGCCCGATGATTTCGGCGCCAGACGGCGGCAGCTGGATGAAGAGCGGCGACTGGCCAAGGTCCGTCTGGAAGGCGCGCTGCAGCGGCTGGCCGAGCTTGAGGGCATGCAGGTTGCCGCCGGTCTGAACCAGGCGGTCCTCGACCATGCCGACGACATCGAGGATCTGCATCAGCGTCTGGGCGAGTACCGCAAGGGCCAGAAGGATTTCCCCGGCCTCGAAGGCATGCGCGTGGCCTACAAGACCGAAGCGGCCCAGCTCCTGCGCCGCATCCGGCCGGACCTCGACGTCGGGCAGGCCGAAAGCCTGCGCCCGGGGCTGGCCAGGCGCAAGTCGGTCCAGACCCTCGGGCAGCGGCGCGAGGCCGTGCTGCAGGAGGTCCGCCAGGCCGAACAGCGCCTGCGCGAGCTGCAGCGCGAGCTTGAGGGCAGGAAGGCCGAGCTGGCCGCCGCGGGTCCGGCCGCCGAGGCCGGGGCCCTGATCCAGGCCCTGAATCTGGTTCTCAAGGCCGGTGACCTGGACGGCGAGCTGGAACGCCGCCGCGCGGACCTGCTGCGGGCCCGGGGCGCCTGCCAGGCCGCCCTGCAGCGCCTCGGGCTGTGGGACGGAACCCTGGACGAGGTGGCGGGAGTCCGCCTGCCGCTGCCCGAGACCGTGAATGAATTTGAACAGGCGCTGCAAGTGGTGGACGAGGAGCTGCGGCGGCACTCCGTCGAAGAGGTGCGCTTGAGTCAGGAGCTGGCCAACCTGAACCGGGATCTGCGCGCCATCGAGCACGCTTCCGTGGTCCCGTCGGAGACCGAGCTGGCCGGCTGCCGCGCCCGCCGCGAAGAGGGCTGGTCGCTGCTGCGTCGGCGCTGGCTCGACGGGGAGGACGTGACGCGTGAAAGCCTTCTCTATGCGCCGGAGCAGCCCCTGCCCGAGGCGTACGAAGAGAGCGTGGAGCTGGCCGACCAGACCGCCGACCGCATGTACCGCGAAGCGGACCGGGTGCAGAAGCACGGCCAGCTTCTGGCCGGGATCGAGGCCGCGAGCCGGAATCTGGACGAGCTGCGCCGCAGGTCGGAAATGTCGCGCCAGGCGCGCGAGGATCTTCTGGCGCGTTGGCGTAAGCAGTGGGCCGCAAGCTCGATCATCCCCCTTGGCCCGCGCGAGATGCGGGCTTGGCTTGGCAATTTCGAGGCCCTGCGCCTGCAGGTCGAGGAACTGGGCAGAATCGAGTCCGAGGTGCGGGCCGGGCAGGCGCGGCAACAGGAATTGCGGGCTGTGCTGATGCGGGAGCTGGCGGCGGCGCAGGAGCAGCCGCCCCTGCCGGGGACCGGGCTTGAGGTGGTGGTGCGCCGGGCCCAGGCCGTGGTCGACAGCCTGCGCGAAGGAAACGCCAGGCGCGAAGCCCTGGCCAGGTCGGTCCGTGAGCTGGAGGCGGCCCGGGACAAGGCCGAAGCGAACGTGCAGACCGCCCGCCTGAATCTGGACGAATGGCGGCAGGCCTGGGAGGAGGCCCTGGGCTCCCTTGGCCTGCCTGGCGGCGCGTCCCCGGACGAGGCCTCCGATTATGTGGAGACGGTGCAGGAGTGCCTGGCCAAGCTCCACGAAGAGGATGTGCTGCGCAAGCGCCTCAAGGGCATCGAGCGCGACGCGCGGGCCTTCGAGAACAGCGTGCGCGAGCTCGCCGCCCTGATCGCCCCGGACGAAAAGGAACTCGATGCGGCGCTGACGGTGGGGCGGCTCAAGGGCCTTCTGGCCCAGGCCGTCCGTGACCAGGCCGTCTCCATGCGGCACTCCCAGGAAAAGGCAGCCCTGCACGAGACTGTCCGCGTCCTGCGCGAGGAGCTGCGGCTTCTGGACGAAGGCATGGCCGCCCTGCGCCTGCAGTCGCACTGCGCGGACGACGAGTGCATGGACGCGGCCGAGCGCCGTTTTGCCGAGTATGCCGAGGTGCGCCGTGATCTGCACGAGGTCGAATCGACCCTGGCCGGCATGGCCGAGGGCGGCACCTTGCAGGATCTGGAGGCGCTGGCCGCCGGGCAGGACGCCGATGCCCTGCCGGGCAGGATCGCGGCCCTGCGCGCGGAGCTCGATGAGGAGGTCAGGCCGCGGACCGGGCCTTTGGCGGAGCGCGTGGGCCAGGAAAAGAGCGAGCTGGCGCGCATGAACGGTGATGACGCCGCCGCGCGCATCGCCGAGGAGATGCAGGAGGTTCTGGCCCGCATCGCGCGCCTGACGGACAGCTACATCCGGCTCAAGCTCGCCTCCCGGGTGCTGCGCGCCGAGATCGAACGCTACCGGGCCGCCCACCAGGACCCGCTGCTGGCCATCGCCTCCGGCCTGTTCAAGGACCTGACCCTGGGCTCGTTTGCCGCGCTGCGGGCGGATATCGACGACGGCGACAGGCCCGTGCTCATGGGCGTGCGTTCAAATGGATTTCTGGTGCGGGTCGAGGGCATGAGCTCCGGCACCAGGGACCAGCTCTACCTGGCCCTGCGCCTGGCCAGCCTGCAGCTGCGCCTGCAAAGCGCGGAGGCCATGCCCTTCATCGTCGACGACATCCTCATCAATTTCGACGAAGAGCGCGCCAGGGCCACCCTCGACGTGTTCGCCGGCATGGCTGGGAGCAACCAGATCATCATGTTCACCCACCAGGCCCAGATCGCGGACATGGCCCGGAAGATGGGGATGGAAGACCGGGTGTTCGTGCATGGGCTGTAGTTCGGGGTACGTGGGGGGGGCCGGTGTTTCTGACAGATTCCGGGCATGATGGGGCTGTATCAGTGCGGTCGCGTGCCGGGCGGTCTCCGGCGAGGGCCGTCGAAACTTCCTCGCCGGCCTCGTAATGCTTCCCGGCCTTGAGTTTTGGGCATTGGGCGGCGCTTCGAACGTGACACGGCCGGGAAGCAAACGATGCCTGGCTCGGTCAGACAGTCGACAGCCCTCGCCGGAGACCGCCCGACCCGCTCGGACCTGGCGTTGGGCGGGATGGCGGACATGGCCCGGAAGATGGGGATGGAAGACCGGGTGTTCGTGCACGGGCTGTAGTTCTGAGCACGTGCGGGGGCGTCGGGGGGATTGGTGGTCCCTGTAGCAATGTTTCTGTGGAGATCCTTTCCCGGGCGTGATGGGGCTGTATCAGTGCGGTCGCGTGCCGGGCGGTCTCCGGCGAGGGCCGTCGAAACTCCCTTGCCGGCCTCGTAATGCTTCCCGGCCTTGAGTCTTAGGCATTGGGCGGCGCTTCGAACGGACACGGCCGGGAAGCAAACGATGCCTGGCTCGGTCGGACAGTCGACGACCCTCGCCGGAGACCGCCCGACCCGCTCGGACCTGGCGTTGGGCGGGACGAAGGAAAGATCGGGCGTTGGGTGGGATGAAGGAAAGATCGGGCGTTGGGTGGGACGGAAATAAGATCTGGTTCGGGACGGCAGGTATCCGCCATCTGCCGATTCCTGCTCCGAATGCCCGCGAAATAACGTGTCATCCCCGCGCAGGCGGGGAACCATGCTTTCTTGACGCTACAGACAGTTGCGACAGGTCATCGTCCGCAGCCCGGTATCATTGCCCCTCCTCCCTGACCCGCATCCCGTCCGCGAGCGTATCCGGCGGATGCAGGATGACCCGTTCGCCTTCCTTCAGCCCGTCCCGCACTTCGGCATGCAGGCCATTCTCTCGGCCGATCTCCACCGTCCGCACCCATGCCTTGCCGGCGTCCAGCACAAAGGCCATCCACTTTCCGCCGCGTCGGAACAGGGCGCTCGTCGGCACCTGCGGCACGTCCTCGCCGCGCCAGGTGACGATGCGCGCCTGCACGCCGTAGCGGTCGCCGAGCATGACCCCTTCAGGCAGGTCGTCCATGAGTTCGGCCCGCACCTTGACCCGCTGCTCCTCCACGCCGATGGCCGAGACCTTGGTGAACCCTCCGGGTTCCACCACCGTCACCCGGGCCCGCAGCTCCCCCTGGCCGCCCCAGTGCGCGATGGCCGCCTCGGCCCCGGGCTTCACGGCCACGGCGTCGGTCGAGAGCAGCTCGATCTCGATCTCCAGGTCGCGCGGGTCGCCGACCTCCATGATGGGCGTGGACGCGGCCACGGCGCGGGCGTTCTCCTCCATGACGGCCAGGACGTACCCGTCCACCGGGGCCAGGATGGGCACGGCCTCGTCCTGGCCTGGCGCGGCGCCCCGGCTCAGGGCCGCCCGGGCCACGCGGGTCTCGTGCCCGGCCACCTGCAGGGCGAAGGTCGCCGCCTGCAGCTCCCGCTCCAGCACGCGCACCTGGTTCTCCGCCCTGTCCCATTCCTGCTGGGCCACGGCGCCACTTTTCAGCAGGGCGTCCAGGCGCGCAAGGTCCGTGCGCGCCAGCTCCAGGCTCGTGGCCACGCGCTCGCGCTCGGCCCGGCGCACGCGCTCGGCGGCCTCGGCCGCGTCCAGCCTGGCCCCGGCTTCGGCCCGTGCGCGCGGGGTCAGGAAGGTCGAGGCCTCGGGCGTGAGCACGGCCAGCACGGTCCGGCCCGCCATGATCCGCGTCCCGGCGCGCAGCTCCACGCGCCGCAGGAACCCCGCAGTGGGCGGGAAGACCACATAGCGGCTGCGGATGCGCGTCTTGCCTTCCTCGGTCACGCTGACGGTCATGGGCGCGCTGGCCACCCGCCCCGTCTGCACGGGCAGGGGCGAGGGCCAGAAGCCCGCGATCAGGAGCGCGGCCAGGGCGAGGCACAGAAGGACGAAGAGGAGGATGCGCCACGGACGGCGCCTGCGCGTAGTGTTCATTCGGGAGCCTTCAGTACGGCGAGGAGTTGCAGGTTCCTGATGCGGCGTCCGACCACCAGGAAGGACGCCATGGACGACGAGAGGACAATGAGCACGGCCGTGGCATAAGCCCTGCCGGTCAGCACCAGCGGCATGCGTACGGACTCGGTGTTGGCCGTGAGGACCAGGACCCGGGCCATCTCGCTGCCGATCAGCAGTCCAGGCAGCAGGGCCGCAAGGGTCAGGAAGATGAGCTCCGAGAGCAGGATCATGGTCGTTTCGGCTTCGGAAAAGCCCAGCACGCGCAGGGTGGCCAGGTCGCGGGTGCGTTCGGACAGGGCGATGCGCGCCCCGTTGTAGACCACCCCGCAGGACACGATGATGGCGAAGCCGAAATAGACGGCCTGCACCACGCCCATCATGTCGCCCATGGCCAGCTGGAAGCTCTCGCGGGCCGAGGAGGTGAAGACGGCCGAGGCGATGGCCGGGGTGTCCGCCGCCGCGTCCAGAAACTCGCTTCGATATGTATTGTCCAGGGTCAGGTGCGCGCCGCTGACGACCCGCTCCTCGCCCATGAGCCGGCCCAGGGCGTGGAAGTCCATGTAGGCCCCGACCCCGGCGAAATCCGTGATGGTCCCGGCCACGAAGGTTTCAAGCACCGGGCGGCGTCCTTCCTGGACCTCGATGCGCACCGGGTCCCCGGGCGCAAGTTCCAGCACTTCGGCCAGCTTCTCGGACAGGAGCAGGCCCGCCAGCGGCAGCTCCACGGCCCGCCCTTTGTCGTCGAGGAGCAGGTTCAGGCGCGCGTCGGGCAGGCGCCCGGTCAGACCGACGCGGCGCTCATGCAGGCCGTTCACGATGCGGCCCTGCACCACGCGGAAGGGCTCGACGTGCAGCACCCCCGGCATGGCCGCCAGGGCGTGCAGGGCCGCCGGGGAGGCGGGTTCGATGAGGGATACGGTGGCGTCCTGGCGCTGGGCCAGCCGCCACTGGAAGTCCATGAGGTAGTCGATGCCGTCGCCCATGGCCCCGGGCACGATGGGGATGGCCGTGGCCATGGCCAGGCCCAGCGCCGTGAAAAAGGCCTGCCAGGGCCTGCGCTCCAGGTTGCGCAGGGCCATGCGCTGGATGGGCGAGAGCAGGCGCAAAAGGCCCATGCGCTCCAGCACGGACGGCTCGAAGCGCGTCGGCGGCTCGGGCCGCATGGCTTCGGCCGGGGGCAGCTTCACGGCCTGGCGCACGGCCCCGAGCACACCGATGAAGGACGCTCCGGCGCTGGCGGCCAACGCCAGGCCCAGGGCCCACCAGTCGGGCCGGAAGACGAGGTTCGGGAACTGGAAGAAGCGGCGGTAGATCTCCACCAGATTCTGCCCCAGCCACAGGCCGACCACGGAGCCCAGCAGGGTGGCGGCCACGACGGCGGCCAGGGCGAACTGGAAATAGTGCAGGCCCACGTCCGCCGAGGAGTAGCCAAAAGCCTTGAGCTGGGCGATCTGCTCGCGCTGCAGGCGGACCAGCCGCGTCAGGGCCGCGCTGGTCATGAAGGCGGCGATGGACAGGAAAATGACCGGGAAGGCGATGGCGAACCCCTTGAGCATGGCGATGCGGTCGTCGATGAGCTTGGTCGAGACGTGCTCCGAGCGGTCGAAGGCCACCAGCGCGCCGTAAGGGGCCAGGATACGGTCCAGGTCCTTCTTCACGGGACCGGTTTCGGCTCCGGGGGCCAGGGTCAGGATGACGCTGTTGAAGGCGCCCTTGAGGATGAAGGCGTCGGCCAGGGACCCTTCGCTCATCCAGAAGGTGCCGTAGCGGCGGTTGTCGGGCACGGTCTCGCCGGGCCGCGTCTCGTACACGTACTCCGGCGACATGCCGACGCCGACGATGCGCAGCGTAGTCCGCGCCCCGTAGATGGTGGCCTCCAAGGTGTGGCCGGGGACGAAGCCGTGGGCCTTGGCGAAGGGTTCGCTGACCACGACCTCGTCCGGGCTGTAGGGCTCGGGCAGGCGCCCCTGGCGCAGGTGCAGGCGGTTGACCTCCGTCTCCCGGCCGTCGGGCAGGGACAGGACCAGGCCGTCCGCCGGTTCGGCCAGGCCGGGCAGGTCCAGGGTCAGGGCGCCCTTGATGCGCGTCTCAAGGGACGCCACGCCGTCGATCTCCCGCAGGCGCGTCCCGATGGCGTTGGGGGCGCGCTTGAGGTCGCAGAAGACGTGGGCCAGGCGGTGGGAGGCGTAGTACTCGTCCCGGGCCGTCTCCAGGGACATGACCAGCCCGCGGGCCATGATCATGACCATCAGGCCGCAGGACATGACCAGGGCCACGGCGGCCATCTGCCCCTTCATGGACCACAGGTCGCGCAGGAGTTTGACGTTCAGGGCGCGCATCTCACCACTCCAGCTCTTCCGCCCGGCGGCGGGTCGCGTTGGCGCGGATGTCCGTGATGCGCCCGTCCGAGAGCAGGATGACGCGGTCGGCCATGTCCGCGATGGCCACGTTGTGGGTGATGACCACGGCCAGGGTGCCGAGCTCCGCGTTGATGCGCTCGATGGCCGAGAGCACGGTGATGCCCGTGCGCACGTCCAGGGCGCCCGTGGGCTCGTCGCACAGGAGCACGTCGGGGTTCTTGGCGATGGCGCGGGCGATGGCCACGCGCTGCTGCTCGCCGCCCGAGAGCTGGGACGGGAAATGGTCCATGCGTCCGGACAGGCCGACCCGGTTCAGGGCTTCGGCCGGGTCCATGGGGTCGTCGGCGATGTCGGTGATGAGGGCCACGTTCTCGCGGGCCGTGAGACTGGGGATGAGGTTGTAGAACTGGAAGATGAAGCCGACGTTTTCGCGGCGGTAGGCGGTGAGGGTTGTTTCGTCGGCGCCGGTCAGGTCCTGCCCGCGGTAGGAGAGGGCGCCGCTGGTGGGGGTGTCGAGGCCGCCCAGGATGTTCAGCAGGGTCGATTTGCCGCTGCCGGATGCGCCGAGGAGCACGACCAGTTCGCCGGGAAAGAGGTCCAGGCTGACCCCGCCCAGGGCCCGCACTTCCACGGCCGCGCCGGGGTAATAGACCTTGGTCAGGTCCCGGGCGCTGATGAGGGGGGAGGGGGGCGGCGTGGTCATGCGGAACTCCGTATTTTTTTGATGCGGTAGTACTGAAGCATGAATAGGGGGTTGAGGTCAATTTTGAGTGGAGGGTGGAGGAAAAGGCAGGGCGGAGGCAGATGAAAAGACAGCTTAAGGCATGGGCTGCTCAGGGCGTCGCGATCCGGTTTGCGCCTTACAAGGCCCGCCGAAACTCCTTCGCGGGCCTCGTAAGGCTTCCCCGTCGCGTGCAGGGCGAACGATCAGGGTCAGGCGGGGGACGACGGGGAAGCCAACGATGCCTGGCTCAGTCAGACAGTCGACGGCCCTTCCCGGCGCAAAACGGACCGCTCGGGCTTGAGCAAGGGATGGACGTGGGACGACAGGGAAAACCGACGATGCCTGGCTCAGTCAGACAGTCGGCGGCCCTTCCCGGCGCAAAACGGACCGCTCGGGCTTGAGCAAGGGATGGACGGGACGACGTGGAAACCGACGATGCCTGGCTCAGTCAGACAGTCGACGGACCTTGTAAGGCGCAAACCGAACCGCTCGGGCTTGTGCAGGGGCGAAGCCGTTGAAGAGTCGGGGGTGAGAACGTGGTGGTTGAGTTGAGATTGATGGAGGGTGGAAGAGGCGGTGCCCGGGACGACGGGGAAGCCAACGATGCCTGGCTCAGTCAGACAGTCGGCGGCCCTTGCCGCAACGAACCGCACCGCTCGGGCTTGTGCAGGGGACGGCAGGGTACAAGTCTGCGTTCACCTCGGTGTCATCCCCGCGCAGGCGGGGATCCATCCGGCGGCATCAGGGAGACTATGCGTCGTGGTGGGTGCGTCATCCTCGCGCAGGCGGGGATCCATCCCCCGATTTTCAAGATTCGTCTGGTCAAGGCAGGATTCCCGCCTGCGCGGGAATGACGTGAGGTGTGAGTTCGAAGTTGCCTTCGATTCACGAATGTTCCATCGAGGCGATAAGATGAGGGCATGAACGAAACGCCCCCGGACAGCCGGGGGCGTGGAAGGATTACTGCACGTGGCAGCTATTGCAGGCCAAGGGCGCGTCGCTTGGGCCCTGGCGTTTGAGTTCGCGGTGGCAGCCGACGCAGCTCTTTTCCGAGTCCTTGGTGGTGTGGAAAGTCCGGTAGACCGAGGAAATTTCCGTCCGTTCCTTGATGTTGTCATGACAGCCTTCGGTCATGCAGCTTTCAATGGTATAGGTGTCAGGCACGGTATGGTGGCACTGCTGACAGGCGATATCCATGTGCGAAGCATGGTTGAAGGTCACATCCCCTTTCTTGGGCGTGTAGCCTTCAAACTGCTTGGGGCTCATGGTCACGCTCTCGGGAATTTCGAAAGTTTCGCTCAGGGCGATCGTGGCGCTGCCTAAGATCATCAGTCCTACCAGGGCCAGCGTACGAAGACGGTTCATCATTTCCTCCTTGAATGTTCCAGATCTGATTCCCATGCCGCTTTTCCTCCTCGTCGTGGGGGAATTAAAAGCGGGTCAGGGTGTCCCTCGGGTAAAGTTTTTTCTTTATATTCTTAGCTTCTGGAGGGCAAGGACTCAAATGTGAACTTTGTCACGAAGCGGAAGGTCGCGCTCGGATCTGTTACGATTGGTTATTGCCAACAGTGAGGCGATGCTGTGAAAAGTCATTTTCGCGAAAGTTGGAATCCATTCTTTTCGGGTAGTTGAAAAGACATGGAAGGCCTTCTTCAAGAGGGTGTCGACGTGGTGCATTGACTGCATGTGCCCCGGCGGAAACGCGATTCTTCGCCTTGACAGGAGACGGGCTGCAAGTAGGACATTCCCCGTGCCCATCTTCTTTCGCCGTTCCGGGTTGCCTCCTCCGGATGATGACGGCGGAGTTCTTCAATTTTTTCTCAGGAGTCCCCATGGCAGACCCCCAGCCTTTAGAGCCTCTGGTGCAGATGGATATCGTCAAGGTCACGGCCGCCGGTTTCGCGCACGAGACCGATGTCGTGGCCACGGAAGTGCCCGTGACCATCATGACCCGGGATACGGAAATCGCCACCCTGATGTGCACCCCCGAACATCTTGGCGATCTGGCGCGCGGCTTTCTGCACACTTCCGGATTGCTGGCCCGGCCCGAGGATTTTCTGGACTGCGAGGTCGATCCGGCCGTCTGGGCGGTGCGTGTCAGCCTTGCCTGTGCAGTGGACCCGGAGCAACTCTCCCGTCGTACCTTCACCTCGGGTTGCGGCAAGGGGGTCATGTTCGCCAGCGCCCTGGAACTGGCCGGAAGCGGGCCCATGCCTTTCGGCTTCACCCTCCCCGCCGGGCGCGTCCAGGAGCTTGCGAACTGGTTCCGCCGCTATTCGGACCTGCACCACGCCACGGGCGGCGTGCATACCGTGGCGCTGAGCGTGGACGGACAGGATCCGGAGCTCATCCGGGACGACGTCGGGCGGCACAACGCCGCCGACAAGGTCGTGGGCCGGGCCCTGGCGCTGGGCGTGGACCTCGGGCGTACGGTCATGATCACCTCGGGGCGCATTTCCTCGGAGATCGTGCACAAGGGCAGAAGGGCCGGCATTTCCATCCTGGTTTCCCTGGGCGCCCCGACTCACCAGGCCGTGCTCCTGGCTCGGGAAATGAACCTGACCCTGATCGGCTTCGCCCGCCAGAACCGCTTTTCCATTTTCTCGGCTCCGGAGCGAATTCTGTGAACACCCGCGAAACCCGGTTCGTGGGCATGCAGTGCGTGTTTGCGGCCGTTTTCTGGATTCTGCTCGTCTTCTCGGCCGGATGCCTGACCCAGGATGAGCGACTGCTCGAACCCGCTGCCGCCGTCGATCTGATGAGCCGAAACCGGAACAACCCCGATTTCCTCATCCTCGACGTGCGCACACCGGGAGAATTCGGTCAGGGCTTTATCGAAGGCGCTGCACTGCTTGACTACTACGCCTCGGATTTCCGGGAACGTTTCGCACAGCTGGACCGCGACGCGACCATCTTCATGTACTGTCGCAGCGGCAATCGCAGTTCGCATGTGCTGCGGATGGCGGATGAGCTGGGGTTCAGGCGCGTTTACGATCTGCGCGGCGGGATTCTGGCCTGGAAAGAGGCGGGACTGCCGCTGGCCGAAGGTGGGATGAAGACACCGTCAGCGCCAGACAGTCCCGCTTCATGAACGAAGATGTCGCTGCAAAAAAAACGTCATCCCCTTGAAGATGTCACTGCAAAAAGTCGTCATCCCCTTGAAGAAGGGGATCCCTGCCTTTTTTATTGTCTGGAAGGAATACTGGACTTTTGGCTACCGCCTACAAGCTGATAATCTTGTCCGCGACCTGCTGGCTGGTGACCACGTCGAGCATGTTGGTGACCTGTCCGACCGCTTTTTGATCCATGAGCTTGAAGAATTCCAGACAGGTGCCGCAGACCAGAATGGACACTCCCGCGGCCTCCAGTTTCTTGAGCGCCTCCACGGCCGGATTTGTCGCCGTGGCGAGTTTAACGGCCCCGTTGACCATGATGATGCGCCACAGCGTATCGCCAAGCTCCGGCAGGGTGTTCAGGAAATTGCCCATCAGCCTGGAACCCAGAGTGTCATCTCCCGCGCCCATGGTGTCTGACGTGAGAAAGACCAGGATTTTGGCCGCGTCGGACGATTTCGCATTCTCCGGACCGTCCTGCGAGGCCTGCGAGGCTTGCGGGGCCTGCGAGGCTGATGCCTGCGGGTCCTGTGAAGAGGCCTTGATGGTCCACAGCGTGCCGTCCTTGCGCGTCTCGTCTATGCGCATGCCCTTGCTGGCCAGATAGCGGCTGACGTTGTCCATGGCTGCCTCGTTGTCGACTATGACTTCCATCATTTTGGGCGTTTGCTCGTCCAGAAGCCGCTTGCAACGCAATACGGGGTTGGGGCATGGTTCGTTTTCGCAATTGAGAACTATGGGCATGGTGAGACTCCCTTTTTGTTTTTTTCAGATGATTGTCGTGACCCCGGGTTCCGGTCAAATCGTTTAAACCTATACGTTTTTTATCTTTCCATCGAAAAATTCGATTCCATTCCGATTACATGAGGAGATGCATGGTGCGGATTCCCGTTTCCCCCAGGTTGATTGGTGCCGTTTTGGCCTTTTTTGTGCGTCTGTGGCACTTGACCTTGCGTGTGGAGCGGCTCAATACCGATGTCTTCACTGATCCGGAGCTGCGCGCCAAGCGTCCCGTGATCATGCTCTGGCACGACGAGATTTTTCCCCTTATTCCCGCCCATGCCGGTGAGCGCATGGCCTGTGTGGTCAGTCAGAGCAAGGACGGGGAAATCCTGGCCCGGGTGCTGGAGAGTTTCGGCTTCATGTCCGTGCGCGGTTCCAGTTCGCGCGGCGGCATGCGCGCCCTGATCGCCGCCAAGCGGGTCATGGACGAGCAGGGCGTGGGCATCATTTTCACCGTGGACGGGCCGCGCGGACCGCGCCACAAGGTCAAGCCGGGGGCCGTGTTCCTGGCCCGGCACGCCGGTTCGCCCATCGTGCCGGTGCGGGCTGTCATGAGCCGGGCAAAGGTCTTTCATCGCGCCTGGGACAAATTTCAACTGCCTTGGCCGTTTTCCAGATGCACCATCATCTACGGCGATCCCGTTTTCCTGCCCGAGCTTGGCGACGATCCTGCGGAAATGCAAAGGCAGTGCGAACATCTTGAACAGATCATGAACTCTCTTGGAAAAAACTTGTGAGACACATAGCCTACAACGCTTTTTTGCCCCTGGGCACGTCATTATCGCTGGAGCGGCTGCATGCCTTGGGAAACGGTATCGGCAAACTCATGTGGGCCGTCCTGCCTTCTAGGCGCAAGGAAACCACGGCCTGCATGCGCGACCGCCTCGGCCTTGGGGAAAGTGAGGCAAGGGAACTCGCCAAAGCCAGTTTCCGGCACAGCGCCTGCTCTTTTCTGGAGCTTTTTCACGCCCGCTACATGGATCACCGCTTCCTGGAGGAGCGCATCGAATACGAGAATCCGGATCTCTTCGAGCGCATGGGCGCAACGCAGCGTCCCGTCGTGGGCGTGACCGCGCATCTTGGATGCTGGGAGCTGCTTGGCGGAGTGCTCAAGCGCTTCAACACCAAGACCGATTGCCAGGTCGTGGCCCGGCTGCCCAAGGATGCCGCCCTGGCCGATCTTTTGATGCACATGCGCACCCAGAGCAAGATACGGGTCCTTCCCCATCGCGAGGCCGCGACCGAAGCCCTGGGCAAACTGCGTCGAGGTGGGCTCTGCGCGTTTCTGGTCGATCACAATTGCAAGCGCGCCGAGGCGCAGTTTCTGCCCTTTCTGGGCAAGACCGCGGCGGTGAACAAGGGCCCGGCCATTCTGGCCCTGCGTGCCAAGGCCGAAGTCTGGCCTTTTTTCCTTATCCGCCTGCCGCAGGGGCGGTTTAGGGCCGTGACCCTGCCCAGCCTGGACACGGCCGTTCTTGAAGGCAGCAGGGCGGAGCGGATCGAGCAGATCTGCCGTTTTTATACCGGGGCCGTCGAACAGATGGTGCTTCGCTACCCGGAGCAGTGGTTCTGGATGCATCGTCGCTGGAAAACCCAGCCGTGAGCCAAAGTCGGATTCAAAACCAGTCGAGGTGAATACATGCCCATGAACAGCCTTTTACATGCCGCCCGAGGCGAGACCCCGGTGGATCTGCTGATCCGAAACTGTCAGGTGGTCAACGTCCTCTCCGGGGAAATCCATCCCGGCAGCGTTGGCGTGAAGAACGGAGTGGTGGTCGGATTTGGCGAATACGACGCCCTTGATGTCGTCGATGCCTGCGGGCGCCATCTGTGCCCGGGCCTGGTCGAAGGGCACATCCACATCGAGTCCACCCTGCTCGATCCTGTCCGGTTCGCGCAGGTGGCGGCTTCCCACGGCACGGCCGTGGTCGTCTGCGATCCGCACGAGCTGGCCAATGTTCTGGGACTGGACGGGATCAGGTGGCTTCTTGAGATCACCCGCGACCTGCCCCTCGATATCCGCTGCATGATGCCTTCCTGCGTTCCGGCCACGCATCTGGAGACCGCCGGGGCGCTCATCACCGCCCAGGACATCGCGGCCATGTTCAAGGAATATCCGGACCGCATTCTGGGGCTGGCGGAGATGATGAACTATCCCGGAGTACTCTACCAGGACCCTCAGGTCATGGGCAAGCTCTTCGCGGCCGGAGACCGTCCCATTGACGGGCACGCTCCGGGTCTGTCCGGATTCGACCTCAACGCCTACGTCCTGGCCGGACCCGGCAGCGATCACGAGGCCTGCCATCTGGAGGAGGCCCTGGAAAAATTGCGCGCAGGCATGCACGTCATGATCCGCGAGGGCAGCTCCGAAAAGAACCTGTTCGACCTCCTGCCGCTCATCAACGACTTCAACAGTCAGAACTGCTCCCTGGTCACCGACGACCGCCACTGCGACGATCTGCTGCGGGACGGACACCTGGACCACACCATTCGGCTGGCCGTGAGCCGGGGCCTTGCGCCCATGCGGGCCATCCAGATGGCCTCCATCAACACCGCGCGCTATTTCGGCCTGCGCCGCAGGGGGGCCGTGGCGCCGGGCTACCGGGCCGATTTCGTGCTGCTCGACGACCTTGAATCCTTCTCCATTTTTCAGGCCTACCTCGGCGGCCGGGCCATCAGTCCCCAATCCTGGCGGCCCGCCTCCACGGAACGCGTCGTGACAAAAAGCGTGCACCTGGGGGAGATGAAATCCTCCTGCCTCGACATGCCCGCCCCGGCCGCCGGGAAGAAAGTTCGCGTCATCCGCACGATTCCTGGACAGATCGTGACCGGGATGGACCTGGTCGAGCCTCTGGTCCGCGATGGCATGATCATGGCGGACCCGGATGCCGACGTGGTCAAGCTGGCCGTCTTCGAGCGGCATCGCAGCAGCGGCGGGGTCGGGCTCGGGCTGGTGCGGGGCCTCGGGCTCAAGAGCGGCGCCATCGCCGGCACCGTGGCCCACGATTCCCACAATCTGATCGTGGCGGGCGTCTCGGACAGCGACATGATCCTGGCCATGCGCGCCCTGGCCGACTGCGGCGGCGGATTTGTCTGCGTGCGCGACGGCTGGGTGCTCAATCTGGTGCCCCTGCCCCTGGCCGGGCTCATGAGCGATGAGGATCCCGAAACGGTCGCGGCCGGGCTGGATCACCTGAACGCCAGCGCCCGGGAACTCGGCTGCCCGGAGAACATCAACCCCTTCATGCAGCTCTCCTTCCTTTCCCTGCCGGTCATTCCCCGTCTGCGCCTGACGGACAGGGGACTGGTGGACGTGGAGGCTTTTGCTTTCACCTCGTTGTCTGAATAATTTTTCACCGTTGTTGGCCGCTTATGTATTTTCGATCTGCCGTGACTTCACCTTTAAATGAATTTCGGAGTAATAATAATGTGGTATCGCCTCAGCCTGACCTGGAAGGTGCTTTTGATCATCTTCTGTGGTCCCATCCTGCTGGCCGTCGTTATGGCCTATCTGCACATCAGCGACATCCAGGAGGCGGCGATCAGCGCACGACTGAAGGAAAGCCGATCCGTGGTCATGATGGCCGAATCGGTGCGCGAGGACATGGCGCACAAGCACAAACTTGGAGTGCTTCGGCCCCTCGATGAACTTCGTAGCGATCCTGCGAAGCTCCTGCAGGCCGTGCCCATCGTCACGGCCATGAACACGGCCGCGGCCAAGGCGGCCGAGGCCGGCTATGAATTCAGGGTTCCCAAGGAAAGTCCGCGCAATCCGAAAAATGCGCCAAGCGCCCTGGAGAGGGAAGTCCTGACCGAGTTTTCGCGCACGAACCTGGCCGAGAAAGTCATCGTTGAGAAGGACCGGCTGCTCTATTTCAAGCCCATCCGCCTCTCCGAGGACTGCATGTACTGCCATGGCGATCCCAAGGGCGAAAAGGATCCGACGGGCGGCGTGAAGGAAGGCTGGAAGCCCGGCGAGGTCCACGGAGCGTTCGTCATCATTTCCTCCCTCAAGGAAGCGAACGAGGCCGTGACAATGGCCGCCCTCAGCATGGGCGGATGGACTGTCGGCATCCTGATCATCCTGGGCGTGCTCGGCTGGTTGCTGGTCAGGGCCAGTCTCCTGAATCCGCTGCGATCCACGGGTGAATTCCTGAAGCGCATGGCCACGGGCGACATGAGTGGAGAGCTCAAGATCGACAGCGGCGATGAGCTGGGCCGGATGCAGAAAGATCTGAACAACATGGCGTCCAGCCTGCGGGGCATCGTGACCGAGATCACCCAGCGGGCCAAGGTGCTTATGGGCTCCTCGGCGGAACTGGAGCGCATGTCCGACGGAATGCTCAGAAACGCCGAGGACTTGTCCTTGAAGTCCAACACGGTGGCCACCGCCTCGGAAGAGATGAACGCGAACATGAACACCGTGGCCGCCGCCATGGAGCAGGCCTCCGTGAACGTGGGCACCGTGGCCGCCGCTGCCGAGGAGATGAGTTCCACCATCCATGAGATCGCCGGAACCACGGACAAGACCCGCGAGGTGACCATGCGGGCCGTGGACAAGGCCACCTCGGCCTCGGAACGTGTGGACAAGCTGGGAGTGGCGGCCAGGGAAATCGGTAAGGTTACCGAGGCCATCAACGCCATCTCCTCCCAGACCAACCTGCTGGCCCTGAACGCCACCATCGAGGCGGCCCGGGCAGGCGATGCCGGAAAGGGTTTTGCCGTCGTCGCCAACGAGATCAAGGAACTGGCCAACCAGACCGCCACGGCCACGGACGAGATCCGGCAGCGCATTGAAGGCATTCAGACCTCGACCTCCGCCACCGTGGAGGAGATCGCCCAGGTCATGGCGGTGATCGGTGAGGTGAGAGACTTCGTCTCCACCATCGCCGCCGCCGTGGAACAGCAGTCTGCCGCCACCCGGGAGATTGCCGAAAACGTTGGCCAGGCTTCCCTTGGCATCCAGGAAGTGAACGAAAACGTGTCCCAGGCCTCCATGGTCACTGGTGAAATCGCCAAGGATATCGTGCAGGTCAGCGACGCTTCCGGCCATATCTCGGGCAACAGCACCGAACTCAAGCAGAGCTCGGAGAACCTGTCCCTGTTGGCGGGAGCCCTGGAACAACTGGTGAAGAAGTTCAAGCTTTAGGAGTTATTCCTTCAATGTTTTTTGAAACGCGCCTTCCGGGGCGCGTTTTTTTTGGACTGGGCTTTTGTGGAGATGGAAGAGAATGGGCGGCAGGGCGGTCGCGATCCGGTCCGCCCCGGTCAAGACCCGCCGAAACTCTTTCGCGGGCCTCGTAATGCTGAGCCGCTGCGTGGTGGCGCGCGAGGCCGGGGCCGGACGTTTGGCAACGATTCAGCAAACGATGCCTGGCTCAATCAGACAGTCGGCGCGCCTTGACCGGGACGAACCGGACCGCTTGGTGCGACGTGTGAGGCGGTTGTTGGTGGGAATTGGAAAGGCGTGGTGTTCGTGGAATTTTTTGGAGGATGAAGAGAATGGGCGGCAGGGCGGTCGCGATCCGGTCCGCCCCGGTCAAGACCCGCCGAAACTCTTTCGCGGGCCTCGTAATGCTGAACCGTTGCGTGGCGGCGCGTGAGGCCGTGGCCGGACGTTTGGCAACGATTCAGCAAACGATGCCTGGCTCAATCAGGCAGTCGGCGCGCCTTGACCGGGACGAACAGGACCGCTTGGTGCTGTGTGTGGGGATGGTTGTTGGCGGGATATGGCAAGGCGTAATGGTGGTGGGATTTGGAAAGGCGTGTTGGTACGCGTAAGAGTAGTGTCGTAATTTTGTTGTAAGAGCTTGTGGTTTTGTGCGTATTTGTAGTTGAGTATGGACTGGTAAGAATTGGTAAAAAATGGTTTGACATCTGATTAACTTTTGTTAATTGTTCGGACATGAAATTTGATGACTTCTTCCAGAGGGTGGCCAAGACCACCGGCATCTCCACCCAAAAGGAGCTGGCCGCGCTGCTGGGCATCGATCCTGCCGCCATCACCATGGCCAAGGGCAGGGGAGTGCCCAAGTCCTGGGGGTTGACCATCGCGGCCGCCTTCGGCGTCAATCCGGGCTGGCTCAAGACCGGGACGGGGCCCGTTTATCAGAATGAGCAGGCAAGCACCCTGCTCGTGCCCAAGGTCGCCGCAAGGGCCTGCGCCGGTGGCGGCTCTTTCGAACTGAGTGACAAGATCGTTGACGAGTTGCCCTTTGACCGTTCCTGGCTGAGCAAAAAGGGCAACCCCGGACAGATGGTCGCCATGGAAGTCATCGGCGACAGCATGTCGCCGGAACTGGAACCGGGCGACAACATTCTCATCGACCAGAGTCAGAACCAGGTCGCGGACAACAACCTCTATGTCGTCGGCCTCGCGGACAGCATCCAGGTCAAGCGTATTCAGGTCCGTCCCGGGCTGGTGGTTCTGTTCAGCACCAATCAGCGCTATTCGCCGGTCACCCTTCAAGGCGATGAGATCGACACCTTGAGAGTCATTGGCCGTGTTTTGTGGAGCAGCCGGGCTTACGCCTAGAAATTTTTTTGCCGGGCTGATTAACAAAAGTTAATTCTCAATAAATGGGAGGCCTTCCATGCAACAGCGATTTTGTGAATGTGGACATCCGGTTCTGGTGGCGTACGTGATCACGAAAAATGGGATTCTGCACGTGTACCGGGTCAATGCGCGTTTCGGTTCCCCGATGCGCTGCCCGTCGTGCGGGAAGCATCTGGATATAAACGAATTGAGGTAGGGCGGGACTGGTCTTGAAGGGTTTGGCGGACTGGACTCCGGCTTATGTACGAGTCCTTCGGGAGCCTGTGAAGAGGGCAAGAAAAAAGGAGCAAACAGTGTTTGCTCCTTTGTTTCTCAAGTGGTGCGCCCGGCATGATTCGAACATGCGACCTACTGATTCGTAGTCAGGCACTCTATCCAACTGAGCTACGGGCGCGTCGAGAAAACGGTGTTTATGGGCAAGCTACCTGAATGTCAACAGTTTTTCTTGCCGTAATCAGGACTGCGCCCATTTTTTTTCAAGTTGCCCCGCTACATCACCCCTAAGTCAGCACATTCGGCCTTGCAGACCGCCTTTGTTCATGCGGCGCGCAGACCGCGTGAGCCTTATCCTGCCGAAGCGTTCGGGCACCATGCGGCATCGGCTGAATTTTGGTACCGGTCATGGAACCGGGGCGCACTTCAGTTCGTGGTCGCGGACACTTCCTCGTCTTCCTCTTCAATCTCGACAGGCAATGAAAGAAGGACCGCTGAGTCGGCAATGGGCATCTCCTGGACGCTTTGCAGCTTGCGGCCGATGACCCGCGTTCTGACCTTGGCCTTCTCGATGGTCTCGGATGCCTGGTGGATCTTTTTCTGCACCGCATCCAGAATCTCGCCGTACTTGCCCCACTCGGTCTTGACGGCTCCGAGCAGATTCCAGACTTCGCTCGAGCGTTTCTGGATGGCCAGGGTGCGAAAACCCATCTGCAGGCTGTTCAGGATGGACCACAGGGTCGTGGGTCCGGCGATGACGATCCGAAAATCGCGCTGAATGCTCTCGCTCAGGCCCGGCCTTCGGATGACCTCGGCGAAAAGGCCCTCGATGGGCAGGAACAGGATTCCGAAATCCGTCGTGTGCGGCGGGCTTACGTATTTGTCGCGGATGTCCCTGGCGCAGGCCTTGACCCGGATCTCAAGTTGTTTTCCTGCCGTTTCCAGGGCCTCCACGTCGCCGCGCTCCTGGGCTTCGAGCAGGCGCTGGTAGTCCTCGATGGGAAATTTCGCGTCGATGGGCAGCAGCACGGGCGCCTCACTGTCCTGGCCCGGCAGTCTGATCGCGAATTCCACCCGCTCCGCGCCTCCTTTCGTGGCGACGTTTTTTGCATACTGCTCGGCGCTCAGGACCTGCTCCAAAAGGGCGCCGAGCTGCACTTCGCCCCAGGTTCCGCGCGTCTTCACGTTGGTCAGGACTTTTTTCAGATCGCCAACGCCCGTGGCCAGGGACTGCATCTCCCCGAGGCCCTTGTGGACCTGTTCGAGGCGCTCGCTGACCTGCTTGAAGGATTCGCCCAGCCGTTTTTCCAGTGTGCCCTGAAGCTTCTCGTCGACGGTCTGGCGCATGGTTTCGAGCTGTCTGGCGTTGTCGGTCTGGAGCATGTGCAGCTTTGTCTCCACGGTGCTGCGGACCGTTTCAAGCTTGGCGGCGTTGGTCTCCGAGAGGCTTGCGATGGCGGCGACCATGGCGTCGAGCTGCTTTTTCTGCGTTTGCCCCAGGTCGCCGACGGTCCTGGTTGAAGTCTCTGAAATGCCGTTCAGGGTGGCCAGTATCTCCTCCCTCAGGGCCTTGGAGTTGGCCGAAGCCTGCTGCCCGAGGCTGTCCAGCTGAGTCAGGTTGGAGGCGGCGAAAGAGGCGAAATTCTGCGCGAGCGTGTCCAGCTGTCTTGCTTGGGCGCAGCCGGCGTCGGTTACCCTGTGCATGAGGCCGCCGCCCAGTTCCTTGAATGCGGCGATGACCTCGCGGCGCTGCTCAAGCAGGAGGCGTCCGGTTTCATCCCGGTTCCGGGTGATCTCGTCGTGCAGAATCCGCTCGGTCCTTTCCATGGATTTCTCGACCGCTTCCAGGCGCGCGCCAAGGAGCAGGGTGTTTTTTGAAGTGCGCAGCATGATGGCCAGCAGCAGGAGGATGGTCAGAGCGGGGAGCGCGATGGGGCCGTAGAGGAGAATTTCGTGCATGAGAACCTCGGGAATTTATTGCCGGATAAAGGAAAACGACCGCGAAACCATTTCAGGCCGTCCGTCTGCGGCGGTCTTCGCCAACGGGCTGCTTGAAGGCTGAACCGGCGCGGCTTGCAAGCTGCTCTGATATCAGGATTTGGAAGACCGTACCCGGGTTTTTCTGGGCATGGTCCCGCCATGCCGGGACCATGGGCCTGCCGAATGGATGCGCCTAGGCCGGTTGCGGCTCGCGGGCGAGGATGAAGGCAAAAGTGCTGGAAATCAATGATGATGGGTGGGTATTTTTCGGCAGACCCGTTTCGGTCTCGCGCCAGACGCGGTCAATCGCCTCTGGCGGAAGAGGTCGCCCGGGGCGCGAGATGTCCGGGATGGGGCGTCATTGGCCGGATTTCAGGATATACCCGAGCCAGACGTCCCGGTTGCCCAGCAGGGAACGGCTGCGCGTATGTTCAAGAATTGTCAGTTCCTGCCGTCCGAACTCCCGCCGCAGCTCCGAATCCGACCAGAGCTGGAAAACCCGCCCATCCTCGCTCTTTTCGCTTCCGCCCCAGGCCTTCATGCTCAGAAGCATGATCCCCCCGGCTTTCAGCATGCGCATGACGCTGCGCAGCGCCTGCGGGAACTCGGGCTTGGCGAGGTGGACCAGCGTGCCGATGAGCAGGATGCAGTCGTAATGGATGGGGGGCTGATATTCGAACAGGTCCGCGATGGAGACCGGACAGTCCGAATGTTCGCTGGCCATGATGGCCAGGGTCGGGGAGCGCTCCAGGCCCGACGGCTTGAAGCCCTTGCCCTTGAGCCACTTGAGATCCCGCCCCGATCCGCAGCCGATGTCGAGGATCGTGCTGCCCGCACGCAAGTGGGGCAGCAGGGGAGTGAGGATGGGAGCCGGATCGATGCGGTTGGTGCGTTCGAAGTAGGCCCGGGCGTTGATCTCGTAGTAGTCGGTCATGGGCAAGTGAATTGATCTCCGCGGGGTTCGGGTTGCGTGTCGAAATTGTCCGGCGCGCCGGGTGCCAGAGCCCTTCTAGCGTTGTCGGCGGAAAAAGTCACCTCAAGTCCTGTCGCAATGGCCATTGATGCAGGGAGCATGTTCGCCGTATTCGTTTCCGCAGAGTGACGGAGTCCAAAAATGCTTCCCGTCCGGCTCGTGTTCGCGTAAGGAAATCGAGGGGTTGGCAATGCGCATTTGCCCGGGTCTTCATCTTTCACAGGAGTGACGTTCATGTCTTTCGCCGTTTTGCAGAGCGCCTTTGGGCTGGTGGCCTTTGTGCTCATCGCCTGGATTTTGTCCGAGAACCGCCGGGGCGTGCGCTTGCGGCTTGTCGTCATCGGGCTCGCGCTGCAGTTCGCGCTGGCAGTGATGCTGCTCAAGCTGCCCATGTTCCGGGATGTGTTTCTGGCCCTGAACCGGGCCGCGCAGGCGCTGGAGGAGGGGACACGGGCCGGGACGGGCTTCGTGTTCGGATACCTCGGCGGCGGGCCGCTGCCTTTCGCGGAGCCGTATCCCGGCGCGGCCTATGTCTTCGCCTTTCGCGGACTGCCCGTCATCGTTGTCACGGCGGCGCTGTCGGCGCTGCTCTATCACTGGAAGGTCATCCCCGCGCTGGTCCGGGGCGTGTCCTTCGCCCTGCAGCGGACCATGGGCATCGGCGGGGCGCTGGGCATCGGGTGCGCGGCCAACATCTTCGCGGGCATGGTCGAGTCTCCACTGTTCGTGCGGCCCTATGTCGCCTCCATGACCCGCAGCGAACTCTTCACCCTGATGACCTGCGGCATGGCCACCATCGCCGGGACCGTGCTCGTCCTCTACGCCGGGATCATCGGCCCGGTCCTGCCGGGCGCCCTCGGGCACATTCTGACCGCATCGCTGATCAGCGTGCCCGCGTCCATCCTCATCGCGGGCGTCATGATTCCTGAATCCGGGCAGCCCACCCTGGGCGAGGTTTCGCCGCCTTCCGAGAGTCGCGGCTCCATGGACGCCGTGGTGCAGGGCACGACTCTGGGCGTGAAGGTCTTCATCAGCGTTGCGGCTCTGCTGGTGGTGCTGCTGGCCCTGGTCAGTATGTTCAACCAGATTCTCGGGCTGCTGCCCGCCGTCGGAGGCGAGGCCCTGACCCTGCAGCGCATTCTCGGCCACCTCATGAGCCCCCTGGTCTGGCTGACCGGCATTCCCTGGAGCGAAGCGCACGCGGCCGGGGGCCTCATGGGCACCAAGATCGTGCTCAATGAGCTTCTGGCCTATCTGGATCTGGCGGCGCTCCCGGCCGGGACCCTGTCCGAGCGCAGCATCCTGATCATGACCTATTCCATGTGCGGGTTCGCCAATGTCGGCAGCCTGGGTATTCTCATCGGCGGATTGAGCCGTGTCGCCCCGGAGCGGGCCGCCGAGATCGTCGAGCTTGGCCCCCGGTCCATCCTGGCCGGAGTCCTGGCCACGTTGATGACCGGCGCCATGGTCGGCGTGCTGGTCTGAAAAAGGAGGAAGGCAATGCGATTTCACAAGATGATCCGCTTCATCCCGGTCCTGGCCATCCTGCTGCTGTGTGGATGCGCCTCTTTGTCCCATGTCGGGCACACAGGGCCCCAGGCCCTGACCATCCTGCACACCAACGACCATCATGGTCGGTTCTGGAAGAATTCCGCCGGCGAGTACGGCCTGGCCGTCCGCAAAACCCTGGCCGACGCCGTGCGGGCCGAGGTGCTGGCAAGGGGCGGACATGTGCTCCTGCTCGATGCCGGGGACGTCAACACCGGCGTGCCCGAGTCCGACATGCTGGACGCCGAGCCGGACATCCGGGGCATGAACGCCATGGGCTACGACGCCATGGCCGTGGGTAACCACGAGTTCGACAATCCCCTTGCCATCCTGCGCAAGCAGGAGCGCTGGATGGATTTTCCGCTGCTCGCGGCCAACATTTACGACTCCTCGGGGCAGCGCCTTTTTGCGCCCTGGCACCTGTTCCGGCTGCGCGGACTAACCGTGGCCGTGTTCGGTCTGACCACCGAAAGCACGGCCATTGTCGGCAACCCGGAGCACGTCAAAGGGCTCGTCTTCCGCCCGGCCATCGACGAGGCGCGCGAACTGGTTCCGCGACTGCGCAATCAGGCCGACGTGGTCATCGCCCTGACCCATCTGGGTTTTGATGAGAGCGAGCATCCCGGAGTCCCGCAGACGGGGTCCCGGGTACTGGCTCGGGCCGTGCCCGGCATCGACCTCATCGTGGACGGCCATTCGCACACCCAGCTTGACGATCCGGTGCTTGAGAGCGGGACCGTCATTGTCCAGGCCGGGGAGTACGGCAAATATCTGGGCCGGGTCGATCTGCTCTGGACCGGGAGGCAGGTGCGCCTGACCGGCGGGGCCCTTTTGCCCGTGAACCTGACCGAGAAGGTGGACGGGCAGACCGTGCCGCCGACCGTGCCGCTGGCCGACGACCCGGCCATGCTGGCCCTGCTCACGCCTTTCCAGGAAGAAGGAGGCGAGGCCCTGCAAACCGTGATCGGCCATGGCAACGGCAATTTCACCGCCGACCGCGCCGTGACCCGCTCCTCCCAGACCGCGCTTGGCACCCTGGCCTGCCGCGCGCTCATGGAGAAGACCGGGGCGGACGCGGCGGTGATGAACTCCGGCGGGCTCCGCGCCGGGTTGCCGTCCGGGCCCATCACCTACAAGGACGTGCTGACCGTGAAACCCTTCGGCAACACCATTTGCACCGTGGACATGACCGGGGCGGAACTGGACGAATACTTGCGGCAGGCGGCGAGCTTCACCCCCGGCTCCGGCGCTTTCGCGCAGTTCGGCGGGGTCCGGTTCGTGCTCCGGGGAGGGGCTGTGAGCGATGTGTTCGTGGGCGAAAAGCCCCTGGATGCCGGACGGATGTACACCGTGGCCATGGAAAGCTATCTGGCCGGGGGCGGTGACGGGTACCCGGCGGTCAAAGGGCTGCAAGGCTTTGTGGATACGGGATTCGTGGACGCGGATGCGCTGCGCGAATACATCGCCCGCCATTCCCCCCTCGATCCGGCCGAGTATGACTCCGGCGGGGCCGTGCTCCGGGAATGAAGCGGGGAGCTGCACCGTCTTCTTGATCCGCATCTGATTTTAGGGAGTCGCGCCCCGCATGCGCGGCGATGCAAAGGCCCGTTTCAGCGAAAAAGGCGTGATGCCTTTTTCGCTGAAACGGGCCTTTTGTTGATGTTCTTTTTTGGTTCACGGCCGGAAATCCATGCCGCGACGTTCGAAATCAGGCCAGATCGAAGCGGTCGAGGTTCATGACCTTGGTCCAGGCCGCGACGAAATCCTGCAGGAATTTTTCCTGGGAATCACTGCAGGCATAGACTTCGGCGATGGCCCGAAGCTGGGAATTGTAGCCGAAGACGAGATCGACGCGCGAGGCCGTCCATTTCAGCTCACCCGTCGCGCGGTCGCGCCCCTCGAACACCCCTTCCGCGCCCTTGGCGGGTTTCCATTCCGTGCCCATGTCGAGCAGGTTCACGAAGAAGTCGTTGGTCAGCGCTTCCGGACGTTTGGTGAAGACGCCGAGCGCGGACTGGCCGACGTTGGCGTTCAGGGCGCGCATGCCGCCGACGAGCACCGTCATTTCCGGCGCGGTCAGCGTCAGCAGCTGCGCCCGGTCGAGCAGCAGCTCTTCCGTGGAGACGCTGAACCTGGCCCGCTGGAAGTTGCGGAAGCCGTCCGCCGCCGGTTCCAGAACCGCGAAGGATTCCGCGTCGGTCTGTTCCTGCGTGGCGTCCGTCCGCCCGGGGCTGAAGGGTACGGTCAGGTTGTGCCCGGCGTTCTTGGCGGCCTGCTCAACGCCCACGCAGCCGCCCAGCACGATGAGGTCGGCCAGGGACACCTTCTTGCCGCCGGTCTGCGCCTTGTTGAAGTCATCCCGGATCTTTTCCAGGGTCTGCAGGACGACCTGGAGCTGATCCGGCTGATTCACCGCCCAGTCCTTCTGCGGCGCGAGGCGGATGCGCGCGCCGTTGGCCCCACCGCGTTTGTCGGAGCCCCGGAAGGTGGACGCGGAGGCCCAGGCTGTGGTGACCAGCTGGGGCACGGTCAGGCCCGAAGCCAGGATCTTGCCTTTGAGGGCGGACGTGTCCTGCGCGTCGATCAGCTTGTGATCGACCACGGGCACCGGGTCCTGCCAGATCAGGTCCTCGGCCGGGACATCCGGACCCAGATAGCGTGAGCGCGGACCCATGTCCCTGTGCGTCAGCTTGAACCAGCCCCGGGCAAAGGCATCTTCGAATTCCTCGGGGTTGGCCAGGAAACGCCGCGAGATGGGTTCGTAGATCGGGTCGAAGCGCAGGGACAGATCCGCCGTGGTCATCATCGGTCGCACCTTTTTGGACGGGTCGTGGGCATCGACGATCATGTCCTCGGGTTCCACGTCCTTGGCCAGCCACTGATTGGCTCCGGCCGGGCTCTTGACCAGCTCCCACTCGTATTTGAAGAGCACCTTCAGGTAGCCCATGTCCCATTTGGTCGGGTTCGGCTTCCATGCGCCCTCGATGCCGCTGCCGATGGTGTCGCCGCCCTTGCCGCTGCCGAAACTGCTCTTCCAGCCCAGGCCCTGCTCCTCGATGGGTGCAGCCTCGGGCTCGGGGCCGACATGCGTGGCCGGGCCCGCGCCGTGGCATTTGCCGAAGGTGTGCCCGCCGGCCACGAGCGCCACGGTCTCCTCGTCGTTCATGGCCATGCGCGCGAAGGTTTCCCGCACGTCACGTCCGGAGGCGATGGGGTCCGGGTTGCCGTCCGGGCCTTCAGGGTTGACGTAGATGAGGCCCATCTGCACGGCGGCCAACGGATTTTCCAGGTCCCGCTCGCCGGAATAGCGGCTGTCGGGCTTGTCGCTCGTGGCCAGCCATTCCTGTTCCGCGCCCCAGTAGATGTCCTGCTCAGGCTCCCAGACATCCTCGCGTCCGCCGCCGAAGCCGAAGGGCTTGAGCCCCATGGATTCGATGGCGCAGGTTCCGGCGAGGATCATGAGATCCGCCCAGGAGATCTTGCGCCCGTATTTCTGCTTGATGGGCCAGAGCAGCCTGCGGGCCTTGTCGAGGTTGACGTTGTCCGGCCAGCTGTTCAGCGGTGCCAGACGCTGCGACCCGGACCCGGCCCCGCCCCGGCCGTCGCCGGTGCGGTAGGTGCCCGCGCTGTGCCAGGCCATGCGGATGAAAAGCGGGCCATAGTGGCCGTAGTCGGCGGGCCACCAGTCCTGTGAATCGGTCATCAGGGCGATGAGGTCCTTTTTGACGGCGTCGAGGTCAAGGGACTTGAACTCTTCGGCGTACTTGAACTTTTCGCCCATGGGATTGGAAAGGTTTGATTGCTGGTGCAGGATATTGAGATTCAACTGGTTCGGCCACCAGTCACGATTCGTCCTGCCGCCTCCGCCCGCTGCGGGGTTGGTTCTCCCGGTCACGGGGCACTTGCTGCCATCACTCATTGTCGCACTCCTCTAGGGGGTTCGGGTTTATACTATGATAGGCTTTATCAATACAATGATGTCCGAAGCGCTCGACACGCTTGAAGGTACGTAACCACTGGGAAATCAATGATTCAAGTTCCTATTAGCAAACTCTGAAAAAAAAGTCTTCACCCGAGTCGCGGTCATGTCATAACGATACACTTTTGAGTGTTGTCTTGATGGGGTGGTTCGGAGTGGAGCCGTGACGTCGGGGAGGGGCTGTTGCCTAGGGGAAGCGGGTTCAATGGGGAGTGGGGGCTCTCTGTCCTTTTGATGTGGTTTTTGAAGGGTGCCCCTGATTCTTGCTCGATTTTTTTGGCGCCTAAGTCATGGCCCGCTCAGGCGCGGAGGATGTTTTTGATCAGCCTGTATACCGTGGTGCCGCCGATGGCGCGTGGCCAGTCGGCGCAGGGTGGATTGTCCCGTAGCCTGGCGCGGCGGATCGCATCTTCGATTCCTTGGCGGGTGATCTTGCGGACGTCGATGTCCTTGTCGTAGTCGGGGAGATGACGTTTGAGGCGGTCGATGCAATTCTGTACTGATTTTATGCCGGATCCGTCTTCGAAGTGGAGCAGTAGCCAGTACTCAAATTTAGGGTTGCTGAGAGCCAATCCGTAATTTGCGCGTCTCTGCGTCCAGGCATGAAGCTGGGTCAGTTGTTCTTCCGTCCATTTATCTCTGTCCACCACGAGCCAGGCTTCGTCGGACTCCTTCAGGTCTTGCTGTCTGAGATAATCTTTCATCCGCTTCAGGACATGCCGTGGTGCACTGTCATTGCGGCCTTTGAGACATTTGACCATGATCACCGATTGCTGGCCGTTGAAGATGGAGAAATAGTGCGGCTCGGTCTTCACTCCCTCGGCCGCGATCACGAACAGCTTTCGGTAGCGGCGTTCGCCAAGAGGCCGTTGGAATGCGCGTCTCTTCGGGGGCATCAGTCTTCCACCTCGCTTTCCTGCACGTGGCAGGAATCGGTCAACGCCCCTCCCAGAAGAATCCGGGGAATTCCACCAAGTCGTCCTTGAAGGTAGCTCTTGCGGATATCCTTGTCGTACCGGACGTCCTTGTATTCGCTGAACGATGAGAGGCTCGAAGATCCGCAGGCGTCTCGCTCTGCCACCCACATCTCGTCTCGGCGCAGGAGGTGTTGATCCATGAGCAGCACGTCATGGGTGGTAAAGAGCAGCTGTGTTCTCGATTTTGTGGAGCAATTGCCCAGATAGGTCTCCAGCAACCTGCGCGTGAGTATCGTGTGCAGACTGCGGTCGATTTCGTCGATAACGTAGACCTTCCTGGAGACCTGAGCCGACAGTTCCAGGATCGCGGGCAAGAGATCGATCACGCGCTGCGAACCGTCCGACTCCTGACGGATCTCGAACTTGGCCTCGGTGCCGTCCGCCTTGGCATGATAGGTCACAAGTTTCTTGGCCCTCAGCTCTCCACCCTTGCGGGTCACCACGAATCGTTCATTGATCGGTTCGGTCAGAAAACGAACGGTCTTTCCTTCCTTGACGTCTTCCTGGAGCCTGATTTTCAGCGACTCCGGCAGAGGAATGTTCTCGAATGGGATATCTTCGCCGCCCAGATGCGCGATGCCTGTGTCGAGCTGTGGCAGCATTTCGTTCATGGTCGAGTAGAGCGGATGCCCTTCGTCGAGGAACTGTTCAAACGGTTCGAAGCGGGAATCAGGGGCGACCAGTTCGAGCGTATCCTTGAACCAGTCATAGATCGGCCTGAAGTTCTCGACCTTCTGTGAGACCGCGTTGGTCAGAAAGAGTTGGTTGTCCCGGGTCCCTTTGAAGGCGAATTGCAGAAATTGGTCCTTGGCCAGGGAATCGTCGAAGTTGGGCGCACCATGAAGCCGATGGTAGAGCACTTTTTCACTGGTGCTGGTAATGGCCACCAGTTTCTCTTCCAACACCGCCCTGCGGGTCACCGCGAAGCTGTAATCGTAAATAATCTCATCGATCAGCAGTTCGAAGCCGAATCGCGATGGATGCTCGGCTCCTTTGGTGCCAAGGCGGAACGGCTCGACGGGAATCAGGCTGTCGGGCTGGGTGCCCTTGACGACCAGGCCCTTTGCGAAATTCAAGGCCTTGAAGAAATTTGTCTTGCCCGACGCGTTACCGCCGTAGATTGCCGCAATCGGAAGGATCCTTGTCTGATACTTGCCGAGTTTTGGAACCCTGTCTCCATGCTGACGTTCCCTGCTGGCGACCATTGAAAAGGTAACCTGGTCGCGGAAGGACATCCAGTTTTCGAGTGAGAAACCGATTATCATCTTACCACCCTCTGGAGTGAAATATTCGTTTCGACATGGCTAAAAATAATCAGAAGTGGCAAAAAGTCAATTTTGAAGAGAAAATATCTCTTTAAGCATGTTTGTTATTGTGGGTGGCCGTTCGAAACCCCTGGTGAGGGTGTTGCGCTTGGGAGAGGGGCCTGCTCGGTTGCACCCAAGCAAAGTCGCCGCCGCAGGTTTGCATTATTTATCGATGTGGAAAATCACCCGGAAAATGGGTTGATTTAAGACTCAATATCTGCCCTCATTTTTTTTTTTTTGCGCTCATCGTGTCCCCTATAAGATGTCACTGCAAAAAGTCGTCATCCCCTTGAAGAAGGGGATCTATGCCTTTTTAACTATCTGAAAAGAATGGGTTCCCGCCTTCGCGGGGATGACACTCGGGTTCTTTTGCGACTTTTTTGCAATGTCGTCCTATAAGATCCGACCAAACATCTTTGCTGCCTCATTGATGTAAATGGCATTTTTCAAGTGCAAAAATTATCACTAAAAAATAAATTCCATTTTAGACATACAAACAATGTCATACAAGTGTAAAGTCTATATAGTGACTGGACGAGTTTGTCATACATTTCTTATAAAATATTTGCCTTGGCAATTACAAATATGTATGAGATCGACAAAAATGGAATCATCTAGGGCGCATTAAAAAGATGAGTTTATTAAAAGAATAATGAATGCTAATAAAAGCGTGCTTTTATTTTAAATTGCATGAATAAATTTTATGAAGATTTTTTCTAATCCCTCCAAAAACTCAACAAGCGATCATGAAAATGAATATCAGAAACAAGCTCGTCATCATCGTATTCTCCATGTGGGTTTTAGGTTCTCTTTTGCTTGTTTTTCTCTCTTATCAGACGGCGAGCAATCAGCAGATGGAAAGCGTTCGCGCCAGAGTGCGCGACTATGCTGCACTTGGTGTCATGAGTATTCCTGTTGAAGATCATGTATTGTTGAAAAATCAAGAAGATGAAAGTTCGGATTCATACTCCAGAGTAGTTGATGCATTGCGCCAAGTTCGCGACAATAGTTCTGGTCTCCACTTTGTGTATACGGTACGCAAGGGGGAAAAGGGTGAAGTGATTTTTGTCGGTGATGCGGAGGAGAGCGAGGAGGATAAATCACATATCGGAGAGGTCTACGAAGACGTTTCGCCACTGATGAAAGAGGCTGTGATGGGAGGACTGTCCGGTCCAACCGTCGAGAACGAATTCTACGAGGACCAATGGGGTACGTTTCTGAGCGCATACGCTCCCATAATCACGGCTGACGGGCAAATGGACGGTGTTCTGGGCGTGGATATCTCCTTGGAGGACGTCAATGTCATGTCCCACGCCTTGCTGTGGCGCATGGGTCTGTCTTTTACGGTTATCACCGCCGTCATGATACCTGCCATCCTCCTTTTCTCACGAGGCATGGTCCGGCCGATCAAGACCTGCGTGGCCTTCACCAATCATTTGGCCGAAGGTGATTTTTCCCACGAAGTGCCTGAAGAATTGCGGCGGCGAGGCGACGAACTGGGCGATCTGGCGCGTTCGTACCAGACCATGATCGGTAACAACCGTAACCTTATCCAGAGTCTGAACGTCGGAATACAGACGGTCTCGGCCTCAGTCGAAAGTCTCACGGCCTTCAGCGAAAAATCGAGCCAAAGCGTTCATACGTTGGCGGAAAAGAGTTCCACGGCAACGACGGCGGCCGATGAATTGAGCAAGGATACCGTTGCCGTGGCGGGCAGCATGCAGCAGGCCTCCACGAACCTGGACAGCGTGGCGGCAGCCACGGAAGAGATGACCTCCACCATAGCCGAGATCGCGGAAAACACCGAGCACGCCCGCACTACCACGGATCAGTTTTCACGTCAGGTAGAAAGCTTCGCCACCCTGTTGCACGATCTGGGCGCTTCGGCCCAGGACATAGGAAAGGTCACTGAAGCCATCTCCGGCATATCTTCCCAAACCAACCTTCTGGCCCTGAACGCGACCATCGAAGCCGCCCGGGCCGGTGAAGCCGGGCGTGGATTCGCCGTGGTGGCCAACGAAATCAAGGAGTTGGCCAAGCAGACCGCCGATGCCACCGACGACATCAGGATCAAGATTGGTGGTATTCAGAATGTGGCGGGAAACGCCGTTCAGGACATGGACGAAATCGTTCAGGCCATTCGCGAACTCAGTACCTTTGTGTCCACCATTGCGGCCGCCATCGAACAGCAGTCCGCCGTGACCCGCGAACTGGCCTCCAACATCGCCGAGGCCACAGGTGGTGTGCAGGATACCAACGCTCTGGCGTCGGAAATGTCCCTGGTATCCGAAAGAATCGCGGCCGACATCGCCGGGGTGGATGCCGTGGCCGTCGTCATACGTTCCGGTTGCCTGGAGTTGCAGAACAACGTCGGGGATCTTTCCACGCTGGCCGGACAGTTGCAGGCTTTGATGGGACGTTTCAAGGCTTGAGAGCAGAGGGCAGTCCCCTCGTTCGCATCATCCCCAAGATCCAACCCTGATTTTCTCAAGAAAAAAAGAGCCGGGGCGGCCATCCGCCCCGGCTCTTTTTCGCCTTACACTTCCAGCTGCTGTATCCCTTCCAGCGTCCACTGCGCGGAGGCCGAGCTTTCGTCGCGGCGGATGTGCCACATTTCGCGGACCTGTTCCGAAGGCGCGTCCGGGCCGTCTTCGCGGAGCAGGGCGTCGAAGAGGACGCTTATCACGGTTTCGCGGCCTTCGGTGCGGGACTCCAGGATGCGCGCGTCGACCATCAGGATCTCCGTGCGGCCCGGGGTGGGATCGTCCGTGGCCTGGCGGGCGATTTCCGCGTGCACCTCGGGGCTTGTGAACTGACGGATGTCGTCGATGTCGCGGCGGTCCCAGGAACCCTGCAGGCGGACGTAGAGCGCCTTGGCGCCTGACAGGAATTCCTGCTCGTCAATATCCTTCGGCAGCACGGGAGCATGCTGGACCTGGGGTTGCAGGCGCTGGCCCCAGCCGCCGCCGGAAGCCGTCGTGTGCTCGGTTCCGGCACCCTGGAAGGCGTATGGGGCGGAGTTTGCCGTGGCGGTGCGTCTTGATCTTATGAATTTGAAAAGCAGGAAGCCGCCCGCGGCCAGGAGCAGCATGTCGAGCATGCCCGGTCCGGCAAAACCGCCGCCGAAAAGCATGGAGCCGAGCAGTCCGCCCATCAGCAGTCCGCCGAACATGCCTCCGAGGCCGCCGAAACGCGAAGGCGAGGCGGGCGCGGCCTGCTGCGTCATGCCGGGGCTTTTATCCGCTGGTTTTGCGTAGCTTTTGCTGTACGAGGATTTGCTGCCGAAGGAGCCGCCTCCGCCCATGCGCTTGGCGTCCGCGATATCGGGCCATGCAAGGCAGAAGGCCAGGGCGATGATGGGGAAAAAGAGATAGGTCAGGGGGAAAGGCAGGGCAGCGGCGCTGCTGGAAACGTTCTTCATGGAACCTCCGGGGTTTGGCTGGAGGTCCAAAAAAAGACCTCCAGCATGTTTGACATGCTGAAGGTCTTGCTCATCGGTGTAATCCGACGGCAGGGCCAAGCGCGTGAGCGCCAGTATTGTTGACCTTGCCTCGTGGAGCTACTCCCCTTCAAATTTAATAGTTAGTGTTGTTGCGGTCCTTTTGTCAAGAATTTTTCGGACTCAGATAGTCCGAAATCATCGTCCCAAGGTAGTGGCGGTGAGATGCGCCCTTCTCTGGAAATCCGCCGAATGAGGCTTTTTCGTCGCGGCCTTATGTTACGGCGCACGTCCCGCGCGGGGATGATCCCCATTGTTTGTCGTGTCTGGGCAGAGAGTGCGCGCGTTCTTGACCAGTTCGCGGAACAGGCCGCGCTGGCTGCCCAGATAAAGCAGGAATTCGGGATGCCATTGCACGCCGACCAGAAAGCATCGGGACGGATCTTCCACGGCCTGCACGATTCCGTCGAGGTCGCGACCGGTCACCAGAAGGCCCGTGCCCACGCGGTCGATGCCCTGATTGTGCAGGCTGTTGATGCGCGAGCATCCGCGTCCGAGCAGAGTGCCCACCACGCTTTGCGCGATGTTCGGATCATGGGGGACGCACAGGGTCTTGAGCGGCAACAGGGTCCGGCGGTTGGAGGTTTTTCGGCGCAGGGAGCGCAGGTCTTGAAACAGCGAGCCGCCCCGGCAGACGTTGAGCAGTTGCGCTCCTCGACAAATGCCGAGCAGGGGGAGGCCGCGCTCGAGCGCATCACGGATCACGGCGGTTTCCAGCGCGTCACGCGCGGTGTCGTAGTTGGGCTCGACCTCCGGTTCGGCCGCGTAGAGCACCGGTTCGATGTCGTGACCGCCGGTGACCACCACGCCCTGGTACTCGTGGCGGCGCTGTTCGTCCCCCGGACGCAGTTGAAGCGGGCGCCCGCCGTACAGACGAATCGCCAGCGCCGCCAGGGTTCGGGGACCAACGGCGCCGCGCCTTGGGCCCGTGATGGCGATCACCGGTCCAGCCATTCTCTTTCCACGGTCGCGGCCCAGTCGCCGAAGAGACGCTGGAGCGGGTCATCGAGATATTCGAGATAGGCGGCGCAGCAGGCTTCAAGGCGCTGGCCGTCGGCGGCCAGACGCTCGACCTCCACCCAGTCGTTCCAGGCGACATAAAGCCCCCATTCGGGCTTGTGGATGTCGCAGTCGGGCAGGCGATAATGGAATGTCGGGCGCGCCTTGATCAGCACGTCGTCGGCCTTGGCGCGGACGCGCTTTTCGTCGAGAAACATGAACAGCGGCAGCATGTCGAGGGCGCGGTTGCGGGTCGGGTTGTAGGCGAGATAGTCGTCGATCAGGGTCGCAAGGCCGGGCCGGTAGTCCGCCGCGATGACCTTTTCGACATATCCTGCGGGGAACGGGTTGACGTAGCTGGTCACCCGGCGCGAGAGGTCGATGTCGGCGCGCTCGAACAGCCAGTCGTAAAGGCACAGAAAGGCCTTGAGGCTTGCCGTGATCAGCTCGGGTTCAAAGCTGGGTAGTTCGGGATTGAACTGCATGCCGAAGGCGTTGATGATGCTGTCGGATGTGCCCTTGGCGCCCGCTTCACGGAGCCGCACGATGAGCGCTTCGACCTCGCCCAGCCGGGTCAGGGGCAACGGCGGGCTGATGATTTCAAGCGGCACGAGCAATTCGGCCGCCCACGCCAGGACTTCCTCGGCGGTGCGGCCGAAATCCACAACCGGAGCGCCTGCCATGTGGGGCTCGCGGCCGAGTTTTTTGAGCAGGTCGAAATCGAGTTCGACCACCCAGTCACCGGCCGCATCACCCGTCAGAAGGCGCTCGTAACGTCCTGTAGTTTCCATCCGCAGCCCAAGGAATTCAGCCACGCATCCGGCCAGCGCATCAAGTTCGAGCCCGCTGATCTCCAGCTCGACCCCGACCCGGCGCATCTGTCCCTCGGCGTTTTTCAGCCATGGCGGCTGTTTGATTTTGTGCTTTTCGTCATGCATTCAAGCTCCTTTCAAATCGAAGTATTCACCAACCGTAAGGCTGGAGATGGCCGTTATCAAGCCCGGGGATTTTCGTCGGAGCCTTTTCGCCGATGGAGAAGCTGATGCCCTGCGGCCTGATGACGCCGGTGTCGCCGCCGATGACGGGTTTGCCCTCCCACATGGCCTCGTAACGCATTTCCACGCTGGCTTCCTATCCTCCCTCGATTGCGACAACGGTCGGATATTCCGTCGCAGAGGAACGAACAATGGCAGTCTCTTTCTTGCGGGGCTTCTCTATGCTTTTTTTGTCATGACGCGCCGTATCGCTTCCGCAAGCTGGTTGGTCTGCGTCGGTTTGCTGATGTAGTCGTTCATACCGGCGGCCAGGAATTTTTCCTTGTCTCCTGAAAGCGCGTAGGCCGTCAGCGCGATGATCCACACGTCGGAACGGCCCTTGGGCTCCTTGATCCTGCGGATGTTTTCCGTTGCTTCCAAGCCGCTCATAACGGGCATCTGGATATCCATGAAAACGCAGTCGAAGTTGTGGCGGCGCACGGCCTCGACCGCTTCCCGACCGTCTCCGACACATGTCACCTCATGACCCATGCGCTTCAGCATGGCTGCAACGGCCAATTGGCTCACGACTTCATCCTCGACGACCAGGATGGACAAGACCCTGTCGCCGTCCGTCGTCTCATGTCTTTTGCCGCCTTCCACAGCACGGAACTGTCCATCGATGGGCATCGGCAGATGGAGCATGACAGTCGTGCCCTGGCCGACGGTGCTGTCCACGAAGATGTCGCCGCCCATGACGCGCATGAGTCGCTTGACGATGGCCAGTCCGAGCCCGGCGCCCTGGAACTGGCGAGTATAGGAAGTTTCGTTCTGGGTGAAGCGCTCGAAGACCAAGTCGATCTTCTCGTCGGGGATGCCGATGCCGGTATCGCTGACGCTGATGTACAAATGGGCCTTGTCCGGGTCATCGCGGAACGGCCGGATCCATGCCTCGACACGGACCGAGCCTTCGGCGGTGAATTTGACGGCGTTGCCGACAAGGTTGAACAGGATCTGCCTGATTCGGGCTTCATCCCCGACCAGTCGTCCGGATGAACCGGCTTCGACCGAGGTGATGAGGTCGACCCTCTTTTCCGCACATGCCATGCTGAAGATATGGGACACGGAATCGAGGAGACCTTCGAGCTCGAAGGCCTCGCTGGCCAGCGTGATCCAGCCAGCTTCCATGCGCGAGAAGTCCAGGATGTCGTTCAGAAGGGAAAGGAGCCTGCGGCTGGAGTCGAAGGCCATCTGGATGTATTTGTCCTGTTCCTCGGGACCGCCCCCAAGGCGCAGGAGCTGGAGCATGCCCAGCACTCCGTTGAGCGGCGTGCGGATTTCGTGGCTCATGTTGGCCAGAAATTCGGATTTGGATCGGTTGGCGGATTCGGCCGCCTCCTTGGCGGCCAGTGTCGCGAGTTCGGCTTGTTTGCGGACCGTGATGTCCTCGCTGAAGCAGACGATGCCGCCCACCTCGCCGGAATCCCTGCGCCAGGGCCGGATCTCCCAGCAGATCCACTGTGTGGAGCCGTCGGCGCGTTCAAAGAGGTCCTCGGCGGCGGATTCTACCGCGCCGGCCAGGCAGCGACGATGGATTTCCTTCCAGTGTTCGGGAATGTCAGGAAATATTTCGTAATGGCTTATGCCGATGAGGTTTCGGTCGCCGAGATTGTAGTCCTCTGCCCAGCGGCGACTGACGGCGATGTAGCGCATCCGGGTATCGAACATGGCGATGGATGCGGGTGCGTACTCCACGAACAAGCGCAGTTGTTCCTCCCTTTCGGACAATACCCTGCGCATCCGGATTTTCTGCAGCGCTTCCGAAACGGCTACCGCCAGGGACTCGGCGACCTCCTGGTCAAGCGGGTCGTAGCCTCCGGGTTTGTTGCCCAAACCGACCATGCCGATGATCTTGCTCCCGTGTTTGATCGGCACGCCCAGAAAAGAGGCCAGCGGGGGGTGCCCGCCTGGTATGCCGCGCCAATCGGGGTGTTGCGAGGGATCGTTGGTCAGCACCGAGGCGCCTTCGGTCATGACGGAGCGGTAGATTCCCCGGATGGGGAATTTCATGGTGGGCAGGTCCTCCTTGCGCTTCGTTGTCAGATAGATGCTGCACTTCTCCCAGCCCGGATCGGTCATGGCGAATATTTCCAGCATCCCGGAACTTTCCAGCTCTCCCATGAAGCCGAAGAAACTGTCCGTGAGCTTCTCCATGATTTTGAGGCAGGCTTTGCCGAAGTCTTCCTCGTTGGTGTTGGTCAAAGCGATGCGGAAGACCTGATTCACGGCCTCCTGCATTGCATTCGTGCGCTGTAAGCGCATCTGGGCCTTTTTGCGGTCCGTTATGTCCATTCCATAGATATTGAAATAGTCTTCCCCGTTGATGGGCGTGATGTCCATGAACAGGATCCGGTCACCCACGTTGATTTCGAACTGGGTATGCGCGTCGCGCCGGAGCGGCATATCAATGTGCGCGTGCAATGATTCCGGGACGCGGTCACCAGTTTGAAGTCCGAATTGGCGCAGAAAAGCCTCGCTCGATCTGTTGGCGTGGGTGATGCGCAGGTCCGGATCGATGCGCATGACCAGAGAGGGGTTTTCGGCCGGGAATCTGGCCCAGCTCTGGGCTTCCAATTCCGCCAGTTTGCGGTCCGTGATGTCGCGGTTGCTGATGCGCCTGCCCAGGGGTGTGCCGTCCGGCGCAAAAATGTCCACGCAGTGGTGACTGATCCAGATCACCCGGTCGTCGCGGTGGACAATCCGGAAATCGAGATTTTCGGACGACTTGTTTTTATTCCTCTTTCTCTTCAAGTGGGCCTGGTACAGCTCCCTGTCTTCGGGGTGTACAATCTTCAGGATAAGATCCGCATCCGCCAGAAACTCTTCGGCGTTGTAACCGGTTATCCGCAGGCAGGAGGGAGAGACCCACAGCAGGCGTCCTTCAGCGGAGCGCCAGTATTCCCAGTCGAAGGTGTAGTCGGCCACGGTGCGAAGCATGACCTCGTTTTCCCGAAGTTGCACCTCCATCCGTTTGGACTCGCTGATGTCCAGGGCATAGGCCACGCGGGACACGGGGCGGCCGGATTCGTCCTTGAGGACGGTCAAATCCAGCAGGACCGGGAAAGTGCTGCCGTCCTTTCTCCGGTGTTCGGACTCGAATACGCCGTGGCCGTCTGCCTCGACGGTCCGGATCTGTTCCGGCAGAAGAACGCGGGCTTCGGGCGTGAATAGGTCGACTATGGGCAGGCCGACCAGTTCGTCGGGCAGAAAACCGCGTTGGCGGGCGAAGGAAGGGTTCACGGTTACAAGCGAGTTGTCATCAACTTTGGAGATGGCTATCCCGAATTCGGCGTTCTCGAAGACGTGCTGCCAGCGCCGGGCCTGGCTCTGGGCGCGTTTCAGGTCCGTGATGTCCAGGAATGCCCCTACGGCTCCGGACACGGCCCCCGTGAAATTACGCAACGGGGTCGCGTTGCCGAGAATGGTGCGGATTTCACCGTCTGCGAAGACCAGGTCCACCTCCTGGGCAACTACGACTTCGCCTCTTGCGGCACGCTGCATCGGCAGTTCGTGTAGCTCTAATTTCCTTCCTCTGGACATGGTCTTGTAGGGGACGCCCTCGAAGGTTCTGCTGACATTGGTTCCGGGTTCCATGCGCAAAATCCGGTAACTGGCCTGATTGCCGATGATAGTCCTGGCCTCTGTGTCACGGGTGATCCATACCGCAGCCGGGGCCTGTTCCATGATGGCTTCAAGTTCCATGGCCCGCCGCTCCGATTCCATGCGGGCCAGATCCAGCTCCTGCGTACGCTTGGACACGAGGGCTTCGAGTTCCTCATTGTTCAGCCGCAGCACCTGTTCCGCGGCTTTCAGCTTGCTGATGTCCGTGTAGGTCATGACCACGCCTTCCACATCACCACGGATGCCGTAGTACGGGAAGACGCGTTTGAGGAAGTATCGTCCGCTTGCGTCTCGCAGTTCCCGGTCCAGTTCCGTGCATGTGCTCCGGACCTCCTGGGCGTCATGGAGCAGGTGGTCATCGGCCACGCGGGACTTCACTTCGGAAATGAGGCGTCCCTGGTCCGCCACGGCAAGGTGGAAGACTTCAGTGGCCTCCAGCGTCGCGCGCATGACGCGCAGTTCACTGTCCAAAAAGACGGCGGACAACTTCGTGCTGCGCAACAGGTTCTCCACGAAGCCGTGTGCGTGGGCGAGTTCCTCCACCTTGACCGATAGTTCTTCGTTCAAGGATTGCAGTTCTTCGCGCGAGGCGTCCATCTCCTCGTTGGAGGACTGCAGCTCCTCGTTCATGCTGATCAGTTCTTCGTTGGAGGCGCGTAATTCCTCGTTGAGCTTTTCATACTCCTCGACGACTTTTTGCAACTGCTCCTGTGTGGCCTGCAGTTCGTCTTCATACCGCAGCACAAGGCTGCTCTCGCTCAGGCTTTGGGGGAGGGCAATGTCGGGCCTGATTTCCCGGGCCTCGATTTCCTTGAAAATGACCAGCACGGAGAGCAGGCGTCCCTTATCGTCCGTGACAGGCTCGGCACAGAGGTCCAGCCAACGGGAAGGATCGCCCTGCAGGCGTATTCCACTGGCCGTGCTTGGCTCCAGCGAAGAAAAAGCCTGGTTCAGGATGGAGCGCAGATGCAGCCTCAGGTCCTTGCGCGTGAGCTTGAGGATGTTCAGGCTGGGTTCTCCCGAAGCCAGTGAAAGGTAGGGCGTGGTGTCGCCGGTCAGGTGCAGGATATGATACTCGGGGCTGATCAGGGCCGCGGCGGGGGAGTAGTGGCGGAGCAGGACTTCGCTGGCCGTTGCCGCCGGACTTTTGATCCTCGGCAGGGAGAATTCGGGCAGGACTGGCAGCGACAGGGAGCGGCGCAGCATGACCGAACTGTTCACGTCCGGTCGTTCGGCGCCGGCACGGCTGCGGAATATCCTCCATTTCTTGTCGATGACTTCCAGGTGCAGGTTGGCGTTGTCCACGTTTTCGGCGGAACCGAGGAAGAGAAAGCCCCCTGCGTCGAGGGCGTGCGCCATCAGGGACAGGGCCTTGGACTGCAGCGGGGGCGTGAGGTAGATCAGCAGGTTGCGGCATACGACCAGGTCGAGATGCAGAAAAGGTGGGTCCTGCAGCAGGTTGTGGTGCACGAAGACGATCCGTTCCCGCAGCCGGGGCTGGACCGTCCAGTCGCGGTTGCCGCCCAGGAAATGCCGCTCCAAGCGCTCCTTGGAGACATGCCGCAGCGCCTTGGCGGGGTAGGCGCCTTTTCGGGCCGTTTCGATGGAGCGCTGGTCGATGTCGGTGGCGAAAATTTTCACCCCGCAGCGAATGTCCTCCTCCTGCATGTATTCGTCGAGGAGCATGGCGATGGAATATGCTTCTTCGCCCGTGGAACAGCCCGCAACCCAGACACGTATGGTCTCGTCGGCGGATCTGTCCTCGAAAATCTTCGGCAGGACCTTCTCGCGAATCACCTCGAATGCACCCTGGTCGCGGAAGAAGGAAGTGACCCCGATGAACATGGACTTGAAAAGTTCAAGCGATTCTTCAGGATTGTGTTCCAGTTCCTGCAGGTACTCTTCCAGGCTCGTCCGGCCGGTCAGAAGTCGTCTCTTGTTGATGCGGCGGACAATGGTGCTGTGCCTGTATCCGGAAAGATCCTGGCCGGTCTGTCGCTGCATGAGGTCGAGAATCTTTTTGATGTGGCACGGATTTTCTGTCTGAGCCATGGGCATGCCGGTGAGCCCGGCGATCCTTGTGCCCAGTTCCTCAAGCGGCAGGACCGCGTCCACCACTCCGGTTTCAAGGACGCTTGAGGGCATTCCCGGCTGGATGGCGGTCAATGGGTCCTGGACGAGCACCAGACCCTCGGCCTTGGAGACGTGGACAGCTCCGATTGCACCGTCGGACCCCGAGCCCGACAATATGACGCAGGCCGCGTTGCATCCCTGGTCGCGCGCCATGCTGTCGAGAAAACGGTCTATGATTCTGTAGCGCAGATCGTGTCCGGACGGCAGCAGCCTCAGCACGCCGTTCTCGATGCCCAATTCCCATCCGGACGGCACGGTGTAGATGGTGCCGGGCTGAAGAGGCGTGGTTTCCCCAATTTCCCGCACGGGCAGGGGGGTGAAACTGGCCAGCACTTCCTGCATGTGGCTCTTCGTTTCGGCTGGCAGGTGCGTGATAACCACGAGTGCCGCTCGGAGCGTTGTCGGGATATGAGCGAGAAGGGTGCGCAGAGCTTCGATGCCGCCGGCCGAAGCCCCGATGGCGACGACCGGAAAAGGCAGCCGCTTGTTCTTGCGTTTCGATTCGCTGTGATGGGCGTCTCGGGGGGCCGTGCTCCGTTCGCTCATGGGGACTCCTGCTTGAGGAGGCGTACTCCTCCGGGTGTCTGTTTGCGACACGTCTTCGAGACACGGAATCCACGGAACGATGCTCTTTCCGCAGAATCTGCGCACGTCTTGTTCTGGACCGCCAGAAGTTGCCGACGTGCGTGTCGGACCCGCTTTGCAACCTTCCATAAGCCTCAACACGACGACGCTGTCAACGAAATGAATGTATGACAATACAGGGTTGCGAGGCTGGGCATTTTTTGTAGTCGGAGGATTCCCGCAGCGTCGTTCGTCACGATAAAGACCGTACGTACCGGCGGTGGGTGTCGCAGCTCGGGGGCCTCTACGTGCCGATCGGCGAGCTTGTGCAGCCCAATCCCTACCTGAAGGTGAAAAACCGGGATTTGACGACCACGGACGGCACGAGAATGACCTTGATCAATCCTGCCTACATGACGCGCATGGTCTACCAGATCATGAGCGAGGAAGCAGGCCTTCAGGCCCACATCACGAGTCTCAACCCTATCAATCCCGTCAACACCCCGCCGCCATCGAGGCCGCGCGTGCGGACGAAGCGGGCAAAGGCTTTGCCGTCGTGGCATCCGAGGTGCGCAAGCTCGCCGAGCGCTCCCGGGCCGCAGCCAGCGAGATCGTCGAATTGGCCTCCCGGAGCGAGACGATCGCGGAAATGGCCGGTCAGATGCTTGCCGAGATCGTTCCGGACATAGAAAAGACATCGCGGCTGGTGCAGGACGTGTCCACGGCCTCCATGGAGCAGACCACCGGTGCCTTTGAGGTCAACAAGGCCATTCACCAGCTGGATTCCGTGGTCCAGCAGAACGCGGCCGCTTCGGAAGAACTGGCGGCTACGGCCGTGGAACTCTCGTCCCAGGCCGAGCAACTGCAGAAGAACGTCGCCTTCTTCAAGGTCGCCTAGGCCTGCTCTCGAACGCCAATCGGACTTTATGGTCTTTCTTCCAGGTTTTAAAGAAAGGTGAAGTTACAAAAACAAGCCCATTTTCGTGGGCTTGTTTTTGTTTGGTGCGCCCGGCAGGGCGCACCCACTTGGAGGTGAAAGTCCTCTGCGCACCCGACAGGGGGAAGCGCTAGCTGGACGGCAAGGGTGTCCATC
>NZ_FOTO01000007.1:0-177758 GCF_900114595.1 Desulfomicrobium norvegicum | reverse complement strand
TCCATCATTGACCCCAACTGACCAGTTCCCATAGCGTCCCAAAACCAGCGTCGCTTCGCTCCGATTTCCTGGTCAGTTTCAGCCGGAACAGGTGGTCAGTTTGCAGTGGAATCACTGGTCAGTTTGTCCGGAATGCGCACTTGGCACGGCGGCGCAGGATATCGGCAAGGTTACCGAGGCCATATCGGCCATTTCATCCCAGACCAATCTGTTGGCACTGAATGCGACCATCGAAGCGGCCAGGGCTGGAGAAGCGGGGCGCGGCTTTGCTGTGGTCGCCAATGAAATCAAGGAATTGGCTCAGCAGACCGCTCGTGCCACTGAGGAGATCCGGGGCAAGATCCAGGGCATCCAACAGACCACCGGGCAGACAGTGCAGGAGATTGGCCAGATCAGCAGCGTGATCAACGACGTGGACTCCATCGTGGGCAGCATCGCGGCGGCGGTGGAAGAGCAGTCCGTGACGACCCGCGACATCGCTGACAATGTCGGACAGGCCTCCATAGGCGTGCAGCAGGTCAACGAGAATGTCGCACAGGCCGATTCGGTGCTGCGAACCATCGCCAGGGATGTGACTTCGGTCAATGCCGCTTCAGGTGAAGTGGCCCAAACCGCCGAATCCATGCATGCGAATTCCCAGTCCCTGGCCCGCTTGGCCGAAAACCTCGACGCAATGGTGAGTAAATTCAAAATCTAGGCAACATTGCTTTCTTGGTAAAACGCAATGTCCGCGATGGGTGTGCTGGACACTCTGTCTATCGGCAAGGACACATTTGTAGGCGGGGATCAACGAGAGCATTATTCAGACATGCTTTACTCGGTTCGGCTTGTGGGCGGGAAATCTGCGTACGTGTACCTTCTTTTTGAACACAAGAGCAGCCCCGCCCGTTTTGTCGCATTGCAACTGTTGCGCTACATGCTCGAAATCTTGGAGCTTCACCGTAAACAAAATGAAAAGAGTGGATTTCGCGCCACTGTCCGACTTCTCAAGGGTAACTCAGGCTCTTTCATGACGTATTGCAGTGTACTCTGTCATTGCGATCAATATTTTATTTATTCTACATTCGTCAGATTTAATCTGTCTCTAGTATCTTTTAACTTTTCCGCTCGCAGTGTGGAGGATCTCTGATACAGGGATAATTTTAAGGGGAAGTTTGTATTGTTGTAAATATTTTTTACAGTGATTTATTATAAAATATTTGTCAATTTTTTTATCTTTTGATAAAATTACTTCCGCTACAATAATGTTTCCGATTCTTTGTTCTGGAATTCCGTAAACTCGTGATTTTAAAATTGCTGGATGAGATTCGAGAACGGATTCAATTTCTTCTGGAAAAACTTTCAATCCGGCCACATTTATTTGAGATGCTTTTCTTCCAACAAGCTTTAAACAGTTTTTTTCTATAATTCCAAGATCTCCACTTAAAAAATAGCTATCCATATCAAGAATTGCTGGCATTCGCTGCGGATAAATATATCCAGAAAATATGGATGAACTTTTGATGCATACTTCTCCAACGTGTCCGTCAGCGGCTTTGTTTCCTTCTTCGTCGCAAATTTGAATGTCGAATCCTGGCGCTGCAGGACCTACTGTCAGTGGATTTGAATCATCTTGAGTGTTGATGCAGACGAGGCCTGCTTCGATTATTCCATAAGCTTGCCTGAGCGGATGGCCGAAACGATGTTGAAAAGAAACTGCTACGGATTCAGATAAGGGTTGTCCTGTAGATATTGCCCATCGCAGATGTGGAAGTTTTTCTGTGCTCGAATCGGCGGCCAGCATGCGAAACAGCCAAGGACTGCCGTAGAGCAGGGTTGCTTGATGTTTTTGAGCCAATGAGAGAACCGTTTCTGGTCGCGTGTCGGGAGCGAGGATGACCGTTGTCCCGGCCATAAGATAAGCAAGTATTGAAGATGCAAAATGCAAGCTTGCAGACATAGTCCATATTATTTTGTCTTCGATCCCAAGTTTAAGAGCTCTGGCTACTGAATCAGTTCTTGCTTCAATACACTGATGTGAAAGGACGACGCCCTTGCTTGCACCAGTTGTTCCAGAAGTCGGACGAATAAAGGCTGTTGATTCATGTTCTGGATAACAGGTTCTAGTACTGTCCAGTAATTCTATCTCAATTTTTTTTTCTCTTCGCTCCAAGATGGCATCTGCTTCGCAACAACGCAGGTGGTCATTTTTCTCCTGGTCTGATGCATTTGGAGGCAGCGCAATGAGTGCATGGCCTTTCAATATCACGGCTAGCGCAAGGAGAATGTCGTCAATGGAGTTGGCCAAAGACATGGCAATGCGAGCTTTACGGTTTTCTGTAAATTTCAGGGCTTCGGCCTGCTTTCGGACTTCGCGGTCGAGATCCGAGAAAGTCAGGTATTTTGAACTCTGAATGAGAGCGGGTCTTTTTCCGTATGTGACGGCACGGGACAGAATTGATTCAATGATGTTCATGTTGCTGTAGCCTGTTTCAATACGAGCCTGTTTGATCCTGATCGGCGTGCATCCTGCGCCGCCAGTTCACCCGCGCGATGCCCTGTTTCAATGCAGACGCCAGCAACTCTTGCTGCCGCCTGCCCCAGGGAGGATGAACTCAGACTCATGCCAGTCGTATAGATTGGAGGGCAATGTGATGCCTGGAGACATTCGTCCGGTATGGCGAACCCTTCCGGATGCGGATAAATGAAACGTGGGCCACGTAGATCGCGCCACCATTCGGCCGGCCAATAGCCTCGGACACCGGGTAATGCCGTGAAGCCCTTTCGGAGCATCTCTTCATCAAGGCGCAAACAACCGGCAAATACTCTGCCACTTCGCAATCCCACTTTTTTTCCTGACCATTCAAGGTGAGCCGATTTGAAGGCGGCGCATGTCTTTCGCAAATCAGTAAGCATTATGCGCAGGCATTCTTGAGCATGTTCCGCCAGTCTCAAAGGTTTTTCAGCATGAAAATCCGGCGAAAAATTAAGAATACCTCGGACTTCTTTGCCTTTTTTGTCCCAAGGCAAAAACGAGGGCAGGAATCTTCGACTTGACTGGGCTAGTTGCCGCAACACCTGCACAGAACTCCAAGCCTCGCCGTGGTCAATCCCCCCAATGGAAAAGCCGACACCAGGGCAGGTCGGTTCTGTGGCCGTTGTTGGAAGGCCTGCCATGCTCAGGATGCTGGCCTGCCCGGTGGCGTCGATGAGAGACCGGAACACAAGATGATCGCGGGGTTGCAGACGCGTATTGAATGAGGCTTGGATCGCTGGTTGCGTCGCCAGCATCTTCGACGCTGTCTGTGAGAATTGTCCGGGATCGATTGGGAGCACATGCATCCGGCCAATACGCCGTGGCTCGTTTCCGACTGCCTGAGCCCACATACGCGCTCTGTCCGAAACGTGGATCGCTTTGCTCCTATCGGGCAGGTAGAGCCCACAGATGGTGTGAAGCCCTGCATGGTCCAGGGTCCCGCCAGGTTTTGAGTGTTCGTCCACCAAAAGGACTTGGGTTCCCGCCTGGGCGGCCGCCAGGGCCGCGGACACGCCCGAAGGACCGGCGCCAACGACAATGACGTCGGCCGCGAACGTCAAGGGCTGGCGGTTCCGATGATCCATATGTTCATCGACCATAGATCATGGGTTTGCGCTTTCCGTAGCCCCTTACGTTTTTCCAGATCGGACGTTGTTGAAACAGGCCCAGCAGCTTCATGACCATGTTCAGGGAAAATTTGTTCCAATCCGTTGGGGTGGACCATGTTGGGCGATGCATGGAGAGTTCGTCAATACCGGCCACAGAGGCTGGTCCCAGGTCCGGCGAACAAAAATAAAAAGGCTCCAGCAAGGTGCTTTGGGCATCGAGAAGTCCTTGATCCAGACAATATTTCCATACGCCGGTGTTTCGGTAAACACGGATTCCGATGCTTGGAAAGATTGCATTGGCGTGAACATGCTGATCAAGGAATTCCGCTGAATCTCGTATCGTGCGCCATGTTTCTCCCGGACCTCCGAAAAGAAGGTGGGCGGCAAAAGGAATGTCCGCTTTTTGTAGCGCCTTGGATGCTTTTGCAATCTCGGACAGAGAAAAATTCTTGCCCATGGATTCGAGCATGGGTTCGCTGGCTGCGTCCAACCCCAGTTCGGCGCCGATACATCCTGACGCTTTCATGGATCGCGCAAGCGTATCGTCGAGGCCGGAGGGGTTGATATATGCCTGCCAGGTAATATCAAGGTTCGCCTGGGCCAATGCGTCGCAAATGGCCAGAGCGTGTTCGCGCGGGTGATTGAAAGCCGAGTCCACAAAGTAGAAATGGCGGCATCCGGACCTGCGAATGTCCGCAATTTCCTGGATGACGCTTTGCGCGGAACGCAGGCGCATCCTGCGGCCCTCAAGATGTGGGTAAACGCAATATGAGCAAGTCAGGTTACACCCTCTACGGGTTTGAATTCCCGCAAATCCGCCCCACCGTACGTAGGTTTTGAGAGGAATCTGTCTGTGCGCCTGCCTCGGCAATGCATCCAGATCGAGGATGTTTTCACGGGGGCGCACTTCCCCGTGGCGTCCTGCCACACCGGGTATGTCGGCCGGGTTGCTTTCCGAGAGCAGACGCTCGACCAGATCAACGCATGTGTGTTCTCCTTCTCCGACAACTCCCCATTCAAGCCTAAGAGCATTTAAAATTTCAAGCGGAGCAAGCGAAAAGGCCGCGCCTCCGATGATCAGGGGCACGCTTGTGGCCTGACGGACAATGTCGACCACCTTTTTTACTTCCGGAAGAAACGATTCAGGGGATGTCATGATGCAGGAGTCCAGGTTGCGCATGGAAAACCCGATCAAATCCGGTGAAAAATTCTCAATGGTGCGGCGCAAGGTGCTCTTGACGTGCAAAGCCGGTCCGAGGTCAAGCAGTCGTGCGTTGTGCTGGGCTTTGTTCAACGCACCAACTATCATGGCTGCACCGATCGGAGCGGCGGGGTATGGCAGGCGTTGTCGATTGACGGCGATAATAAGTATATTGGCCATGTTTGATCCGAGAAGGTTACAAGGTCAGCAGGTCGTGCATCGTGCGCTGCCCCAATTGCATTGGGTCCTGCTCTGTGCTGCAGATTGAAAGATGGAGTTTTGCGCCGTGCCTGCATGCGAAAAAACCCAGGCCGGGAGGATGACAGATCATGGGTTGGTGGAAAACCTGCTCGACTCGCGAGCCATGAAAATCAAAATCCGCGAGCGTATCAAACATGGTTCGACCCGTGTGTGCGAAAAAACAGGAGGCCATCCTCCCCTGGGTTAGATGACGCAGAAACCGGGAGCCTGCGGCGCGAGGCAGGTATCCCGACAGGTCGAGCTGCTTTTCAATGGCTTCGACATGTCCGTTTCTGAGCGCACTCATGAATTGTTCAGCAACTTGACGCGCCAGTGTGTCGGGCGTTGTATCTTCCATTTGGGCTGCATGCGCCAGGATGTAGACAATGCTGATCGGATTCCCGAGGAGCGGGCTCAGGTTGCCTGGACTGCGTCGCGTTACGGTGACGGGTATCATGTAGCCGGACGGATTGTTTTTGACCTCAAGGCAAAGGGCGTGCGTTCGCCGTAGAGCTCCTGCAATCAGGAGTGCTGTTTCGCCGATAATGGGATGGATGTGCTTGCCCCGATCAGCGATTTCCTTGCTTTCCTCCTCGTCAAGAACAATGTGACCCACATTCAGCCGGGGATGAATGTGGGTCATCTTGGGCGCAGCCACGCCCTGTCCAATGCGTTTGAAGACTGGGTGGAGGGACCTTGTGGCCTTGAGTCGTTGCAATCCGTTTATCGGCGAGAGGGGTTTCCAGGTGGTCGCATTCTCTTTGTCTTGTCCTGCCAGTCGAACAAGCAGAAATTCGCCGCCGCGAGCATCCATGAGCAAATGATCCCAGGTGAGGCCCAGAGTCGTCCCCTCGGGTCCTTCAATGAGATCTATCGCAAAAGGTGGATGCGCAGGCCTGGGAATGGGCGTGTTCAGGCGCCGGTTCAGAACGTCATGGGCGCTAATGTTTTTGTGCCTGCGGAATTCGGGACGTTTCCCCGAGGAGTACATGATCCGTCGTGTTCGGGTCAGGCCGTTAAGGAGGGCGACTCGGCATGCGGGTTCCTCCGAGGCCCAGGCTTGGAAGCGTTCCTCGAATTGGTGCGGGTCGGGCGGAGCAGACAGGTGCAACTGGAGCTGTGCGATGTTGCCTGGCAAACCGTGTCGGCGCATGTCATGATCAAGAATGTCCAGGAAATGATCCGGACCTTGAAGACGGGCAGGGTTCATGGTCACTGGTTGCGATACGTGTCGATGGTCGCGGACAAAGTTTCCAGGCTGTGCAGATTGATCTCGGTCAGTGCCGAGTCGGGAATGTTTGCACCTAATTCATTTTCTGCCATGACGATGAGTTGCAGTTGGGCCAATGAGTCGATGCCAAGATCTGCCAAAGTGGATGCAGGGTTCAATTTTTCGGGCGGGATACCGAGAAGGTCTTGCGTGGTTTTTTTGAGCCAGCTGAAGGTTGAGTCTGGAGAAATCTCTTCTAAATTCATGAAGCTATCCTTAATCAAACTGTGTTCAAGAAAAAAATCATGAGGAGCGATCAATCCCAGTCAGCGTCCTTGCCCATGTCGTTGGTAGGCAGCGCGGTCCCAAAGGTCAGGGATTTTGGGATTTCGCTCGCGGACAGTCTCTGGACCAACCACGTACGGATGTCGCGTCGAAACGCGTCGATCCGGCTCTCATCCTTGAGGACGACGAAGGCCTTGAGCCTTTGCCCTTCATCCGGACGCATGAGACGCACCGCGCACGAGCGTACCATGGCATGGCCGCGGAGGCAGTCGGCCACTTTTTCCGGATACACGTTGACACCAGCTACCTGGACACACTTGTCCTGACGTTTCAGCGGCCGGAAGGTTCGGGCTGTCTCCCAGTGGACGAGATCGGGCAGTTCGAAGGCTCCTGCGGTTTCTCCGTTCGGAAGTCGGCGCGTGAGTATTGTTGGATGGTCTGGCTGTATGGTGAGCGGTTCCCAAAACGGAAGCAGCGTGTAGGCTTGATCCGGATGATGGCGCGTGCCGATGCCTCCGGTTTCCGAGGAACCATAAACTTCCGTTATACGGCATAGTCCCAGGTTCAGCAGGCCATGGATGACATCCGCTGGGCAGGGGCCTGTTGATGTCACGCCGCAGACTTCGGGCGGAAAGGCGGGCGCAAGCACTGCCAAGGATTTCCAGAACATGGGAAAGGCTACGACCAGGTCGCCAGGCCGCAATTGTTTCATCTGGTTTCGCGAAGGGACAAGGGGGAGATCAAGGACCGGAGTTCCCAAGGCCTTGGGCAGGAGAATGGAAAAAAGGAATCCATAAATATGATGCCTGGGAACCAAAGTGACGATGCGCGTGTGCTCCTTGAAAATTTCCGCCTGAGCCTGAATTTCCTGTTCCAAGAGGGCGAAAGATTGCTTGCAGGCGTTGGGGGTGCCTGTGCTGCCGGATGTCTTGAAAACAAGTTCGGCAGGATTGGCGCGCCAGAACCCGAGCGCGCATTGGGCCCACTCGTCCATGCTCGAACAACTCATGAGCTGGTCTACGGCAGTGCCTGGAATGCACAGCATTTCAGCAAAGGCGTGAGCCACGCTGCGCAGTTCGGATTCCTGCAGACCTGATTGCGAGGGTTGCATCGACGCGAGAGCATCCATGTCCAGGCTGTTGGCCAGGAGGTAATGTGCCTTGCTGGCGTGTAACCCGGAGCCGCGTATCAGACTGGCCAGCAAAGCCCGCAGGTCGGACGCTGTGAGTTCGAGATCCGATTTCATGCGTATTCTCGGGATGTTACGAGAATGCTGCCAGTCATGCCGAATCGATTCCTGCTCAGACAATGCACGGCAGGGCATTCGTCCATGACCGGCCCCAGCCGTCCCTGCACTGTGAGCAGAGCCACGGTCGCATCGAAGGCCATACCGATGGGTATGTTGCCGTAAAGCGGGGAGAAGTCATGCATCGGAGGAAGGGTGTTTCGTTGCGCCGGGCTTGCGGACCCGGAGAAAAAGATCGGGGCATCGGGATACGTTTTTGAGAGGGAAGCATTTTCGATGAAGCCGTGGCGTGCATGCTCTGGGTCGGCGTGCAGGCAGAAAAAGACGGCCCCCTCTCCGGGGGCAAGCCCGCGCCGCCCACCAGAGATTTCGGCAGACAGATTTTCGGCAATGCGCTGGGCATTTATTTCAAGCAGGGCTGTATGCTCGTCCACGGCGCCGAGCAGAACGCGCGTCACGCGTTTTTCAGCCAGCCAAGTTTGAGCTGTCAGGGTCGCCGCCGCAACGGCCGTGTCGAGTTGGCAGATACTGAAACACGGCCCGCGCAAAGTCATCATCAACGCGACGGTGGCGGCGGGAATGTTGTGGACGGAATGCGCGAACGCCTGAGGCGAGGCCATTTCCGGGCCGAAGTCGATGATGGAGTCAAGAAAGTCGAAGGTCAGCTTGACCGGTCCGTAGCCCGTGGCCAGAACAATCCCGGTGTGTTCGAGTTCTGCGGCATCAAGCCCCGCATCTTCAAGTGCTGAATATGCCGCCAGGAGCGCCATTCGGGTGAAATGATCTACTCTGCGCAATGCCCGGGAGGACGCATGTCGGACGAGATTGCTTGTGTCGATCTTCGAGAACTCGATGGTCTGGCTTTCTTCCCGCAACATATGCCGTGCGGCCTGGGCCAGATCCTGGAGACCATTGCCCACGGCGCTCACGATTCCCATTCCTTCTACGGCCATGCGCATCAGATCGCCCTCCCTTTGCCGATGACAAGTACCGTATTGTTGCCGCCAAAGGCCAGTGACTGAGATATGGCCGCCTTTCCATGTACAGGGGTATGCCTCCGGGCAGGGCTTGCACTCAGGGCCGGATCTTCTTCGGAAAATCCCGCGCTGGCTGGAATGCCGCCAGCCGCCAGATGGCCCATGGTAAAGATTGCCTCGATGGCTCCTGCCGCTCCAAGAGTGTGCCCGGTCATGCCTTTCGTGGAGATGAACGGAGTTTGCGGAAAAAGTTCATTGAGCACGGTAGCCTCGACAGTGTCGTTGTTAGCGGTTCCCGTGCCGTGGGCATTGATGAAGGAGATGTCCGCGGTCGTGAGGCCTGCTGCGTCGAGCGCGTCCGATATGGCCAGCTTGAGTCCCACTCCTTGCGGATGCGGGGCGGTCAGGTGATGGGCGTCGGCAGCTGTACCGTAGCCGAGGATTGTCGCAAGCTCACCGGCATTTCGCTTTTCACGGCTGGCTGAGGCTTCCAGGATGACGATCCCCGCCCCCTCGCCCAGGTTCAGCCCGCCTCGTGACTTGTCGAATGGGCGGCAGGGCGATTGATCCGAGATCATCAGCCGGATGAATCCATTGTAGGTCACTTCGGACATTTCGTCCGCACCGCCAGCGATAACGATATCGCATATTCCCTGGGCTATCCAGGATGCGGCCAAGCCGATGGCGTCGGCGCCGGACGAGCACGCGTTGACAACGGTCTGGACAGGGCCGGTGGTGCCCAAGGCATGGGCCAAAGTCACGGCCGGATTGGAGTTGAGATATCGGTGCACGGGTTCAAGGTCGGGTGTCTGCCCCGCTCGTGTGCCCCGATAGAAGTCCAGAAGGTTGAGAGATGCCCCCACGGAAGTACCGATACAGACTCCAACCCTACTCGTATCAAGATCGGAAATTGCAAGACCGGCCTGCAGGAGAGCCTCTTTTACGGCATGCAGTGCAAAATGTGCGGTCATGGACAGATCAGGACCGTTTTTTTGTTCGCAACGGACGTGTTCAGGCACTTCGAAGACAGGGTAGGTTCTGGTGTGTCCACTTTTGAAACGCGATGGGGGGAGGGGAGCGCGTTGTCCGGCCTCCAGAGCACGCAGGATATCTTTCAGATTCGTGCCGGCGGCGCAGACGCAACCCATTCCGGTAACGCTGACAGGTTCCATGCGCAGCATGCTAACTCCGGCGCTCTGTAATGAACTCGGCCAAGGCGTTGATGGATTGGAAAGCTCTTCGGCCTTCGTCCATGTCCTTGATTTCCACCCCGTAAAGGCGTTGCACAAGAACCACGATCTCCACTGCGTCAAGGGAGTCAAGACCGAGGCCGTCGCCAAACAGCGGGGCTCCGTCGTCGATATCATCCGGGACCAGATCTTCGAGATTGAGTTCGCTTATCAGGGTCTGCTTGAGTTGTTTTTTAATATCCATGTATAAATCCTAATTTTCCCACATGTCGTAAAAGTTGAAGAATTGATAAGGGTTCGCTTTGACCATTTCTTCCAGGGCCAGCGCGAATTGCCGTGCGTAAGGGATGTAATTTTCCCTGGATCGTCCCAGGCCCCGCGGAACGCGGATAATCCGGGCGATTTCGTGTCTTGCTTGGCCGGGACCGATCCTGCTGGAAAAGAAAACGAGAATCGGAGCGCCCGTGACCGAGGCCAGCCTGTAGGCGCTGAAAGGCAGGCGCACACTGCCACCGAGAAAGGGGACGCTCACCGTGTTGCGATCATTGCCGAACGTACGGTCGCCCATGATTCCGAGAATATGCCCTTTGGTAAGCGCATCGAGCATTTCAAGGCTTCCGCCCAAATACCCGCAGGGGTCGATGATGCGAAAAGGCGCGTCAGTTCCAGCGTGTTCGAAATGCTGTCGGTCAATATCGTCAGGCGCGCGATGCATAAGCACGTGTACGGGTGTCTCAATGCCGTCGAGGCCAGTGCTGGATGTTTGCCAGCAGCCGAAATGTCCGGTCAGCAGGATGAGGCCCCGTCCTTCGCTCAGCAGCGTTTTGAGGGTCTGTTCATCGTCCTGGCTGGCTGTGATGGAAAACTGGCCGAGGATGCCGGAAGCCGCGCGGTCGATCAGGGTGAGCCCAAAATTCCAGTTCAGCAGGAAACAATGCCGCAGGCGTTGCAGCCTTCCCGTTTTGGGAAAGCGACGCGCAAGATAAGGCGCTGAGCGGGCCCTGGTCATGGGGCGCAGGGTGTACCAGAGCACGACAAAAAAAAGCAGGACATAGGCGGGTCTTCTGCCCAGCGTCCGGATCAGCAGGTAAAAAATTCCATGTTGAAGGCGTGACCCGATACTTCGGCTTGTCCAGCGTTGGTGTGTCATGGCCTGACCTGCGGTTCGTTTTCTGAACGACCGTTAAGGCCCATTGAAATCCCCTTGGCCATGACAAAGACGATGCCACCGATGAGAAGCGACAGTATCGGAGCCAGCAGAAGGGATCCCAGAAGCCATTCCCAGATTCGTTGCAGCGCTTCGTAACCAAGGGTCTGCAGGGATATTTCTGTCAGAAAACTTCCATGGCGCATGAAATGCCCGGCTTCAATGCACAGGGCCGGCACAAATGGAGGCATGCAGAGCTGGCTTACTGCGAGGCCGACAACTTTGTTCATTCGAAACCACCCGGCCACCAGGAGAATGGTAATGCTGTGCAGCCCGATAAGCGGGATGGTTCCCAGAAACATGCCCATCGCGGCGGCCATGGCCAGTTCTCTTGGCGTGGCCTCGCTGGCCAGAAGAATGCGCAGGGATTTCAGCGGATGAATGGCTGATATGGCGCCTGTTTCGTCTTGGCTGAAGGTTCGATGCGGAATGGGTACGATGGCCCTTACGGTCAGCCTGGTATTCAGGAGGGAAAGACGCAGATTGTCCATGAAGGCTCTGAAATGCGACACCCGTTCGCCTTTGGGCGGATAATACACGGCAATGTCGACCTCGGACAATCGGAAGCCGGCCCAGGCGGCACGAACCAGAATTTCGACCTCGAAGCTGTAGTGATTTTCAGTAAATCGCAGCTTTTCAAGAACCGCCAGCGGATAGGCCCGAAAACCGCTTTGCACATCTGAAATGGCGATGCCGGTTTGGACTCTGAGCCAGAAATTGGAAAATTTTCGCCCGAAGCGAGAAGAGCCGGGCACATTCGCGGTGTTGAAGTCACGGGCTCCAACGATGATGGCATTTTCGTCCCGGGCGATGGCGTCCAGGAGCAATGGCAGATCGGCCGGATCATGCTGCCCGTCCGCGTCAATGGTGACAATGTGGGACATTCCCAAGGAGCGCGCCACATTTGCACCTGTTCGGATGGCCGCGCCTTTGCCACGGTTCTGCTCATGGCGGACAATCCTTACAGGCAGATCGTCCAGGGCGTGCGGCGGGATGTCGTCGCTGCCGTCATCCACGACCAGGACGTGCACATGCCTGCTCAGCACCCCCTCCACCACGGAGCGTAGCGTTGCTCCGTGATTGTAGACCGGGATGACTACCATCACGCGACTATCCAGGGCTGTGTCAGGCTTGGCAGGCATATATAGACGGCTCCTTTTCGTTGGATGCGGGATAACGGATAAGAGAGTCCCAAAGAATGCCCCGGTAGCCGAACTTGCGCATGACGGCCATCTGCTCCTGCCCTTTGGATGGTGGGAACAGTCGGTCTCGTCGCCCCTTGAAGGCTTGGGTGAGCTGGGTTTCAACCTTTGCGGGGTCAATGTGCGGTGAAAAATAATAGGTGGGTTCCAAGCAGGATGCAGCCGGATCAAGAGAGCCCTCTTCAATGGCGTGCCGCACCAGCGCTGTGTTCGGATAGATGCGGATTCCCAGGAAAGCGCAGACCACGCAATGCTGCAGCCGGCCTATGTTTTCAATGCCTTCCCGCACGGTTAGTTCGGTTTCTCCCGGACCACCGAAGATGATGAAGTGGGCACATGGGATCCGTTCTTCCACACACAAGGCATTGATTTTTTCAACCGTCTTGAAATCAAAACCTTTGCGTAAACCTTGCAGGGTGGCGTCCGATGCCGCGTCCGTGCCAAGTTCCATGGCCTTGAGCCCGGCTCGGCGGCAGAGGCGCAATGCGTCCTGGGTAATGCCGATTGGCTGGAAAAATCCGCTCCAGGAGATGTTCACCTCGCGCCTGATCATTTCTTCGGCCAGTGCCAACCAATGGCCCAGGCCATCGTTGAAGACCGAGTCAGTGAAAAAAAGTTCGGAAATACTGTAGTCACGTTTCAGTCGTATGATTTCGTCAACCACGTCGCCGGGCTCTCGCGCTCGGATTTTCGTCCCTTCAAGGGCGGGGTAGGTGCAGTAGATACATGTATGCGGACATCCGCGTTTGGTCTGGATGCTGGCGACCCCACTTTCACGCAGATAGAAGTCCATGATCTCGGGGCAGGGAGATGCGCCGTGCATTTCCTTGTCCTGCAACCGTTTTGTTCCTTTGGTGATTCGTGGGGGTGTCTGGCCCTGCGCGAGTTGTTCGAGAACATTGCGACAGGCCTCCTCGCCTTCGCCGACAATGCCAAAGTCGGCCCCCGTGTAGTCCAGGATTTGTTCAGGCATGAGCGAAAAGCCAGGGCCCCCCATCATCAAAGGTGCATCGCAAAAAGAGCGGATAAAGGCGATCAGTTCACGCACCTCGCGCAGTGCCCAATGCGTGTGCGATGTCAGCGAGTCCACGTTGTCTACGTTGCGAAGGGAAAAACCTATGACCTGTGGACGATATTCGGTGCAGACGCTGCGGATTATCTCTTTGTCGCCACCGAGAGCCAGGCAGTCGAGCTGACGAACGTCATGCCCGGAGGACAAAAGCGCGCTCGCAAGGACGGCCATTCCCAGGGGGAAGACAGGATACGGCTCGATTTCAGTATTCGTGGCGATGAGCAGAATCCGCATCTTCTAGAGTTCTCCCTTCTTCCATGATGCAAGGAATTTTTGATAAAAATCAGGTGGATATGTAAGGATGTTTCCGTCGCTGTCCAGGAAGAGCTGTACCGTGAAGCCAGTGGTTGCCAGCGTGCCGACCTGGTTGCGAATTTCAAACTCAAAATTGATGCGGGCGGCTTCTGTCCAGTGCAAGATGGCGGTGATCGTGCAGTCTTCACCGAAACGCAGTGGCGCGATATAATCGATCCAGAGTTGCTTGATGGGCGTGATGACATTTTCCCGGTGGAAGTCGAGGTAGCCGACACCGTAACGATTGCCCAAAGCCACGCGCGCGTCTTCGAAATAGCTTGGATAGTGCCCGTGCCAGACAATGCCCAGCGTATCTACCTCTTGGAACCGAATGCGGCGTTCAACATCAATGCGCAACGGGACAGGACTGCCGGGTGCTGTTTTGAAATATGGCTTTTTCATTCCGCGAATTCCTTTGGATGCAGTGCCAGAGCCATGGTCGCGGCCGTGTCCCCGCCTACGCTGATGATAATGGTAGCCAGAATATTGCCATCTTTTTTTTGGGTCTCTGCCCTGACGAGCATGAGTTCCCCTGGGGTGATTACACGTGAGAATTTAGCCTTGGCGACTTTATGAAGCGTCATGGAATCATCGCTCGCTGTGAGCATGCCGGCCAGGACTTGAACGATGCCGGGCAGGATGGGGCGATCCGGAAAGTGGCCGTCAAATCCCACAAAAGTGGGCGGGAAGATGAACTCCATTGTTCGGAATCCGTGCTCGTCGGTGTGGGCGGGGCGAGTTGCACAGGACCGAACCTCTTGAAGGAGTCTGCTCATGATGATGTCATCCTTTGTTCGATGAGGCGCACATCGAGTGAATAGCGCCCGTGGCTGTCTTTGAAGATGATACGAGACGGTTCCTGTGTGTCGGCCATGCGTTCCGAATAATGAATTTCCCAGTATTCGTCTGGACCAAGGGATCGGGTCGCCGTGAGTGTTTCTTTCAGATACTCGTGCTCAACGTGTTGGCCGTCGTGGATTCCGTACATGTAAGCGGTGTCTTCAATCCGGCGGAACCCGTTGCCAATTTCTGGCTGGGGAGCCAGCCAGATCCGCCGCACGCAGAAGGCGATATGCTCCGATAAATTGTTGATGCGATTTAAACCCGGTGAAATGAAATGTGTTTCAACGGTTTCCTGACTGATGCTCAGATCAAAAATCTTCATTCCAAAACCGGCCATGCCCACAAGCCGTACCGATTGTCCGTTATGATCAAACCGCATGATTCCGCTGAAAGTCTGGTCCAGACTGCGCCCAGGGATTCGCAGTCGCACTGAATGTCGCAGCAGCAGTCCGTTTCGAGCGGGACCTCGGTATTGCGACAGAGTAGCGGCCAGATGCGGGTTCGGCAGTTCCGATCGAGGCTGCTGATTTGCCATGCCCGCACACCCCAGGTTGACCAGAAGCACAGCGGTTACGAGCCATTTCATCGCCGGTCTCCGTTCAATGCGGGTACTATCCAAAGGGCCGTGATCATTGCCGTGCCCACTCCGGTCAAGACTGTTATGCCGATGGAGTGCAAGGCCGGGTGTCGAGCCAGCACGAGCACCCCAAACCCGCACAGCGTGGTCAATCCGGAAAAGAGCACGGCGCGTGCTGTCTGATGATGCGCGGATTGTTCCGAGCGGCAAACCATGAATATTCCGTAGTCAGCGCCAAGACCGATGATGAGCGGGAGAGAGACGATGTGGAAGAGGTTCAAGGCTTGTCCGAAGCTGTACATGACCGCGAGCACCGTGGTCACGCCCATGCCTATGGGCAAAAGGGCGAGCAGTGTTTTGCGCGGGTTGCGAAAGAGTATCGCATTGAGCAGCACCACTCCGGCCAGGGCCGAGCCACTGAAGCGCAAGACATCAATGCGCATTGCGCCCCCAAGCAGTTCCCGGAACCGGGATCCGGAAACAAATTGGGCTCCTAGCTCCCGCTCGGTGTAATCGCTTAGCAAAGCGGCATTTTTCATTGTGTCCGGAAGCAGGGTGAGGACAAGGAAGTCATCGCCATCGCGCATGGCCAGCACGTCCACAAATTCCTGGATACCTAGTTCATGCAGTGACTCGCTTGAAATAGTTTCGGGCGAGGCACTGATGAATTCGGCAAACGGGCTGAATGCGGAACGGGAAAATCCCAAGGCCTTTTGCTCGGTTTCCAGACGGGTAAAAGCTGATTGTCCGTTGACCTGCCAAAAGGCTTTCCAGCGCGAAATGTTTTGCAGTTGTGTCTGCATGGCGGGAAGGAGTGGGGCCAGGCTGATTATTGGACTTGTGGCATTATGAGTCTGCAGAAAACTCCAAACGCGGTCGTTTTTTTCGAGAGCGTCGTCGAATGTCCGAGCGCGAACAAAGATCAGGGCGAGATCACGCATGCTTCCCCAGATTGTTCTGGTGGCATCTTCTTCCGCCTGGATCTCTGTGGGAGTAAAGCTCATTGCCCGCAGGTCGCCGTTTATGCGTGTGTGCTGGCCGAACCAGATTCCGGCACTCAGGACGGCGATCCAAAGCGTTATGAGAGGCGCTGCGCCAAAAGATTTACGAGTGTTGTGCGGAATGGTGGAGGTTCCTCTGCCTGTCTTCGCGGTGATGAAGTGTGGCAGGATGAGCAGCGACATGAAAAAGGACGCAATGATGCCGAAAAGGGAAAAAACGGCCAGCTGGCGGATGCCTGGGATGTCCGACACGAGAAGGGCGGCGAGGGCGGTGCATGAGGTCAAGGCGCCAAAGGTAATGGCAGGAGATATTTGTGTAAGCGTATGCGCAGGGTTATGATTTTCATCGGCGCTTGAATTCTGCAACGCAAAGTAGACGTGCAGGGCGTAGTCTACGGAAATACCCAGGAGCACGGCACCAAATCCAAGGACAATGCCGGAAATGGAGCCGTAGACAAGAGCGGTGGCTGTCCCGGCGACACCGACCACGCAGACCGGAACCAGGAAAACGTAAAGGCTTTGTCGGTTACGCATGAAAAGCAGGAAAATCAGGGCCAGCAGGATGAAGGCGGAAGGCAGAATGATTGCCAGATCATCCTTGATGGCCTGCGCGTTGACATGCGTGTGGCGATGCCCGCCGACAAGCATGGCCTGCGCGCCTTCGGGCAGTGCTGCGACCGCTTTTTCATAGCTGCTCATGACCTTGGCCGCGCCGAGCGAGTCGGTCATCGGGATGTCCGTGTCAACCAAGATCAAGGCGTGATTGCCGTCACGGCTTACGAAATGACCGTTTTCAATCCTTACATCGGCCAGGCGCGACGGCGCTGCCAGTTTGGGCAGAACAATCTTCCGTATTCCCAGGGGATCTTGGCGGATGACCTTTTTCAGGGCTACTGCGCCAGGTGAAAGCAGGTCGCGTCTGTTTTGCTCCAGTGCGGTTTGCACATGCTCCGGGTCGGTCAATGCGTAGAGTGTTTTTGTGTCCTGTTCGGTCAGCAGGGCCGGAGCCAAGGGTAACAGCTTGGTGAGAAACGTCAGGGAAATGTTGCTCGGCGGACCGGTCAGTACGCGAGTGAAAACGCTTTCCCGGCGCAAGGCGGTTGCCAGGGCTTCGGCGGCCTGGGTGGGATTTGCGCCGGCATGACTGACTGTAATGGTCAGTCGCTGGGCAAATGGCGCCAAACGCAACAGGGCAAAGTCGGACGCAATTCGGCCGGAGTCGTCCGGAAGCATGGTGCTGATATCTTCACGGACAACCAGCCTTGAAACAAAGAGAGAGCAGGCGAAACAGGCAAGTGCGCAGAGTACCAGCAAAAAACCCCGTCGGGGAGCGAGAAAAGCATAGGCGCGGCCAAACAGGTGAAACATGCCGCCTTACCTGAACATTCCGTCGTCGAGAGGGGTGTTCACTTGTGGATTTTTAAAAAGAATACGCGTGAGATCACCGCTTTGATCGTGAAGCTCCACTCTTTGGACTGTATTTGACGACAAGGAAAACTCGATGAGAAGATGTTTTAGCACTTGTGCGGTGTCAGAACTCTTGGGAACAAGTTTTAGTAAAACAGGAGAATCCGCCTCCAACGTGATGTCGTATTCAGCGGAAAGCCAGGCAAGATCAAAGGTGGCCCAGGCCAACAATTGCCTGGCGACAACATTCATGAGCGGGTCGTTGCGCAAGGAAAAAGACATCCTGGTCGTTTCCGTCCAGCGTACCCCTTGATTTCCTTGCAGGGCAAAGCCTTCCGTAATGGGACTCAGATATTCCCAGCGGAGACTGTCAGGTTTACGGAAAAGAAAGCGACCGCTTGAAACAATGGTTTCTTCGAAAACCGAGAGGCGATTTTCCTGCGAAAACTCGCTGGAAATACTTTCGACGGCAGTCGCCTGTGTTCGAAGTTTTTGGAGGACAGCGTCAATGTCCCGGATTTCGGCCAAGGCATGGGCGGAAAAAATGATGCCGAGGCCGATGGTCAGGATGAAATGAAAAGCAAGGGTGCGGCAGCGGCCCATTATGCATCTGCTCCCGGATTCTGAATTTCGGACGCAGGCACATAAAGTTTGATCTTGCCCCCGGCGATAGTCTCGCCGCCACGGTTGATCGTGGCACGCACCACTGTATATCCGTCGAAGCCACCGAGTTCGATGGTTTCGATCTGCAGCAGGTCACCTGTTCTTGCATCGTCCAGACATTCGAAAGCCTGAACTCCAACCAGAAAGCCACTGGAGAAAAGTGCTCCTTGGCAGGCGAGTTTCCAGCCCTTCACAGCGGCAAAACTCTGGGCTGCGATTTCCACATAACACGCCCGGTCCATGCGCCCTTGGGCATCCACAAAAATATGTGCGGAAGTAAGTAGAAGTTCGCACAGCCCGCGTTCACCATCCGCTTCCAGCAGGCGGTCGATAAAGACCATCGGGAAATCATGCGGAAGAAAAAGATCCGCTTTCGCAGGGAGGGATAAGGTGTTCATGATCTGTTCTCCCTAGGCATGGTACGTTTTATTGCGCCAACATAGAGGGTCGGCGGCGAGGTAGTCTCCGGTGGCCTGGTAAGCCATTCCCCGGCAGCCATAGCACTGCGCCTTCAGATCGCACTGGGCGCACATGCCTTTGATGTTGCTGCGGATGTTGCGCAAATCATGAATGAGCGGACTTGTGCGCAGAATGTCCGAGAGCGGGGCTTGACGGATGTTTCCTGCGGGAATGTCCACTCCCGGACAGGGGTAGATATCTCCGGTTACGCTCACAGTGCATGAGTATTCGTGCCTGTCACAGCAAAAGGCGGCCACGGAGGGATGCGGTTCCCAAAAATTACCAAACCTTTGGGCGTCGATGTCGGCAAGTGTTTCAAAGATGCGCTGAAGTTCTTCGGGGTTCAGTTCAAGATCGGGATGTCGCCTGGCTCTGCCTTGCAGCGTCAGCATCTCGAAATATGGGATTATTCCGTGTTCCCTAAGCCAGATCCACATCGCAGGCAGTTCTTCCAGATTGTGCCGACAGATCACGGTTTGTGCGCCGAGGGCCAAGTCCCTGGTGGGATATCCGGCCTCCATGAGCAGCGTAAGCCCGTTGCGTATTGCCGTGAATGCTCCCTTTTGGCCTGCCAGAATGTCTTGTATTTCAGGGCGAAAGCTGTTCATTTTGATTACTGGTTTGACACCTAGGCGTATAAATGTCTGCGCAGCATCTTTGGTGATGAGCATCCCGTTTGTAAATAGCTCTATTTCAACGCTTTTGGCATGTATATAATTTAGTACGTCAAATATTCCAGGGTAGCAGAGTGGCTCTCCACCGCCAAGAACGACTATTTTTTGAGCCCCAAGTTCCACCGCCTGGTCTATGGCAGAGAGAATTTCTTCGTATGAAAGCTCGTCAGCAATGGGATTTCCTGATTCTGCATAGCAATAAATACAGCGAAGATTGCACTCTCTTGAAAGCTCAAGCTCCATGGAGAGCAATCCATTTTTTTTCTTGCAATTTTCTATTTCTTCTTGGCTGAAAGAAACACCCCATCTTAATCGAGTCATTATAGATATTGTCCTTTAAAAATTTCAATATTAAATTTAAAATCGTAGATGGGGTATATCTATTGAATTGTTACCATCTCGCGTTGTATTGCTAATTCGAGATTTTTAACCCAGTTGTTGTATTGTCTGTGAATTGTTGATTTTTCTGGATTATACTTAAGATTGCTGCTGTTCTCGTAAAGAATATTGTAATTTTTGTGGTTATAAATAATTTTGACCTCAGCTCTGTGAGTGCGAACATAGAGTTTGCCTATGATCTGTCCGGGCTCTTTTTGGGACATTTTCCAGCCGAGGCTTGTTCCAGCTTTGATTATGGCATCACCGATTTTTTGCATATCGGGATGGGCTTGGCTTGTTGTTACGATGGGAGCGTTTTCAATATTGCGAACGGGAACTGTGCGGCATCCCGAAATCAACAGCATGGCAATTGCCACAAGCATAAGGCTCAAGATGCGCAGGAAGGCTGAATTCTTTTTCATTGTGTTTCCCTCGGGCTACAGGTTTGTACTTGTAAAATAGGGTCATAATGCAAAAAAGACTGCTCAAGATCTTTTAAGAACATTTTTTTGACATTTTTCCTTAGTTCTATGTGAGCTCTTTGGCCAAATTTCTTAAATTCGTTTGGGTCAATGGTAGGTAGCGTTCTAATTGAGATCGGGTTTGCTGTTATTAGAAATTTTCCTTTGGGCAGGAACTTTCCAGAGCCATCGATACAAACAGGCACTATGGGGTGTTTAGATTCCGTGGCCAGTTTGAAGGCTCCGGAATAGAATCGGCCCAGTTGTCCATTTTTACTGCGAGTTCCTTCGGGGAAGATTATTATCGATATTCCCCGGTTTAGCTTTTCTTTGGCTTCGCAAACAAATTCTTCACAGGACATATTTTCACTGTTGATATATTTAGCTTGTCGCATGTAGTGGCCATAAAATGGAATTCGAAATGGCCATTCTCGGACTAAAAAAATTATATCGTAAATCGGAAGAGCGCCCATGCAAAAAGCATCAAAAAAAGATTGATGATTGACAAGAATAATGCTTGGCTTTGGATAATCTGCTGCTTTTTTTGTATCTATTTTTATTTCTACAAATAAAGATGTTAGTATTACCCACATTCTCCCATAAATCCATATTATGCGACGAACAGCTTGGCCTTGACTATGTTTTTTTGCTGTTCGAAGGATTAAATATAAGAATGGAGAAATTATAAAAATGAATAAATTTAATATTAGAAAGCCACAATAAAATCCAATATTTCTTAAAATAGATCTTAGCGTATATGGATTTTGTGATGTAGCCATATTTACTCAGTTTAAAAATGCATTTTTTTTGTCGATCACATAGGAATGCAAATCGCAAAGTTGTCTGATCTTCAATATTTTGGGATCCTTCCCTATTTTAATTCCGAACTCTTGCTCCAAAACAATGACCATGTCGACGGCATCCAGACTGTCGAGTCCCAAATCGTCCTTGAATGAGGCCGAGGGTACCAAGTCGTTCATGTCCAATTCGAATTCTTCTGCGATTGCGGCATTGGTACGCTCAATGATTTCATCATTCGTCATTCGAAAAATCTCCTTAGCACGATAGCGCAATTTACTCCGCCCAGTGCAAAGTTGTTTTTTATAATTGTTTGTAACACCTTGTTTTCTATCTGGCGTGGCAGTGCGACGGCAGAACATTCCACGGCAGGGTTGTCAAGATTGCGGGTCGGGATGATTTGGCCGGTGCGCAACATTTTTACGCAGGCGATGAGTTCAAGCGCGCCACTGGCGGCCATGGCGTGACCCATGTGACCCTTCAGGCTTGAAACGGGCGTGTGTGCTCCAAAAAGATCTCCGATGGCACGACTCTCGGCTTCGTCTCCCTGCACTGTGCCTGTGGCATGGGCGTTGACGTAGTCGATTTCGGCAGCGTTCAGCCCTGCTTCCGCAAGCGCCAGTTCCATGCAAAGCCGAACGGGTTCGGGGTCGGGATTGGCAATGCTTGACGTGTCGGAAGTGGATGCAAATCCTGAAATTTCAGCCAGAATATTCGCCCCGCGAGTTTGAGCGGAATCCAAGGATTCCAGCAGGAGGAGTCCAGCGCCTTCGGAGCACACAATGCCGTCGCGATCTCGGTCAAATGGTCTTGGCGTGCATTGCGGTCGGTCGTTGTATTGTGTTGAAGCTGCCTGGATGATGTCGAAGGTTGCGGCTGTTAATGGATGGAATTCGTCAGCGCCTCCGCAAAGCATGAGGTCTTGTTTGCCCAAGGCAATGGCTTCATAAGCCAGACCCACTGCCTGACAACCAGTAGCGCAGGCGGCAGAGGGTGCAAGCGTGCGCCCAGCGATGCCGAGGGTCTGCGCAACGTTTGTCGCGCAGGAATGCCCCATGATCTTGAAAAACAGCATGGACTTGATGCCTTCGATGCTTCTGTTTTTCAAAAAGTCTTCAAAAAAATCTTCCATGACGTCCACGCTTCCTACAGTGGAGCCCAGAGCGATCCCCAATCGTCCTCCGGTGCGGAGATCTTGGTCAACGTGGGCTTGATCCAGGGCCTCCTGCGAGGCGAGCAATGCATACACCGACATGGGTGACATGGTGCGTCGAATTTTGCGTGGGATATCCTTGATGTCTATGCCTTGAACCAGGCCAGCCACGTGCGGACCGAGTCCTTGAACTTTTTCCAGGTCAGCAATGTATCGGATGGCACTTTCTCCATTCACCAGAGCTTGGAAGAGTCGCTCGGCACCTTGTCCGAAGGGGGAGACCGCACCCACGCCCGTGATCACAACCCGTCTCAGTTGCATGCTCTCAATTCCTTGCGAAGTTTGTTGTGACCGATGATAAATCCGCAGGTGAGAAATGCGGAGATCACTGCCCCAAGAAGGCCAGGGGCGACAATGGATTGTCCTGCGAGCAAGAGGCCCGGAATTCTTGTGGCGGGAGCAGGATTGAATTGATTCACAGTGTGGCGAATTCCATACAGGCTGCCGGTGGGCGTGTTCATGTAGTCTCGAAGCGTAAGTGGAGTCGCCCCTTCGACAAAACGAACAGATTCAAGTTCAGGAACGTGTTTAAGCAGAGCGGTTCGCATATGATCAAGGCGCTTTTGTTTGTGTGCGCGGTACTCAAAGGAGCGTTTTCCGAGTTTTGATGATTTCCAGGCGGCCACGTCTTGTATTGAGCCGGGGGCTATAACGACAACGCCGCGTTTTTCACTGTCTTGCTTGGTGGACGCCAGGTACCACGGGCCCTGCTCAGGTAGGCGGTTTGGTTGGAAAAAATTGTCGACATCTGTTTCCGGGCATACAAAAAGATTGCTTCGCTCAAGTATTGGCAGAGGTTTTTCGGAAATTCCGAAAAGCATATAGGCAGAAGGGGTGTCGACAAGTTCGCGAAGGCGGCGGCTGAAGGTCGGGCGAAATGCACCATCCGGAACGAGTTCGAGGAGTTTGGCGGGATGAATTGTGCTTAGAATTTGATCTGTTTCGATGATTTCATTGTCATCAAGAATTAACCCGCATATTTTTCCCGCAGGAGTCAGTTGCACCTGTTTCGCGCCATTCCCGTAACGGACTTCAATTTTTGAATCTTCAAGGGCGGCTTCAAAAGCTCGTACTACGCTCAGGCCACCACCGACGATGCCGTGAACTGATTGGTAATAGGAGCCCGCGATTTTTGCATGGTCCGAAAAGGCAATTTCCTGCGGAGGTACGCCGTAAAGCAGGGCGTGTATGCCAAGTACTGATTTAAGGAGCCTGTCATTGGTCAATTCGTTAAGATAGGTTTCCAGCGTGACGGGGCTTTCAAGAGTATCAACCGAAACTTTGTGCTCCAGATTCAGGAATGGTGAATGTTCGAAATTTTTGCGAACATCAGCAAGGTAAGTACGAATCGCCTTTGCTTCCCGAGGGAAATTTTCGCAAAGTCTTACTTGAATCTGTTCGTAGCCGACAGGGAGTTGGAATTCCACCTTCTGTTTGGGATACCGCAATCTGTCGAAACAATGAGGATCGAAAGGCGCACGCACAATACCCTTGAGGCCAAGATATTTGAAATATACGTCCAGGATTTCACCTGGTGCGAAGCTTCCAGTATAATGCAGTCCAGTGTCGAAATAAACACCTTGTCTAGAAAAGCCACGCACTGTTGGAGATGCAGATTGAAATTTTTCTACCAGGGTGACTTTGTACCCTTGACGCGCGAGAAGCAGTGCTGCCGTCATGCCAGAAATGCCGGAGCCGATGATTACAAAGTCTTGTCGCATTACGTGTAACGCAGGATGAGTGAAGAGTTAGTTCCTCCGAATCCAGCCGCGTTGCAGAGGACCATGCGGGGAGGGCGATGAATCGTTTCAGTTGCGATGTTGAGCTTTGAAGTGGCTTCATCTGGCTCCTCGAAATTGATGTTCGGCGCGATGTAGCCATCCCTGGCCATGAGCGTCGAATAAACAACCTGTGATGCTCCGGACATCCAGAGTTCATGACCGGTCATGGATTTTGTCGAGGTTGTTATGGGGCGATAATCTTTAAAAACAGTAGCGATATTTTTCGCTTCGACGCCATCTCCCGCAGGAGTGGAAGTCGCGTGCGCGCAAATGTAATCGACGTCGCCAGGGGTCACACTCGCAGCTGTCAGTGCGCCGTTCATAGATCGGGCCAAGCCGTCTGCACTTGGAACAGAGAGATTGCTGCCATCGGAGGAAAAGCCATAGCCGGCCAGCTCTCCAAGGATATTGGCGCCACGCGCGACAGCCATGTCCCAATTTTCCAGAAGAATGGCCGCGGCGCCTCCGCTGGGAACAAGTCCGTCGCGATTACGGTCAAAGGGCCTGCTGGCAGATTCGGGCGTCGTGACGCGAGTGGAGAAAGCGCCCAGACCATCAAAGCTGCAGATGGATTGCCAGTTGATCTCCTGCGCTCCGCCACAAATCACTCGGTCTTGACGGCCAAGAGCGATCAGATCCGCTGCTTGGCCAATGGCATGGCCGGAACTGGAGCATGCCGCGCTCAGGGTCCAGCACGCTCCTTTGGTTCCAAGGAGTGTGTTCAAGTTCATGGTAATACAGGACGTCATTGATCTGAAGACAAGACCACTTCCAATGAGGGCTGTTTCGCCACGTTTTTGAAGAAGTTCAACCTGCTCAAGCGCTGCGATACAGCTTGAATCGCAACCAAAAATAATGCCGGTTCTCTCGTTTTTAAGGTCGACGGGATCCAGGCCCGAAAGCCCAATGGCCTCCATCACCGCAGCATATGCCCAAACAGCAAAATCTGGCATGGTTTTTAATTGCTTGCGATTAAGTAAATATTTTGCGTTAAACCCTTTGATAGATCCAGTAAGCGGTGAAGAGAAACCTAGTGATGATCGTTCAGGATCTAAAAAAATTCCAGATTTTCCCTGATAAAGAGCATTGGAAACTGTTTCAGTATTGATTCCCAATGTAGAGATAATTCCAATCCCAGTAATTGCAACTTTATTCATTTTTATAAAAGTAAAAAAAATTAAGTGTAAATTCCACCGTTAACGGAGATTACTTGTCCCGTTATGTAGGAAGATCCTGGAGAACAAAGAAAGGTAACAACTTCTGCGACCTCTTGAGCGGTACCAATGCGGCCTAATGGAATATTCTTGGATATTTCTTCAATTGGGAGTTCCTTAAGCATGTCAGTATCAATGAATCCCGGGGAGACAGCATTGACGAGAATGTTTCGTTTTGCAACTTCTACAGCAAGTGAGCGTGTTGCGCCAATGAGTCCGGACTTCGCAGCAGAGTAATTTACTTGCCCTGCAACTCCAGTTTCTCCAGATGTGGATGAAATATTTATGATGCGCCCTTTTCTTTTTCTAAGCATGAAGGGAAGTACTGTGCGTGTGATATTGAAAAAACCGGACAAATGTACGTTGATAACTTTGTTCCAGTCGTTTTCTTCCATCCATATCAGAAGAGAATCTTTTGTGATTCCAGCGTTGTTTACAATTGAAAACGGCGTGTCTTTCTCTAGAAGCGGCGCAAGTGTTTTTTGACATTCTTTAAAATCACAAACATCAAATGGGACAAGTGTGCATTTTTTTCCTAATTCTTCAATTTGACCTTGTATTCGACGAGCGTTTTCATGATCACTTAGATAGTTAAGCCAAATGTCAAACCCTGCTTCGGCAAGACGGATAGCGACAGCTTCGCCAATTCCTTTGCTGGCACCTGTGACAAGAGATATTCCTTGAGGATTCACGACTAGCCCTTAAAAAAAATGAAAAAAGTTGGAGCTATTTATGCACAGTTAAAAATTCAAGTTCAATTTCTGTGCTTTTTTGTAGCTTTGGAGAATACGATCTATTGTTTCTTTCCATGCTGAGTCTATTTCGGCCATGGGTTCAAGATTTTTGCTCACTTGAAACGACGAGGAAGCATTTATTCAGAGACTATGACGAGATATTTATATTTGGATCAATAGTTAGTATGCGTCTGTTTGCGGCGCAGGAAGAAATTGCAAGGATAAAAATGTAAAACCAGAATGTTATAGGATTGTTTTTAATTATTCGCATATGTATATACAATTGATTTTATATTTTTTTTTGTTCGATAACGACGACGAATACAGAATATTGAAAAAAATCAATATAGGTTATAACTCGATTAACTGTAGTTATAACTATTATTTTTAGCGCTGTGAGGTGGAGTTCTTTCGTATTTTTAATAGACTTTATATAATTAATTTTTACGTAATAATGATAAAATTTTGAGATTTTATGAGTACAATTTATTTTGTATGCTTAAAAAATAAGTACTTGCATACATGGAAAAATTTAGGGATTATGGCCATAAGGATAAATTTTCAAAAAATATTTTTATATGGAGGAATTATGGTTCGCATTTTTGTTTTTATCTTACTGTGTACATGTCTACTTGCATCTGGATGCGAATGGGTAGGCCGGTCTGTTGGCAAGGCGCAGGCCAAGATTGAAAGAAAGACCGATGCCGTCATAGATGGTTACAATGACGGCTACTCTTCAGAAAAAAATAAAAATAATATGAATAATTAGCTCCGCGGTGCATCCTTTATTATTGTAATCGCAAAATATCTGAAAGCGAGATATGACAATTTTTGACAGGAACTTTTGATGTTTCTTTTAAAAAAAGTCAATTATTTTAAAGCGTATGACAGCGCAGGGATGTGCGTTTTTTTTGGTCCTTACGGAGACTTTGAGGGTAACGTGTTCACACTGACTGCGGGGACTGCTCGAGCCCGCCACAGAAATAAAAAAGCCCGGAAATCCGGGCTGTTTTTATTTGAATGGTGGGCCAACCAGGGGTCGAACCTGGGACCATCCGGTTATGAGCCGGGGGCTCTACCAACTGAGCTATTGGCCCTCTCGTGAGGAGCAACGGTTGTTAAGTCCTACTTCGCTTCTTTGTCAAGAAGTGTGCGGCGTCTCTCCTTGACGTGGCTGATGGCCGCGCGTCCGGCCAGGGCGCCTTCGCCCACGGCCACGCTGATCTGCAGGAAGCGGCCCACGCAGTCTCCGGCCGCGAAGATGCCGGGGACGTTGGTTCGCTGATCCCGGTCCGTTTCGATGAACTGACCGTTGCGTACGAGGCCCAGGCTGTAGGCGAAGTCGCTGGAGGAGGCCTGTCCCATGGCTACGAAGAGGCCCTGGGCGTCGATCTGCTCGCCGGATTCAAGGTGAACCTTTTCAAGTCCGTTATCCCCGGCCAGGGTGGCGATCTTGCCTTCAAGCACGGGAATATTGCTTTCTTCCAGGCGGTAGAGGAATTCCTCGCTGATGGACAGCTCCTTGCCCTGTGAGCAGACTTTCACGTCCGGGGTGTATTGCAGGAGTTCCAGGGCCTGGTTGGCGGCGAAGTTTCCCTCTCCGACGACCATGACCGGCTTGCCGCGCATGAAGAAGCCGTCGCAGCTCACGCAGTAGGACACGCCCTTGCCTTCATAGTCGGCCAGGTTGGAGATGCCGGGCCTGATGCGGGACACGCCGGTGGCCAGGATGATGGACGCGGCTTTGATTTGCTTGTCCTCGGTCTTGGCCACGAAAGCGCCCGCGTCATCCTGATGGATGCCGAGCACGCGGTCGCAGCGGATGTCGGCCCCGAATTTTGCGGCCTGGGCCTTGCCCCGTTCGATCAATTCCTTTCCGGTTATGGTTTCGGTGAAGCCGAAGTAATTGTCTATTTCATAATCGCCGGCCACCTTGGGGGCGCAACCCAGAATCAGGGTGCGCATGCCTGCCCGTGCCGTGTAGATGGCGGACGAGAGACCGGCGGGACCTTGGCCTATGATGAGGATGTCGACGCTTTCCATGATGATTCTCCTTTGCTTGTGGCAGGTCAGATAAGGACGGATGGAGCGTGAGGCAATGCGTTTTTCAAATTTTGCAGTGGCACTCGGTCAGGCAGTGGTGCATGGCCTGGCCGAGCGCGATCATGTTCACCGGCTTGGGAAGGATCCGGCAGACGGCATGGTGCGAGCAGGCGATGCTGCCCAAGGGCGAGGCCGTGACCAGCATGATGCGGATGGCCGGGTTGAGCTGCCGTACGGTCGCGCAGAGGTCGTCGAGGCTGTTTGGGGGGCCGTCGTCGGTCAGGATGAGGTCAAAACCCAGGGGCTCCTCCTGCACGATGCCGCAGCCCTGCGCCAGAGTTTCGGCCTGGCGGACCTGATAGCCGAGTCTGGTCAGGCAGGAGCTGATGGAGGCGCGTACCTCGGGGTGTGATTCGATGACCAGGATGCGCTCGGCATTGCCCCGGATGTCCGGGATGGTCAGGCATTCGACGCAGTCCGGAATCCGCCCCCGGTTGGCGGGCAGGCAGACCCGCGCAGTGGTGCCGCCTGACTGGTTCCGGGAGAAGAGCAGTTTGCCGCGTAGCGTCTTCACGATCTTCTGGGTGACAAAGAGTCCAAGCCCGGTCCCTTCGTCCCTGGGCTTGGTGGTGAAGAAAGGCTCGCACAGTTTGGGCAGATCCTCTTCCGGTACGCCGGGCCCGTTGTCGCTCACGCTGATGACCACGAGCATGCTCTCGGGATCGGTGATCATGATGTCCGTCTGCGGCTCGTCGTACCCGACGGCCGAGATTTCGATGCACGGCTCTTCCGTGTCCGCGAGGGCATGGATTGCGTTGTTGGTCAGATTCATGAGAATCTGCTGCATATGGACAGGGTCGCCGAAAAGCGTGCCCAGATGATGGTCCACCCGGGTCTTGACCTCGATGCGCGAATTCGTGGTGCCCCGGATGATGTCCAGCGTTTCAAGAATGGTGTCGCGCACGGAAAAATGGGTGAATTCCTCGTGCATCTTGCCGGTGAAATGCAGCACGCTGCGGATGAGCGAGGTGCCGCGCTGGCAGACGCGCAGGATGCGCTCCAGGTCTTCCGGGTCCGGGGTCTCGCACGCCCCGACGGAGCCGCGGATGAGTTCCGTGGAGAATACTATGGAGGAGAGGATGTTGTTGAAGTCGTGGGCCATGCCTCCGGCCAGGGTGCCGATGATGCCCAGCTTCTGCTGCTTTATGAACTGCTGCTCAAGTTCGCGGTTGGCCTTTTGCAGCTCCAGGGTGCGCTGCTGGACCTGGCGTTCGAGGTTGAGCCTGTAATCCTCGTTTTCGCGGATCAGGGCCGCCCGTTCCAGGGCCTTGTCCACGGCATGCAGCAGGACCGTGGGCGAGACGATGGGTTTGACCAGATAGTCCCAGGCCCCAAGGCGCAGGGCCTCCACCGCTTCGTCCAGGCCGCCCTCGCCGGAAACCACCAGCACCGGGGTGCGCGGGGTTTCGCCGGACAGCCTGGCCAAAAGCTCCAGGCCGCTCATGACCGGCATCTTCAGGTCGACGATGAGCAGATCGGGTCCGTGGGCCTGAAACATGTCCAGGCCTTCCTGACCGTTGCCCGCCTCCAGGATTTTGAAACTCCGGGAGCGCAGGCTCGCTCCGGTGGTGGCGCGGATGAACGGATCGTCGTCCACCACCAGAACGGTTTTGGCGCGTTTGGGCTGGGCCGCCGACATGTCAGAACTTGTAGCCGATCATACGCAGGAATTTCGTGCGCTTCTCCTTGTCTTCCTCGGTCTCGACTCCCTTGGAAGCAAATCCGTCGACCACGCCGAGGATGCCCCGGCCCTGGTCCGTCTGGGCCACGATGACCTGGACCGGGTTGGCCGTGGCGCAAAAGAGGCGCACCACTTCGGGGACGTTCTGTATGGTGTTGACCACGTTGACCGGGAACATGTCGCGCATGAACAGGATGAAGCTGTGCCCTGCGGAGAGCGCCTTGGCGTTTTCCGTGGCCAGTTCGATCAGTTCGGGGTCCGTGCCCGTGGTCCGGATCAGGCAGACATCCGAGGCTTCGCAGAAGGCCAGTCCAAACTTTGCCCCGGGCACGGTGTTGACCATGGCTTCATGCACGTCTTCCACGGTCTTGATGAAGTGGGACATCCCCAGGATCAGATTGAGGGCGTGCGGATTCTTGATGGGTACGAGCGAGAGCTCCATCTTCATCTCCTGACAGGCCGCTCAAAAACGGCAATCAGCTGCGTCAGCGAAAAAAACCAGACCGCGCATCAGCTTAATACACTGCGCGCCCTGGATTTTTTCGCTTCCTTGCATCTTACCATTTTTGAACGGCCTGTGAATTTTGTATTATTGAGCAGTCTGCCAAAAGCGTTCGGGAAAGTTACTTCTGGACCCTGGACGAGCCGTCGTTGGCGCGCAGCACGCGCACCCTTTCACCGGCATAGAATTCCAGGTCGGCTTCCTGAACCACGCTCACGATCTCGCCGGTATCCAGTTCCACCGTGATTTCAAGCGCGTTCTTTCTGGTCACGCCCTCTTCGGCCATGGCGCCTACGGCCGCACCGCCCAGGGCACCGACTACCGCGCCGAGCACCTGGCCCCGGCCGCCGCCGACCATGCTGCCGAGCACGCCGCCGGTCACGCCACCGCCCACCGCGCCGATTCCGCTCTTGGTGCCTTCGAGCTGCACTGCGCGTACAGATTGCACGGTCCCGTAATTGACCCGCATTTCCTGCATGGCCTGGTCACGGGAATACACCTGGGCCGAACGGCTGGAGGCGCAGGAGGTGAGCAGGCCTGTGCTTGCGATCAGGAAGAGGCAAAGAATGAGCAATGTTTTGTTATGGCGCATACGAAGCTCCCGGGTTGCAATTTGAGGCGCGGGTGTTTCTAGTCCACGCATGGGAAAAAAGTCATGAAAACAACCTATAGTGGTTTGGCGATGGTGGTCAAGGAGTCGCCGCGCCGCTTGCAGTCGGTTCATGGAGTGGGCATTGCCTGTGTCGCGCTTTGTGCGGTGCGATCATGGGGCTTGAGCGCTTCAAGAAGGACCGCCTCGGGGTCGGCGATGTTTTTGGCACGCAGCACCTTCAGAAATTTTTCATAGAGAGTGTCCAGATCCACGTACTGCGCCACGGATTTGTACTCAGGCATGGTCAGCACGGAAGAATAGACCGGCAGATTGTCCGCGTCGTGGCCGTTCAGCACCACGAGAGAAAATTTGCGTCCCTCGATTTCGAAATCCAGCTTGAATTCCTTGATGTCGGTGTTGGTGATGGTGTTCAGGTTCGAGATGGACTTGGCGCGGGCAAAGATGCCGGAGATGATGCGCAGGCTGTCCTTTTTCATCTGGGCCAGGGCTTCGCGTTCGGAAAGCTCGATGAGCAGGATGGACTTGTTCAGCTCGTAATAGATGTCCTCGAAGATGTTGTTCTTCTTGAGTTCGTCATAGAGGGTTTCGAAGTCGGCGTGGTTGATCCTGCGGAAATGGGACATGTCCGGCCGCTCGTTTTCCACGGCTTCGAAATCGTCGCACACATAGGGCACGATGGACGTGGTCTCGTAGAGATAGAACTCAAGCCCGATGGCCCCTTCCTCTTCCAGGATGGCAGACACCGACAGGTCGGCCAGGAGCGTTCCGCCGTCGATTTCAAGGCCGTAATCGGCGTAGGTCTGACGCAACCGGGGGTCGGACGCGTCGATGACGTAGTTGTATATGGGGTAGGCCAGGCCGTCCTGGTCGTGGATGGCCAGTTCCTTCCAGGAAGCGAAACGGGTCGCGACCATGTGCTGAAAGATCTTCTTTATGAATTTCTTCAGGCACATCGTGAAGAGTTTGAGTTCCTTGCCACGGCTGGTCGGTTCTTCTGATTCCCTGGTGGTAGGCAGCTCTTCGAAATCTTCTTCATCTCTCTTCATGCGGATCCTCGTTTTTCCTTGCGTTCGCCATATGCTTTGGCCAGGCCCCCGTGGGATGTTTCCCGGTAGAGGCTTGGCAGGTCGTGTCCTGTTTCTTTCATGACTCGCACCACTTCGTCAAAGGGGATGCAGTGCGAGCCGTCCGATAAAAGCGCCATGTGCGCGATGCTGATCGCCTTGGAGGCGGCCATGGCGTTGCGTTCTATGCAGGGTATCTGGACCAGCCCTCCGACGGGGTCGCAGGTCAGGCCCAGGTGATGCTCAAGTCCCATCTCGGCGGCATATTCGATCTGGCGGATGGTGCCGCCCATGAGCTGGGCCGCGGCCGCGGCGGCCATGGCGCAGGCCGAACCGACTTCGCCCTGACAGCCGACCTCGGCTCCTGAGATGGACGCGTTGTTCTTGATGATCAGTCCGATCAGTCCGGCCGTGGCCAGCGCCTGCAGGATGGATCTGGGTCTGGCCTTCATGTTTTCCTTCAGGTAGCGCAGCACGGAGGGCAAGACGCCGCTCGCGCCGCAGGTCGGCGCGGTGACGACGGTCCCTCCGGAGGCGTTTTCTTCGGACACCGCAAGGGCATACGCGGCCAGAAGTCCGGTCCGGCGCATCTCGGCTCCGCCAAGCAGGGTCTTCTGGTGGTACGAGCTGGCCTTGCGGGCCAGTCCCAGGCCGCCGGGCAGCACGCCCTCGGTGGTCAGGCCCCGTTCCACGCAGCTTTTCATGGCGGCCCGGATCTCTTCAAGGAAGTTCCAGATGTCCTCGCCTTCGTGACGGGCCACGAATTCCCAGTAGGTGATGCCTTCCTCGCCGCAAAGCTCCATGATTTCCGTGAGACTCTGCAACGGATAGATCTGGGGCGTGGCGAAGGTCGAGCCCCTGTCGCGCAGGGCGCCGCCGCCGATGCTGAAAACAGTCCAGCTGTCCAGGACCCGGCCGTTTTCGTCCAGGGCCGCGAAGTCCATGGCGTTGGGATGTTCGGGCTGCTGCCGGTCCTGTGCCCAGAGAATTTCGACGGGGAAGGGAGCCAGGGCTTCCCGGATGGCCTTGTCGGTGAGATGCCCCTTGCCGGTGGCGGCAAGGCTCTCGTACAAGACTACCTGAAAGGAGGCCGCCCCCTTGACGCGGGCCCGAAATTGCTCGGCGGCGAGCTTGGGGCCCATGGTGTGGCTGCTGGAAGGACCTGCGCCAATTCGATATATTTCCCGGATGGATTCCATCCGCACCTCGCCATGTGGAAATTTGGTATTGACTGTCCGAAAAAGCTTGGGCCATGGAGTCCGTCACGGACGCTGGTCCTTGGACTAGCTGTACCGCACACATCCGTCAACAAGGAGCCCCCATGAATAAGCCGGAACTCGAGTTTCCCCTGCACTGGGAGTACAAAATCATAGCCGTGCGCAGCGACGAGGCCTTCGCCGCCATCCTCGATGTCATGAAAAATCATGGCTTCACCGAAACTCCCCGCGCCAGCAACGTCTCCCGCAACGGTTCCTACGTGACCTATACCGTACGCATGCACATCGAAAGCCGTGAAATCCTCGACAGCCTCGGCGCCGCCCTGGCGGGCTGCGAGGGCGTAAAGTATCTGCTTTGATTGTTGGTGAATTGTGGATGGTGAATTGTGAATGGACAAAGGCGGGGTGGCGGCCGCTCAGGGTGGTCTTCGGGTCCGAACAGTCCAGAGTATTGTGAAATTGCCTTTAATTTCGAAATGTTGTGTTAGAAATCTCTTTCTTTCTTCTCCAATTACCAATCACAATTCACCATTCACTAATTTTCCCCTTGACGGGTAACCTGGAAAACCGTAGAAGCCTTTTCGTTGTCGGCGCAAAGCAGGTTTTAGGGCTAATGCTTTGACATGATTTGCATATTCCGATTCAACAAGCTGGGCCAATAGCTCAATTGGTAGAGCATCTGACTCTTAATCAGCAGGTTCAAGGTTCGATTCCTTGTTGGCCCACCAGCTGCAGCAACAAACCCGTCAAGGACACAGCGTCTTTGACGGGTTTTCTTGTTTCGTTTTCAACTCAGAAGACTACATATTTTCATACGTACCTCCGGCAACGTCTATGGGTGTTTAGGTGGTGATGGAAATCCTTGCTGAATAAGGGCTTGCGCATTCTATGACGGGTAATGTACTTTAGTGGTTGTTTTTTTTGTCCCGTTCAATGATTGATAGCCGAGGTTATTGGTAATTTCAAAATTCCGTAAATCCCCATCGAAAAACAAGGCCAAATCGCCGCCCGCCTAAAGGCCCAGCTGGTCGAGGTGGGGAAGGCTCGCCAGGCGGCGGAGGCGCAGTTGCGGGAACTCAACCTCCTGCCCCAAAAAATCCTGACCCGAGCCTTACAATAATATCCCGAGAAAACACCTGTGACAGAAAAACGCATCACCGAACAACACCACGCCACCTTTGACGGCCTGCGTCATTTTGACGAGGACGGCAATGAATTCTGGCTGGCCCGTCAGTTGGCCAGGATCCTTGAGTATTCGGAATATCGTCATTTTTTGCCCGTGATTGAGCGGGCGCGTCAGGCCTGTCTGAACAGCGGTCGAGTTCCTGAAGACCATTTCGAGGATATCCTCGAAATGGTCGCAATCGGTTCAGGGGCCAGGCGGGAACTGCCTGATATATCATTGTATGAACAAATCCGTGAGAAGGAAAAGGCCGTCAAGGATCTGGAGACCAAGGCCGTGCACAGCGCCGCCGTGTTTGACCTGACGGCGGTTAATCCGAACGCCGTGATCAGAGTGGACGACCGCACGCAACAGGAGATCATCGCGAACATTGAACGGCAGGGACGGATTGTCTCCGAGGCGTTGGCTAGGCTGGCGGAGTGAGGCGGTGATGAACTTTGTTTTGGACTATCCATTTCCCACCGGATCCATTGAAGGATCCAAGCTCAAGAGTGGTTGAAAATGAGACATATTCCGACCTCTCTCTATATCGATACGGAGTTCTTCAAAAGGCAAGGGCTCCGGTTTGACACAAAGGCTTTCAAAGCCTTCACCGCCACATTTGCCAAAGGCGGTCTTCGTCTGCTCGTACCGAAGATTATGGAGCGAGAGTTACTCCGCCATTTTGCCAAGGAAGCTGAAAAGGCCTCCAATGCAGTGATAAACGCTCATAAGACATATCCTGTTAACAACTTAGCTCTTGCTGAGCTTCTTCCTCCAGAGGAGCTGAAAACGAAATGCATTGAGGAGATGGTCCGGCAATGGGCCTCCTTCAAAGAACATTTTGTGGTTGAGAACTTGCCGATTGTCGGCAACCTCGAGGATGTCGTTGACTGGTATTTTGAAGTCCGTCCACCGTTTTCAGATAAGAATGGTAAGCAGAAAGAATTTCCAGACGCATTTATTATGAGTGTGCTCGATCAATATCACAAACAACACCATGCAAATATAGCGGTTATCAGTTCCGATGGTGATTTTAGTCAAGCATGCGCAAATAGACGGCGCTATATTTGGCATTTTTCTGATCTGGAAAAGTACATCGCAGCATTTCAACCGGAATTGTCAGGAAAAGAAAAACTGCTCGGTGACGTTGATCCTATGAAACCCATCGCCACGGAAGATCTGACGGAACTTAAAGCCATACTTGCTCGCGGGAACCAGGTGACTCCAATTGAAATTGAGCGAGTTCTGCAGTTGCTGGAGAGCAGAGGGACCAATCACGAGTACTTTTTCCAAAACGCTGGCGATGCTGTTTGGTTAAAGCATCTTTCGGAAAGAGGGTATTTTCTTAATCCCCCCGATGCAGAACAGACCTCCGATGGGCGTTATGTTGTCCCATCGTGGCCTCCCCTAGAATATTTGATTCGCATTGTTGATACCGCCTCTGCAGAGGTGATGGACATAGTTTCATCTCTTCCAATTACGAATAATTTTCGAGTCTTGGAAGGTATCTTGAAGATCGTGTTAAAAGCCGATTCGGCCGAAGCGATTTTGCGTTTCTCTCGATTTATCACGGCCTTTATTGAAAACTGCCGATGGGGCCACGAACTCATTATTAGTTTGCTGAAAAAGCCATTTATTTTTGATGCGCATCTTTTCGAATTTACACCCGCCTTATTACTAAAGATTGTTGAATTTCGAAAAGATCCCCGTGAACAGGAAAAGCGGTCACTGCGCAAAGAAAATCCAGAAGCTTGGAGTACTTCGTTAGAACCGATCCCGCGTTTCGATCATTGGCAATATCAGCAAATCCTAACGAAGGGTGTTCGCCCCTTAGGCGAGCATGAACCCTATCAGGTTTCCCGCGTCCTCATTGACGCGGTGGCAAGCATGATTCGGTTAGGAATACACCCGGAAGATTTTGAAAAAGGCGATGGCCAGGACTATTCGGAAATCTGGTGCCGGAAGTTGGATAGGCCGGATCGCGAACATCAGGATGTGAAAGAACTCCTAGTGCAGACGCTGACCTATGCATGCGAACAGGTCTATGACAATACCCCTGCATCCATAGATGCATTGGATCAGGCATTGCGAAATCATCGTTGGAAGATTTTCAAGCGTCTTCGACAGCATCTTTACGCATCACATCCGAATGATCAAACCCTCCCCTGGATACGCGAGCAAATCCTCGGTCACGATGACTATCCCAACTCGAACTATCATTACGAATTCCAATTGATGATCCGTAAGGCCAGTGAACACTTTGGGCATCGTTTGCTCAGCGCGGACGAACAAAAGGATATTTTTGATGCCATTCTCAGCGGACCTTCGAAAGAGGATTTTCGTGAATGGATGGGTGAGAGCTACAGCGAAGAAGCATTTCGGCGGCGTCAACGCCATTTTCATCGCATGCAGCTTCGACCTTTTGCTAGTTTATTAAGCGGAGAGGTGCGACATTATTATGATGAACTGGAAAGCCAAGAAGGCGGGAAAGCCATTAGCGATGAAAGTTACTCGCGTTATGAGAAGGTGACCTGTGGCACCGTCAGTTATCGCAGTCCAAAGTCCATCGAAGACTTTGAAAGCTTCTCTGATGAGGAGATCCTGAGCTATTTGAATGAATGGGATGATAAGCATCATGACCAGGACAATTGGTTGGTAGAGACTAATTTCTCAGCACTTGCAGGCGTTTTTCAAACTTTCTTCAAAGAAAAAATTTCGCGAGATGAAGCACGTCTGACCTATTGGTTGACGAACTGTGAAAAAATTGAACGGCCAATCTATGTCGCCGCAATGCTCAAGGCCATGCTTGAACTCATCAAGGAAAAGAATTTTGACAACCTAGACAGATGGTTGAAATTTTGTACATGGGTTTTGTCACATCCAGACTCAATGCGAAAGGATGGTCAACCTGAGCCGCAGGACGAATCACGTGATCATCCAGACTGGGGAAGCTCACGCCGGGCCGTGGTTGATTTCATCGACGCATGTGTAAACAAGGATACGGAAGCACCTATCTCAGCAAGAGATGGTCTCGCTAAATTGCTTCGGCTAGTGTGTAGTCAGTTTGACTGGAGGCTTGATCAAGACCGACCCGTACTGCTCAACCGGGATGATCCAATTACCGAGGCCATTAATAATACTCGCAGCAGGGCGCTTGAATCTCTCATTAATTTTGGATTCTGGGTTCGGCGCCAACTGCCCGAAGATCCTGTTATTGAATTGACGGCCATACTTTCCAACCGAATTGCCGAAGATGCTGACTGCCCGTTAAGACGACCCGAAAGAGCGCTGCTGGGATTGCACTTTGGCAGATTGTGCTTTCTTAGTCATGACTGGTCTGTTGAACAAAAACAGGTGATTTTCCCTCAAGAAAATTGGGATGTTTGGCGTGATGCGTTTGGAAACTTCATTTTATACAATAATCCGTTTAAGAAGACATATGAAATTTTACGGAGTGATTTCGAATTCGCCCTTGAGAATATTGACCGATTGGCAGCTGCTAACGACGAAGGCAAAGAAGTCGTCGATAGGCTTGGCCAACATCTTTTTACCTATTACATGTGGGAAGTTTTTCCGCTTACCGGCGCGGATAGCTTGTTGGAACGTTATTACAATAAAACCAATGAGGATCGACAGCGCTGGGCGCAACTTTTTGACCATGTTGGACGTTCACTGAACAACAGTGGCAAACGTTTGGACAAGGAACTGACCGACCGTGCGGTTGCCTACTTTGATTGGCGTTTAGAGGCAGCCGAGCCGCAAGAACTTCAGGAGTTCACCTTTTGGCTGGAAGCAGAATGTCTGGATCCGGAATGGCGCCTGCGCTCTTTCTCGAAGGTCATTTCTGTCGTAAAAGTAACTGATGAAGGGAATTATATGGAATTTAAATCTTTATCCAGCCTTCTTCAAGATCATACTGCTTTAGTAGTTGAGTGTTTTGCGAAGATTACAGATTTCTTGGATCAAGAAAAACACCTCTTCATGCTTGTCGAAGAGGTTATGCCAATTCTTGTGGCTGGCTTGAGTTCAGAGGATGCCGAGATTCGAACAAATGCAGAGCGTGCCAGAGAAAACCTTTTGAGACGGGGTAGATTTGAATTTTTGAATTTGGATTGAAGGTAAGTCTTTTTCAAGTTATCGCGCCAGCGCGTTCACGAGCAAGGGGATTGAGCATGACCTACCTTCCACCCTTTTCCATAACTCCGCAGATTCTGAACCTGGTCGCCGGGATCAGCGAGGCTGTCGGCCGGTTGACCGCGCTCTCGGAAAAGGCCGGCTCCTCGCGGCTGCGGCGCATCAACCGTGTCCGCACCATTCGTGGTTCACTCGCCATAGAGGGGAATACCCTAAGTGAAGCGCAGATCACAGCGATTTTGGAGGGCAAGCGGGTCATTGCCCCGCCCCGGGAGGTGCAGGAGGTTAAAAACGCGTTGGCCGCTTACGATCTCTTCGGAACCTGGCGGCCGGAAAGCGAGCCGGACCTGCTCGAAGCGCATCGTGTCCTGATGTCCGGCCTGATCGACGACGCGGGCAGATACAGGAGCGGCGGAGTGGGGGTGATGACGGGCCAGCGGGTGGTCCACATGGCGCCCCCGGCGAGTCGTGTGCCGCAGCTGATGGGCGATCTGTTCCAGTGGCTGGCGGCAACGGACGCCCACCCGCTCATCGTCGGTTCGGTCTTTCATTACGAGTTCGAGCTCATCCATCCCTTTGCCGACGGCAACGGCCGCATGGGACGCATGTGGCAGAACCTGATTCTGGCAAACTGGCATCCGCTGTTCGCGGACATGCCGGTGGAAAGCCTCGTTTTCGACCATCAGCGCGACTATTATCAGGCCTTGCAGGAGAGCACCGCGCAGGCTGACTCCGCTCCGTTCATCACCTTCATGCTGCAGATGATTCTGGAGACGATTCCTTCCGTCCCCCCCCCAAGTCGCCCCCCAAGTCACCCCCCAAGTCGGCGAGCTGCTTGCGGCGCTCCGCACGGAAATGAGCCGCGAAGCCCTGCAGTCCGCCCTGGGGCTCAAGGATCGCAAATCGTTCCGCGAGCGGTATCTGGGGCCTGCGTTGGCCGCTGGCCTGATTGAAATGACTCTCCCATCCAAGCCCAACAGCCGCTTGCAGAAGTACCGTCTGAGGGAAAAGGGGCGACAGTTTTTGGCGGATCAAGCCAATAAATAACCTCTGAAGATCATCCCCGAATATCTCGGCAGCCCCGCATCAACTTAAAAAACATCACTCCTGCTTCGTCCGTTCCAGCCTCGGCAGCAATACCAGGACAAGGGCGCTCGTGGCCATGCCGACCAGGGCCAGGGTAAGGATCTTGTTGTCCCAGGGCAGGGCGATGAACCACATGGCCGTGGCGCCGCCCACGAAATACGTGAACATGATCAGCGAAGCCGCCGAGCCGGCGTCCTGCTTGACCTGTTCGAGCAAGAAGTTGCTGCTCGGCGGGCGGGACATGCCAAGGCTCAGGGTCAGGCAGGCCATGGGCAGGGCCATGCCCCAGGGGCCGAGGCCCGAGCACAGGGCCAGGACCGCCGAGCTGACCAGTATTCCGGCATAGCCGAGCAGGATGATGCGAAATCCGGGCATGCGTTTCAGCAGCCTGCCGCAGATCCAGAATCCGAGCATGAGCGCGGCCGAGTTGAAGGCGAAGAAATAGCTGTATTCCTGCTCGCTCAGACCGAAATAGGTCACGAAGATGAAGGAAGATCCGCCAATGAAACAGAAAAGCGGTGTCATGCCCAAGGCGATGAGGGTGCATTGCGTCATGAAGCGCAGGTTACACATGAGCCGCAGGTAGCCGCCCATGACCTGGGCCAGGGTGCGGGTCGTGGCCGGGGCCGGCTCCTTGAGTCTCCAGACACCGCAGATGGCCACGACGCCAAGGACCATCTGGGCGAGGAAGATGACCGACCAGTCGGCGAAGGTGAGCATGATGCCGCCGAGCACGGGCGCGAGCATGGGGGCCAGGGAAACTATGACGGCCATGTGTGCCAGGGCCCGCTCGCGTTCCGCGCCCACGAAATAGTCCTTGGTCATGGCCAGGGACAGGGTTGCCGCCGAGGCCGCGCCCATGCCCTGCAGGATGCGCCCCACGATCAGGGCCGTGGGGCTCTGGGCCTGGGCGCAGACCAGACAGGAAAGGACATAGAGGGATATGCCGCCCAGGAGCACCGGCTTTCGCCCATAGCGGTCCGAGAGGGGGCCGTAGAAGAGCAGCGCCAGGCTGAAGCTGATGAAAAAGCCGACCAGGGTCAGGTTGATGACCGCTTCCGTGGTCTGCCAGGTCTCGACCATAGTGGGCAGGGCTGGCAGATACATGTCCGTGGACAGCGGCGGAAATGCCGCGAGCAGGGCCAGAATGAGCAGGGCGCGTATTTTGAGTGGGGCTGGTATTGTCATGGTATTTTTTGATGGTTTGAGGGCTTCGCCTACTCTGCGCGTGTGGGGCAGGCAAGCAAAAAACTCTGGGGCATTTTTTCTGATCTCATGCGAGCTGGGAACGACGAGCCTATCGGTGGAACAATCTCTGCATCTTGGTAATCGTGCAGGAAGATTTTTCCGGAGGTATAACATGAGTATCGCACCCCTGGCCGCCCTCGGCATCGCCAAGACGGCCTTTTCGATCATAGGCTCCCTGGCCGACGCAATGAAGCGTCCCAGTTCCGAATCCACCGGGTCCGCCATGACCGCGGCTCCGGCGCAGGAGTCCCTGTGGCATCAGATCGGCAAGGAAGTGGACCCATGTTCCATGACCAGGGACGAGCTGGCCAAGGTCTCGTCCATGCTCTACGACAACGGCCTGATCAGCCTGCGCGACCATGCGACCATGAGTTTTGATCCCAGCTTCGCGGGTTCCTCGAACCTGCTTACGGCGGCCGACGGATCGGGGCGCGTGGACTGGATGGCCGAGTTTCAGGCCCGCCTGGCCAAGCACAAGGCCGATGGCGACAGCTCCTCCGTGGCTCAGGACGAGCGCGTGCTGGACATCCTTTCGCGCCTGCAGGCCGGATCAAAGGGCGTGACCTCGATCAGGGTCTGACCCGGCAAGGTTTTCCGGTTTTCCGATTGTCCGCGTCTGTCGGCCATGGGTTTAATTTGTGTTCTTGCTGAATGTGCGGCCGTGGGCTGCAATGATTTGAAGAGTCAGGGCAATGATGGGCATCAGACGTGGAAAAGGCAATGGCCGGATGGCCCGGCGCCGCGTTCACTGCGTTGGCCGGGCATGGGCCGAAGATTTGTTGATCCGATGCCTGCTTTTCGGAAGTGTTGAGCTGCCCCGGATATCTCCGAGGCGCGTATCTATCTCCAGTCCTTTCGCGGCGCAGTGGTCACAAGCTGCACGCCCGCCTGAAAAAAGCCGGACCATCCCCCTTCCTCTTTTTTGCACCAGCGGATGAAACCTGTCAGAAAGGTGCTGCTCTCGTAGTCCACGGTTCCCCGCAATTCATCGGCGAGATAGATGTTCACAGGCACATCATCGACGGGCAGCGAGCAATCCATTTCAAGCAGCAGGCCATCCGGGCTTTGATTGATGATCCTGGCCGGGCAGGGGGTGTCCAGGGATGGGGAAACGACGGCGCAGCGCTGGAGGCTTGCGGTTCTGTTGTATTTTCTGTTTTCAGACATGTTGAGCTCCGCGTGTGGATAATTGGCGTAAGGTTGCTTGCACGGCGCTGTCTGGCAACGCGTGATGGCAACTTCCTGAAAAGGCGTTGTTTTTTTTTCAGACACATATGCGTTTTTTATCACAATGCCAACATGTTGTCAGACATTGGCCGCGCAGCTTCCGGAACAGCGCCAGGGCAAGAGAGCGGCGCGTTGGCGCTGATTTGTGCCGGGCATTTGATAAAAATAAAGGGCGACCGTGCATCGTGAAAGACGCGCGGTCGCCCTTGCATGAGGCGTGAGCCAGACCTCGTCTAGACCTCCGCGTTCAGCTCATCAAGAGGAGCCTCGGATTGAGCTGCGGTGCTTTCTGCGACAGTGTTCATGTTCCTGTATATCTCCAGAAATTTGGCGTAGGCCGCGCCGTTGCCCCGGGGTTCGCTCAGCGGCGGCAACTCGGCGGCGGCTGTCACATCGCCGTGCAGCGAGGTCAGGCTTTGCGTGAACCAGGCCTCAAGTTCCTGCATGTCGGTCTTGAAGGCCGTAAGGCCGGGGTCCTCGGTTTCGGCAATTTCCTCCCCCGTTTCCTCCGTCGGCGCTTCCTCCAGATCTGCGGCTACCAGCGCAGGCTCCTGTTCCTCGGAAGCGAGCGCGCCTTCATCATCAAGCAGTTCGGCCAGCTCCGGATCGGTGGCGTCCTGTTCCTGCGGCACGGCAGCCGCAGCCAGTCCGGCAAAGGCTCCTTGCAGCGATTCAAGCAGCTCAGAAAACCTGGAGTTTATGTCCGAAAGGGTGGTGGACAGCGGCGTCTGTTCGGCCTTCGCCTCTTCGAGCAATTGCTTGATATCGTCCGAGAAGTCTCCTGCCAGCTCCTCTGCCTGCCCGGACAGGCCGTGCTCTTCTCCGAGGGCGCCGAGTTTCGCGGTCAGCTCGTCAAAAAGCCCCGTGCTTGCGCCTTCGAAGTCGTTGGCTGCATTTTGCGCGGCCACCTGCTGGAGCTCGTCGTGGAAATTGATGCGCAGTCGCACGTCAGCCACTCCCTGGAAGTGTCCGGCCTGCAACAGGCGAATGACCCCTTTGCTCCCTTGTTCGTCGCCGCTGGCGGGCGGCGGGGTGATCTCCGTTTCGGCTGCTTTGACCGGCTTTTCCGTGGCGCTATCCTTGAGTTCGACATGGTTGACCTTCATCCATGCCTGCTGATTTCCAGCGCCTTGCACGTTCATGATCTTCGCTCCTTGGAAAATTACCCATTTTTCTTCTTATCGGCCGTGAGGCGAGAATTCTTTACCCATCAGACTTCTGCGGTTGCAAAGGTCATGCTCGGGAAGTTTTTTCTCCATGCGGCACGAGTCCGGTCCTTTTAAATTTTTTGAAATCGAGAGGTTGCGGCATCGAAATATTTTTATGCATTATCCGCGTTTACAATATCTCCTTCATCGGGTACGGCCCCTCTGCATCTTTTGCCCAATAGATAGCTTCAGACTTTGAGAATTGTTTCCACGGAAGCACGACGTTCGGAAAATTCGGCTATCTGATTTTATCCATGAAGCGTTTGCAGTGTCTTAAAAAGACGTTGCATGAACTGACAGGCAATATTTTTTCGATAATATATTATATTGTGGAAACATTGATTCTGAAACGATAAGGAGAATCGGACAATGGGATCTGAGTTGAACAAGAAGTTCGGCCTTTTTACCGCGATTGCGATGGTCGTAGGCATTGTCATCGGCAGCGGCGTTTTTTTCAAGGCGGAAAAAATTCTCACCGCCACCGGCGGCAATCTGCCCCTGGGGATTCTTGCCTGGATCATCGGCGGATTCATCATGATTTCTTGCGCCTACACATTCTCTCTCATGGCCACCAAGTATGAGCGTGTGAACGGCATCGTCGACTACGCCGAAGCCGCCATGGGCAAGAAATACGGCTATTACGTCGGCTGGTTCATGGCCCTCATCTACTATCCGACCCTGACCGCTGTCCTGGCCTGGGTCTCGGCCCGCTACACGGCCGTCCTTTTTGGATGGGACATCACCGGAGGCGAGTGTATGACCATCTCCGGCTTCTTTCTGGTGGCAAGCTACGCCCTGAACGCCCTGTCGCCCGTCCTGGCCGGAAAATTCCAGGTCACCACGACCGTGATCAAGCTCATCCCGCTTTTGCTCATGGCGGTGGTCGGCACCGTCTTCGGTCTGGACAACGGCATGATAATGCAGAATTTCACCACTTCCGTGGTTGAAGTCGATCCGGTCATCGCGGTGTTCACCGCCGTCGTGGCCACGTCCTTTGCCTACGAAGGCTGGATCATCGCCACCAGCATCAACGCGGAACTCAGGGATTCCAAAAGGAATCTCCCCCTGGCCCTGATGGTGGGCACCTTCACGGTCATGGTCGTGTACATACTGTACTACGTCGGCCTGGCGGGCGCGGTCACCAACCAGACCCTCATGGAAGGCGGTCAGGAAGGCGCGAAGCTGGCCTTTGAAACCGTCTTTTCAAGCCTTGGCGGAACGCTCATCTTCGTCTTCGTCATCATTTCCTGCCTTGGCACCTTGAATGGCCTGATGCTCGGATGTACCCGCGGTATCTACTCCATCTCCGCCAGAAACCAGGGCCCGCGCCCGTTCATGTACAGGCAGATCGACAACGCCACGAACATGCCCACCAACTCCGCCGTGCTGGGGGTGCTGCTGTCCGCATTCTGGCTGGTGTATTTCTACGGTGCGAACCTCACCAAACCGTGGTTCGGATTTTTCTGCTTTGATCCCTCGGAACTTCCGATCGTCACGATCTATGCCCTTTATATCCCGATTTTCCTGGTGTTCATGAAAAAGGAAGCCGATCTTTCGGTGTTCAAGCGCTACATCATGCCCTCTCTGGCCGTATTCGGCAGTCTGTTCATGATGTTCGCCGCCTGCTTCTCGCACGGCATGGCCGTTGTGGCGTACCTTGTCATCTTCGGCGTGATCATGCTGGGCGGTGCTTTCTTTTCGCGGGAGCGCGAGTTTTAGACGCCTTGTCCGGGATTTTCCTGCCCTGTCAATAAACGAAGCCGGGCGGCAGCGATCAAGCTGCCGCCCGGCTTCGTTTATTCGGGATAGGGCTTGTCGGTTCGCTTAGCGCAATTCCACCGCCCATGTGTCAAGCTCGGGCACATTGGTCACGATCTCTTCGCGCATCAGAAACTCCGCGAAACGTGTGTAGCGCTTGTTGTCGAGAGCTCCAGGGCGCAGGGCGAAGCGGGGCAGGGTGTCCCGCCAGGCGCGGCGGTTCAGTTCGTCGTCCAGGCTGGAACGCTCGCCGGAGACGAAGAGCTTCCAGCTCTCCTCGGGATGATTGATCAGGTACTGCACCCCTTCCTCCAAGGCATCGACAAAGGCGCGCAGCTTGGGGTCCGCCACCTTCGCGGCGGCCGCCACGAGGATCAGTTCATCATAGGCCGGAACCCCGTATTCCTCCACGAAAAAGGCCCGTCCAGGGCGTCCTTCGATATCCATCTGGTTCAGCTCGAAGTTGCGGAACGCGCCGATGACCGCGTCGGTCTGACCCGTGAACAGCGACGGGGACAGGGAGAAATTGACGTTGACCAGCTTGACGTCGGCCATGGTCAGACCTTCCTTTTCGAGCATCACTTTCAAAAGCGCGGTCTCGAACCCGCCCACGGAATAGCCGACGGTCTTGCCCTTCAGGTCGGCGATGGACTTGATGGGGCCGTCCTCAAGCACGACCAGGGAATTGAGCGGCGTGGCCACCAGAGTGGCGATGCGTGTCAGGGGCAGACCTTCCGCCACCTGCATCTGGTGCTGATGCTGGTAGGATACGGCAATGTCGGCCTTCCCGGCGGCCACGAGCTTGGGTGGGTCGTTGGGGTTGGAAGGGGCGATGATTTCCACTTCAAGGCCGTGTTCCTTGAAGAAGCCTTTCTCCAGGGCCACGTAAAGGGGCGCGTGGTCGGGGTTGACGAACCAGTCCAGCAGCACGGTCAGCTTTTCGGCCTGGGCCTGGGTGGCGCAGAGGAGGAGGGTTACGAGGATAAAGGCGATTTTTTTCATGTGGGTATCCTTATGGTTTGGAGAATGTGAAAAGGTTTGCGGTAATGCGGATTTGAGTCGGATTGTCATGGTCGGGGAGGGTTGGTAGCAGTGCGCACGCGAGTCGGATCGCTCCGGGCGGGGGCCGCCAAAACTCCTTCGCTGGCCTCGTAATGTTTTCCCGTCGCTCCTGCCGGACATCGGACAGCGCTTTGGGCGGCCGCGACGGGAAAACAAACGATGCCTGGCTCAGTCAGACAGTTGCCGGCCCCCGCCCGGAGCGATCCGACTCGCTGGGCAGCGGTGGGAGCAAAACACGGCGGATTTTTTGTTTTCATGCTACGGCACCAAGGTTTTGCGCCCTTATCAGGGTCATTCCCGCGCAGGCGGGAATCCATCTTCACCAGGGCCAGGAAGGCACAAATCCCCGCCTGCGCGGGGATGTCCCATGCGTGAGCATTTGTCTTCATTGCATCCCATGTCTTGGCTGCCAGAAAACCAGCCTGGCCAGCAGCCGGTCGATTATGAAATAGAGCGTCAAGGACGTGCCCGCCAGAACGGTCAGGGCCGCGAACATGACGTCGATCTGCATGCGGGCGTTGGCGTGGAGCATGTAGAAGCCAAGGCCCGCGCTGGACCCGACCCATTCCCCGACCACGGCTCCGATGGGCGCCACGGCCGTTGCCACGCGCAGCCCGGCCGCGAAGGCGGGCAGGGCCGAGGGGATGATGATGGTGCGCAGCACGGCCAGGGGCCTTGCGCCCATGATGCGGGCCATCTCCAGCAGGTCGGGTTCGGTGCGCTGCATGCCCGAGTAAAAGGACGACGCCACCGGGAAGAAGATGATCAGCACCGCCATGGCTACCTTGGAGGCCATGCCGTAGCCGAGCCACAGCACCAGGATGGGAGCCAGGGCGAAGACCGGGATGGCCTGGCTGATCACCAGGACGGGCAGCATCCAGCGCTTCAGCAGCGGCGAGAGGATCATGACCAGGGCCGCGCTGCTTCCAAGGACCGTGCCCAGGGCCAGACCAAGCAGGATCTCGGCCAGGGTCGTGCCCAGATGCGAGAGGAGCAGCGGAAACTTTTCGATCAGGGCCGTGGCGACAGGCAGGGGGCCGGGCAGGATGTACGTCGGAGCACCGGTCAGGATGACCAGAACCTGCCACATGATCACAAAGCCGACGGCAAGAATGAAGGGACGCAAGAAGTTCATGCCGCCTCCCCGTTCATCAGCCTTCTCAGCAGCCCCGCGTACAGGCCGGTCACTTCGGAACTTCCGGCCTCGCGCGGGGGCGGACCGGCGGGCTCAATGGTTTCGAGCACCCGCACCGGCGTGCCCCCGAGCACGATGATGTCGTGGCCCAGGCGCAGGGCCTCCATGGGATCATGGGTGACCAGCACCACGGTCGCGCCCTTGGTCAGGCGCGCTGAAAGGTTCTGCAGCCGCACGCGGGTCAGGGCGTCCAGGGCGGAGAAGGGCTCGTCCATGAGGATGACGGGGCGCTCTTCCATGAGGGTGCGCAGGAGCGCCCCGCGCTGACGCATGCCTCCGGACAGGGCCTCGGGCAGCTTGTCCTCGTATCCGGCCAGGCCCGCCTCGTGGATCAGTTCCAGGGCCCTGGCCCGCTTTTCGGGCGAGAGTTCGCCCCGGAGCCTGGCTCCGAGCAGGACGTTGTCCCGCAGGGTCAGCCAGGGCAGGAGCAGGTCGTTCTGGCTCATCCAGGCCACCTGTGTCGAGCCTGTCCCGCCGGAGCCAAAACGGACCTGCCCGGAGAAGTCGAGGTTTGGAGCACCGGCCATGAGCTTCAGGAGGGTCGATTTGCCGCATCCGCTCGGCCCCAGGATGCAGGTCGTCCGTCCGCCCCCGAGGGTCAGGCTCAGGTCCGCGAACAGCGGTCGGCCCTCGAAATCGAGGGAGATGCCTTCAAGGGCGATGCCTGGTGCGGCCTGCGCGGTGGCGGGAGCGTACACGGCTATACGAAGAACCGGTGGAAGTGATGCACCGGCCCGTGTCCCTGGCCGATGACGTAGGCGGCTCCGGCCCGGATGGCTTCGCTGATGTATTCCTTGGCGTTGCGCACGGCCGTTTCCATGTCTTCGCCCCTGGCCAGGTTCGAGGCGATGGCCGAGGACAGGGTACAGCCCGTGCCGTGGTTGTTGCGGGTCTGGATGCGCACGCCCGGCAGGGTCACGACGCGCTTTTCATGGCCGATGTACAGGATGTCGTCGCTGTCGCCCGACTCCAGATGCCCACCCTTGACCAGCACGCTCCCCCGGCCCATGGCCGCGAGGTCCGTCAGCGCTTCCATGGCCGCCGCCTGCGTGGCTATGTCCCGGCCGAGCAGCACCGAGGCTTCGGGCAGGTTGGGTGTGATGAGCGTGGCCATGGGGATGAGCTCCGATTTCAGGGCGTCGATGGCTTCGTCCTGCAAAAGCTTGTCCCCGCTCTGGGCGACCATGACCGGGTCGAGCACGATGATCCCCACCCCGTGTCTGGCCAGCCCCCTGGCCACGGTGCGGATCAGTTCCGGGGAGAAGAGCATGCCGATCTTGACCGCGTCAGCCCCGATGTCGCCAAGCACCGCGTCCATCTGCGCGGCCACGAATTCGACGGGCACGGCGTGGATGCCGGTCACGCCCAGGGTGTTCTGGGCGGTCAGGGCGGTGATGACGCTGGCCCCATAGCAGCCGTGGGCCGCGATGGTCTTGAGGTCGGCCTGGATTCCGGCCCCGCCCCCGCTGTCGGACCCGGCGATGGTCAGTACGCGGTGATATTTGCGCTGGTTCATGAAAGCTCCTTGGCTGCACGGATGATGGTTCTGAGGCGGGAGGCAGCCTCTCTTGGATCTGGGGCCGAGACGATGGCCGAGACCACGGCGATGCCGTCACACCCTGCCCGGATGACCTCGGCCGCGTTGCCCGGGCCGATGCCGCCGATGCCGACCAGGGGCAGGGACACGGCCGCGCGGATGGCGGCCACGCCCTCAAGGCCCAGCGCCGGGGCCGTGTCGGTCTTGGTCGGGGTGGAGAAGACGGGGCTCACGCCCACGTAGTCCGCACCCTCGGCTTCGGCGCGCAGGGCGTCCTCCACGCACTCGGCCGAGATGCCGATGAGCATGCCCGGACCCGTCAGGCGCCGGGCGTCGGCGATGAGCATGTCGGTCTGGCCCAGGTGCACGCCGTCGGCGCCCACGGCCAGGGCCACGTCGATGCGGTCGTTGATGATGAGCGGGACGCCGGTTCCGGCCAGCAATTCACGCACGGCCCGCGCTTCGGCCACGAATTCGCGGGTCGCGCAGCGCTTTTCCCGCAGCTGCACGCAGGTCACTCCCCCGGTCACGGCGGCGCGGACGATGTCCGCGGTGGAGCGGCCAAGGGACAGCCTCCTGTCCGTGACCAGGTACAGGGACAGATCAGGCATGGTGTTCCTCGTGGATGCGGCATTCCTTGGCCAGGTCCTCGGGCGTCAGATTGAAGAGAGCGTCCAGGAGATGGATCTGAAAGGAGCCGGGGCCGGAGGCCTGCGTGCCCGCCCTCTCTCCGGCCAGTCCCAGGAAGGCCAGGGCAGAGGCGGCGGCGGAGACGGGATCGGGGTCCACCGCGTGGAAGGCGCCGACCAGGGCCGTGGCCGAGCAGCCCGTGCCCGTGACGCAGGGCATGAGCGAGTGCCCGCCCTCGATGACCAGCGTGCGCCGTCCGTCGGTGACCAGATCGGTGGGCCCGGTGATGGCCAGGGTGGTGCCCAGTTCGCGGGCCAGGGCCCCGGCGGCCTTGGCTGCGTCCTCGATGGAGTCCGTGGAGTCAACGCCCTTGGTGGTTGCGTTCTGTCCAGCCAGGGACAGGATCTCGGAGGCGTTGCCGCGCACCACGCTGACCTTTGTCCAGGCCAGGATGGATTTCGCGGCCTCGGTGCGCAGGGTCGTCGCTCCAGACCCCACCGGGTCGAGGATGATGGGCTTGCCGAGCGCCGTGGCCCTGCGTCCAGCCTTGAGCATGGCCGCCACCCAGACATCGGTCAGCGTGCCTATGTTCAGTACCAGCGCCCCGGCGTAGGCGACCATCTCTTCGACTTCGTTTTCGGCGTGGGCCATGACCGGAGACGCGCCGCAGGCCAGAAGGGCGTTGGCGGTGTAGTTCATGACCACGAAATTGGTGATGTTGTGAACAAGCGGTTTGTTTTGTCTAAGGGCGCGCAGGTTGTCTGCGGCCTTGCGGGCTGGATCGGACACGGTGCACCTCGCACTGCTGTTGATATTTGGGGCAGCAGGGGCGAGGAATGGGGGGATTGGCCGGTCATGGCCTCAAGTCTTGCAATTCCCTTCGCTGGCATGATCCAGATCAGGTTCAACGGGTATCATCTCAGGCTCCTCGCCACCCCTGCAAAAACTGATTTCTGGCTAGGACAAGCGCGTTTGGCTGTCAAGCTCACTCCCCGGCGACGCAGTTCCGCCCGGCGTCCTTGGCCTTGTAAAGGGCCTGGTCCGCGCGCAGCAGGGTCGTGTCCACGGGTTCGCCGGGCCTGTGAATCGTGAAGCCGATGCTGACCGTCGGGGCGGGAATTTCGTCGCGGATTCTTTGTGCTCCGGTCACGGCCTGGCGCAGTCGTTCCGCCACGACCGGGGCGCTGACTGCGTCGCAGGCCGGGAAGAGGAACAGAAATTCCTCTCCGCCCCAGCGCGCGCACATGTCGTATTCACGCAGGGAAAGTTCCAGGGCCCGGGCCACGGCCTGCAGCAGCTGATCCCCGGCGGCGTGTCCGAAGTTGTCGTTTACCTCCTTGAAATGGTCGAGGTCGGCGATCATGACGGCGAATCCGCCTTCTGGTTTTCGCGTTGCCCGGGAAGCGGCCTCGTCCAGGCGCACGGTCATGTAGCGGCGGTTGGGCAGGCCTGTCAGGGAGTCATAGTTGGAGGCGTGCTCCAGACGCTCCTTGAGCTGATGCAGCATGGTCTGGTACTGGTCGCTGATGCGCACGATTTTTTCCAGCTGCCGGACTTTCTTTTCGTAACTGGCCAGATAGCCCTGGCTGCGCTCGCGTTCGGCGGCCTGAAAACGGTCCGCGATGTGGGTCAGCCGGTCCAGCAGGCGCTGCTGGTCGAGGTAGCGCTCAAAGAGCATGCCAAGCGCTTCCTTCCATCCTTCCGGAGGCGTTTCAGCGCCAAGAATGGCCTCGATGCTCCGCTCTAGACTGTCTTCAGGCGGACACTGCGGCATGATCATGACCTCGGGGCGATGGTGAAGGGAAAGGTGCAGTCTTCCTTGAATTCCTCGGCCAGTTCGCCGACGCGTTCGTTGTCCGGATCATAGTTCCATGCGACGCTGACCGGTCGCCCGCTCTGGTGGGATTCCTCCAGGCGGTCGAAGATGTCCATCATGGCCCGGATGCTGCTGGTGTTGAGATAGATCAGCTCCAGGTCGAAGGCGAGGGGGCGGTCGTCATTCTTCAGAAAATCGTCGATCCAGTCGATGATCGGCTGAAAGAATTCAAAGGGATTCTCGGGGTATGAATCTCCGGCCATGAAGACACGTCCCTGCTCGTTGTCGGCGCGGACCATCGGAGTGCTGGGTGTTTGGGCGATATCTAGATTGTTCATGTTCTTCTCGTACTTTTTTGAGTCTTTCTACAGTACGACGCGCAGGCTCAGGAAGCTTCGCGTCTCGTCGATGTCGCGCACCGTGACAGCCAGGGGGCGTGAGGCCTTGCGGGCCATGTCGATGATCCCCAGACCCGCGCTGCCGTTCAATCCCTCGCGCGGCTGGCGCAGCTGGGTCTTGAAGAGGGCCTTGAGCGCGGCACGGTCCAGGACCGCCAGGCCGTCCACGCGTTCCTTCAGGGTGATTCCGTCCTCGCGGGTGACGACATTGCCCGCGCTGATCACATAGTGTTCATCCTCGCGGGACACGACGATGGCCGCGCTGGCCGCGCCTGTCAGCTTCGGGTGCTGGTCCGCGTAGCGACGGATGTTCTGGGTCATTTCTATATAAACGGAAAAAATGTCGGCCACGGCGCTGGGCGCTTCCTGCTGATGGTTGAGGTAGTCGCGCAGGGCGCGGCCGATCTCCTCGATCAGGGCGGCGTTGATGGGGCCGTTGAAGCAGACCATGATCTGTTGACGGTCAAAGATTTCGCGCAGGTCGTAAAGGTCGGGTGTGCTCATGAAGCGATCTCCTTGGAGGAATCAGCCGGCGTTTGGTCGAAACGAAAGGCCAGCACGGTGATGTCGTCGCGTTGCGGGTTGTCTCCACGGTATTCTTGCAGGGCGGTGGTCAGGGCCTTTTCCTGGGCTGCAAGCGCAAGGCCCGAGTGGGCCTCAAGCCAGTTCACGAAGCCGCTTCGCCCGAAAGGCAAGCCTCTTTGTCCCCCGGATTGGTCCAGAATTCCGTCCGTGACAAGATAAAAAACAGTGTCCGGTTCAAGGTCCAGAGTTCGGCAGGTGAAGTTTCTGGATCGGCGGTCGTTGATTCCGCCCCGGTCACCCCGGTAATGCTCGACCTGTGCTCCCCTGGCCGTGAAGAGGTCGATGTGGGCTCCGGCGAAATGAACCTTGCGGGTTTCCCATTCAACGAAGCACAGCCCGATGTCCATGGACGTGGCCAGGCGCTCCAGGCGTTTGGTGTCCGGCATCATGGCGCGCACGGCCTTGTCCGCACTCTCAAGCAGCGCGGCCGGGTTATTCCAGCTCTGTTCCATGGTGGCGCGTTCCAGGGCCGCGTGAGCGATCATGGTCATGAAGGCTCCCGGCACTCCGTGACCGGCACAGTCGATGACTCCGAACAGGCAGCCCTCGGCCCGTTCCCGGTACAGATAGAAATCGCCGCCGACAACGTCGCGCGGATGCCAGACCACGAAATACTGTCCGCGCAGGTGTTCGCAAAGCTGCCGGTCCGGGAGAATGACCCGCTGGATGAGGCTCGCGTAGCGGATGCTCTCCGTCAGCTGGCGATGCGTGTCCTTCAGCCGTGCATGGGTCGCCTCCAGCTGGGCCGTGCGTTCGGCCACCCGCTGTTCCAGCTCCCTGGTGTGCGCCTGGACCTGGGAAGCCATGCTGTCGAAGGCGCGCGACAAGGCTCCGAGTTCGTCGTTCCGGTTCGATTGCAGCCGGGTGTCGTAACGCCCTGCGGCGATCCTGCGGGCCGAGTCGGTCAGGACCAGCAGCGGGTGCAGAACGAGACGGTCAAAGCCCAACGTCAGGGTCAGGATGACCAGCAGCAGAATCACCGCGCCTCCGGCCAGGGCCAGGTGAATGATGTTCGAGGACAGAATGCCCTCGGCCGCCGGATTGACGCTGCTGACCACGGTCCAGCCGAGTTCCGGAAGATGCGCCAGGGCCATCATGCGCGTGCCCTGTTCGGTTTCGACCTGAAGCGGAAGCGCCTGCGTGTCCCTGCGGCCGGTCTCGGCCAGGGTGCGGGCGAAGGTCTCCTGATCGCTGTGTTCGCTCAGTTCGGCGAAAACGGTCCGGGAGGTGTCCTGCTTGCCCACGGCTCCATATTCGATCCTGTCCGGATCCGGATGGGCCACGATGCGGCCCTGCCCGTCGATGATGAAGCTCATGGCCCCGGCCGAGCGCGGGGCGAGCATGGTCTTCAGGAACCTGTCCAGCTGCATGCCGGTTCCGACCAGCCCGAGTGGCATTCCCGCCGCGTTGCGCACCTGTACGTTGATCCACAGATTGGTCACCTTCAGGGTGGCGTCGGGGTTGACGTTCAGGGTGTAGGGAACCGGCACGTCCATGGTCGAAAAGTACCATGCGTCGGTCGCCTTGCCCGTATCCAGCGTGTAACGGTATCTGGCGCTTGGGCTTTTGGGATCGGCGTAATAGTAGGCCAGGGTGCGGTGGTGTATGACAAAATAGGTCTGGTCGGCGAAGGCCTGGCGAAATCCTGCCGCTTCGGCCAGAAAGCGGGATCGGGCAGGCGCTTCCTGTTCTTTCAGCAGCCAGTCCTTCAGGGCGCTGAGATCCGCGAAACGCTGGGCGATGGCCAGCTCGCGGCCGACCAGGGCCTGGATTTTCTCACGGGTGAGCTGCGCTTCGGCAACGGCCAGTCTGCGGCTCAGGTCCGTGGTCAGATCGCTCAGAATCCGCTGACCCACCGCGACGGAGAGCAGCAGCACGGCCGCCGATATGAACAGCAGCAGGGTCCCGACCTTGCGGCGCAGCCCGGAGGCGCGCTGATCGGAGGGGAGTGGGGTGATGGGGGGTGGGGTGTTCATGACGCCTGCCTGCGGGGTTTGCCGAGCAATTTGGACTGATGGAGTTTTTGCTAAATTTTCAGCACATTGCAATGACAATGAGCTGGTGTCAACGCAGGAAGCCCCGGGGCGCGGGATACGTGTTTTTGTTCGAACCCGGGTCTTGTGCTTGTTGGTGCTTGTACCGTATTTTCATGTATGACAACCGGATGGAGTTTTGTCCGGCCTTGTGCCATGTGTGTCGGGACGCTGGGGACCTGTAGGCAGTGCGGAGGATAATCATGATGATCAGTGTGCGCAAAAATGGATTGTTTTCCTTCATGTTTTCAGAGGTCTGTTTTATTGATGCATGCCCCGGAGCCAAGGCATTCATGATCGGCGCCATGAGCGTGGCGGTTTTGCTGTTGTGGATGTCCGCCGTCTGCCACGCACAGCCCGTCGAACCGATCAGGATCGGAAGCATTTTTGCCAAGACCGGCCCGGGCGCGGAGGAAAATTCTCCCAACTACCGCATGGTCACGCTCGCGGCAGGTCAGATCAATGCTGCGGGAGGTCTTCTGGGGCGCCCTGTCGAGGTGATCGAATTCGATACCGGGAGTACGGCCCTTGGAGCGCGACAGGCCGCCGAGGCCGCCGTCAAGGCCAAGGTTTCGGCCGTCATCGGCCCTTCCTGGAGTTCGCAGGCCATGGCCATGGGGCCCGTGCTTCAGCAGGCGGGCATTCCCATGCTCGGCGCAACCACGACCGCTTCGGAGGTCACCGAAATCGGGGATTACATTTTCCGGGTCTGCTATACCGACTCGTTGCAGGCCAAGGCGCTGGCCGCCTTTGCTTATGACGACCTGAAAGCTCGAAGTGCCATCGTCGTGACCATCGCCGGAGACGTCTACAGCGAAGGGCTGAGCTCGGGTTTCATCGAGCGTTTCACCGCGCGCGGAGGCAAGGTCGAATCGCAGTTGCGCTATCTTCAGAACGCCATGAACTTTGATGAGCAGGTCCGCGTCATCGGCGAGAAATCTCCGGATCTGATCCTGGTGGCCGGTTTCACCCGTGATTCGGGTTTGTTCCTCAAGCAGGCTCGCAGTGCGGGTCTGGACATGCCTGTTCTGGGCGGCGATGGATGGACTGCTCTGGAGCACTATCCGTATCTCGACCCGGCGAAGGGGGAAAACTATTATGTGTCCCACTGGCACCCCGATTCGGGGTCGGAAGGCGGCCAAAAATTTCTGGCTCTGCTTTATCAGGAGTTCGGGCCGAATGCCCTGCAGATGATCGACGCCGGCAACGCCAACGCCTATGACGCCATGGGTCTGGTGGCCGACGCGATCCTGCGTGCCGAAGGCGATTCTCCGGCCGCCATTCGGGACGCCCTGGCCGCCACCGAAAAATATCCGGGCGTGACGGGGCTCATCACCTTCAAGAACTCGCGCGATCCCCAGAAATCCCTGGTCGTTCTGCGCATCACCCCCGACAAGGTCGAATTCGTCAAGAGCGTGGATGCCGATCGATGAACAAAAGCATTTCCCAGCGCATGAACCAGGACATCCTGATCACCTTCGCCGTGATCGCGGTTCTTTTTGTCGTCCTGGGCAGTTTCATGCTGGTTCGATGGAAGGACGACAACATCCACATCGTCTGCCGCATTCTCGACACCCTGGTCGCCAGGGAACAGGACAATCTGGCCAACGAGCTCTTCGAGCGGCGCATCCGGGCTCTGGACATGCGTCTGGCCGAGATCAGCATGGTCGAGGAGGTGTTGCGGGTCGAACTGTACCATGCACGGGGGCTTCCCCTGGCCGCCGCCTCGCGGGGTGCGGCGACGCAGGTTTCGAAGCCGATCGACATCGAGGGCTGGGACCATGCCCAGGGCTATGCCTTCGACCATGACTTCTCGGCTCTGCGTTTCATTCGGCCGATCATCGCGGCGGGAGAAACCATCGGGTGGCTGCGCCTCGACTACGATCTGTCTCTTTTGCGCAAACAGACGCTCAGTTTTCTCGCCTATATGTTCAGTATCCTGGTCATGACCCTGCTTTGTACGCAGCTGCTGCTGCGTCGCCGTTTGCGCAAGTCGGTGGTTAATCCGCTGCAAAGGCTCGGAGCGTCCATGCGGGAAATGAACACCGAGACTCGTACCTTCAACGGACCTGCGCTCAAGGCCGACGAGGAAATCGCGACCCTGGGCCAGTCATTCCAGGAGCTGCTGGAACGTCTGAACAGCTCCTACCGCGACCTCGATGAGGCGCATCAGGCCCTGGCCCGCAGCGAGCGCCGGCTTTCACGCGCCATTCTGGCAAGTTCCGACGGCATCTGGGAATGGTCCTTCGACACCGGGCAGGCCTATTTCAGCCCGCGCTGGTACGAGATGCTCGGCTACGAGGATCAGGAACTACCCATGACCTTTCAGACCTGGAAGGATCTTTGTCATCCCGAGGATTTTCAGCAGGCTTACGAGCGGATTCAGGTCGTCGTGAACTCCAACGGAGGCAAATCGTACAACTCCGAGTTCCGCATGCGCACAAGGGACGGGGAGTGGAGATGGATTCTGGGCCGCGGCGATGTCATCGAGCGCGACGCCGACGGCAGGCCCCTGCTTGTGAGCGGGACGCACACCGATGTCACCGAGCGGCGTCTGGCCGAGGAGCGGCTCCGTCAGTCCGAAGAAAAGTTCTCCCAGCTTTTCCGCCTCTCGCCCGATGCCATCGTGCTGCTCAACGTCGAGAGCGGACGCCTCGTCGACGTCAATGACTCCTTCACGAGCATCTCCGGCTTCAGCCGTGAAGAGGCCCTGGGCAAGACGCTTCTGGAACTGGGCATTTACCGAAATCCGGGTGAGCGCGATGAAATTTACAGGCGTCTTGCCCGTGACGGCTTTCTGCGCGACTTTGAATTCGAAGCCCTGCACAAGGACGGTTCCACCGTGGTCAGCGCCATGACCTGCCAGACCCTGGAGCTCGACGGAGTGCCCCACCTGCTGGCCGTGCTGCGCGACATGACGCAGATGAAGAAGCTGCGGGAAGTCATGATCCAGAGTGAAAAGATGCGTTCGGTGGGGGGCATGGCCGCGGGCATCGCCCACGAGATCAACAATCCTCTGGGCATCATCCTTCAGGCCTCGCACAACCTGGTGCGCCGCACGCGGCCAGATTTTTCCAAGAACACCCAGGTTGCCGAGACCATCGGGCTGGATATGGAGCTCATGGCCCGGTACATGCGCGCCCGCAAGCTCGACCTTTTCATCACGGACATTCAGGAAGCGGCCACGCGGGCGGCGGGGATCATCCGGCGCATGCTCGATTTCAGCAGACTGGCTGAATCGGGGCGCTCCCAGTGCGATCTGCAGACCCTCATCGAACACTCCCTGACTCTGGCCAGGAATGATTACGACCTGAAGAAGTTCTACGATTTCAAGAAAATGGATTTGCGCATCTCCGTCGAGGAGGGGCTGGGCAAGCTGGCCTGCACCGAAACGGAGATCGAGCAGGTGTTTCTGAACATCCTGCGCAACGCGGCCCAGGCCATGGCCGAGGCCACCCCTACCGTCGAGAATCCGCGCCTGGAGATTCGGGCACGCAGAATCGGCAATCGGGTCAGGATCGAGATCGAAGACAACGGTCCCGGCATGAGTGCGGAAATCAGCCGTCGCATCTTCGAGCCTTTCTTCACCACCAAGCCGCCTGGCCAGGGTACGGGCCTGGGTCTTTCGGTGTCCTATTTCATCGTCACCAAGGGGCACGGCGGCACCATGGAGGTCGAATCCGAGCCTGGCCTGGGGACGCGTTTCATCATTGAACTTCCGTTCAAAAAGCAAGAGCAGGAATGATGCGTTCATTTTTGGAATGCGCACGGGGCATGATTGGCCCGGGGCGGGACGGGGCATGATTCTCTCCGAAAAAATGGCCCTCGCCAAGGCTCGCATGATCGAGGTGCTGGAACGCTTCGGTCCCGGCACGGCCGTGGGCTGGACCGGAGGCAAGGATTCAACCGTGGTGCTGGCCCTGTGGCGGGAGGTGCTGCGCGAACATGCCGCTGTAGCGCCGGTGCGGGCTCTGAATCTGGATACGGGCTGCAAGTTTCCGGAAGTGTTGGCTTTTCGTGATCGGTTGGCGGGCGAATGGGGCATCGAGCTGCATATCGTGCGGCCCGATGTCGATCTGGTCCGCTATCCGCTTGCGGTGGATCCGGTGCAATGCTGCGGCGACCTGAAGATCCGTCCCCTGAACGACGCCGTCACGCGGCTCGGAATTCCGGCCCTGCTGACGGGTGTGCGCGCCGATGAGAATCCGGACCGGGCCGACCGGCCATGGCTGGAGGATCACGGCGATCACGTCCGGGCCCTGCCCATCCTGGAATGGACGGAGCTTGATGTCTGGACCTTCATGGTGCGCGAGTCCGTCCCGTGGTGCAGCCTCTACGACCAGGGCTACCGCTCCCTGGGCTGCATGCCCTGCACCGTCCGCTCGGGCCGAGGGGAGCGCTCGGGGCGGGATTCGGCCAAGGAGGAGAGAATGGGGCAGCTCAGGAGCCTGGGATATTTTTAGGGTGTGACCTTCCAAGCCATCTCGATGTCATCCCCGCGCAGGCGGGAATCCCTGGCTTTTTCATGAGGGACGGGGTGCGGCAGGGCGGCCGCGTCCCGGTTCGCCCCGGACGGGGACCGTCGAAACTCCTTCGCGGGCCTCGTACGGCTCAAGCGTTGCGTGGTGATGCGGAAGTCCGCGATAACGCACTGGGCAACGCCTGAGCCAACGATGCCTGGCTCAGTCAGACAGTCGACGACCCCGCCCGGGACGAACCGGGACGCTCGGTCTTGTGCGCTGGGCAGGTGAGCGGAAAAGAAACACTCTGAAGGAGACTGTTGTTACTTTAGGGTGTGACCCTTCGAGCCATTTCGATGTCATCCCCGCGCAGGCGGGAATCCATGGCTTTTTCATGAAGGGCGGGGTGAGGCAGGGCGGCCGCGTCCCGGTTCGCCCCGGACGGGGACCGTCGAAACTCCTTCGCGGGCCTCGTACGGCTCAAGCGTTGCGTGGTGATGCGGAAGTCCGCGATAACGCACTGGGCAACGCCTGAGCCAACGATGCCTGGCTCAGTCAGACAGTCGACGACCCCGCCCGGGACGAACCGGGACGCTCGGTCTTGTGCGCTGGGCAGGTGAGCGGAAAAGAAACACTCTGAAGGAGACTGTTGTTACTTTAGGGTGTGACCCTTCGAGCCATCTCGATGTCATTCCCGCGCAGGCGGGAATCCATGGCTTTTTCATGAGGGACGGGGTGCGGCAGGACGGCCGCGTCCCGGTTCGCCCCGGACGGGGACCGGAATGTCCGGGCCTCAGTTCTCCAGCGCCGCACAGGCCTCGAGCACCGCGATGTCGGGGATGCAGATGACGCCGCGACCCTTGAGCTGGATGACGCCATCCTTGGCCAGGGCGTTGAGCAGTGAAGACACTGTCTGGCGGGAGGAGCCGATGATGGTCGCCATCTGCTCCGTGTTCAGACCCAGGGAGACCATACCTCCATCCTCGCATTGGCCGCAGTGGCGGCACTCCCGGCAGCGCGGCAGACGCCTCGCCTCGTAGACCAGAAATTCGATGAGCCGGTTGCGAACGTCCTTGAAGGCCAGGGTGTCGATGACGGAGATGGCGTGGGACAGAAGGTCTCCCAGCACGTGGATCATGGCGGAGTTGAAGCTCGGCATGGAGCCGAGATAGCGACGGACCTCGGACACGCTGGCAATGAGAATCTCCAGATCGTCCAGGGCCTGCACATAGGCCCGGGTGTGGGTCGCGTAGACATCCCCGGCGTCGAGCATGGCCATGGTGAATTCCTTGTCGCGGTAGGCAAGGTACACCCGGGCCCGCCCGGAGGTCACGATGAAGATCTGGTCTCCGGCCCTGGGCTCGAAAACCAGGGCCCCCCGTGCAAACTTCCGGGAGCTGAAGAGCTTGCGAACGGGAGCCATCTCCGGGCGATGGAGGTCTTGCAGCAGCGTGATTTCGGTCAGGCGCATGGGCGGCTCCGGCTTTTGATCCATGATAAAGGGGAATCCAGGCGAAGGATGCGGCCTGGATGCTCCTCGCTTGTCAAGGATTCATGCTGGTTTGCGGTTCATGTGTCCAGCGCCTTGGGCCTGGGCCCGGATGTGCCGTTCAGGTATCTTGAGTCATTGCGGCGAGCAACCGGGCGCACACGGCATCGACAAGGGCTCCGTCGGGCAGATTCAGGACGCTGGCCTGGGTCAGTTGCCTGTCGACCAGGCTCGGCAGGATCGGCAGATGCACCACATTTTTTGGCAGCCCCGTCATGGCGGGCAACTCGGGTTCGCCGATACCGCGATTGACCGCCAGCACCTGCCGCGCAAGGCCCAGGTCCCCGGCCAGCGCTCCAACCCTGGCCGCCGTTTCGAGGGAACGTCGACTCGGTTCGCTCACCACCACCAGAGCATCGACCCCGGCCACGGTGCCACGCCCCAGATGTTCCACACCGGCCTCCAGATCCACCAGCACGAAGTTTTCCTCCTGCAGCACCAGATGGGCCAGCACGGATTTCAGCAGAGCGTTGGCCGCACAGGCGCAGCCGTCCCCGGCGCCGGTGATGGAGCCCATGGTCAAAAGGCGCTTGCGGCCCGGACGCGGCCCGCCGACATTGTGCACCGGCAGATCCACGCTCAGTTCCTCGGGCAGATCGGAGACGTCGGGGTTGAGGCTCAGGTAGCCGCTGCCGATGCGCTCGCGGATCAGATCCTCGCGTGCGTATAGGGGCACGGGCAGGTCTTCGGCCTCAAGTCCGCAGGCCTGACCCAGGCTGAGCGCCGTATCCGCGTCCACCAGCAGCACGTCGTGCCCCTGCCTCGCCAGATAATCCCCCAGCCAGGCGCAGAGCGTGGTCTTGCCCACGCCGCCCTTGCCCGCGAATGCGATTTTCATGCGATTCTCCTTGAGGATGGGGGAGCAAGAGCTCCCCCGTTTGCGTGCGTTTGAGACAGTTGCTGCCGTGCTAGGCCGACCAGCCAAGCGCCAGGCGCTTGGCCTTGATGCGCTCGTCGATCAGCTCCGCGGCCTGCAGGGGGCCGGATTCCACGGCGAAGCACGCGCCGAAGACGTCGTCGAGCCCCTTCAGGGCCAGGGACGTGATCATGGAGCTGCCCAGGATGTGCGGGGGCAGACCCAGATGGGTGTAGACGCCGCTGGCCACGGCGTAGAGGCCGATGGCCGCCGCCTTCTCGGAGTACCATTCGGGCGCGCTGGCCGCCACGGGCAGGTCGCTGATGTCCAGGCCTGCGTAGTTGGCCAGCACCGCGCAGAGATGCAGGATGCGGGAGTTGTCCACGCAGCTGCCGACGTGCAGCACCGGCGGGATGCCCAGCGCCCGGCAGACTTCCGCCAAGCCCGCCCCGGCCTGCGAGGCCGCTTCGGGCTCCAGGAACCCGGCCTTGCCCATGGCCACCGTGGCGCAGCCCGTGGCCAGTACGAGGATATCGCGTTTCATGAGTTCCCGGGCCAGGTTCACGTGCACATGGTCGTGCTTGAGCTTGGGGTTGTTGCAGCCCACGATGCCGACCACGCCGCGCACCTTCCCGGCCTGCAGGGCCTGGATCAGCGGCTCGGGAGTGCCGCCCAGGGCGCCCAAGATGGCCTCGTTGGAGAAGCCCGATGTGATGGACATGGGCTTCGACGGAATCTCGACCTTGGCCGGGTCGCGCCGGGTGAAGGCCTCCACGGCCATGAGCACGGCCTCGCGCGCCTTTTCGCGGGCGTTGTTGTAGTGGAATTCCATGTGGATGCCGCCGGGGAACTTGGCCTTGTCCGAGGTGGAGACGAATTTGGTGTGGTAGCAGCCGGCCACGTTGACCAGACTCGGCATGATGCACTGGTAATCCACGATGACCATCTCCACCGCGCCGGTGACGATGGCCAGCTCGGTCATGAGGTGGTTGCCGGCCATGGGCACGCCCTGGCGCATGAGCAGTTCGTTGCCCGTGCAGCACAGGCCCGCGATGTTGATGCCGGTCGCGCCTGCCTCTTTGGCCTTGGCCAGGATTTCGGGCTCGCGCGCCGCGGCCAGGATCATTTCCGAGACGATGGGGCTGTGGCCGTGGACCAGGATGTTGACCTGGTCTTCCTTGAGGACGCCCAGGTTGACCATGGATTTGACGGGTTTGGGCGTGCCGAAGATGATGTCCGAGACCTCGGTGGCGATCATGGAGCCGCCCCAGCCGTCGGCCAGGGCCGTGCGGCTGGCGTGCAGGCAGATGGAGACCGGGTCGCAGTCCACGCCCATGTGCGTGCGGTGGAGCATCTCCACGCATTCGCGGTCGATGCCGCGCGGTGTGCAGCCGAAGCGCTTCCAGATGTCCTTGCGCTTCTGCGGGGCGCGGCCGCCGAAGGCCACGTTGTGGGAGCGGCAGCCGTAGTCCTCGAAGAAAAGGTCGGCCAGGGCCTTGGCCCGTTCGCGCACCGAAAGCCCTTCGACCTCGATGCCCAGTTCCGTGCAGATGCGTTCGAGCTTGGCCTCGTCGCGGATGCCGTAGTCCGTGGTCTTGCCGTCGCCGATGGCGGCCAGCGTCTCCAGCAGGTCGCGTCCGTGGTCCGAGTGCGCTGCCGCGCCGGCGGCCACGAAACGCCCGAAGTTGCGGGCCACGGTCAGGTCGCCGTCGGCGCCGCACACGCCGTATTTCTTCTTGGGCCCGCCGTTGGGATTGATGCGGCACGGGCCCATGACGCATTTGCTGCAGGTCAGGCCCTGTTCGCAGAAGGTGCAGTGGGGCGTCTGGTCTTTCAGCCGGTCCCAGATGAGGTTTACCCCCTCGCGTCCGGCCTTGGCGATCATTTTCTGAGCGTCTTCCCAGGGGCTCAAATCCTGGATTTCCCTTTCCTTGGCCATGCGTGTCCTCCTTGTGGTTTCGCGGCCTTTCGCCGGACTTTGGGGTGATGGAATCCGTCATGCCATCCTTTGGCAGTTCACTTGGGGCATGCTAGACCATTGCACGATTTTCTGTCTGTCGCCTAGCTGACAGCGGGGGGATATTTTCGGATTTCCCGTCCTTGGCTTTGAGAGTCAAATTCATTACGCTTCCCGGCCATGACAACCCCAGAACCCTCCTTGCATCATTGTCCGGATCATTTTGCTGATACGCCCCTCCCGGCCCCACGCGCCAGGACCCGCAGCCTGTTTGTGGGCGACGTGGGCATCGGCGGCGGCAATCCCGTTCGCGTGCAGTCCATGACCAACACGGACACCCGGGACGTGGACGCGACCCTGACCCAGATTTCGGCCCTGGCCTCGGCCGGTTGTGAGATTGTGCGCTTGGCCGTGCTGGATCTTGAAGCATCCATGGCGCTGAAAAAAATCTGCGCCGCCACGCCCGTGCCGCTCATCGCGGACATCCACTTCGACTCCCGCCTGGCCGTGCAGGCCGTGGAAGCGGGGGTGCGGGGGCTACGCATCAATCCCGGCAACATCGGCGGCGCGAACAAGGTCGATCGCGTGGTGGACGCGGCCCGCGCGGCCGGAGTGCCCATCCGCATCGGCGTGAACAGCGGTTCCGTGGACAAGGATCTGCTGCGTAAATACGGTGGACCGACTCCGGCGGCCATGGTCGAGAGCGCCCTTGAGCATGTGCGCCTGCTTGAAGAGAGAGGATTTGACGCTATCAAAATTTCGCTCAAATCATCAAGTGTGCTGGGCACGGTGGCCGCGTATCGTCTCATGGCCAAAACAGTGGACTATCCGCTGCACATCGGGGTGACCGAGGCCGGGACGGCCATGCGCGGGGCGGTCAAATCGTCGGTGGGGCTGGGGATTCTGCTGGCCGAGGGTATCGGCGATACGCTTCGGGTGTCGCTCACCGCCGATCCGGTGGAGGAGATGCTGGTGGCCTGGGAGATCCTGCGCGCCCTGGGCCTGCGGGCCAGGGGGCCGGAGATCGTGTCCTGTCCGACCTGCGGCCGCACCGAGATCGGGCTCATGGAGTTGGCCTCCGCCGTCGAGGACCGTCTGCGCGGAGTGGAGGAAGTCTTTACCGTTGCGGTCATGGGCTGCGTGGTCAACGGCCCCGGCGAGGCACGCGAGGCCGACATCGGAGTGGCCGGAGGACGGGACTCGGGCCTCATCTTCCGCAAGGGCGAGGTCGTGCGCAAGGTGAAGGGCAGGGCGGAACTGCTGCCCGCCTTCATGGAGGAACTGGAGAAATTTCTGGATGAGCGGCGGGCAGGAGCATGAACGCGTGCCCGCTTATGCCGACTGGTGCAACTACCTGCTTTTCGGAGGTGAGACATGCCTGGTAAGGATTTTCAGGACCGTGCCATCGGGGCCGTCATGGGGGCTTTCATCGGAGACGCCCTGGCCCTCGGCCCGCACTGGTACTACAATCTGGACGACCTGCGGCGCGACTACGGAGACTGGATCGACGGCTACACCGAGCCCAGACCCGGCCGCTATCACGACGGTTTGCGGGCCGGCGAGCAGTCCCAGGCGGGGTTCATCCTCGAACTGACCCTGGCGTCCCTGGTGGAGCGCGGCGGCTACGATGCCGAGGATTTCTGCCAGCGCATGGACAACGAGCTCTTTCCCCTGCTCGACGGCACGCCCGTGAGCGGCCCGGGGGGCTACACCAGCCAGTCCATCCGCGAAGCCTGGCGACGGCGGGTCAGGCAGAAGCTGCCATGGGGGCAGACCGCGGGGCAGGCCGACACCACCGAGGCCATCGAGCGCACCCTGGCCATCGCCGTGCGCTACGCCCTCGATCCCGCGCAGCTCGCCACGGCCGTGGCCGGCAACGCCGCCCTGACCCAGGCCGACGACCTGGTCCTGTCCCTGACCGTGGCTTACGGCGCCGTGCTCGGGCAACTGGTGCAGGGGCATGCCCTGGACGCGAACATTTCGGACCGGCTCATGAAGCTGGTCAAGAGCGGGGCGCTGCCGTTCCACGCCGTGACCCGCGAGAACCTCCAGCCCCCACGGCCCGGCGACCCCGACCCGCCACGCGCCGGGCGTTTCGCCTCGCCGGACGCGCTCCTGTCCCCGGCCTACATGGCCGCCGCGGCCGCGGACCCGGACGTGCGCATCGAACCGGCCTGGAAGGTCTCGCTGATCTATGGCATGCCCTGCGCCATCTACCATCAGTTGCCCGCGGCGTACTATCTGGCGGCGCGCTTCCGTGACGATTTCGAATCCGCCGTGCTGCACGCCGTGAACGGCGGCGGGCAGAATCAGGCCCGCGCCATCCTGACGGGCGCCCTGGCCGGAGCCCAGACCGGCTTTTCCGGCATTCCCTGGCGCTTCACCGACGGCCTCGTGCGCGGCACCGGCTTGCTGGAGCTTGCGGAGAGGCTTGCGGAGCAGGCGGTGGGGGAGGGCCGTTGAGTACCAGACTTGTCGAATACGGTTCCCTTTTGGGAAAGATCAAGTCTCGCATCCGCTCGGCGCAGGCGAAAGCGGCGCTTTCGGCTAACGCGGAGATGATAGCCATGTATTGGGACATCGGGCGGATGATCCATAATCGTCAAGTTGAAGAGGGGTGGGGGGCTGGCGTCATTCCTCGGCTTGCTGCGGATTTGAAAAATGAACTACCCGAAGTTAAGGGATTTTCTGAACGAAATTTGAAGTACATGATTCGTTTCGCTCGAGAATATGGTACGGATTTGGAGGATGGCTTTCTTTCTTCGCTGGCAATTGTGCAGCAGCCTGCTGCACTTTTCGCAGAGGGCGATGATCGAGGACCGATTGTGCAGCAGGTTGCTGCACAATCGGAAATGCCCCTTGCCGTCATATTGGGGCTGCCGTGGTTTCATCACATAACCCTCTTGGAGAAGGTCAAGGATCCGTCCGTTCGGGCATGGTATGCGTGGCGGGCACTGGAGCAGGGCTGGAGTCGGGATGCGCTTATGGCCCAGATCAGGGGGCAGGCACACAAGCGTCAGGGCAGCGCAGTCACAAACTTCACCGCGACCTTGCCGGCCATCCATGCTGATCTGGCGCAGCGACTTCTCAAGGATCCTTACCTCTTCGATTTTTTGACTATCGAGGAACCGTTTCACGAACGGGAACTGGAAACCAGTCTTGTCCGGCATCTGGAGAAATTTCTTCTTGAACTGGGGGCGGGTTTTGCGTTTGTCGGACGCCAGTATCATTTGGCGATAAGCAACCGGGATTTTTATCTTGATCTGCTGTTTTACCACTTGAAGCTGCGTTGCTTCATCGTGATTGAACTGAAGAAGGGCGACTTCAAACCCGAGTACGCCGGGAAAATGAATTTTTATTGTTCCGTGGTAGATGACCAACTCAGAAACGAAAGCGACAACCTAACCATTGGCTTGATTCTGTGTCAGACCAAAGACAGGATCCTGGCGGAATACACGTTGCGCGACATGCACAAGCCTATTGGTATTTCCGAATACGAATTGACTCGGTCATTGCCGGAGAACTTCAAGTCCGCATTGCCTACCGTGGAAGAGATTGAAGCGGAATTGGACGGGCTTGGCAGTGGGCAAGGAATCTGAGTCGAAACAGACCATATTCTATTCAGTAATTCATTAATTTACTCATATTCCATCGAGGAGACATTTCATGCTGTTCAGTAAATTCTACGCCCCCACCCTCAAGGAAACCCCGGCCGAGGCCGAGGTCGTCAGCCACAAGCTTCTGCTGCGCGCGGGCATGATCCGCAAGCTGACCAGCGGCATCTACACCTACATGCCGCTGGGCCTTCGCGCCATCAACAAGGTCGCGAACATTGTGCGCGAGGAGATGAACCGGGCCGGGGCCCAGGAGATCTCCATGCCCATGGTGCAGCCGGCAGACCTGTGGCAGGAGAGCGGGCGCTGGGATTTCTACGGTAAGGAGCTCCTGCGCCTGAAAGACCGTCACGGCCGCGACTACTGCCTCGGACCCACGCACGAAGAGGTCATCACCGACCTGGTCCGCGGCGAGGTCCGCTCCTACCGGCAGCTGCCCATCAACCTGTACCAGATCCAGACCAAGTTCCGTGACGAGATCCGCCCGCGCTTCGGCCTCATGCGCGGCCGCGAGTTTATCATGAAGGACGCCTACTCCTTCGACAAGGACGACGAGGGCGTGAACGCGAGCTACCAGGCCATGTACGACGCCTACGAGCGCATCTTCACCCGACTGGGCCTGGAGTTCCGCGCCGTTAGCGCCGACTCGGGCGCCATCGGCGGCAGTTTTTCGCACGAGTTCATGGTCCTGGCCGACACGGGCGAGGACACCTTGGCCGTGTGCACGTCCTGTTCCTACGCCGCCAACCTTGAGAAGGCCGAAACGAAGCCCCTGCCCATGTGCACGCAGACCTGCGCCGCGTATGAGCAGGTGGCCACTCCGGGCAAGCACACGGTGGAAGAGGTGGCCGGTTTCCTGGCCGTGGCCACGACCCAGGTCATGAAGACCCTGCTTTTTGACGTGGACGGCAAGTCCGTGGCCGTGCTGCTGCGCGGGGACCGCGAGGTCAACGACGTGAAGCTGAAAAACTTCCTCGGCGCGACCAGCGTCGAGCTGGCCACCCCGGAACAGGTCGTGGCCTGGACCGGCGCGCCCGTGGGCTTTGCCGGACCTGTGGGCCTGAAAGTCGACGCCATCTACGCGGACCACGAGATCGCGGCGGGCACGGATTTCGTCTGCGGGGCTAACGCCGCCGACGCGCACCTCGTTCACGTTGACCCGCGTCGCGACATCACCCTGTCCACGGACGCCGCGCCCATGGGCTACGCGGACCTGCGCTCCATCACCCTGGACGACCCCTGCCCGGCCTGCGGCGGCTCCCTGACCATGCCCAAGGGCATCGAGGTCGGCCATGTCTTCAAGCTCGGGACCAAGTATTCCAAGTCCATGAATGCGACCTTCCTGGACGAGAACGGCAAGGAGCAGGTCCTCATCATGGGTTGCTACGGCATCGGCGTGAGCCGCGTGGTGGCCGCCAGCATCGAACAGAACAACGACGCGAACGGCATGATCTTCCCGCCGTCCATCGCCCCCTTTGAAGTCAATATCCTGGCCATGTCCACCAAGGACGAAAAGGTCATGACCATGGGCCGCGAAATCCACGATTGGCTGGAGGGCCAGGGCATCGACACCCTGTTCGACGACCGCGACGAACGCCCTGGCGTGAAGTTCAACGAGGCCGACCTGCTGGGTTCCCCCATGCAGATCGTCATCGGCGGCAAGGGCCTGGAGCGGGGCGTGCTCGAGGCCAAGAACCGCAAGACCGGCGAGAAGAGGGAACTGCCCGTGGCGGACTGGAGGAATGCGGTTCTGGAGTGGCGCAAGGAAGTGATGAAGGAGTGGGGACTGAGTTAACGAACTGAGTTTAAGGAATCAGTCCAATCAATAACAGTTGGTCTGGGCTGATTCCTTGTTAAATGGATAATAATATGAATAATGACTCTCTGAACAAACATCAGTATCAATATGATGTATGTTTTTCATTTTCAGGGAATGAGCGTGGTTATGTTCAGAATGTTGCTAATTTACTAAAGAATAGTGGTGTTCGGATTTTTTATGATGAGTTCGCAGAAGCTGGTTTATGGGGAAAGGATTTGTACGAGCATTTTGCCAATATTTATAGTAAATCTTCTCGCTATTGTGTGATATTTATATCAAAAAGTTATTCAGAGAGATTGTGGACAAATCACGAGCGAAGAAACGCGCAGGAACGTGCATTTCGTGAAAATTCTGAGTATATATTGCCAGCGCGCTTTGATAATACTGAAATACCAGGATTAAGAGATACTATTGGATACATTGACCTTAAAAAAAAGACTCCCGAAGAATTTGCTTACTTGATTATAGAGAAAATAGTTTGTCCAGTTAAAGTTAGCTACTTTCCAGTCAATCCAAATGTTTTATATAGCGAACTGGAAGCAAATAGCAGTTATGAAAAAAATGTAGTATGCAGTATCGCATCTCAAATTTTTGAATCGCTAAAGATGACAACATTGGAAGAAAGAAGATTATTGTATGATGTTTTTTTAAATGGATGCCCAGGTGAATTTCCTGATAATATTCATATAAATGCAAAATATATTCAAAAAATAGCAGGGTTTTCATTAAAAAAATATTAGTATTACTCTCTAATATTGAATGTTTAGGTTTTGAAATACAGATTGATGACAAAGAAAATGAAAATTATATGTCAAAAAAAATGAAGGTTATTACCGTTAAGTGGTATGATAACACTGTTGATGGGTATGGTAATTGTACAGATGTTCTTGCTAAAATGTTTGAGTCTTTCGGAAGATTATGTTGCCCTACGTGTAGAAGATTTGCTCTTGATCGATTAGATTTTTCAAGTCTTGAATTGAATTATGATAAATCTGAGTTTGAAGAAGATAATATTTATTGATTTTTCAGTCGCGGATATTAGCGAAGTCAAGGATGTGCTTATTAGTTCGCCGCTCCTCGCGTTGCAGCGAGCTTTCCGATTGCCTCCTGATATCGTTATTCAAAAGGGCAAATTTATGGTGTTGGCAAAGGATTGAGAGTTGTTGCGGATTCCTATCGATGAACTCAGTTCGCAAATAAATAAATTTTGAATCTTATGCACATCTTTTCCGTCCGCACCCTCACCCAGGCCGTCAAGGATGTCCTTGACGGCGAGTGCATGTGTCTAACGTACACCCATAATTGTAAGGGATTATCCACTTGGCGACACGGCAACTAGCTTTTGACTTGCTGAACGATCTGCGCGTTCCCCATTCTATTGGTGTCAATGCCGCCATTGAGCACATGTCTACCGCTGCATGCATCGACTCGCGTGGCGCCGTATTCACGCGTTCCGAGGTCGTTGATTTTGTCCTCGACTTGGCGGGCTATACCGAAGATCAGCCGCTTTACTCGAAGCGGCTTTTGGAGCCTTCTTTTGGAGCGGGAGATTTTTTGTTGCCCGCCATTGGTCGGCTTCTTGATTCGTGGAGAAACTTGAACGTTTCGGGTTCGCCGGTTGAGGATTTACGTGACGCCATACGCGCCGTTGAGTTGCATCGACATACTTTTATTTCAACTCATGCCGCTGTCGTGTCTTTTCTTGCGAGGGAAGGCATCACTGCTAAGGCCGCAACTGAACTGGCGAATTCGTGGCTTGTGCAGGATGATTTTTTGCTGACTTCTTTGGATGGTCGGTTCGATTATGTTGTCGGTAACCCTCCCTATGTTCGGCAGGAACTGATTCCCGCCGCGCTTCTGAGCCAGTACCGTAATCGGTATCACACCATGTACGACCGGGCCGACCTTTACATTCCTTTTATAGAACGGTCCCTGTCCTTGCTCGCCCCAAAAGGGCATCTTGGGTTCATCTGTTCCGACCGCTGGATGAAAAACCGTTACGGCGGCCCGTTGCGCAGTTTTGTCGCCGGACACTTCCATCTCAAAATGTACGTGGACATGGTGGACACTCCGGCATTCCACTCCGAGGTGATTGCGTATCCTGCCATAACCGTCATCAGTCGGGAGGTTCCCGGTCCGACGCGGATAGCGCATCGTCCGGCCATCAACCCCGCAGTGCTCCACATGCTGGCCGATGAATTGAAAGCGCAGACGCTTGTAAAAGGGTCGCAGACCGTGCGTGAGCTGGCGCGGGTGACGAATGGGGCTGAGCCCTGGTTGCTGGAATCTTCGGACCAGATGGCCTTGATTCGGCGTCTTGAAAAACGTTTTCCGACGCTGGAAGAGGCTGGTTGCGTTGTGGGCATTGGCGTGGCTACGGGAGCGGACAAGGCGTTCATCGGTGACTTTGAATCCTTGGACGTTGAACCGGATCGCAAACTTCCTCTGGTAATGACCAAGGACATCGTCACTGGGGAAGTGAAGTGGCGCGGTCAGGGAGTCATCAACCCTTTCAAGGAGAGCGGAGGCCTGGTTAAGCTAAGAGACTTCCCTCGATTGCGGAAATATCTTGAAGACCGAAAAGAGCTGATCGCCAAGCGCCATTGTGCTCAGAAGGCTCCCCAGAACTGGTACCGAACCATTGACCGTATCATACCCGCATTGGCATCCAAACCGAAACTTCTTGTCCCAGACATCAAGGGGGAGGCACATATTGTTTTCGAAGGAGGCAAATTCTACCCGCATCACAATCTTTATTTTGTGACCTCGGAGGAGTGGGATTTGCGAGCCTTGCAAGCGGTGCTTCTTTCATCGCTGACCCGCCTTTTCGTTGCTACCTATTCAACGAAAATGCGAGGTGGTTACCTGAGATTTCAGGCTCAGTATCTGCGACGTATTCGTATTCCCATGTGGGCAGATGTTTCAGATTCATTGCGTGACGAACTCAAAAATGCCGCCATTAAGCGTGATATTTCGGCATGTGATAAGGCCGTCTTCAGGCTGTACGGTTTGAACACTGAAGAACGATCCGCCCTCGGTGGCAATGGAGATTGAATGACACTTGATCTTGTTGATTACGAGCGCAAAGCTGGTGAGGCTGTAAAGGCTTTTTGGGGCTCGCGGGAAGCCGCGAAATTAAAACAGATTCAGACCGGAAAAGTCGATCAAGGTGAGAGAGCTTGCGTTACCGCCGGCAAGAACATGGACGGGTTTTTGGCGTTGGTGCTCGACATCATCAAGGCAAACGGTCTCTCTCACGCTGAGATTCACCAGAACCGGGCCATGCTGACGTTGCCGGGATACTTCAGGCCAACAAAACTTTGGGATCTCCTGGTTATTTATAAAGACGAATTGATCGCCGCCATTGAACTGAAAAGCCAAGTTGGGCCGTCCTTTGGTAACAATTTCAACAATCGAGCCGAGGAAGCTATCGGAACCGCTCATGATTTTTGGACGGCCTACAGGGAAGGTGCTTTCGGAAACCAGCCGCGCCCGTTCGTCGGTTGGATGATGATGGTTGAGGATGTCACGGGATCTCGATCATTAGTTAAGGACAGTTCTCCGCATTTTTCCGTGTTTGAGGAATTCAAACACACATCGTATCTTGATCGTTATAACTTGCTGTGTGGAAAATTGGTGCGGGAGCAATTGTACACCACCGCCACGGTGCTCGCTTCTGCGTGTCATGCCGCAAGCTCCGGCGAATTTGTTGAACTTTCGGAAATGACAGGACTTAAGACTTTTGTCACATCTTTGGCGGGACACGTGGCAGCGGCAAGCGCGAGACTTGGATAACCTCTGAAACTAAATCATAAAATTTTGCTGATAAGAACCTTGGCGTATGATGAAGTTTTATGAAACGTATTACGATGGCGATAATCTCTCGGCGTTGGTGAGAGAATTGCCTTGGATGCTCAAAACCATCATCTTTTACGCAGCAAATGATCAAAACGTTTCCGAACTGGCGATTCGGAATCGTTTTGCCGCGGGTCTCCGCAATTTTGAGGAAATTCATAAAAAAGGGTCTGCTCTTGGGTCAACTTTGATAATTTGGGAGCCGAGTCTGTCGTGATTGCATGAGAAGAAAACGAATGACAACACCTGATATTACTGAAGCCAAGGATGAGGTTTTGCGCGCGTCATTCAACGCGTTGCGGCGCGCTTCCATGCTGGCCCGTGAAACGGCCATTCGGACGGGTACCCATCTTGTGCTGGTTAAGGACGGAAAGCTGCTGCGGATTCCCGCTCACGAACTATGCTCGCAACCAATTGTATCGATGCACGAAGCTCCATGCACATTTTATTCTTCCGTATCCTGACTCAGGCCATCAAGGATGTCTTACCCAAATTGGGACGCAGTGCGTTCCGAATTGAGTTGGAGACATTGTCGGTTGGTGTTTTTCAGCGAAGAGGAACTGCGCCGGGAGCTGGATCGAGAAACTCAGGCCGCGCAGGCGCGGCATAGCGAATAAAAGAAGCCGTCCATGCACATATTCTCCGTCCGTACCCTCACCCAAGCCGTCAAGGATGTCCTTGAGGGCGAATTTCCGTTCGTTTGGGTGCGTGGGCAGGTTTCGAACCTTTCCAGGCCTCCGTCCGGGCATGTGTATTTTTCCTTGAAGGACGATGACGCCACCTTGAGCGTGGTCTGGTTCAAGGGGGCTCAGCCCAAGGGTGTCGCTGATGGCGGTGAGCGGGTCAATCCTGTCACCGGAGAGGTTGAGAGCGGGGAGCCTTTTCAGCTTGGCGATGGGCAGGAAGTGCTCGTGGCCGGGCGCATGAACGTCTATCCGCCGCGCGGGGCCTATCAGCTGGTGGCGGAGCTTGTGCAGGGGCAGGGTCTGGGTGAGCTGGCCGTGGCCTTCGAGGCCATGAAGGCCAAGCTGGCAGCCAAGGGGTATTTCGATCCGGACCGCAAGATGAGCCCGCCGCGCAACCCGCGTCGGGTCGCCGTGGTCACGGCTCCCCAGGGCGCGGCCTTGCAGGATTTTTTGCGTATAGCCGGTGAGCGGGGGTACGGCGCCACCATTCGGGTGTATCCTAGCCTGGTGCAGGGCGAGAGCGCTTCGGCCCAGATTTCCGCGGCCCTGGACCGCGCCGACCGTGACGGCTGGGCCGAGGTCATCGTGCTCATTCGCGGCGGCGGCTCTCTTGAGGATCTGTGGGCCTTCAACACCGAACCCGTGGCCGAGGCCATCTTCCGCTCGCGCCTGCCCGTGGTCTGCGGGGTCGGGCATGAGGTGGACACGACCATCGCGGACATGGTGGCGGATCAGCGCGCGGCTACGCCCTCTCACGCGGCGCAGCTTTTGTGGACGGAGCGCGGCGTACTGCGTCAGCAGGCCGACGAGATTTTTCTGGCCTTGACCCGTGGCATGGGCCGTTTGCTGGACGTGCGCGAGCGGAACCTGCAACAGCAGACGCAGGGGCTGAACTGGCATTCTCCGGCCAGGCGCATCGAGCGCTGGGGCTTTGAGCTGGAACGGCTTCAGGACCGCCTGCGCCAGGCCGCCCGGACACAGCTCGAAAGTCGCGCCACGACCCTGGCGCGTCTGGAGGATCGCTTGCATCGTTCTTTTGGTCCGGCCGCGATGCTGTCCCTGCGTTCCGATCTGGATCGCGCCGACGCGGCCCTGGAGCAGGCCGGAGCACGTTTTGTGCGCATCCGCCTGGAGGCCCTGCGCGGGTTTGAGGGCCGTCTCGCCGCTCTTGACCCGGCTGCTCCGCTGGCGCGAGGCTACGCTCTGGTTCGGGGATCGGGCGGTTTTGTGCGTTCGCGGGAGGATGTGCGGGCGGGGGATCAAATCCGCGTACAGGTCGCGGACGGGGAATTTTCAGCGGAGGTGCTGCCATGATGTTGCGACGCGTTCTTTTTTTCATGCTTGCGTTCATGACCTTTCCGGTCCTGCAGGGTGGCGCCCTGCACGCCGCGCAGCTTCGTCTGGAATGCCCGGAGGTCATCGGCATCGGCCTGCCGTTCGTGGTCAGGGTCGAGTCCGACGCGCCTTTGGACAGGCTCCGCGTGGAGTGGGCCGGGAAGACGCTGCAAGTACCGGGGGCCGGGAAGTCGAGCGTGGAATTCCTGCTCGGCACGGATGTCCTGAAGTCCAAACCCGGCACCGAGACTCTGCGCATTCTCAAGCTGGGGCACGATCCTCTGGCCGTACAGACTTCGATTCTGATCGAGGATCGTGAATTTCCCGAGCAGCGCCTGACCGTGCCGACGGAAATGGCCAGCCCTCCGGCGGCGGTGCAGGAGCGCATCGCGCGGGAAAATGCCGAGGTGCGTGCGATCCTTGGCACGGTTTCGCCGGACAACCATCTGGTCCTGCCGTTCATGCGTCCCGTTCCGGGCGAAGTCAGCAGCGCCTACGGCCTGAAGCGATTCTTCAACGATCTGGAGCGCAATCCTCACCGTGGCCTCGATCTGCGGGCCGCGCTGGGAGACCCCGTGCGGGCCGCCGCGCCCGGGCGGATCGTGCTGGCCGCGGATCATTATTATGGCGGGCGTTCTGTTTTTCTTGATCACGGTCTGGGCGTGTTCACGGTCTACATGCATCTGGACGAGTTCAAGGTCAGGCAGGGCGACATGGTCGAGGCCGGGGATGTCGTCGGGCTGGCGGGTCAGACCGGCCGGGTCACCGGGCCGCATCTGCACCTGGGGCTTTATGTGCTCGATCTGGCAATGGACCCGGCGGCTCTTTTTTTCGCAAATTCTGTCCAATAATAAGGCAAGACATGGCTAAGACACAGCAATCTTTCGAAAAGCGGCTGGAGCGGGTCAAGGAGATCACGGCGCTGCTTGAAGGCGGAGACCTGCCTCTTGAGCAGGGGGTGAAGCTCTTTCAGGAAGGCGTGCGTCTCTCCAGGGAGTGCGGCGCGGAACTTGAGCAGGCCCGCATCATCGTGGAGAGCGCCGGCCAGGAGCCCCCGGCTGAGTCCGGTGTTCCGGGAGACGAGGCATGAATTCGCGAGAAATGAAGGTCGAACTGGGGGCCCTGGGCGCCTTGGTGGAATCCCGCCTGGCCACGATTTTCAGCGACGGTCTGACTCCCGAGCGTCTGGCCGCCTCCATGGACTATTCGCTCATGGCCGGGGGCAAGCGTTTGCGTCCCGTGCTCTGTCTGGCCTGGGCGGAACTGGTCGGGGGCCGCGCGGACAAGGTGCTTGATTTCGCCTGCGCCATCGAGTGCATCCACACCTATTCCCTCATTCATGACGACCTGCCGGCCATGGACGACGATGACCTGCGTCGGGGCAAGCCCTCCAACCACAAGCAGTTCGACGAAGCCACGGCCATCCTGGCCGGAGACGGCCTGCTGACCGAGGCCTTCACCCTGGCCTCGTCGCTTGAGCTGCAACCGGACAGGATTCTCAAGGCCATTTTTCACCTCTCGACTGCTGCCGGTCCGCGTGGCATGGTCGGCGGCCAGGTTTTGGACATGGGCCTGACCGGCAAATCTGCAAGCCTGCCGCAATTGCGCGAGATGCATGCCAAGAAGACCGGGGCGCTGATCGAGACTTCCTGTGTCACGGGCTGCATTCTCGGCGGCGGAGGCGATTCCGATCAGGCCTTGGCCTCGGAATACGGCCGGGCCATCGGGCTGGCTTTTCAGGTTACGGACGACATTCTGGACGTGATCGGGGACGAGGCTGCCCTCGGCAAGCCCGTGGGCAGCGATGAGGCCCAGGGCAAGTCGACCTATCCGGCCCTGCTCGGCATCGACCAGAGCCGGGTTCTGGCTAGGCAGAGCGTGGATCAGGCCTTGGCCGCGCTGTCCGGGTTTTCACACCCCCGCGCCGATTTTCTGCGGGCCGTCGGCCTCTATATTTTGGATCGAACGCATTAGGAGCATAAATGACTGAGCAAATCCTGCAGGAACTTTTTCCCACTCTGGCCGCCATCAAGAGTCCCGGCGATGTGCAGACCCTGGATGAAAAGGAACTGACCAGGCTTGGCGAAGAGATTCGCCGCATGATCATTCAGACTGTGTCCGCCACGGGTGGGCATCTGGCCCCGTCCCTTGGCGTGGTGGAACTGACCATGGCGCTTTTGCGCGTCTTCAACCCCGCCCGCGATCGCATCGTCTGGGACGTGGGTCATCAGGCCTATGCCTACAAACTCCTGACCGGCCGCCTGGATCGTTTCCACACCCTGCGCCAGTTGGACGGCATCAGCGGTTTTCCCCGCACCTGCGAAAGCCCTTACGACCACTTCGGCGTGGGCCACTCCTCGACCTCCATCTCCGCCGCCCTGGGTATGGCCGCAGCCCGCGACCTGGCTCATCAGGACCACAAGGTCGTGGCCGTCATCGGCGACGGCTCCATGACCGCCGGGCTCGCTTACGAAGGCCTCAATCAGGCCGGCGGACTGGGCAAGGATCTGGTGGTGGTGCTGAACGACAACGAGATGTCCATTTCGCGCAATGTCGGGGCGCTGTCGTCATTCCTCAGTCGGAAGCTGTCCAAGCGCTGGGTGCAGCGGTTCAAAAAGGAAGCCGAGAGCATCATGCGCCAGATCCCGAAGATTGGCGACGATATCGCCGAATACGCCCGTCGCAGCGAGGATTCCCTGAAGAGCTTCTTTACGCCGGGCATGCTTTTCGAGGCTTTTCGCTTCACGTATATCGGTCCCTTGCAGGGGCACGACATGCGCATGCTGACCAACGTGTTCCAGCAGACCAGGGAGCTTGAGGGACCGATTCTGGTTCATGTCCTGACCAAAAAGGGCAAGGGCTACGCGCCTGCCGAAACCAACCCGACCTTTTATCACGGCGTGGGCTGTTTCGAGCCCGAGACCGGCGCGGCCCGAAAGTTCGATGCCTGCGCACTGCCGAGCTACACCGAGGTTTTCGGTTCCACGCTGTGCACGCTGGCCGAGGAGGACGAGCGCGTCGTGGCCATCACCGCCGCCATGCCTGAAGGCACCGGAGTGAGCTGCTTCGCGGATAAATATCCGGAACGCTTTTTCGACGTCGGCATCTGCGAACAGCACGCCGTGACCTTTGCCGCCGGCCTCGCCTCCCAAGGCATGAAGCCTGTGGTCGCCATCTATTCGACCTTCATGCAGCGCTCCTACGATCAGATCGTGCACGACGTCTGTCTGCAAAATCTGAACGTGACCCTTTGCCTGGACCGGGGCGGTCTGGTGGGGGAGGACGGAGCCACCCATCACGGTGTTTACGATCTGTCCTTCTTGCGTCACATCCCCAACCTGGTGGTCATGGCCCCGCGCAATGAACCCGAACTGCAGCACATGCTGGCCACGGCCCTGGCTTTTGACGGCCCCGTGGCCCTGCGTTACCCGCGCGGAGTGGGCGAAGGCGCGCCTCTGGCACAGACGCCGACGATCCTGCCCATCGGACAGGGGGAGCTGCTGCGCGAGGGCACGGACGGAGTCGTCGTGGCGCTCGGCAGCCGCGTCAGCCCCGCGCTGGAAGCGGCGCGCATGCTGTGCGAGGAGACGGGCAAGGACGTGGCCGTGTTCAACGCCCGCTTCGTCAAACCCCTGCCCGCAGAGCAACTTCTGGCCTTGGCCGCATCGCAGCCTTTCATGCTTCTGGTCGAGGAGAACGCCTTGCCCGGAGGATTCGGTTCCGCCGTGCTTGAGCTTTTGGCCGATCACGACGCGCTTTCAAACCTGCGCGTGAGACGCCTTGGCGTTCCCGACCGTTTCGTCGAGCATGGCAGTCAGAAGGAACTGCGGGCCAGACTGGGCATCAATCGGGACGGTATCTTGAAGGCATTGCATGCCCTGGTGCGTTGATTTTCAGCATCCCTTTCCGATTCGGCGCAGCAAGCGCCGGTACACGTCAAAAAGCCCGATCTGATCGGGCTTTTTGACGTGGTGACGTTCCGGTCTGCGCCCGGGGTCACGCATGTCCTGCTTACTTCTTGATCACCATGACCGAGCATGGGGAATGCGAAACAACCTTGCTTGAGACGCTGCCGATGAGGAACCGTTCAACCGCTCCCGCGCCCTTGTTGCCGATGATTATGAGGTCGATTCCGTTCTTCTCGGCATATTCGACGATGGCGTCGGCCGGAGACGGGCTCTCCTGCACCACGACATTCACCTTGGCGTCGGCGGCCTTGGCCTGATCCTTGATACGCTGCACGGTTTCCTGAACGCCTTGGCGAATCTTTTCCTGAAATTCCCCTGAAATTTCTCCAAGATACAGGTTGTTGAAGGGCGCGGTGGAAATGGTCAGGGTCGTAAGTTCCGCGTTTTCCTTGGCCGCGGTTTCCATTGCCTTCTTGAGCACCAGAGTTGCGTAGGTCGATTGATCGAGAGCCGCCAGGATCTTCATGCTTTCATCCTCCTTTTATACAGGTTTCTTTTGTCCTCCATGCAAGGCAAAATCACATCGTCTGTATCAAGCGAGGAAAAGTGGTGGTATCGCGGATTGAACTGTCGGAAGTTGATCAGGCGATGTTTGGTAAAAACATAACTCTCCGGGCGTCCTTTGGCAACGTTTGAGCAAAAATGAATCGCTTCAGGTCGACTGCTTCGGAAATCAACAGGCAGAGGCGCATCAATGCGGGTGATAAAAAACGTGCAGACCCGTACTTTCCGGGCCCGCACGCTTTTTAGAGGGGCTGGTTGACGGGGTGCTTGATGAAGGTGCCTTCGTGGTATTCCTTGAAGGCAAGGTCGAGTTCGGCCTTGGTGTTCATGACGATGGGACCGCGCCAGGCGATGGGTTCGCCCAAAGGGCGCCCGCTGATCAGCAGGAAACGGATGCCTTCCGGGCCTGCCTTGACGGCCAGCGAGTCCCCGGGCCCGAAGAGGACCAGGTCGCGGTTGGTCACCGCTTGGCCTTCCACCGCGCCCGCGCCTTCGATGACGTAAATGAAGGCGGTGTGGTCGCCGGGCAGAGCGTGGGTGAATCCGATTCCGGCGGGAACGGAGCAATCCAGATACTTTGGCTGGATGACTATGTCGTCCATGGGGCCGTGCACGCCCTCGACGTGGCCAGCGATCACCTTGACCAGCGTGCCGTCGTCAAGGGTGGTCTGGGGGATCTGCGCGGCGGTCAGTCCACGGTAGCGCGGAACCATCATTTTTTCGGCCGCCGGCAGATTGGCCCAGAGTTGAAAGCCGTGCATGGAGCCGTTTGCGTCGCCTTTGGGCATCTCCTGATGGACAATGCCGGAGCCCGCGGTCATCCATTGCACGTCGCCGCTGGAGATCACGCCCGTGTTTCCCATGCTGTCTCCGTGTTCGACATCTCCCTTGATGACATAGGTGATGGTCTCGATGCCCCGGTGCGGATGCCAGGGGAAACCGCGTTTGAAATCCTCGGGCCTGTCGGACCTGAAGTCGTCGAACATGAGGAAGGGGTCGAAATCGGGGGCTTCGTAATAGCCGAAAACCCGTCGCAGCTTGACTCCCGCTCCTTCGGTCACGGGTTCTCCCTTGTAAATGGTTTTGATCGCTCGTCGCATGATCGCTCCCGGTTATGGCGTGTCCGCTTGTAACGCCGGTTCAAGGAAAGAGCGCCTGACATCTACGGCGCTTGCGGTTCGGTTCGCACGGATCGTCATGGCGATCAGTTTCTGCGCGGCCCCGGAACCTGGAATATTTTTAGTTCGGTCTTGTCCGGTTGCTTGGTGACCAGATGTTTGTGCCGGTTCAGGGCCCTCTCGGTCAACAGCAGCATGATGGCGGGTAAATCGGATTCCTCGTGCAGTCTTTTGAAGCCATCGTCTTCCCGCAATCTTTGGCTGACCTGATAGCCCTGTTTTTCTTCAGGATCGAGCACCACATCACCGGGTTTGATTTCAATCTGATCCCCGACGGCCTTGTTCAGGAAATCAAAGATTGTTCGTTCATAAAATTTCTTCACGTCTTCCGTTGACTCGGCCGCGTCGATCTGGCTTCGAAAATGCGGCTCCACCTCACGCTGCTGCGCTTTGAAAGACAATTGTCGTGTCATGCCGACCTCCGTGAAAAAAAGTGGAAGGACCAGTGAGAAAAACTGCCTGCAACCAGGCTTGCGCAAAGGGATGAGCAAAAGGGCGGTGCGGAAATGTGGCTGCGCGTGGTGATGTAATTGGAATTTGCTGGTTTACGAAACCATAGCGCGGGGGGGAATATTTGGCAATGCCGGGCCCAAATGTGCCGCAAACTCTGAACTTTCGGCGGGTTAGGGGGCCTGATCCGCGAGGGTCGATTCGCGGATCAGGCAGTGTGCAATGATTTCGGGATCGGATGAAAAGCCGGTGTCTGGCACGGGCGTCTTTTATTGCCTCGGATCGCGCGGATTCGGCCACGGGCCGGGGTGGGTCGAACGGACGGGATTTATGTCCAGTCCGCCGCGCCGGGTGAAGCGCGCGCTGACCTCAAGCTCCTGCGCGCCGCAGCGTCGGTGGATGTCGGTATGAATCTTCTCCACGCAGGCTTCGTGAAACCCCTGATGTTCCCGGTACGAGACCAGGTAGCGCAGCAGGCCGTCGTGCAGGATGCGCGGACCGGCATAGGTGATGCGCAGCGTGGCCCAGTCGGGCTGGCCGGTCACCGGGCAGCAGGAGCGGAACAGCCGGGTGAAGAGGGTTTCGCGCGCAGGGTCTGACGCGGTTCCGAGCAGGGCCGCGTCGGGTTCATAGGTGAAGCCCGTGATGTCCAGCCCGTCGATGCATGTCCCTTCGGGCTCGGCCAGCGTGCATTGCGAGAACTCTTCAGCGGCGATGATCCGCACCGTCACATCCGCCCCGGCGGCCCGCGAGAGGTCGCGTGTCATGGTCCGGCGAAGTTCGTCAGCGCTTTCAAGGGCGGTCATGTTGAATGAGTTGCAATAGAGCTTGAGTGATTTCGATTCGATCAGGCAGGGCGAATTCCACGGCACCCGCACTTCGGCCATGGCCACCAGCGGCTTCCCTGACGCGTTCAGCCAGGAGAGCTCGAAGATGTTCCATATGTCCTCGCCATGGCCGAAAGTTTCCGCGCCTTCGATGCCGGCGGCCCCGCGCCCGAGGGAGCGGGGGATGGGGCAGAGCTGGTCCGGGTCGTAGTGCCGGCTGTAATCCACCTGCCTGCCGAGAACCATGCGGCTTGAATGTGGCATTATTGTCTCTTCCTTATTTCAGGTATCGCGTCGGATCGAGGCCCTGGTCGTGACGCAGGGCGAATTTGCGTTCATCGCAGGCGCCGCAGGTCCCGCAGTGCAGTTCCCCGCCCTTGTAACAGGTCCAGGTCCGGGCGAAATCTACGCCCAGGGTTCGTCCCAGGTCGCCGATTTCGCGTTTGTCCATCGATGCAAACGGGAATGCCACACGCACCGCGTCGTCCGTCCCCAGCCTTGCGGCCTCATCGATGGCTGCGTTGAACTCGGGACGGCAGTCGGGATAAATGTGATGATCCCCTGAATGTGACCCGATGAGCACGCGGGAGGCTCCGACGGATTCGGCGTAGCCCACGGCGATGGCGATGAGGATGCCGTTGCGGAACGGGACCACGGTGCTCTTCATCGAGTCCGCGTCGTAGGCGCCTTCCGGAATGGCTTCGCCGGACTGAAGCAGGGACGAGGCGAACAGTTCATTGATGAACGGCAGCCCGACGACCTTGTGCCCCACGTTCAGGCGTGCGCAGATCTCCCGCGCCATGGGCAGTTCGCGCGGATTGTGCTTGGAACCGTAGTCGAAACTCAGCGCCGCGACCCGCGTTCCCATGGAAATTTCATGGGCCAGAAGGACGGCGGAATCCATGCCGCCGGAGAGGACGATCACCGCATCCATCAAACACCTCTTTTGTCGTTGAATGTCAGAACATGCAGGCGCGCAGAGAAATTGAAGCCGTGGCGCACGCACAACTCCCAGACAGGGGGCATGCGCCGCATCTGGTCCTGCCGGACGGCCCCAAGAGGCATGAGCCAGACCTTGCGGGCATCGATGCCATGAGCGGCGATGAAGTCGAGCACAGGGGTGATGTCCTCCTCGACCACGAATTTGAAGGCGTCCGCCCGGGATACGGCATCCGGATCAAGCACAGGTGCGTGGAGTGGCTTGGGCGAACAGACCACGAAACCTCCGTGATCCGCCGGGATGCCCGCCTTGCCGCTGGTTTCGTACTGCACCTGACGGCTGGAATCGCCAAGCGCGCGGACCAGTCGCGCAAGCCCAGTGTCCCACTGCAGAAAGGGTTCACCCCCGGTGATGACCACAAGTGCCCGAGGATGCCGGGCAATTTCGTCTTCGATGTCATCCACGCGCATGCGGCGGCCGCTGCCGAGGGCTTGCGGAGTGTCGCACCACTCGCAGAAGGGCGGCACGCAGCCTGCCAGGCGGACAAAGACGGCAGGGCGGCCCGCAAACGGCCCTTCGCCCTGCAGGGAGACGAATATTTCGCTCACCTCAAGCATGTTCGCCTCCATCCCGGGACCGGGTCGCCCAGGCGGTCTGGGTTTCGTAAACCGTGACCTGCTCAAGCCGGAAACGGTCGGAAACCAGGGCGCAGTCAAGGGTCCTGAAGATATGCTCGGCCATGTTTTCGGCCGTGGCAGGCAGGTCGTGATATTCGGGAAGGTCGCTCAGGTCGGCATGGTCGTAGCGGCTCAGCACCTTCCGCTGGACAATGCCCTTGAGTTCCCCGAAATGCAGGATCATGCCCGTTTCGTCCGGCCGTCCGGCAAGCTGGACCTGTAGCCGGTAAGTGTGGCCGTGGAGGCGGGCGCAGTTGCCGTAGATGCGCAGGTTGTCTGACTCGGAGAGGTCGCGAAGATGCAGCCGGTGGGCCGCATGAAAGGAGAATTCTTTGGTGATAGTGAGCATATGAGCCACCTATGAGCCCGGCAGCTTCGTGCCGGGGGTGAGGGAGAATTTCTAAAGCGGGTTGCCACTTGTCCGCTGCCTTGAATCAGGGCTGCTGAATGAAAATGGACGGCAAGTCAAGGCGTGTTACAGGCCGCGCGATGCCCTTCTCCTGATTCGAAGGCCTGGCGGTTGCGTGGTGGGGCAAAAAAACATAGATGATGGTTATGTCGAATTTTTAGCTACATACGCTCAGTTACGCTTTAGCAAACGGATAAATTATGAGTAATTCAAGATTTCATGGAGTGCTCGCGCTCGTTTTCTGGATCGTTTTCGTTTTGCCGGGAATTGCCGTCGCAAGCGATCATCTGTTGCCGCCATTGGAAGCGCAGAAATTGATTGACGAAAATAAGGATAATCCGAAATTCGTAATTATTGATTTACGGTCGAAAAAAGAATTCGATGAAGGACATATCGAAGGTGCAAAGTGGGTTCATTATTATGCCACGAATTTCAAGAGAATCATTTCTCAATTGGACAGAGGATCTAAGATTCTTCTTTATTGCCAGAAAGGCAGGCAATCTCCTCTTGCTTTGAGGGCTTTGGATAAGCTGAGGTTTACAGACATGTATATTCTGGATGGCGGATTTGATGAATGGATCAATGCTGGACTGCCAACAGAGTATTCTTCATTTTAAAAGGATCTGTTGAATAAACGTCAGGATGTTTTTTGCAAAAAGTCGTCATTGCCTTGAAGAAGGAGATGACGACTTTTTTTGCTGTGAATTCATGTCATTTTTTTTCTGGAAGAAAAACAGGAAAGATTGATTGTCGTGTGCGGTACGCGGTCCAGGGTCGCCATGGCCTTGAGGCCCTAGGACCTTGAGGTGGTGGCGTGAAATGGTGTCGATGCGGTCATGTTCAGCATGAATCCAGAGAATTGAGTGTAGATCAGACCTCACTTGAAAACACGTTTTTTTCAAGTGAGGTCTTTTTTGCTGGAAAGGCTGCGATGTCAAATTGCATCGTGTCTGGGCGTGGTCTCAAACGGGGATTAGTCCACAAGGGGGAATGGAAGATCCGGCACGGCCCATTGCTTGGGAGTGTTGGTGAACGGGCAGGTGAAGGCCAGGCTTCTGGCTACGAGTTGCAATCCTTCCACCAGCTTGTTGCCACGGCCGTAGCGGGGATCGCCCATGACGGGGTGTCCCAGGCCGTGCAGATGGCGGCGAATCTGATGTTTGCGTCCTGTGTCGATGCGGGCGAGCAGGAGGGTCATGTCGGAGGCGGGGTCGCTCTGGATGACGTGAAAGCGTGACCGGGCCTCTTTGCCGTCCAGGGGTTCGTTGACCTCAAGGTCCGTCCAATCCGGAATGCCGCGCACGATGGCCGCGTATTCCTTGACTACCGTGCCCTGACGAAAGAGCTCCCCGAGCTTCGCGGCGGCCTTGCCGTCATGGGCCAGGAGTATGATCCCCCGGGCTTCGCGGTCAAGGCGATGAACCGGGTGCAGCTCGTTTCTGGACCCAAGGCTGGCCTGGGCCAGACGGGGCAGGGTGCAGTGGTCCGCGAAGCGGGTGCCCTGGGACAGAACGGCCGCCGGTTTGTTCCAGATCGAATAGTGTTTGGCCTTGGCGATGAGTTCCGGCTGGGCCGGGACCAGGGCCAGGAGTGCTGGATCGTAGTTGATCTCCAGGCGTTCGCCGGGTTTCACTTCAGTGGACGCGCGGCGCAGTCGCGTGGTCGAGCGCCCCGGGCGGGACCACCACACGCCGCCTTTGGCCATGCAATCCTTGATGCGGGCCTTGGGCAGTCCGGTCAGGCCGGCCAGCGTGTCGCAGGCGGAGGCTGTCTCTTCCACGGTGAAGGTGCGGGAAAATGTGTAGGCGTGCATCAATATGTTTTTCCCTTCGGCAGATAGGGCATGTAGTCCTCGCGCACGGGGGAGAAGACTTCGATGGCCAGGCAGGTTTCGTGGATGACCGCGCCGTGCTCGACTCCCGGGGCGATGCACCAGCTGTCGCCCGGACCGAAGTGGTGCTCCTCTCCGTCGATGGTCATGGTCATGTGCCCCGAAACCAGATAGCCGGTCTGTTCGTGCATGTGCGAGTGGATGGGGAGGTATGAGTGTTCCTTGAGTTCAAAACGGGCCATGAGGGTCTTGTCTCCATGGACCAGGGTGCTGACACTGATGCCCGGGATGAGCTCATGCCAGACGGCGTCTTCATTTTTGGTGATCATGCGGGTGCTCCTTTGGTGATCGTGACGCATTTGTGTATCCGATCGATTATGGCTTGACAAACGTTCAGTGCACGGGCAGTCATTTTCTCCATGAATACCAAGGCCAGCAGCGTTTCCCTTCTTTGGTGGCGGCATGAAATACATGCCGTGGGATGCGTCTTGGCCTGAAATCCGTCAAAGGATAAGCAAAATACCAACCGCGGCAGTGCAGACTGTCCGCGGTTTTTTTTTATTCGAACCCCAAGGAGACTCCTCATGACCATGCCCACAGCCGACGGTTTTTTTGGCACCTACGGCGGACAGTTCGTTCCCGAACCGATCAAGGACATCCTCAATGAACTGGCCGAGGCTTTTGAACGCTATCGCAACGATCCGGATTTCATCAAGGAATACGAGTACTACCAGAAGCAGTTCACCGGCCGTCCCAATCCGCTCTATTTTTGCGCTAACCTTACCGAGCGCTGCGGCGGCGCGAAGATCTATCTCAAGCGTGAGGACCTGAATCATCTGGGTGCGCACAAGGTCAACAACACCATTGGCCAGATTCTGCTCGCCAAGCGCATGGGCAAGAAGAAGATCATCGCCGAAACCGGCGCGGGTCAGCACGGTGTGGCCACCGCGGCAACGGCGGCTCTCATGGGCATGGAGTGCACCATCCACATGGGCGCGGTGGATGTGGAGCGTCAGAAGCTCAACGTTTTTCGCATGCAGATGATGGGAGCCAAGGTCGTTCCCGCCGAGAGTGGTCAGAAGACCCTGAAGGAGGCCGTGGACGAGGCGCTCATGGCCTGGGTCCAGGATGCCGAAAATACATTCTACCTGCTCGGATCGGCGGTGGGGCCGCATCCGTATCCGGTCATGGTGCGCGAATTCCAGTCCATCGTCGGCCGGGAGGCCAAGGCACAGATCCTGGAAGCCGAAGGCCGCCTGCCCGATTACTGCATCGCCTGCGTGGGCGGCGGTTCCAACGCCATGGGACTTTTTTCCGAGTTCATTCCCCACGAGGAAGTCAGGCTCGTCGGAGTCGAGCCCGCCGGCAGAGGGCTTGGCTATGGCGAACACGCGGCCACGCTCTGCCTGGGCGAACCCGGGGTCATGCACGGGTTCAATTCCTACATGCTGAAAGATCCGGCCGGGGAGCCCGCGGAAGTCTATTCCATTTCGGCGGGCCTCGATTACCCGAGCGTCGGCCCCGAGCACGCGCATCTCAAGGATCTGGGGCGGGCCGAGTACGTGCACGCCAGCGATCACGAAGCCCTCGACGCCTTCTTCCTGCTTTCGCGCACCGAGGGCATCATCCCGGCCCTGGAATCCTCCCACGCCCTGGCCCATGCCCTGCGCCTCGCCCCTACATTGCCGTCTGATGCGATCATCATCGTCAACCTCTCGGGACGCGGAGACAAGGACGTGGACCAGATCGAACGCATGGTCGAAAGCGGCGAGGTCGTGCCTCCGACACTATAGGCAGGCGGAACGATTTTTCCGCGAGGGAATGAACGTTTATTGGATTTGACCGGATGAATGGCCCGGCCGATTTTTTCGGCCGGGCCATTTCAATTGTGATTCATGATGGGTTGTCGGTTTATTGATAGGATATTTTGTTGCGCCGTTCATGTGCTCTGCATTTGAAAAATAAAAAAAAGCATGTAAGAATGCGAAAATGACAAACACCGCCATGACTACTCTTTTCGCCCCGGCAGAGCGCTTGCCCGTCGCGTGTCTCGCAGACCTTAGAGAGCAACTTGTCCAACTGGATCATGTGAAATGGTTGGAGCGAATGCCGCTCATGATTTTTCTGGCCGATTCGCACAGACAGATCGTGTATGGAAATCCGCCATTTGTTCGTGCCGCCAAGCCGTCCGTGCAAAATGGTCTCGTAGGTTTGCGGCCAGGTGAAGCCCTGGGCTGCATCTTTGCGCAGGAAATGGAGGCGGGTTGCGGTTGCTCGGCGTATTGCCGTCACTGCGGAGCGGTGCAGGCCATTTTGAAAAGCTTGCGAGGTATCGAAGATTGCAGGGAGTGTCACATACTGACGAAGGATTCCTTGGGGCTGCATGCCATCGATGTCCAGATTCTGTCCAGGCCCTTTATCCACGACGATCGTATTTACAGTCTCAACATTGCGGTCGATATCAGTCATGAGCGGCGCCTTGCGGTTTTGAACCGCAATTTTCTGCATAACATGATCAACGCCGCCGGAGGCATGGAAAACATGCTTTCCATGCTCTCCGACAACGAGGATGATGAATTGAACAGGCATGTTCCGCTGCTGCGCCAGAGCGCTCTGACCATGCTGCAGGAGGTGCTTTATCAATATGATGTCGCGGCAGTGGAGAACGGCAAATTGGCTGTGCAGGTTGCCGTGCACGACGTTTTCCGGGTTGTGACGAGGCTGGTCGAGCAGCTGCGTGAGCATCCCGTTTCGCGCGGCAGAAAGCTCCTGGCGGATGGTCCCGAGATCCGTGTTTCCACTGACGCCAAGCTTTTGCGGCACGTACTTTCCAATCTGATCGTGAACGCCCTGGAAGCCTCTCCGTTAGGCTCGGCGGTCCGGGTGAGCTGGGAAGTGGAGCCGTCCGGTTTGCGGCTTGATGTCGACAACACCGGAAGCATGGCTCCGGAAGTGGCCCTGCAGCTTTTCAAGCGCTATGTTTCAACCAAGGGCGAAGATCGCGGTCTTGGTCTGTACATGGCCAAAGTTTTTGCCGAAGACCATCTGGGAGGACGCTTGGCGTACGAACCACTTCCGGGAATCACCCGCTTCAGTCTTTATCTGCCGAACTCCGCGCCTTCTTCGAAGTGATCGACCTTGCCGGGCGGGTCAGTCCACCAGTCCGACCGGCACTCCCACTTCGACCTGCATCAGGGCGTCGCCCAGGTCCAGTTTGTCCAGTTCCTTCTTGAATGCGTCCACATTCTGGGCCAGGGCCGGGAAGGTGCCCCAGTGCATGGGGATGACCTTCTTGCATCTGAGCATCATGGTCGCATAGGCCGCCTGGGCCCCGTCCATGGTGAAGACGCCGCCGATGGGCAGCAGGGCCAGGTCAATCTTGTACAGTTTGCCCCACATGGCCATGGACGAAAAAATGCCCGTGTCGCCGGAATGGTAGATGGTGTAGCCGTCCGGCAGGCGGATGATGAAGCCCGTCGGTACGCCCGATTCGCAGGAGTGGGTGGCCTGGACCATGGTCACCGCGATACCCTGGTGGGTCACGGTGCCGCCGATGTTGAAACCGATGCCGTTCAGGATCTGGCTGTCTGGCAGGCCCTGGCTTTTGAGCTTGGCGGCAAGCTCCACGATGCAGCCCAGCGTGGCACCGGTGCGTTTGCAGATTTCAAGGGCCTGGCCCACATGGTCGCCGTGGTCGTGGGTGACCAGGACGAGGTCGGCGTTTATGCTTTCGGCCGTGGCCTTGGCCGACGGATTGCCGTCGAACCAGGGGTCGATCAGAATCGAGAGATTTTGGCTGTTGATGGCAAAGGCCGAGTGGCCGTGCCAGGTCAGGGTGTTCATGAAGCCTCCTTCAGGTGTTTTCGCCGCCAAGGGCGATGCGGAGTTCCGCAAGAATGTTTTCGGTCGTCAGCAGCAGGTTCTCGGTCTCCCGGCGCAGGTCTTCGGGTGCGGACCCCGCGCGGGCCGAATCCTCCAGTTTTTTTGCCGCCAGACCTTCCTCGGTCAGACCCATGTTCATGAGCAGGCCCTTGATGCCATGGGCATGGTGCATGAGCTTGTCCGGCCCGGCCGCCTCTTGGCTGGTTCGCAACTCCTGGTCGTGAGCAGTCAGCGTCTCGGCCAGGCTCTGGATCAGCGGCATGGCCTCTTCGCGATCGAGTTCGTATTGGGCGTTCAGGGAGTCCAGCATGCGCTCGATATAGCCTTGGGCCGGTTCGGACAACGGCAGCGGCGCAAGCGATGCCGGGGAAGATTCAAGCAGGGCTTGGGATGCGGCTTTGAACGAGGTTTCGGGCTTGGCCTCGGGGGCTGGCTGAAACGGGATTTCCGGAGCGTCTTCATGTGCCTTCGGGGGATGCGCCGGAGAGAATTCCAGGATTTCGCTGAAGCCGCTGAGCACCGCGTGCACCTCGTCCAGTCGCAAGGGTTTGGTCAGATAGCCGTCCATGCCGATGGCCAGGCAGCGCTCCTTGTCTTCGAGCAGGGCGTGGGCGGTCATGGCCACGATGGGCGTATGGGTGCCCTGAACCTTTTCGCGCACTGCCCGGACCAGAAAGCTGTCGTCCATGTCCGTGGGGGCGGGCAGGCCCTGCTCGCAGGCGCGGATGATGCCCGTTGCCGTGAACCCGTCCATGACCGGCATCTGCAGATCCATGAAGATGAGGTCGTAGGCGTGCCTGCTGATCATGGTCAGCACGTCCAGGCCGTCACTCGCCTCGTGTACCGAGTGCCCCATCTTGCCCAGCAGCAGTCCGGCCAGTTCCCTGTTGGTGGCCACGTCGTCGACCAGCAGGATTTCGAGTGGACGCAGCCGGGGCAGGCTGCGTTCCGTAGGCTGATTGTCCGGCAGGTGCAGGCGCAGGTTGAAAACCTGGGCCAGGGCGCGCAGCAATTCGTCCTGGAGCAGGGGCTTGGTCAGCACGGCGCGTATCTGCCCCTCGCCGGCCGCGATGGATTTGTCGCCCATCTGGGTCAGCACGATACTCGGCACATCATGCAGGGTTCCGCCCGAGAGCGTGAGTTCCATGCAGGCAAAGTCGCCGAAGTCCGTGTCCATGATCGCAAGGTCCACGCTTTTTCCGTCAAGGCCCATGCATTCCATGCAGTCGGTGGTTTCGGCATCAAGGCCCCAGAAGGCGAGCAGTTCCACGACATGGGCTCGGATCAGCGGGTTGTTGGCCACGACCAGAACAGTGGCCGCGTGATCGAAGACTCCGGCGTTTGCCGTGTCCGGGGCGCTGGGCCGGCTCATGCGGGCATGAAATTCGAATGTGCTACCCTGTCCGGGGATGCTGTGCACCGAGATGTCGCCGCCCATGAGCTGGACCAGCTTGCGCGAGATGGACAGCCCAAGGCCGGTTCCGCCGTAGACGCGGGTGGAGGAGCTGTCCACCTGGGTGAAATCCTCGAAGATTCCGGCCTGCTTGTCCTTTGCAATGCCGATTCCGGTGTCCTCGATCCTGAATTGGACCACGCAGTCGCCTGCCTGGTCTGGTTCCACCGCGCAGGAGCAGCAGACATGGCCCGAGGGGGTGAACTTGAGCGCATTGCCGAGCAGGTTCATGAGCACCTGGCGCAGGCGGATGGGGTCGCCGCGCATTTCGCGTGGCATGTCCGGGGGCAGGCGGCAGATCAGCTCCAGTCCTTTTTCTGCGGCCGTGAGCCCAAGGGTGCTGACGGTTCTTTCGACCTCGGCGCGCAGATCGAAGGGGCGAATTTCCAGCGCGAACTGCCCGGCCTCGATCTTGGAGAGATCAAGGACACCGTTTATGAGATTGAGCAGCGACTCGGAGGCGTTCTTGACGATGGTCAGGGCGCGGTGCTGCTCGGGGGTGACCTTCGTGCCCAGCACGACGTCCGTCATGCCGATGATGGCGTTCATGGGGGTACGGATTTCATGGCTGAAGTTGGCCAGAAACTGGGACTTCATGCGACTTGCGGATTCGGCCTGCCGCTTGGCCTTGTCCAGCTCCGCGACCAGTTGCGTCAGCCTTGCCGCGTCTTCGTGCAGCGGGTCCCGGGCAAGGCTTTGCTCCTGGTGGCGGCCTTTGAGGTCACGAAGCTCTTGCCTGCACGCGCCAAGTTTGGATTCAGGATCCTGTGTGCTGGAATTGTTGCGGATGCTCATGAAGTTCGTGTTCCCCTTGGTGGGTCGTTCGGGAGATGCTTGATTTTCTGTCGGATTTCGCGCCGAGCGCGCCGTAAGACGACTTTTTTTGACTACCAGAATTCGTTTCCGTGTCCAAGCGCTCACTGCCTGCCGATCCGGCAGGGGCGAATCGAGGGAAGGGACGGGGGGAGGCGCGGAAAAGAGCGGGCCTTACGGTGAAAAATCATGGCATGGAATTGATTTTCTTTTTCTTCTTTCTTGGGTAGTGTCGGGGTTGTCAAATACGGACGTTTTAAAATGATGGATGTTTGCCGGTCATGACAAGATCAATCCGTTTTTTCTATCTGATGTTATGGATTCTTTTCGCATTCTGCCCACAGGGGCTTCTTCATGCCGAAGAGCATTCGGTGCGCGTGCACCGTGTCGTCGAGGGGGACAGCATCCGCCAGCTTTTGCTGAAGTACGGCTGCGTGACCTCCATGGGCGAGTACGCTAAGGTCCGGGATGTTTTCGCCAACCTCAACCCCGGAATTTTTCATTCCGCGCTTCTGGCTCCCGGTACGAATGTCTCCGTGCCCGTGTTCAAGGAAAATTCGGGCAAGGCCTGCCTCCTTTTCGAGGAACAGCGCATAGTGCGCGTCGAATTTGAATCCATGGGCTCCGTCGAGCGGGTGCGCGTTTATCTGGACGGTCCCGTGTTGCCCGACGTGTTCACGTTGAAGACCGCGCTTCCGGTGCGGGTGGTGTGCGACTTCGACGGCGCGCTGCCCAAGTCCGACCTGATCAGGGAAATCCCCTGTGATGGGCGCATGGTGCGCAAAATCAGAGTCGGTCACGAGGACAAGCCCTTCAAGCGCGCCAGAATCGTGCTCGACGTCGTGGAACCTCTGATCGCCCGCATCGAGCAGGAATTTTTCGAGCAGGAAAGCCTTTTCATGCTCACGGTCTTTGAAGACTCCCCCAAATGAGGTTTTGATTCCGCGCCGCGAAACCCCTTGGCATTTTGTCCGGCGCCTCTTCATAAGGATATCTCATGTACGTTTCCGTCCCCCCCATGGAGATCGAATCCCGCTCCCTGGCCATTATCGACGCAGAGGTCCCCGAACCCCGGCCCTTCGCAGGGGACCAGTGGGCCGTCGCCCGCCGCATGATCCACACCACAGCCGATTTTGATCTGCTCTCGCACATCCGCTTTCATCCCGACGCCATCCAGGCAGGCAAGGATGCGCTTTTGGCCGGAGCCGACATCGTGACCGACACGCGCATGGCATTGTCCGGCATCCCGGTCCGGAGGCTTGAGCCTCTCGGATGCAGCGTGCGCTGCCTGATCGATGATCCGGCGGTGGCCAAGCGCGCCAAAAGCGAAGGCGTCACCCGGGCCTGGGCCGCCGTGGACGAGGTCATGGCCCATGGCGGGGCGGACATATTCGTCATCGGCAATGCGCCGACGGCTCTCTATCGCCTCCTGGACTGGATGGAGCGCGGCGCTCGTCCGCCAAGGCTCATCGTGGGCATGCCGGTCGGGTTTGTGAACGCGGCGGAATCCAAGGAGTTGCTCCTGGCCCAGGACGCCATCCCCTATATCACCATCGTTGGCCGCAAGGGCGGCTCAAGCCTCGCTGCCTGCGTGATCAACGCCCTGCTCAAGCTGGCGCGGGAGCCCCGCGGCTCCTGAGGGCACCTGTCCGCTTGTGAAATAAGAAAGCCCCTGCGCGAATGATTTCGGCAGGGGCTTTCTTGTTGTCGGCCATCGGGAACGCGGGCAGGCGGCGCGCCCTTGATTTCAGAGCTGTCTTGCCCTGTTTCTTTCTAGACCTCTTCGACGATGATCAGTCGCGTGTCGAGTACGATGTCTTTTATTCTCTCCTGAAACCCGCGCATGTGGCCGGAGCGCAGGTGGCTCTCAAGAGCTTTGCGGCTGGCCCATTTTTCAAGCACCGTGACCGAATCCGGGCCAAGATGCTGGTTCTCAAGGGCCATGTCGATATCCTGGGCCGGAAAATAGTCCACGCAGCCCGGTTCCTGGCGGACCAGGACGGCCAGGTCGCGGAATTCGCGCAGAAAGAGCGGAGCAGTTTTGCGTTTGAGGGTGACGTGCGCCACGACGTGGATCATTTGCCTCCCTTGGCGGCGCCTGCGCCGCTCAGCAGATAGACGCCGAAGATGACGGACACGCTGCCGGTCAGGAAGCAGAAAAGTCCGACCCCTGCCTTGAGCAGGAAGAGGGGCATGTAAAGGTGCCGGTAGAGCAGGGATTGCGCGGGGTCGTCCGGATTGACCAGGGCCGCCACGGGCCGTTTTTCGTCCTGGGCCGCGCGCAGAGACAGATGCAGGTCCGTTTGCGGACATTCGTCGCCGATGCACGAAAATTGCCCCTCAAGGGCCTGGCCTTCGAATTCGTACTGGTAACGGACCACGGTCTGGTTTCCCAGCGCCTGGTCCGCGCCCGAGAAATGCTCCACGGAAAGGACCTCGACCGTGATCGGTTTCCAGGATTCGGCGGCGAAATGGACCAGGGCGCTTTGACCCGCGTCCAGCAGGAAGCGGGTGCCGAGGATCACGAACGGGATGCCCAGAACGAGCAGGATCAGCTTGCGCAAGGTTGGAAACATGCCCTAGTCCTGTGGGTCAAAGCCGATCTTGCGGATGGCGTCCTTGACCTGATCGAGATTGACCTCGGGAGCGGCGTCGAAGCTGGCCTGACCGGGGTCAAGGGTCACGGAAATGTTGGAGATGCCGGGCGTTGCCTGTAAAATTTTGGTCACGGAGCCCGTGCAGTGGGCGCATGACATTCCTGAGATTTTGATAACTGGCATGGGTGCCTCCTTTTTTTGCGACCATGGCCGAAAGACTCATGGAAGGCAATGTTGGCGGACACTGGACAGAACGGTGCGTTCTGGGACAAGTGATATGAAAAAACATCAAACAAAGGTACGTCATGCTTTTTCGCAACTCGAAATTACGATTGACCCGCCGGAGCCTGAGCGCCTCCGTGGCGGAAGAATATTGGAAGAGGTATCGCATCAAATTGAAGGACAAGGCGGCCGTGGACGGCATCGCCAAGGCCGGAGAACTCGTGGTGCGCACGCTGGACATGATCGGGGCTCATATTGCTCCGGGAATCACGACCGATGCCCTCAACACCCTGGTCCATGACTTCACTCTGGAGCATGGGGCCGTGCCTGCTCCCCTCGGCTACCGGGGATTTCCCAAGAGTACTTGCGTGTCGGTCAACGACGAAATCTGCCACGGCATCCCCGGGCCGCGCGAACTGCGCGAGGGTGATATCGTCAACGTCGATGTGACCAGCATCAAGGATGGCTGGTTCGCCGACGCCAACCGCACGTTTTTCGTCGGCAAGGTTTCCGCCGAGGCCGCAAGACTGGTGGAGGTGACGGCCCAGTGCCTGGCCCGGGGCATCGCGGCCGTCCGTCCGGGTGCGACGCTCGGGGATGTGGGGCACGCCATCCAGAGTCATGCGGAAGGTTCGGGGTATTCCGTGGTGCGTGAACTGGTCGGGCACGGCGTGGGGCATGCCTTTCATGAACAGCCGCAGGTCAATCACACCGGGCGTCCCGGCCTTGGCGTCGTGCTCGTTCCGGGCATGGTCTTCACCATCGAGCCCATGATCAACCAGGGCGGCCTGGCCATAAACAGGCTTGATGACGGCTGGACCGTGGTCACGGCCGACGGGTCCCTTTCGGCCCAGTTCGAACAGACCCTGCTGGTTACCGAGAAAGGGGTGCGCAGTTTGACGCCGTATCCGCTCTGAGGTCGTATTTTTGGCGAAAAAAGGCCCGCGTTTTCGGATGTCCGAAGCGCGGGCCTTTGTTTTTTTAGAGAGGCCGGGAAGACGTCTTCCCGGCCGGCCGATGGAGGAGGGCCTGATGGACTAGGCCTTGCTTCTGGAAGTCGAGCCGAAGAGCTTGGCGAACATGGCCTTGCGGTTCATGAGCCCAGGCGTGGTGGCTGCGGCCACCGCGAAGTCGTGAAACTTCTGCGGATCCATCTGGTAGAGGTAGATGACCCTGGTCGAATCGGCGTCGCCCAACACCGCGTCAGGGAATTTCTTCTGCACCTCGGCCAGGCGTTTTTCAGCCAAAGCCAACATCTCGTCCCGATCCCCAAAGTTCATTGTCCCGGTCGGACAGGCCTGCACGCAGGCGGGTTTGAGGCCATTCTGGACCCTGTCCAGGCACATGGTGCACTTGGTCATGACCTTGGTGGCCGCATCCTGACGCGGGATGTTGTAGGGGCAGGCTTCGCGGATTTCATCGAAATCCGGCAAATCCTTGGTTTTTTCCGTGAAGGTGATGGCGCCGGTGACTTCGTCCTGCAGAATGGCCGTGTCGTCATAGGCGTCGGCGGTCATTTTGCAAGGCGGTTCGGTGCAATGGCGGCACTGCTCGGGAAAGAAGAGCCAGGCGGCCATGAAGCCCTTGTCGTCGGCGACTTCCTTCATGTGCACGGTCTTGTAGGTGATGGCCGAAACATCCATGGGGTTCTGATGCGACCCATGGTTTCTGGTCTGCTCGGCCGGGAGTTTGTTCCACTGCTTGCATGCGATCTGACAACCGCGGCAGGCCGTACATTTGGTCAGATCGACGAAGAATGATTTTCCTGACATATTGGCTCCTTACGCTTTCTTCACGTTGACCATGAAGGCCTTGGTTTCCGGGATGCCGGTGTTCGGATCGCCAACGGCAGGAGTCAGCAGGTTGGCTGCATCCCCACCATCCTTGGGCCAGACCCAACCGTAGTGCCAGGGAATACCCACGACATGGACAGGGTTGCCCATGACGTCAAAAGGCTTCAAGCGCTTGGTGACGATGGCGATGGCCCAGAGCTGTCCGCGCGGGTTCTCCAGGATGACCTTTTCGCCGTTCTTGATCCCCTTGAGTTCCGCCAGTTCCTCGCTCATTTCGCAGAACATCTGCGGCTGAGCTTCCGTGAGCCAGGGCAGCCAGCGGGTCAATACGCCCGTCTGCCAGTGCTCGGTGACGCGGTAGGACGTACACACGAACGGGAAGCGCGGGTCGCAGGTGGTGCGCTTGTGAGCGTCCTCGGCAAACATGAGAGCCGTGGGGCTGTTGAGCTGCGTGGAGAAGGGATGCTCGGTGACCGGGCATTCCAGCGGTTCGTAGTATTCAGGCAGCGGACCGTCGTTCAGGCCCGGACCGTAGATCTGTCCCACGCCATGCTTGCGCATGATGAAGGGATGCTTGGCTCCGGGAGCGCCGCCGCCGTCGACCACGTCGATGAGCCATTTCTTGCCCGCTTCGTCCCACGCCAGAACAGGCTTCTGGGGTGCCCAGGGTTTGCCGTTCATGTCGACGGAAGCCCGGTTGTAGATGACGCGGCGGTTGACCGGCCAAGACCAGGTCCAGTTGGGATAGAGGCCGACCTTGGCCTGTTCCGGAGTCTGGGTCTTGTCGCGGCGTGCGGACATGTTGCCTTTCTCGGTGTAGGACGCTGTGTAGATCCAGTTGCCGGAACAGGTCGATCCGTCGTCTTTCAGGTGAGCGAAAGATGCCACCTGGGTGCCGGCTTTCATGACCGTTTCCGTGCCGTCTGGAGCCTTGAGGACTGTGTCCTTGAGGTAGTAGCCGTTGATCAGCTTGGCGACCTTGTGCGGATCGAAGACATGGCCATCGCCCCAGTCGTCGACGTTGAGGCCGAGGATCGGATCCGGGAACGCGCCCTTGTCCTTTTTGTACAGTTCGCGAATCTTGAGAGCGAGTTCATAGATGATGTCGCCGTCCGGCTTCGATTCGCCCATGGGGCTCGGGCCTGCGTAGCGCCACTGCATCCAGCGGCCTGAGTTGGTGATGGAACCTTCCTTCTCGACGGAGACCGCGCAGGGGAGGAAGAAGACTTCGGTCTTGACCTTCTTGGGATCGACGCCCGGGCCCTTCCAGAAGGAGCCGGTCTCGTTCTCGAACATGTTGACGTTGACCATCCAGTCCAGCTTGGACAGGGCTTCGCGGGTCTTGTTAGAGTCCGCGCCGCTGGCGGCAGGGTTCATGCCCCAGGAGAAGAAGCCCTTGAACTGGCCTTTGAGCATCTTGTCGAAGAGCACCAGCCAGGAGGCGTTCTGCCCGGCATCGAGCTTGGGCATCCAGCTGTAGGCTGTGGGCAGGTCGGCTTCCTTGTAGAAGGACTTAAGCAGGCTGGCGAAGTACTTGGGTTTGTGCTGCCACCAGTTGACGCTCTTGGGGTCCTTGCTGACCGGAGTGTTGGCCTTGTTGTAGTCTTCCAGGGTCGCCCAGTTGGAGCGAGGGGTCGCCATGTAACCGGGGATGATGTGGAAGAGCAGGGCCTGGTCCGTGGAGCCCTGAACGTTGGATTCGCCGCGCAGCGCGTTCACGCCGCCGCCGGCCACGCCCATGTTGCCCAGCAGCAGCTGGATGATGCTCATGGCGCGGATGTTCTGCACGCCGACGGTGTGCTGGGTCCAGCCCATGGCATAAAGGATGGTGCCGGCCTTGTCCGGTTTGCCCGTGGCGGTGTAGGCCTTGTAGAAGGCCAGCAGCTGGTCTTCGGGTGAACCGGAAATGGAGGAAACTTTCTTGGAGTCGTAACGATCGTAGTGTTTTTTCAGGATCTGGTACACGCAGCGGGGATCCTTCAGGGTCATGTCCCGCTTGGGTACGCCGTTCTCGTCCATTTCGAAGCTCCAGGACTTCTTGTCGTACTTGCGCCCGGCTTCGTCGAAACCGGAGAACAGGCCGTCTTTGAAGTCAAAGTCCTTGGAGACGATGAAAGGAGCGTTGGTATAATGGAGAACGTATTCCTTCTGAGTCAGGTCATTGTCCAGGATGTACTTGATCATGCCGCCCAGGACGCCGATATCGGAGCCTGAACGCAGGGGAACGTACATGTCCGCCTTGGAGGAGGTGCGGGTGTAGCGGGGATCGACGTGAATTACCGTCGCGCCTGCTTCCTGCGCCCTGGTGACCCATTTCCAACAGATAGGGTGGTTTTCGGCAGCGTTGCTGCCCATTATCAAAATGCAATCACTGTTCTTGAAGTCGATCCAGTGGTTGGTCATCGCGCCGCGTCCGAACGACTCTGCCAGAGCCGCAACAGTTGCGCTGTGTCAAATACGTGCTTGGTGCTCTATGTACGTCAGGCCGAGGCTACGCAGGAAAGCCTGGTAGATCCAGCACTCCTCGTTGTCCAAGGCGGCCGAACCGACGGAGGCGAGCCCTTCGGTACGGTTGACGACTTCGCCCTTGGCGTTTTTGGTGGTGAAGGAATCGTCACGGACTTTTTTGACTCGCTTGGCGATTTCCGTGAGGGCCCAGTCCCAGCTCTTCTCTTGCCATTTGTCGCTGCCGGGAGCCCGGTACTGGACCTTGGTGATGCGCTGGGGGTTTTCGGCCAGCTGATAGATGGCCGCGCCTTTGGCGCAGAGAGCGCCTTCATTGATGGGATGATCCGGGTCGCCTTCGATGTTGATGGCGCGTTTGGTTTTCTCGTCGGTGGTGACGATGAGCCCGCAGCCTACCGAACAGTAACAGCAGACCGAGGTGGTTTCCTTGCCTTTGCGCAAGCTAAGGAGCTGTGCGTGGGCCTTGGTGGGTGCCAGGTCAAACCCCAGGCCTCCAAAGGCCGTGACCGCTGTAGCCGCGGCCGTGAGTTTGACGAATTCTCTTCTTCCCAGTTTCATGCAGATCCTCCTGACAATGTTTCTGGTGTTTACCTTCCACGAATTTCTTGGCCGAGGCGCAATTGCAGCCGACGGCCCGACGGGAGAACGAAATCAACCTGCGCTGACTCGGCAGGCCGAGCCTCTTCGCGTCCAATGAGTTTCACGCTGATGCGTCTGGTCAGGACCGGACGCAGGTCAAAGCCGAGGCCGGAAAAAGGCAACATGCCTTGCATTCCGGATGACTCTGATTTTTGCGAGAAAGCTATGGGGGTTTTCGATACGTTTTCCGATTTTTTCATGCTCAACGCTATGCATGAAAAAAAGAAGGTTATGCAAGGAGATCTTTAATCCTCAAAGTCTGGCACCATGGCGCAGAGATATTCCGCCAGGATGGGGAAGATGTCGTCGTTTCTGTGATTGTAGCGGAATTCAAGTTCCTTGATGTAAAGCGGGAAATTTCTGGGCGAGATGCCCTTGAGACGCCGGAACCAGTCCTTGGAAAAGGACCAGAAGCCCTTGGACGAGTCGATGAAAAGTCCCTTGTCGTTGTGGCGGATGTTGTAGAGCGCGGACAGGTGGCTTCCTCCGACCAGAAGTGCGGCGTATTGTTTGAAGCGGTCGGTGTAGATGATCTTGCCCAGGCTGGCGGTCTTCAGATGAAAGTTCATTTTGAAATGGATGATGCTGTCGCCGTCAAGCTCGGGAATGAGGTCGGCGAAAACGTGCGGGCCTCGCTCCACGATGCCGAACACAGGCATGCGCGTCCCGCTTCTGGTGCTCATGTCCATGTGGAACTTGCCGGATTTCGAGAAATCGAGCCCTTCGATGGAGCGGATGATCAGGCGTGCGTCCAGCGAGTGGGTCAGTATGGCCATGCGCAGGGTGGTCACGGCCTTGTAGGCGGTGTTGTAGGTGACGCCAAGTTGCTCCGCCATGCGGCCCGTCGGCACCTCCAGTTCGAATAGCTTGATGAGGCGCAGCCATTGCTGGGCACAAAGATTGCCGTTGTTTATGAAACGCTGGCTGAAGTCATGGAAGGTGTACGAACAGCGGGAGCAGCGCCGCTTTCCTCCCCGCAGGGCATAGAGTTTCCGGCTGCGGCATTTGGGGCAAAAACGTTGATGGTTTTTCCAGCAAAATTGCAACAAAAATTTTTTTGCTGAATTTTCATTTTTTACAATATTTTCAAATTCTTGAAAATTCATTTATAAAAAATCCTGTGCAAAATTGTGGGTAATAGCGTTTCTGTGCTTTTTTCCAAACATCTTATTTAGAGAATATATGTCTAGGTTGTATTCTGTCATGAAAGACATAATACGCGCTTCCCATAGGGGGCAAACTCACATTTTTGCACAAGATACAGCCCTTGCTCCGGGAGGGCAAGGGTCGGAGTTTAAGTGGCGCAGGATGTCTTTTTCAGCTACTCGTCATTTGGGCATGCAACGATTTCCCAGTGGAGGCTGATGTGCGCGGAGGTTTGCGGGTACTTCTCTTGGTGGTGTTTGCGTTGTGGCTGGCATCCTGCCAGGACGCCGAAGTCCAGATTCCTCTCGCTCCGGCAGGGCTCGGAGTGACCGACACCGAAGTCACCTTCGGGTCTTCCCTGGCATTGCAGGGGCACGCCGGTTATCTGGGTCAGGAAACGTTGCGCGGAGCCATGAGCTATTTGCAGTACGTCAACGAACAGGGCGGAGTGCACGGCCGGGCCATCCGGGTCATCACCCGCGACGATTCCTACGATCCTCCGAAATGTCTGGACAACACCCAGCGTTTTCTCATCGAGGACCAGGTCTTCGGGCTGTTCTGCTATGTGGGCACCCCGACCACGGTCAAGATCCTGCCCCTGGTGGAAGAGGCCCAGGTTCCGCTCCTGGGCATGTTCACCGGGGCCAATGCGCTGCGCGAGCCGTTCATGCCTTACCTCATAAATGTGCGCGCCTCGTACTATCAGGAAACCAACGCCGCCGTGGAGCACCTGGTCAAGGATCTCAAGCTGACCCGCATCGCGGTTTTTTATCAATATGACGCCTTCGGCTTCGACGGACTGACCGGCACGGAACTGGCGCTCAAACGCTTCGGGCTGGAACCCGTGGCCAGAGGAAGCTACGTGCGCGGCACGCATGACATAAGCGAAGGCCTTGAGCGCATCCGCGAATCCGGCGCCGAGGCCGTGGTCATGATCGGCACTTCGGACCCGTGCGCGAATTTCATCCGCAAATCCCTGGAAAATGACTACTCGCCCATTTTTTACATGGTCTCCTTCGTGGGCGCCAAGGAGTTGTCGCGCAACCTTCTGCAGTCGGACACGGATCGTTTGGACGTGGTCATGTCCCAGGTCGTGCCCCCGCCCGTCAGCAGTGACGGAACCGTGGCCGAAAGCGCCCAGGAATTCGTCCGGCTGCTGGAAAAGTATTTTCCGGGCGAGGAACCCAATTTCGTGGGTTTCGAGGGCTACATCAACGCCAAGGTGCTTGTGGAGGGGCTTCGGCGGGCAGGACGAAATTTGAGCCGCAAATCCTTTCTTGAGGCCATCACCGCCATGACAAACTTTTCTCTGGGCGGTGATGTCGGACTGACGTTCGGCCCTCAGGATCATCAGGGCATGGACAAGGTCTACTTCACCCGTCTGCAGGAAGGCCGTTTCATCCTCCTTGATGACTGGGCACAGCTGCGCCGGGAGGAGGGCCAATGAAACCCTACGCGCGCATATCGCTCAAAAACAAGATTTTCATCTCCATCCTGGCCGTCATCCTCTTGATCAGCGTGACCATCGCGCTCCTGGCCCGCTGGATTCTCATCTCCGGATTGACCAAGGAGCTTGAGCTGCGCGGCATCGCCGTGGCCCACTCCATTGCCGAGCGCGGCGGCGGGTTTGTCCTCGACAAGAACTACTCGGAGCTCCTGAGTCTCATCTTCGAGGAGGCCCGATTGCGGGAGCGTCAGCACATGATCAATTACATATATGTGCTCGATCGCAGTGAAAAGGTCCTCTCCCACACCTTCACCGTGCCTTTTCCCGGTCCCTTGAGCACCGCCAACCCTGTCCTCGAGGGGAACATGCACAGCGTGCGCCTTGTCGCGGTGGGCGCGCAGACCTCCTACGACATCGCGGTGTCCATGAACGAGGGCCTGTACCGCATCGGAACGGTGCACGTGGGATTGAGCAAGGAACACATCGACAAGCTGGTGGCCAAGCTGCGCTTCATGTTCCTGGGATTCATCTCGGCGGTCATCATCATTATCTTCTATGTCAGTCATCGTATTTCGCGATATATCACCAGCCCGATTTCGCGCCTGACGAACATTTCGGACGAGCTCAGCCGAGGGAATTTCGATGTGCATCTGGATCTTGGCGAGGGCCTGGACTGGGCGGTGACCAACTGTCCGGCCTACAAGGACACCAACATGCCCTGCTGGCATTTTGACGAACAGGGACGCAAGTCCCGCAAGTCCGAGGGCAAGACCGGTCAGGTCTGCTCGACCTGCCTCTTCTACCGCAAGCGCGGAGGAGACGAGGTCATCCAGCTGGCCGATTCGTTCATGAGCATGGTCTGGTCCATCCGGCTCTACCGCAAGCGTCTCCAGGAATCGGAGATGAAATACCGGTCCCTGTTCGACTCGGGTCCCGATCCCATTTTTGTCGTGGACTGCAACACGGACCTGATCCTCGACGCCAACCCCAGGGCCGAGGAACTCTACGAATATTCCAAGGGCGAATTGCTGGGCGTGTCCTTCATGGTGCTCGGTCACGACCAGGTTCGGGAATGTCTGACCTCTCTCAATGAGGCGAACACGAACAGCGGCTGCGTCTATTATCCCAAGGTGCTCCATTACAAGAAGGGCGAGCGGCCCTTTTACGTCAACATGCACGCCTGTCCCATCAGTTACGGCGGCACCCATGCCATGATCGTGGCCGTGACCGACATCACCGAGATGATGGAGAAGGACGCGCAGCTCGTGCAGGCGGCCAAGATGAAGACCCTTGGCGAAATGAGCGCGGGCATCGCCCACGAGATCAACCAGCCGCTCAACGCCATCAAGATGGGCAGCGAGTATCTCAATCTGCTCATTGAGCAGAACCGCGAGGTGACCGAAACCCAGATCCGGGACATGGCTACGGAGATCAGCCAGCAGGTGGACCGGGCCACGGACATCATCAACAATCTGCGCGCCTTCGGCAAAAAGTCGGGCCTGGTCATGGAACGGGTGGACATGAACGAGCCCATCCGCGGCGTGCTGTCCATCATCGGCCGTCAGTTCTCCATCCAGCGCATCACCATCCGCCTGGAACTGGGCGAGAATCTGCCGTACATCAAGGGACACAACAACCGGCTGCAGCAGGTCTTTTTCAATCTGCTCAACAACGCGCGGGACGCCATTCAGGAAAAAATGGAGAGTGAACCCGGCATGTGGGGAGACATCCTGGTGCGCACCTACGCCATGGAAGGCCGGGTTTTCGCATCCTTCGCCGACAACGGCCCCGGCATAGCTGATTCGGTGCGCAACAAGATCTTCGAGCCCTTTTTCACCACCAAACAGACCGGAAAGGGCATGGGGCTCGGCCTGGCCATAACATACGGGATTGTTCGCGATTATGGCGGAACCATTACTATTGACAGTCAACCGGGTCAGGGGACAACATTCATTTTGAGTTTCCCGAGCGCCGAGAGCCATCCGGCGCTTGAGCACAATGCAGGCCGAGTGGACAAAAAATCGGCACAACCCAGCGAGATATCCCTATGACGCAAGAAAAAATCCTGGTCATCGACGACGAGAAGGCGACCCTGAAAATGTTCCGGCTTTTTCTGGACGTGTACGGATTCGACATCCTCACGGCCGAATCCGGAGAAGAGGGGCTGGAAGTTTTCGACAGGGAAAAACCCGACATCGTCCTGACCGACATCAAGATGCCCGGCATGGACGGAATCGAGGTTCTGCAGCAGATCAAGAAACGGTCGCCCGCCACGGAGGTCATCGTCATCACCGGACATGGCGACATGGACCTGGCCATTCAGGCCCTGAATCTGGATGCCGCCGATTTCATAAACAAGCCCATCCAGCGGCAGAGCCTTGAACAGGGCCTGGCACGGGCCAGGGAGCGGCTCAAGCTGGCCAAGAGTCGGCAGAACGAAGTCAGCGTCAGCCGGCAGGGCCGGGCGCTGGTCATTGAGATTCAGGGCAGCGTCAGTTCCCACAGCGAACCGTATCTGCGCGAAGCCTACTCAAAGGCCCAGGAAGCGGGGGTGCAGCGCATTGTGCTGCATTTCGATCCCAACACCTCCGTGAACGGGGCAGGCATCGCCATTTTGACGCAACTGGTGCTGGAGAGCGAAAAGGACGGAGTCGAGATTGTCATGGCCGGTCTTTCCGAGAATTTTCGCAAGGTTTTCGGTATAGTGGGGCTGACCCGCATGGTTCAGATTTTCGACGGTCTGGATGAGGCCTGCACCTAGGTTTTTTTTTCGGCCCGGGGCCAAGGAGTGTTCATGACGGTTTTCACTCGTATCGCATTTTGTCTCTTTCTCTTTTGCGTGGCCCAGCCTGTCATGGCCGCGCCGCCCGCCACCGGCGACGCCATGCCCGAACTGATTCTGCCCGTTCCCTTCGATCCGGCCGGACAGGAGATGCTTGGCGTGCAGGGGAAAACGACCTTCACTCTTGCGGATCTTGGCGCCGATCTCATTTTCATAGAGGTCATAGGCGTGTATTGTCCGCAGTGCGTCAAGCAGTCCCCGGGTTTCAAGACCCTTTTCAACCGCCTGAACAGGGGCAAGCTCAAGGGGCGAGTGGCCATGTTCGGGCTGGCCGCCGGAGGAACGGACGCCGAGGTCAAGCAGTTGCTGGGCACCGGCCAGTACCTTTTTCCGGTCCTGAGCGACCCCGACTACGTGCTGCACAAGGTGCTGGGCGAGCCGCTCACTCCCTACACAATCGTCTGCAGGCCGGACGGGAGCGTGGTTTACGACCACCTCGGCGTGGTTCAGGACATTGACGCGCTCTACCAGCACATAAAGACACTGCTCGACTGATCGCGGAGCGGCAGATGACGCCTCAAACCGAAAGCGATGCCGATCGCGCCAGATACCAGTTTCAGATTCTGTTCGATACGGCCGCGGAGCTGAGCGGGGCGCGTTATCCGCACAGGATACTGGAAGCTTTTCTGCTCTCGGCCCAGGGTGGAATTGGCGCCCGGGGCGGTTTTGCGGCCGTTCTGGGACAGGACGGGTTTCAGCTCATGACCCGCTCTAGCCTCTCCAAAAGCCTGACTCCGGAATATGCGCGGGTGCTGCGCGAACATCTGGACGCCCTCGGCGAAGAGCGCAAATCCTCTTTTTTCGTGCCTTCCCTGCAGGGCGAACTCTGCCCCGGAAAATGCGAGTTGCTCCTGGTCTGCCCTCTCGATGACGGTAGGGATGGAGTGCTCGGTCTGGAAGAAAGCCTGGCAGGCCGCCCCTATGACGAAAACGACAGGCAGCTTGTGGCGGGCCTTGGCACCCTGTTCCAGACCAGCCTTCGGTTCTCGCTCTATGCCACCCGTGTCGAACTGCTCAACGCCGAGTTGACCAAGCAAAACGACACCCTCGACCGCCAGATTTATCATCTGAGCGCCTTGCGCGACCTCTCTGGAGAAATTCTGCGCGTGGACATGGCCGAGGTCATGTCCACCTTTCTTTTGACCCTGCTAGGGCATTTTGCCCGGCCCCAGGGCCTCCTCGTGCTGCACGACCGCACCTCGGGACAAATCCATGAAATTTCCAGCGGCCTGCCGGTAAAGCCCGAACTCACCGACCAGAAGGTGGAGCGGCTGTTTTTCCTGTGTCTGGCCGGTGTCCGCGAAAAGCATCTGCAACCCCTGCAGGTCGAACCTGTCGAGGACATGAGCGGCGCTGCGGGGATCGAGTTGGGTTTTACGCCCGACCGGGGCTACCTCTTCATGCTGCGCGAGAACATGTACGGGGTGCTGCTTCTGGGGCAGAGTCTCGGCCCGACGGTTCCCGCCGAGGACGGCCTGTTGCAGGCCTTTGTTTCGCAGGGAGTCTTGCATCTCAAGAATGCCGATTCCTTCAGAACCATCATGGCCCTGAACGATGATCTGGCCAGGCAGAACGAGGAGCTGCTCCGCACCATCGACGAACTGACGCGGGCCAGGGACCAAATCAGCATGCTGGAGGCCGCGGGCAGACGCATCGCCGGCATCGTGCACAGCAAGGCGTTGAGCCTGACTCGGGTGCGCCTGGTCGATTTCTTTCTCATCATCGCGCTCAGTCTGGGCATGGCGCTGGCGTTCAACGCGCAAAACCCGCGCGGGATACCCCTGATCGAAGCTCCCGGGCCCGAGGTTCCATTGGTGACCCTGGAGCAGGCGTTAGCGCTCATCGAAAACGAGGATGCGCTTCTTGTCGATGCCCGCCCGCGCGAGTTCTTTGAGCGCGAGCATGCGCAAAGAGCGGTCAATGTTCCGGCTCAGCTTTTCGATCTGGTCTACATGATGCAAATGACCGCCGAGGACCCCGAGCGGCCCATCGTTGTTTTCGGGCGTAGCGTGAGCCGCCGCTACGACCTGACCGTGGCCGCTAAATTTCTGGGCAGGGATCATGAGCGGGTCTATATCGTCAAGGACGTCCCGCCCCTGGCCCTGGACGGAGGCATGCCATGATCCCGCGCCTGAAGCTCATCCTGACCCATCCTCTTCTCGCCCTGATCCTGCGCCTCTATCTGGCCGGGATCTTCATCTACGCCAGTCTGCACAAGATCAATTTTCCGGCCGAGTTCGCGGACAACATCGCGGGCTATCTCATCGTCCCGTATTGGCTGATCAATCCGTTGGCCGTGTTCATGCCCTGGCTGGAACTGGTCTGCGGCCTCTTTCTTCTGGCCGGCGTCAGGGTACGGGCGGCGACTTTGCTGATCGGCGGGATGCTGGCCATGTTCACCGTGGCGGTGCTGGTGGCCCTGATTCAGGATACGCCCATCGGTTGCGGCTGCTTCCAGACCGTGGGCGAACCCATTTCCTGGTGGACTGTGCTCAGGGATCTGGCCTGGCTGGCCATGGCCGCCCATGTTTATTTTAATGACCGGCTGATCCATCTGGACCGGCTCTTCATGCTCAAACCGGAGGAACTTGGGCTGTGATCAAATTACTGCCGCTTCTGCTTCTGCTGCTGTGTCTGTCATGCTCCTCCCGGCCCGATCTTGCCGGACGCTACGAGGCGTCGCACACGGGCCCAAGCGGGCCGGTGAACGCGGTCATGACGCTGGCCGAGGACGGCAGCGGCAAATGGGAGATAGGGGGGGAGGTTCTGCCGTTTTCATGGGTCGTGCGCGAGGGTGCGCTCAACGTGCACACCCGTGACGGGGCTGTGGTCGAAGGCGTGATCGAGGGCGTGAATGTCCGTCTGGACGTGCCGGGAGTCGGCGCGCTTGATTTCGTTCGCGGGAAATAGCTTTTTCTAGCGGCCTTGCAGCTGCTCCAGATCGGTCGGGTAGTTGACGTTGAAGAAGATGCGCCTTTCGTCTTCCGTGTAGGTCACCGTGTGGCGCAGTTCGGCCGGGATGAGCCGACTGAGCTTGAAGAGCCCCTGGGACACGCCTGCCTCCAGCAAGGGCAGGGCCTGCGGTTCGTAGATCGCGACCAGGTTCTCGATGAATCCCGAATCCTTGAGTTGCCAGGTGGTCAGCACGCAATGCCGCGGGCGTTCTTCCCGCGCGGCCATGAGTCTTTCGATGATGCCGTCCTCCATGAAAGGCAGGTCGCAGGCGAGGACGAAGATTGGCTCCTTGAATTTGCGCAGCGCGGTGATGATGCCGCCGGCGGGACCGATGCGCTCCGTCTCGTCGGTGATGACGGGCCAGGGTCCGCCCACGTCGAGGGTCTGCCGGCAGGAGACATAGACCTTGTCGAGATGGCGTTGCAACAGCGTGGCCGTGCGCGTGAGCAGGGTCTGTCCCTCGTGCACGACACGCGTCTTGTCTTGTCCGAGCCGGGATGATTTTCCTCCGGCAAGCACCAATCCAATCATGATTTTCCCTGTGCCGCGATCCGCAGCCGAAAGGCAGCGGGCACGGTATTTTTGGTTTGCAGGCGTCTCAGTGCGGCCGCATTCCGGGACGATCCGGGGCGCGGCCGCCAAAACTCCTTCTCCGGCCTCGTGCTGTTTTTCCGTCGTTGCTGCCAAACAGATGTCTGCGCTCCGGGCGAGGGGCGACGGAAAAACAAACGATTCCTGGCTCAGTCAGGCAGTTGCCGCCCCCACCCCGGATCGACCCGGAACGCTGGGAACGGGCGCTGGCCGGGGCAAGGCTGTTGACTGATTCCACCCGCAGGGAGAAATGCGCAATTTTCGCATTCGCCTCCGAGTCATTCCCGCCTCCGAGTCATTCCCGCGAAGGCGGGAATCCATCCCCTTGGTCATATGGATGGCAACAATCGGTCCTGTCTGGAGGCAGTTTTTATTCTTTAAAATCCCCAGGCTGAAAGGGTGGGGCGCTTGTATTTCTTTTCCCGGGCCGCCACATCGAGGCTCAGGGATTCAAGATCGTCCACCAAGGGCAGGGTTCTGCGATCGAGGTTTCTGAAATCCGTGAGCTTGATGTAAAGATTGCAGGTCTTGCAGGCGTTGATGCGTACTCCGGGCTCTTCATCGGCTTCGTAGTATTCCAGCTTCGCCACGTCCTTTTCAAGACAGAAGGGACACTGCAATCTAGGCGCATGATATTCCGCGTGGCAGAATCCGCAGATGTTGTATCTGAATCCTTCCTTTTCACGCAAATCGGACATGATCGGCATGCTGCCGCACAGGGGGCAGTGCCCATGTTCCCAGGAATTCGAAAGATCGGTCCGGGCTTCCAGCGCGATGGCGGCGCGTTCAAGGGACGGAGTCATGGCGGCCTGCGCGAGCATGGGCAGGATGCGCGGTGCGGAAGGGGTGACGGCTGTCCAGGTGGAGAAAAAACCTTCGTCGCCGTTCAAATGCGCCTGCATGACCAGGTCCAGGTCCAGGGATTTGTCCGCTATGGCAGCCGAAATGGCGGCAGCGGCTTCGCCGAGGGCCGGATTGACCGATTTCGCCAGCTCCAGAAATTCGTTGAAAAGTTCAATGCTCTGGTCTTTGTCAAAGGGAAAATTGGTTCTTTCGACCAGAGGAGCTCCCTGGCTGTGCTGCAGCGGATCGGCGATTTCGATCGTGGCTGCGGCAGGAACCTGGGCCTTGTCCCGGGCCTTGAGTTGACGGGTGTAGATCTTTTCGACCAGATCGATCAGTTCCACGGGTAGAAAACCCCGTTTTCTGCACGCGTCGATTTTCTTGGCAAGCAATTCCAGGGCTTTTTCAGCTTCGATCATGGGCATTCTCCGTTGGTGAAGGGCGAGGTGTGAATCCGGGCCGGGTCCGTTCCTAACGTGTCTTTTGATACATCACAATGCTTGTTTTGTGTCTGGCTTTGATTTAGCAAAATATGTGTTTGAATTTTAATCACATCATCCTCAAGCCGGGAGGAGGAATCCATGACCGAATCCAAAACCGAGGGCACCTTGACCTTGCGTCTGCATGTCTGGTTCGAACGCGACGAGAAGATTTTTCTGGGCATCGGCCGGGCCCTTCTGCTCGAAAAAATCGAGGAGTGCGGGTCGCTCAGACAGGCGGCCACGGACATGAAGATGTCGTATCGGGCCGCCTGGGGCAAGCTCAAGGCCGCCGAGGAAAGCATTGGCAAGCCTCTGGTCCAGAAGATCAAGGGCAAGGGCCAGCGCTATGAGCTTACTCCCGTCGGGCGTCAGCTGGCTCGGCAGTTTCTGCAGCTGCAAAGCGACATCGAGACCTACGCCAAGGGCAAGGCCCAGGATATTTTCGGCGAGGAAGTGCAGTACTACGCCGATGCCTATCCGGAAACCAAACTTTCATCCTTCAAGGCGGATTAGGAATGGATCATGGTTTTTTCCGGGTCATCTCCCCGGCCCGGTTTTGCGAGTTGTTGCGTGGTTTCGCGCCCGTGGATTCCGAGCTTATGCCCCTGGAGGATTGTCTTGGCCGCGTTCTGGCCGAAGACATCCTGTCCGGGGAGGACATCCCGGCCCTCGACCGATCCTGCATGGACGGCTACGCCGTGCGCGCGGCTGACACCTTCGGCGCTAGCGAGGGCAATCCTGCCTATGTAGAGCTTGCCCGCAGCGCGGCCATCGATGAGGTCGTCAGCCGTCCCCTCCATTCCGGGGAATGCATGGGCATCGCCACGGGCGGAAGCCTGCCGCCCGGCGCGGACGCCGTGATCATGGTCGAGCATACCCAGATGCTCGGGGATGCGACAGTCGAGATCCGCAAGACCGTAACCCCGGGCGAGAATGTCATGCTCAAGGGCGAGGACGTGGGGCAGGGGCAGGTGGCCGTGCCCGCCGGAAGGCGTCTGCGTCCGCAGGATGTGGGGCTCATGGCCGCCATCGGCTGCACCTCCGCAAGGGTTTATCGCCGGCCTCGCTGCGGTGTCGTATCAACGGGCGATGAACTTGTCCCTGTCGATTCCGTGCCCAGGCCCGGGCAGATACGGGACGTCAACTCCCATACGCTGGCCTGCATGGCCCGGCAGTCCGGGGCCCTGGTGCGCGCCCACGGATTGGTCCCCGATGTGCGTGAAGCCCTGCAGGGAGCCCTGGTCCGCTGCCTGGAGGAGAACGACGTGGTCTTCATTTCCGGCGGCAGCTCCATCGGGACCCGGGATCTGACCATCGAGGTTCTGGAATCCTTCGCGGACAGCGAAATTCTGGCCCACGGCGTGTCCATCAGTCCCGGCAAGCCGACCATCCTTGCGCGCGTCGGGGGCAAGCCGGTGCTCGGGCTTCCCGGTCAAGTCACCTCCGCCCAGATCGTCATGCTTGTCTTCGGGCAGCCGCTTCTGGTGCATCTGGGGGGTGATGCGGGGGCCTTTGATCCCGGACGCCTGCTCATGCGTCCGGCCAAGCTCGGGGCCAACCTGTCATCCAAACCCGGCCGCGAGGACTATGTTCGGGTGCGGCTTGAAGAACAGGATGGGCAGTGCGTGGCCATGCCGAGGCTCGGCAAGTCGGGCCTGCTGCGGACCATGCTCGATGCCGACGGCCTGGTGCGGCTTCCCGCGTCCCTAGAAGGCATGAGGGCCGGACAGGACGTGGATGTCTGGATATTCTAACCTGCGAAAAATCAATGAAAAAACGAAACATATATCTGAAGACCGTGCCCGTGGCCGAAGCCCTGCGTCTGGCCATGGACGCCCTTGACCGGGACCGCCTGGTCGGCAGGGAGACGATCCCCGCGCACCAGGCCTGTGGCCGGGTCACGGCGCAGGCGGTGCATGCGGTGTGTTCCTCCCCGACGTTTCACAGTGCGGCCATGGACGGCTATGCCCTGAAAGCCGAGTCCACTTTCGCCGCCCGCGAAGGGCGGCCCGTGCGGCTGGCCAAGGGCAGCCAATGCGCGCCCGTGAACACCGGACACCCTCTGCCCGAGGGCATGGACGGGGTGCTCATGATCGAGAAGGCCGTGCGCGACACCGACGATTTCATCGAGCTAGAAACCCCGGTCTTCCCCATGCAGCACGTGCGCCGCATCGGTGAGGACATCGTGGCCACGGAGCTTCTTCTGCCCCAGAACAGGCTGCTCTCTCCCTATGACGTGGGCGGCCTCCTGAGCGCCGGGATCTGGGAAGTGCCGGTCTGGGAACAGCTGCGCATGACCTTCATCCCCACCGGCGATGAGGTCCTTGATTTCACCAAGCGCCCAAGTCCGCGTCCGGGGCAGGTCATCGAGAGCAATTCGCAGGTCTTCGCCGGTCTGGCGGCCGCCCAGGGCTGCCTCTTCACCCGTGTCGATCCCGTGCCGGACAACGAGGAAGCCCTGACCGCGGCGGTGCGCGAGGCCGTGAACGGACCAAACCATGTGGTCGTCATCGGCGCCGGGTCCTCGGCCGGCTCCAAGGATTTTTCCCGCTCCATCATCGACAGCCTGGGCCAGGTGCTGGTTCATGGCATCGACCTGATGCCCGGCAAGCCCTCCATCCTCGGCATCGTGGACGGCAAGCTGATCGTCGGGGCTCCGGGATATCCGGTCTCGGCCGTGGTCTGCTTCGAGGAGCTGCTCATCCCGCTTTTGTCCTGGCTGTCCCGCAAGACGCCTCCGGTTCGGCCGGTGGTGGACGTGGAACTGGCGCGCAAGGTTCCTTCCAAGCTCGGCACGGAAGAGCTGGTCCGACTGGCCATCGGCCGGGTTGGGGAGAAGCTGGTGGCCACGCCTCTGGGACGCGGCGCGGGCATGCTGACCACGCTCATCCGGGCTCAGGGCGTGACCCGCATTCCGGTGGACAGCGAGGGCGCCGAGGCCGCCTCGAAGGTCCGGGCCGAGCTGCTTGTCCCGGCGGCGGAGCTGGACCAGACCCTGGTCGTGGTCGGCAGTCACGACAACATCCTCGATGTGCTTGGCAACGAACTCATGGGCCTGACCCGGCCGGTGCGCATCGCCTCCAGCCATGTGGGCTCCATGGGTGGACTCACGGCCCTCAAGAACCGTTCGGCGCTCATGGCCGGGACTCATCTCTTCGACGAGCTGAGCGGTGACTTCAACTTTCCCTTTTTCCTCAAGTATCTGTCCGGCCTCAACGTCGCGTGCGTCAATCTGGCCATCCGGCATCAGGGGCTGATCGTGGCCAAGGGCAATCCGCTGGGCATAAGCAAAGTGGAGGATCTCGCCCGGCCCGAGGTGCGCTTCATCAACCGCCAGCGAGGGGCCGGGACGCGCATCCTGCTCGATTATCACCTGCGGCAGGCCGGGATCAGTCCGGAGCAGGTGAATGGGTACGACAAGGAGGATTTCACGCACATGGCGGTGGCGGTCAACGTGCTCACCGGGACGGCCTCCTGCGGGCTGGGCATTTTTGCGGCCGCGAGCGCCCTGGGTCTGGATTTCGTGCCCCTGGCGCGGGAGCGCTACGATCTGGCCTTCCTGCCCGAACATGCGGACTGGAAGACCGAGGTGGCGCTGGAACTGATTCGCTCGGCATCCTTCAAGGAGCGCATCGAGAAACTGGGCGGGTACGAGACTGCCCTGACCGGCCGCATCATGGAGCCCGGCCAGGGACTTGGGTAACCGGTCAAAAATGACGAATGACCGGACTGTTCCGGGATGGTGGGCTGCGGGGAACAGGGAAAACCCGGGTCCCAGACGTAGTTGAAATGGCGATGATCAGTGTTTTACGTAGCGACGAAGCAGATTGACGGTTGGGGTAGACCTGATAACCCCTTCTTTTTCCTTGACGGCCATGTGCGGTTGAAGTAGCTGCATGATCCTCGCGGGCGGGAGTAGCTCAATGGCTAGAGCATCAGCCTTCCAAGCTGAGGGTTGCGGGTTCGAGTCCCGTTTCCCGCTCCACGAGAAAATGGCGGCATAGCCAAGTGGTAAGGCAGAGGTCTGCAAAACCTCCATTCTCCAGTTCAAATCTGGATGCCGCCTCCAAGCACCTGCGGGAGTAACTCAGTGGTAGAGTGCAACCTTGCCAAGGTTGAAGTCGCGAGTTCAAATCTCGTTTCCCGCTCCAGATTTTTCGGCCGGTCCCTGACCGGCCTTTCTTTTGCCCAAAATATGTCCGGGGCCAAAAAAAAGCTCCCGGAAGGGAGCTTTGGAGCGCAGAAGGCAGGAACTTTATATTTCGCCCATGGAGTGGCGCAACCTGAGTTCGTTCAGGATGGCGTTTTCGTAGTGCATTGACGGCGGCTCTTCGTGTTCCGTGGGTTCGAGATAGCGGTCGAGCATCTGGCTTTCTTCCCAGAAATCGAGCAACTCGTCGTTGCCGAGGATCTTGAGCTGGTCTTCCAGGGTGAAGGGATCCTCATTGGGAAGGAATCGTGCCATGAACTGCTCCTTGGACGTGAATGGTGAACGGTTAGGTACGGATCGACCAATACGCACCCGCTTCAGACCTGTCCACCAAAATGTCCGGCATTGGCGGTACTCTTTGCGGGAGGCTGTCCGCGTCGCGCGCAAGTGCTTGACCTTGCCTCTCTTTTGGGCAACGTAAAACGATTCTGTGCAAAGAGGTCAAGCGCCTGTTCGCACATGGCCATGGCTCCAAGCCGCTCCTTCCCGGGGGCGGCTTTTCCCCGTTGCTTTCAATCCGGACCGGTCGTCACGTGATCATTCCCCAAGCCTTGCAGAAGCTTATCGACGGAGCAGAGCGTCAAACCAGAATCTTCAAGAGCGGTCCCGCCTCGCAGATGTATCTGGCCCAGGCGCTGCTCGAAAAGGGTCACAATGTCGTGCTGGTGCTGCCGCCGAGCGCGGATCTGCCCCTTTACGATTCCCTGGCGCGCCTCTTTTCGCCCGAGGACAGGAACCTTCCCTTCTGGGAAAGGCGCTGGCTGCGCTTTCCTCATTATACCGTGGAGGACCCGCGCCGGTCTCCCTGGCCGGAACGATGGCGGGCCCTTTTTGCCCTGGCCCGGAAAAGGCGTGGGCGCGGAGTGCTGCTGCCGCTTGAAAATCTGATCCAGAAATGGCCGCATCCCGAACTCCTGCAGCGCGAGCATCTGGAGCTGTCGGAGGGCGAGGAGATTTCCCAGGAGGATCTCCTGGAGACGCTGGTCAATTGGGGATATGCGCGCGTTTCCATGGTCACCGCCGTGGGCGAGACCTCCCTGCGTGGCGATATCATGGATATCTTCTGCCCCGGATATGACCATCCGCTGCGGCTGGAGTTTTTCGGCGACACCCTGGAACGGATCAGGCTCTTTGAACCCATGTCCCAGCGATCGCGCGCCGATCTCAAATCCCTGACCATCCTGCCCGTGGCCGGATGCATTGGCGCCGATACCTACAGGGAAGAGGCCCGGAGCATGTTCGACGGATGGCTGCGCCTGGGAGAGATCTCAAAGCCTGTGCGGGCGGAACTTGAAAAGGAGCTTATGCAGGTCCATCCGCACCTGCCGCCGAGCATGTACTATCCCCGGACCGTGGGCCTTGAGGCCTGGCTGCCCGAAGGAAGCGTGTTTGTCATGGCCGAGGCCCAGGACCTGCGGACCAAGCTCGACGAGACAAGCTGGGCCTGGCAGAATTTTTTTCGCGACGACGAGCGGCAATGGCCCCGTCACGGCCTGATCCAGACCCCTGGCGATGTGCGCAAGACCTGGGAGGACAACCGCCAGATCCTCTGCGAAAGCCTGGTCATGGGCGTGCGCGAGGATGGACTGGACCTGCCCGAAGAGGGGGTGAACTCCTTCGAGGATCTTTTCTGGACTCCGGAAAGCCGCTCCCGGCCATGGCGGGCGCTGATGCAGGAGCTTGCCGTCTGGCGCAAAACCTACGCCCAGACCATCTTCTGTTTCCATACCGAGCAGTCCCGCAAGAAATTTCTGCAGCTCGCGGCCCAGGACGATCATGTGCTCAAAACCGAGTACGAGGCTGCGGGCAGGGGGATCTTCGCGTTGGTCGGCTCCCTGGGACACGGCATGCGCCTGCCCTGGGCCGAGATTCAGATCCTGCCAGAGTCCGTGCTCCAGCCGGGCGCTCCCAAGGCGCAACGCAGCGCGGGCAAGGCATTCAAGGGTCTCGATGCCTTCGACGAGCTTGAAAGCGGAGACCTTCTGGTCCATCGCGACTACGGCCTGTGCCGGTTTGGAGGCTTGCACCGCATCAAGTTCGGGGATGTAGCCAACGACTACCTGCTGTTGCAGTATGATGGCGAGGATCGGCTCTATCTGCCCGTGGACCGCCTGGGGCAGGTGCAGCGCTACAAGGGGCCCGATGGCGCGGCTCCGGCCCTGGACCGTCTGGGCAGTTCGGCCTGGAGCAAGGCTCGCGAGCGCACCCGCCAGTCCATCGCCAAGATCGCGCGCGATCTGGTAGAGATGTACGCTTTCCGCAAGATTACCAAGGGATTTCAGTATAATCCCATCTCGGAACTCTACTGGGAATTCGAGGCCAGCTTTGGATTCGAGGAGACCCGCGATCAGGAAAAGGCCATCGCCGATGTCCTCGCCGACATGGAAAAACCCGAACCCATGGACCGGCTGGTCTGCGGCGATGTGGGTTTCGGCAAGACCGAGGTGGCCCTGCGCGCGGCCTTCAGGGCGGTCCTGGACGGCAAGCAGGTGGCCTTGCTCTGTCCGACCACCGTCCTGGCCGAGCAGCACTACCAGACCTTCCGGCAGCGCATGGAGCCGTTCTCCATCACCGTGGGGCTGCTGAGCCGCTTCGTGCCCGCGGCCGGACAGAAACGGACCCTGGAAGCCGTGCGGCGCGGGCAGGTGGACGTCCTGATCGGCACCCACCGCATGCTCTCCAAGGACGTGGAGTTCTCCAACCTGGCCCTGCTGATCCTCGACGAGGAACAGCGCTTCGGCGTCAAGCACAAGGAGCGCATCAAGAAGATGCGTTCGACCATCGACGTCCTGACCCTGACCGCCACGCCCATCCCGCGTACCCTGCAGCTCTCCCTGTCCGGCATTCGCGGCCTCAGCGTCATCGAGACTCCGCCGCGCGACCGCAAGCCCGTGGAGACTTCCCTGCTGGAGCGCGATCCGGCCCAGCTCAAGGCCATTCTGGAGCGCGAACTGGCCCGGGGCGGCCAGGTTTTCTGGGTTTACAACAGGGTGCAGGGCCTGGAGCGGGTGGTGGAGTTCGTGTCGTCGCTGGTCCCCGGGGCCCGGGTCGGCATGGGGCATGGGCAGATGAAGGCCCAGGACCTTGAAGAAACCATGCACAGGTTCTGGCACGGCGAACTCGACGTGCTCGTGTGCACGGCCATCATCGAGTCGGGGCTGGATTTTCCCCGCGCCAACACCCTCATCGTCGACCAGGCCCAGCTTTTCGGACTGGGGCAGCTTTACCAGCTGCGCGGCCGGGTGGGGCGTTCCAGCGAGCAGGCCTACGCCTATTTCATCATTCCCGATCTGGACCGCCTGCAGGAGACCTCGCGCAAACGGCTCAAGATCATTCTCGACATGGATTACCTCGGGGCCGGATTCAAGGTGGCCATGGAGGACCTGCGTCTGCGCGGAGCCGGGAACATCCTCGGCGAAGCCCAGTCCGGGACCATCGGCAAGGTGGGTCTGGACCTCTTTTTGGAGATGCTCGAAGAGGAGGTCACCAGGCTGCGCGGCGGCAAGGTCGAGACGGAGATCGAACCCGAGCTCAACCTCGGCTTCCAGGCCCTCATCCCCGAGGAATACGTGGCCGACGGCAAGGAACGGTTGCATTACTACAAGGCTTTGTCCTCCTGTCACGACGAGGGGGCCATCGTAGAAATCGTGGACGACATGCGCGACCGCTTCGGCTCCCTGCCCGAGGCGCTGAAAACCTTCGTGGCCGTGCTCATGATCAAGATCGATGCGCGTAGGCTGGGCGCGGTGCGGGTGGACCTGTTCGAGGAGCGGGCGCTCATCCATTGGGACGAAACCCGGCATAACGTGGACCTCTCCAAGCTCATGGACTGGGTGGGCGAAAATGCCTCCTGCGCCCGGATTCTGCCGCCGGCCAAGCTGGAGCTGCGCCTTGTCGCCGGGTCCTCGCCGACCCTGGCCATGCATTCGCTCAAGGACATGCTGCTGGTGCTCAGGGAGCGGATTAAGCTGTGAAGGGCCGTGCCGGGGGCTTCCCAAGTTTGAACTGGACTCGGTCAGGACTGAAGGGTAGTACGTTGGGCGCATTGTCAACTTTGTCGCGAGCAGCCGGACGGTTTTTCGGGCGCCTTCTTAACAGGCCCGGATAATGATGCGCGGGGCATGGGGGCTTGCGATGTTCCTCAAAAATAATAAAATGAGACCTGATTTATGAAAAAATGCGGTATTCGTGCTGTTTTGGTGCTTTCTCTTCTCTTTGTCCTCGCGGGCCTCGGACAGGCCGCGCAGCTGGTCGATCGCATCGTGGCCGTGGTCAATGGCGAGATCATCACCTTTCAGGACTTGCAGCAGCAGATCCGTCTTGTCATAGGGCAGACCCCAGATCCCGAAACGGCCGGAAAAATCGCTCCCCAGGTGCTCGACGACATGATCGACGGGATCATCCTGCGTCAGGAAGCGCAGCGGCTCAAGATCGAGGTCTCCGATTCCGAGGTGGAGAACGAAATCCGCCAGTTCAAGGCCAGGCGCCGTTTGACTGAAGAGGATTTCGAGCGCACGTTGCGTCTTCAGGGCCTGACCCCCGAACAGTTCAAGGAGCGCAGTCGCGAAGACATCATCAAGCACAAGATGCTCGGCTACATGGTGCGCCGCAAGGTCGTGGTCACCCAGGAAGAGATTGACGCCTACAAGGCCCGGAACAGCGCTGAGCTGACCACCGAACGCATCGTGGACGTGCAGATGCTCGTGCTCGTGGACGAGGAGCGCGCCAATTCTCTTTGGAAGTCGCTCAGCGCCGGAGAAATCAGCCTGGATGAGGCCGTGGCGCAATATTCCATCGGCCCCAAGGTCGACAATGGCGTCATGAGCGATGTGCGCTGGCGGGAATTGGCCGAACCATGGCGCGAAGGCCTGCGGGATCTGGATGCGGGCGAGATGGGCAAGCCATTTCTGATCGAGGACAAATGGGTCATCCTGAAACTGCTGAATCGTCGGGACGGGGCGCGTCAGGAACAGGCGGCCATGGATGAAGAGGTGCGGGAAGCCATCATGCGTCCCAAACTCGAAGAGCGCTTCAAGGAATACATGAATGGCTTGCGCGGCAAGGCCATCATCCAGAAGAAGCTTTAGGTCTGCGTTTCGACAAACCATGCATGGAGTTTCCAGAATATGGATTTGATTGAGATCGGAACGGCACTGCGCGAAGGCCGGGAACAAAAAGGGCTGACAGTCGAGGCGGTCGAAGAGAAGACCAAGATCGCCCCTTCCGTCATTATCGCCCTTGAAGAAGGCAACAGCGCCAGGTTTCCTCACGCAGTCTATGCCAGGGGTTTCGTGCGGAGTTACGCCTTGCTGCTGGGATTGGACGCGCAGGAATTGTGCGCTCATTTCAGTCGTGAATACCCCGTGCCCAAGGACAACGACCAGTCGGAATCCCATGCGCCCCATATTCACGTAAAGATGCACGATTCGGGCAGCGTCGTGACCACCGTGCGCATCGCCGCGATTCTGGGCATCCTGCTCCTCGGGGCCTTGGGCTGGTATGTTTTCGATCACTATCGTTCCCAGGTTCCCGAGGCTCCCGCCCCGGTTGAAGAAGAACTGACCCCGCCCGCTCCTCCGGCGGAAGTCTTGCCGTCGGGTTCCCTGCCCGCTCCCATGACCCAGATGCAGGAAGTGGCGGCCACACCGGCGGAAGAGTCCGCTGCGGACACGGTCGCCACCTCTGGTGAAGCGCTGAATGCCACCGCCGAGACGCCCCCCCCTGCCGAGCAAGAGGTCGCCCCGGAGCCGCTGCAGGCTGCCGTAAAGGAAACGGTCGTCGAAGAGGTGCAGGAAGCCAAGACGGAACAGCCCGCCGCTGCCGAGCCCGTCAGGGAGCGCAACCTGCGCATCGTGGCTCATTCCGCGAGTTGGCTGCAGGCGCGGCCCGACGACAAGATCCTGGATTATTTCCTGCGCAAGGGCGAAACGGCCACCATCAATTTCAGCAAGTCCCTGAGCATCAAGTTCGGCAACGCGGGCGGGGTCAAGCTTGAGCTCGACGGCCAGCCCTATCCCTTCGAGGGGGCGCTTGGCGAGGTCAAGACCCTGGTTGTGGAGTAGGCGCGGCAGGCGTGGGACCGGGGATGGTACATGGAATTTTCTGAAAAGGTCCTGGTGCTGCGGGTGGGCACTTTTCGAGAAGCGGACTGCTGGGTCCGTTTTTTTTCTCCCACGCACGGCCTCCTGACCGCTTTCGCCTTTGGCGGACGCCGTAGCCGCAAGCGTTTCTGCGGCTGCCTGGATCAGCTCAGTCTGGTCCATTTTCGTGTCAGCCAGGGCCGGCAGGAGTATTTGTGTCTGCAGGAGGGCACGCTCATCAACGGCTTCGGGGAGCTCAAGCGCGACCTCAAGAAGCTCGGCATGGTCAGCAACTGCGTGCGTTTTTTCGAATCCCTGCCATTCAGTCCGGACGGCTACGCCCCGGCTCACGAGCTTTTGCTTGAGACTCTCGAAGCCCTGGACGAGGAGCGGCCGGGATCATGGTTCATCCCGCTCATGTTCCGCGCCAAGATGGCCTTCTCCCAGGGCTATCAGCCGGATCTGCAGCGGTGCCGTCAGTGCGGAGGGCCTCTTGACGCCCATCACCGTGCCGTGTTCGCCGTGCAGGAAGGCGGCCTTTACTGCCTGCGCTGTCCTTCCGGCGGCGGAGCCAAAATTTCCACTTCCCGCGAAACCTTGAGTCTGCTTCATGGCCTGGCCCGTTCCGGTCCCAGGGAATGGGCGGACTGGGTGCCTTCGGCCAAGGTGCGGGAAGAGTGCGTCCGCCTGGTGGACGCTTTTGTTCAATGTCATCTTGGCCTGACCTGCGAAGGCAACCGTTTTGTGCGGAGCTGAGCGGAATGGATCCCTTTTAAGGAGCTGTGCATGAATTTTCAGGACGTCATTACCAACCTGCAGCGTTTCTGGGCCGATCAGGGCTGTGTGCTGCAGTTTCCATACGACATGGAAGTCGGGGCGGGGACGTTCAACCCGTCCACTTTTTTGCGGGTGCTCGGTCCCGAGCCCTGGAAGGTGGCCTATCCCGAATCCACCCGCAGGCCCACGGACGGGCGCTACGGCGAAAACCCGAACCGCCTGCAGCATTATTTTCAGTTCCAGGTCATCTTGAAGCCGTCTCCGGCCAATGTTCTGGAACTCTACCTGGACAGCCTCGGCGTTCTGGGCATCGACAAGCACGTTCATGACATCCGTTTTGTCGAGGACGACTGGGAGAGTCCGACGCTTGGCGCCTGGGGACTGGGCTGGGAAGTATGGCTCAACGGCATGGAGGTGACCCAGTTCACCTATTTTCAGCAGGTCGGCGGCATCAATCTTGAGCCCATCAGCTGCGAGATCACCTATGGCGTGGAGCGGCTGTGCATGTATCTGCAGGAGAAGGAATCGGTCTACGATCTGGCCTGGAATGATCACGTGACCTACGGCCAGGTCTATCATCAGGCCGAGGTTGAGCATTCCAAGTACAATTTCGATCACTCCGATCAGGAGATGCTGCTGGGATTCTTCAATTCCTGCGAGGCCGAGAGCGCGAAACTCTGTGAAGCCGGGCTGCCCTGGCCCGCCTATGATTTCTGCCTGAAATGCTCCCACACCTTCAATCTGCTCGATGCGCGCGGTGCGATTTCGATCACGGAGCGGGCCAAGTACATCGCCCGGGTCCGGGCCCTGGCATCGAATGTGGCCAGGCTTTACGTCGAGCAGCGCGAGGCCATGGGGCATCCGCTTCTGGTATCCTAACCGCCCCGTTTCGGGCTTTTTGATAGGGAGTTTTTTATGAGGCATTTTGTTCTTGAAATCGGCGTGGAGGAAATGCCGGCGCGCTTCCTGCCGCTCCTGGACCGGGAACTGGCGGAACGTTTTTCGGTCCTGCTCACGGAAGCGGGGCTTGAATTCGGTCGCGTCGCCACGGCTTCCACCCCCCGGCGGTTGGTGGTGGACATTTCCGGCCTGGTCGATGTGCAGAAGACCGAGGAGATCGTCGTGTCCGGCCCTCCTGCGCGCATCGCCTTCGACGAGGCAGGCAATCCGACCAAGGCTGGACTGGGTTTTGCCAAGTCACAGAACGTGGAATTCGATCAGATCTACGTGGAAAAGACGGACAAGGGCGAGTATCTGGCCCTCAAAAAGACCGTCGGCGGGCGCCTGGCCTCCGAGATTCTGGCCGAGACCTGCCTGGCGATTTTGCCGAATCTGACTTTTCCCAAGAAAATGCAGTGGATGGGCAAGGAGTGCACCTTTGGTCGCCCTGTGCGCTGGATTCTGGCCATGCTCGACGACCGGATCGTGCCCTTTTCCTTCGCCGGCCTTGACGCATCCGATCAGACCCGTGGCCATCGGGTCATGGGCCCCGGCCCGTTCACCGTTCCCCACGCCGACGAATACGCCCGAATTCTCAACGATAGCGGCAAGGTCATTCTCGACGCGGCCGACCGTAAGCAGGCCATCAGGGCCGAAGGCGATCGCCTGGCGGCGGAGGTGGGCGGCAGCGTGGAATGGCTTGATTCCCTGCTCGATCAGGTCGCCAATCTGGTCGAGACGCCTCGCGCCATGCTCGGCGGATTTCACGAGAAATTTCTGGAGCTCCCGGCCGAGGTCCTGCTGACCAGCATGGAAACGCACCAGAAGAGTTTTGGCCTGCGCGGCGCGGACGGGAATCTGCTGCCGTATTTCCTGACTGCGGCCAACATCGAGTCGCGTGAACCTGCACTGGTGCGCAAGGGGTGGGAGAGGGTGCTTCGCGCCCGCCTGGAGGACGCCCGTTTCTTCTGGGAGGCCGACTGCGTCGCGACCTTCGACCATTGGCTGGACAAGCTCGACAAGGTCATCTTCATCGGTCCTTTGGGAACCATGGGCATGAAGACGCGCCGGCTCGAAAAGCTTGCGGCATTCATCGCCTCCGTCGTCGCTCCGGAACTTGGCGAGTCCATGGCCCGCGCCGGACGCCTCTCCAAGGCCGATCTGGTCTCGGAGATGGTTTACGAATTCGACGACCTGCAAGGCAAGATGGGCGGCATCTACGCCCGGCGCAAAGGGGAAATCGAGACCGTGGCCGAGGCGCTCTACGAGCAGTACCTGCCCGCCGGTCAGGATTCGCCGCTGCCTTCAAGCATGGCCGGAGCAATTCTGTCCCTGGCCGACAAGCTCGACAATCTGGCGGGCTGCTTCGGCCTTGGCATGGTGCCCACGGGCGCTGCCGACCCCTACGCACTGCGTCGTAGCGCCCTTGGCGCGTGTCGTATCATCCTGGAAATGGGTCTTCGGGTGGACATCGAGGTCCTGCTGCGCGAAGCCCAGAAAGGCTACTCCGACGTGACCTGGAAGTTCGGCGAGGAAGAGGCCCTGGAAAAGCTCATGGACTTCTTCGGACAGCGCCTGCGCGCCTACTGGAACGCCAAGGGCATCCCGACCCTGGTGCTTGAGGCGGCCATGGCTCCCGGTTTCGCGGACATCCACGACACCTGGCTGCGTGTTCGCGCCCTTGCGGACTTCAGCCGCGAAGATGATTTCGAGGCTTCGGTTCTGACCTTCAAGCGTGCGGCGAACATCATCCGTAAACAGGCCGATCAGGATCTTTCCGGGACAGTGCGTGAGGATCTTCTTGAGATCGATGCAGAGAAATCATTCTGGTCCACGCTGCAGGCGATCGAGCCTGTCTGGGCTGAACTGGCGGCCACGGAGGACTATCCGAGCATGCTGTCCCGCCTGCGGGTGCTGCGGCCGGCCGTGGATGAATTCTTCGACGGGGTCATGGTCATGTGCGAAGATCCCGGACTGCGCGCCAATCGCCTGAATCTGCTTTATCGCCTGGTCAATACCCTGGGGCGCGTCGCGGATTTCGGAAAATTCCAGGTCTAGGCTACCCCAGGCTTGACAGATCGCGAATGCTTCGGCTAATGACGCCGGATTGCAGAGGCATCTTGATGCTGATAGAAACACGCGTTTAATTTGAGAAGGAGTTATATTTTGGCCAATCACAAGTCTGCCCTGAAGAGACACCGCCAGAGCCTGAAGGCTCGCGAGCGCAACAGAATGATGAAAACTCGGGTGAAGAACGCCACAAAGGCTTTGCATGCAGCCATCGAGTCCAACGACAACGAAGCCGTCGCAAACGCCCTGAAGAACGTCACCTCCATTCTGGACAAGGCCGCGAGCAAGAAGATCGTGCACTGGCGTACCGCAGCCAGAAAGATTTCCAGGCTCTCCGTGGCCTCGAACAAAATCTAGTCACTCTACGCCTTCAATTCAGTCACGAAAGCCCGTCATGATGCTGCATGACGGGTTTTTTGTTTTTTGGGGGGTAAGAATAGGTCCTATAGGACCCATGGGACCTATGAAAAGCCCAAGAATTGACACCGCTGTGCGATAGGGTTATCGATTATCGTTCAACAGTCTTTTTTCTTTGTTTTTTCATCAAAATTTTCGGAGGTTTCCATGAACGCGGCAAAATGTGTCATTGCGCTTGTCGCCTTTCTGTTGACTTGTGTTCCGGCCTTTGCGGCCGATGCAATCAAGATCGGCGCCATCCTTTCCGTGACCGGTCCGGCGTCCTTCCTGGGCGAACCCGAAAAGAACACGCTGATCATGCTTCAGGATCAACTTAACGCCGCTGGCGGGGTGAATGGTCAGCAGGTCGAAGTCATCGTTTACGATGACGAATCGGACGTGAACAAGTGCGTCATGGCCGCCAAGAAGCTGCTTGATCAGGACCAGGTGGCCGTGGTCATCGGACCCAGCATTTCCGGCAACACCTTGGCCATCTCCAAGTTTTTCTCTTCCGCCGAAGTGCCGCTGGTTTCCTGCGCCGCCGCCGAGAAGATCGTGCGCCCCGTGGATCCGTGGGTGTTCAACACTCCGCAGCTTGACCGCCACGCCGTGACCAGAATCCTCCAGGACGCCAAGGCCAAGGGGTATTCAAGGCTCGCCATTTTGACCGTATCCGACGGCTACGGCCAAGCCGGGCGTGGAGTTCTGAAGGAGCTCATCCCCGCACAAGGATTCGAGCTTGCCGCCGATGAGGTCTATGGACCCAAGGACACCGACATGACCGCGCAGCTGACCAAGATCAAGGGCGCAGGCGCGGACGCCATCATTTGCTGGGGCACCAATCCCGGCCCGGCCGTGGTCGCCCGTAACCGTGTCCAGCTGGGCCTGACCGTGCCTTTGTACATGAGCCACGGCGTGGCCTCGAACAAGTTCATCGAGCTTGCCGGGGATGCCGCCGAAGGTCTCATTCTGCCCGCCGGCCGCCTGGTGGCGGTGGAGCAGGTCCCGGCCGATCACCCCCAGAAGGCCGTGCTTGAAGCCTATGTGGAGGGATACACCAAAACCTACGGCACCCAGATTTCGTCTTTTGGCGGTTATGCCCATGACGCCTTCGCGCTGGTCATGGAAGCCATCGCCAAGGGCGGTTCCGCCAAATCAGCCGATATTCGCGACAACCTGGAAAAAATTTCAGGCTTCGCGGGCACCTCGGGAGTGTATACCTATTCACCCGAGAATCATAACGGCCTCGACGAGTCCGCATTCATCATGGTCACCATCGAAAACGGCGCCTGGAAGGCCCTGAACTAAATCATTAAATGAGCAGAAGCCGGCGGAGATTCAAGTCCGCCGGCTTTTTTCATGTGAGAAAATGGATCCATCCAGCCTGCTGCAATATCTGATCACGGGGCTCACGCTGGGCAGTACCTACGGGCTCACTGCCTTGGGTTTCACCATCATCTTCAACACCACCGGCGTCATCAATTTCGCCCAGGGTGAATTTGTCATGCTCGGCGGGATGATGAGCGTCTACTTCATGCACTCCCTGGGTTTTAGCGAGCCTGCGGCAGTGGTGCTGGCGGTTCTCGGGGCGACCATGGCCGGTGCCCTGGTGGAGCGCCTGGCCATCCGCCCGGTGCGGGACTGCCCGACCATCAACCTGATCATCATTACCATCGGCGTTTCGATTTTCATTCGTGGTTTGGCCATGCTGCTTTGGGGCAAGGACACTCACGTTCTCGAACCTTTTTCGGGAAATCAGCCGATCATGTTCCTTGGCGCCGCCATCATGCCGCAGGCCATCTGGGTCCTGGTCATAAGCCTTTTTCTGCTCGGCGCCCTGAAGATGTTTTTCTCCGGGACCATCCACGGCAAGGCCATGCTGGCCTGCTCCTTTGATTCCAAGGCCGCATCGCTGGTCGGCATCGGCGTGCAGCGCATGGTGCTTCTGTCGTTCATGATCTCCGCCCTGGTCGGCGCCGTCGGCGGCGTGATTCTGGCTCCCATCACCATGACCTCCTATGACGTCGGCATCATGCTCGGTCTCAAAGGGTTCGCGGCCTGCATTCTGGGCGGACTGGGCAATCCTTTCGGGGCGGCGGCCGGGGGCGTCATTCTCGGGGTGCTGGAATCGTTTGGGGCAGGATTTGTGTCCTCGGCCTACAAGGACGCGCTGGCCTTCGTCATTTTGCTGATTCTTCTTTTCGCCAAACCTTCCGGCCTCTTCGGCCTCAAAGACTCCAAGAGGGTGTGAAGTGGCGTATCGAAAGGACATGATCTGGCTGGCGTTTTTCTTCGGGTTGCTGATGCTGGCCCCGGCGCTGCTGCCGAACAACTATTATCTGACCATCCTCATCCTGGGATGCCTGCACGCCATGAACGCCGTGGGCCTGTGCCTGCTGGTCGGGCATGCCGGACAGATTTCCCTGGGACATGCCGGCTTCTATGGCCTGGGCGCGTACACCAGTTCCTACCTGAGCACGACCGTGGGCCTGTCGGTCGGCCTGTCCATGCTCTCCGGCGTGGCCCTGACCGTGGTGGTCAGCATTCTTGTGGGATTGCCGTCCCTGAAGCTCAAGGGGCACTACTTGGCCATGGCCACTTTGGGGTTTGGCATCATTCTTTCCATCCTCTTCACCGAGACCGTGGACATAACCGGTGGTCCGTCCGGTTTTGTGGGCATTCCACGCCTGTCCCTTTTCGGTTTTGAGCTGCGCAAGGATGTGACCCTCTATCGCGCCGTGGCCGTGATGCTGTGCCTCATTGTCTGGCTTTCCTTCAATCTGCTGCACAGCCGCGTTGGCCGGGCCCTGCGCGCCCTGCACACCTCGGAGAGGGCGGCCGAGGCCATGGGGGTGGACATCGCGCGATACAAGCTCCTTGTCTTCGTTCTTTCCGCGGCCTTTTCCGGTATCGCAGGGGTTCTTTACGCCCATTACCTGACCTTCATCGCCCCCTCGTCCTTTGGCTTCATGTTTTCCGTGGAGCTGATCGTCATGGTTGTGCTGGGTGGCATGATCAGCGTGCCGGGAGCCATTGTGGGGGCTTTTTTCGTCACCGTTCTGCCCGAATTCTTGCGTGCCTTCGAGAACATCGAGGTTCTGCTCTTCGGCGCCATCCTGATTCTGTGCATGATGTTCCTGCCCGACGGCATGGCCGGGGGCTGGAACAGGCTGTGGTCCTGGGGCAAGGCCCGTCTTTCGGGGGCAGCCCATGAATAGCCCGATTCTTGGATGCAGCGGCATCAGCGTGCGTTTCGGAGGGGTTCAAGCCCTGGCGGACATTCATTTTGAGGCCATGCGCGACGAGATCACGGCCATCATCGGTCCCAACGGAGCGGGCAAGACAACGCTCCTCAATGTCATCTCCGGCATGGTCACCCCAAGCCATGGCACCCTGACCTTCGAGGGGCGTGGCATCACGGCCCTTCCGGCGCACGAAAGGGCCTGGGGCGGAATGGTGCGCACCTTTCAGAATCTGGAGATTTTTTCCAACATGACGGTGCTTGAGAATGTGACCATGGGCTGCCACGGGCGACTGTCCCTGCCTGCCTGGCACAGCCTCCTGCGCACGCCGAAATCGCGACGCCTGGAAGACGAGGTCCGCCGCGAAGCCCTGGAAGCGCTTGATTTCGTGGGTATGGCCGACCTGGCTTCAGCCACGGCCAAGGATCTGGCCTTCGGCAAACAGCGACTGCTCGAACTGGCTCGTGCGCTGGCGGCGCGTCCCAAGCTCCTGCTGCTCGATGAACCGGCGGCCGGACTCAACATAGCCGAAACTCAGGTCCTGGCCGACCTGATCATGCGCATTCGCGACACCTATAATCTTTCCGTCATCCTGGTCGAACATGACATGGAACTTGTGATGCGCATCAGCGACTCCATCCTGGTGCTGTGTTTCGGGCAGACCATCAGTCGCGGCACCCCGGCCCAGGTCCAGAAGGACCCCAAGGTCATCGCCGCATATCTGGGCGGGGACGAGGACTGACCATGCAGCCCACACTTCTTTCACTCAAGAACATGGACGTCTTTTACGGCCGCATCCATGCCGTGCGCCGCGCCACTCTGCACGTGCGCCAGGGCGAGATCGTGGCTCTCATCGGCGGCAACGGCGCGGGCAAGACCACCATGCTCTGCACCATCTCCGGGTTGATCCGACCCGGGCAGGGCAGCGTCATTTTTGGCGAGGAGGATCTGGTACGGCGCAGTCCGGAACAGATCGTGCGCGCCGGAATTTCGCATGTTCCCGAGGGGCGGCTCGTGTTCAGCCCGCTTTCCGTCGAGGACAACCTGCGCCTGGGCGCCTATACGCGTCCGCGATTCCGGCAGCGCGCCGGCATTGCCGAGGATCTTCAGACCATGTACTCCATGTTCCCCGTTCTGCGCGAGCGCCGCGCCCAGGCCGCCGGGACCCTGTCCGGAGGCGAGCAACAGATGCTGGCTATCGGCAGGGCGCTCATGGCCCGTCCCAGGCTGCTGCTTCTGGATGAGCCGGGCATGGGGCTGGCCCCGCTTGTGGTCAAGGATATTTTTCACCACATTGTGGAACTGCGCGATCGTCTTGGCCTGACAGTGTTGCTTGTGGAGCAGAACGCCCGTAGCGCGCTCAAGATCGCCGACAGGGGGTATGTACTGGAAAACGGACGGGTCATCCTGCAGGGCACGGCCGATGAGCTACTTGCCAATCGCGATGTGCAGCGCGCTTATCTGGGCCGCGAGCTGGATGCTTGAAAAGGTTCAATCGTCATGTTGCTGAGTGCGAAACGAATCAGCAAGAATGTCACAATGCACTTGGAACTTGTGCGACCTTGCGTCTTACACATGATCCTTTTCTAAATTCCGGCGCATTATCCTGAATTTTAAGGGTTTATAGGGGGTAAAAGATGTACTGGCAAAGCGAGTATGAATGCATGGAGCGTGGCGAGCTGGAGCTTTTGCAGCTTGAGCGGTTGCAGGCAACATTGAACCGCGTGGCGCGCAATGTGCCGCTCTACCGCAAGCGCTTCGCGGAGCTTGGCATCGATCCTTACGACGTGCAGTCCCTTGAGGATGTGAAGCGGCTGCCTTTCACCACCAAGGAAGATCTGCGGCAAAACTATCCGTACGGCCTTTTTGCCGTACCCCTGCGCGATGTCGTGCGCATGCAGGCCTCCACGGGTACCACCGGCAAACCCACGGTAGTGGGATACACCTCCGGCGACGTGCGTCGCTGGTCCGAGCTGGCCGCACGCATCCTTACGGCGGGCGGGGTGACCAAGGATGACGCCGTGCAGATCGCCTTCAATTATGGCCTTTTTACCGGCGCTTTCGGCGTCCATTCCGGGGCGGAGCTGATCGGCGCATCGGTCATCCCCAGTTCTGGTGGGGACGCCAGACGCCAGATTTCCATCATGCAGGATTACCGGACCACGGCCCTGGTCTGCACTCCCAGCTATGCTCTGCACCTTGCCGACACACTGGATGAGATGGGCGTCAACAAGACCGCGCTCAGTCTGCGCTTCGGCCTGTTCGGTTCGGAGCCCTGGACCGAGGAGACCCGCCGGGAAATCGAGAGCCGGTTGGGCATTCAGGCCACGGACAATTACGGCTTGAGCGAAATAACGGGCGTGGCGGGGGAGTGTCTGGAACGGGCCGGTTTGCACATCAACGAGGATCATTTCCTGGCCGAGATCGTGGACCCGGACACCGGCGAGGTTCTTCCCGCAGGCGCAAAGGGTGAGCTGGTCCTGACCACGTTGACCAAGGAAGCCTTTCCCCTGATTCGTTTCCGAACCGGGGACCTGACCACGCTCATTGACGCGCCCTGCCCCTGCGGCAGGACGTTAAAGCGCATGACCCGCATCCCGGGCCGCAGCGACGACATGCTCATCATTCACGGAGTCAACGTTTTTCCGGCCCAGATCGAGGCGGTCATCGCCGGCACGGGCCTGACCGATCCTCATTATCAGATCGTACTGGACCGGGTCGGACATATGGACCTGGCCACCATCAAACTCGAAGCCCCGGAATCCTTCTGTACTGACTCCATCAAGAAATCACAGCGCATCCTCGAAAACGTGCGCATCCGTCTGCAAACGGAACTGGGCGTTGCATTTGAGGTCCGATTGGTGGAGCCGAGGACCATCGAAAGAGTCAACGGCGGCCGGATCGTGGATCGTCGCAAGATGTAGGGCTCGCAAAGCGCCAAAACGTGCGTCTCTGGCCGGGCTGAAGTGGCTCTGCTTGTTTTAACACGTTCGCCCGTTTCTTAAGTGGAATATCGGCTTTTCTGACTCTGCCTTCTCACTGGCGACATTCATTCGGCGTAAGCCTCGTCAGGTGCTTTCTTGCCCAACAGTGAATGTAGACGCTTTTGATTGAACCTAAACATATATTCTATGATCGATATTCAGGCATTGCTCGCTATTTCGTATTCGCAAAAAAGTACAAGAAATGTTAATTTCCAGTATCATGCTGTTTAATTTATCCGATTATACTTTAAAATTTTCTCTTTTACCACATCATAAATAAAAAAAACAATAAATTTTGGATACTCAAACATATATCTATTAAATAATTTTGGTTCATCGTAAATTCGATACATCCAACGTAAATTTAACTTATCAATCCACCTTGGATAATAATCGATTCCTTGCGAAGCTGTTTGATGCAAAAAAGCGCCACACGTATAACCAATTCCATGCCATCCAGTAGCGATTAGATCTAGTAAGAATTTTTCCTGATAAGGTGCTCCCATTCCAATAATAACAAGTTCATACTCACCTTTACATAATTCAAGAATAACATTTGAACGTTCATCTATAGATGAAAAAAAACCAGATGAAGTGTATTCAATACGCAAATCTGGAAATATAGATTGAAAAATTTTGCTGGATCTTTCTGCAACTCCAGCTTCCCCGCCAACTATAGCCAAGCGCCAACCGTGTTGACTCGCTGTGGAAAAGACGATTGGTGCTAGGGAAGTCATATCAAAACTTCGCCGAGTCGTTCTGATTCCAAGAATCCTACATAATATTTTTAATGCGATTCCGTCAAAATATAGACGATCAAATTTCTCGATTGCGTATATATTTCTACGAGCTACATTATAAGTAAAAGGGTTGAGAAAAGTCGCAATACCTTTCGACAAAGGTTGGTCGCTCGCCTTGCGTCTCAGAATATCAATCATTTGGATCTCGCGGTGTGGGTTTTTGAAAGTCGCGGCAACATTGCATAGTCTTTTTTTCTAAAAACTTTCTTTGTTGAATCTTTCACTACTTCGCTGCCCAGAAATAATGCCCCAACTGCAGAAAAGATTACGACCATTCCTTGATAAAAGAACATCGGATTCGCAAATTGTAGCACCGTTTGTTGTGACCATATCATTATTATCAAATATACGGCAGTATATTGTTGTATAATTTTCAATTTTCTTAGTTTTATTATCCAAAATGTAAGAATTGAAATTGCTATAATATACAAAAAAGATCCAATAATTCCCCCTTCCACCAGTTGTGTGCGTCAAGTTCTGCAAATTCTTCCACAGCATAACGGGTATGCTCAAGCATATGGCGACCGAGAATGGGCCCATCCAGAGCTCGTCGGAGGTCGCCAGATGCGTTTTCCATTAAGCAACCAGTTCCATCAAAGCTTTCTTCTTCATCTCTGTCAGCAGGCTCATATCCAGGTATCTGTTTGCCTCGATCCAGTTCTCATGAGTCTCGACCGCAAGGGCTCTGATCAAACGTAGACAGCTTTCTTCATTAGGAAATATCCTGACGACCAAGGTTCGACGTTTAATCTCTTCATTGAGCCGTTCCAGCATGTTAGTCGATTTCAGATGCTTGTGATGTCCGAAGGGCAACCTGTAGAAGGACAGGGTTTCCTCGATGTTGTCTTCCACCCATGAGCACAGCTTTGGGTATTTCTCCTGCCATCGAAGAAGCCAGGCAGCCATGTCCTTGCGGGCCTCGGCTAGGTCCCGCCGGTCATAGATCCACCGCAACTCCCGTAAGCAGTCGTCACCTGCCTTACGTGGCAGATGATCGAGGGCGTTACGCAGGAAGTGGACGTAGCAGCGTTGCCAGACCGCTTCGGGCAAGGCCTCCCGCAGCGCCTTCTTCAGCCCGGCATGGTCGTCGCTAACCGCCATCTCAACCCCTTTGAGCCCGCGCTGCTTCAGACCTAGAATGAAATCCTTCCACGAACTGGCGCTCTCGCGGTTGGCCAGTTCTACAGCCAGAACTTGCCGGCGACCTTCCCAGTCGATGCCAATGGCGATCATCACCGCTCGGCTGCGTATCGCTCCGGAATCACGCACTTTCTCGTAACGGGCATCGAGAATCAGGTAGGGATAGGCTTCCTCCAGAGTCCGACTGGCGAATTGAGCCAGCTGCTCGTCCAGACGTTTCACGATGGCGCTGATGGAACTTGCAGAGAAGGCGTGTCCGCAAAGTTCTTCGGTGATCTGTTTAACCTTCCGGGTGGACACGCCCTGGATGTACATCTCTGCCAGTGCCGAGACCAACGCCTTCTCGCTGCGCTGATAGCGTTCAAAGACCTGGGTGGAAAACTGCCCCTGACGGTCCTGCGGGACTCGGAGTTCGAGTTTACCGACGCGGGTGATCAGCGTGCGGCCATAATAGCCGCTGCGATAACCCAGGCGGCCATCTGTGCGTTCCCCTTTGGTTGCTCCAAGGGCTGCGTCCATCTCGGCTTCCAGCGTTTGCTGGACGACCGTGCGGACGAGTTCTCTCAAAACGTCTTGGTCGCCTTCAAGAAGCCCTTTGAGTTCAGATGCCGATACGATAGAGTTCTTCCTGACCATGGCAGATTCCTCCGGGAGTTGTGGTTTGGTGGTACAACCCACATATGCCATGGTCTTTCTTTTTGCTGAAGATCCCGCACACTACCCTTCCACCAGCAACCAGATGATTTCAAAGTGTGGAGCCATGTTGAGTATGCCGGTATTATCATAAAACCAAACAGGGAATCTCCCTCCTCCAACTCCAAGAATAAGATCAGTTGCCGTCAATCGATCACCTACTATATTTAAAATGAAATCTCGATTGAGAAAAGATGAGTCACTACCATAGTCAAGCAGTAATTGTATACGCCGACCAACATCTGTGCTGCCAAGAAAGATGTCAAAAAAAATGGCAGTCGCTACGCAAATGACTATGCAAACAACAATTTTCCACCCAATGTCGCGAGTTGACATCCACCACATGGCGAAAAGTGCGAACAAATTTCCTGCTGCAACTGATCTCGTTCCGGTAGCAAAATTCAATGCACAGAGAGTTAAAGCAGCAATCATAAATAACTTTTGCCTCTTTGCTATCCAAATCCACGCTAAGCTTATAGAGCAGCAATAGACTGCGCTAGCAAAACCGATGGGGCTTCCTACTGAGCCACCAATTCGTGCTGCCTGATTGATGTGTAGGGAGCGTTCCAAGATGAGATCGCCAAATCCTGCAACTATAAAGAAAAAAGAAAGTGTGACAACTAGCGTGGGAAAATGCTGCCGAGCAACGGGTTGAGCAAAGTAACTCATCGCCAGAAGGTAGAATAGCCATCTGCTAATGGCTCCAGCGAACTCCAGCCCGTCAGACCGCATTATTCCAACAATGCCCATGTAAATGAATGGTGTTGCAATTATTAAAGTTTTTTTTGGGATTATAATTGAGCGTAAAAATATAAGGCGACATAAAACTATGCATATTAATGAAATTGTAATTAGACTTCTTGTACTATCATTTTGTTCTAGATGGTAATAATTAAGGCTTGTGTAAGTGTATCCAGATAGTCCAATATAAGATCCCAATAAGATAACAAATGTTCGCTCTAGACTAAATTTTTTCACGCCAGTCACCTTTCCGAAAGTGGCGTTGTGTGTCGTTCAATAAACCGTCGCAGCCATGCTTCGGGAAATATTTTTTCCTGTATTTGCTTAGGTAATATTTTGTGAATCGTGTATGAAGTAATTCCAAACACCGCATTTCCAATAATCAATAGTCCGGAATTATATCCTATAATAGCATCAGGCTCTATGGCTCGAATAAGAATTTCTCCAGGAATTTCATCTCCAATTACGTGAATTCCAACTTTTCGATAGAGCTTGTCATTTCTTTCAAGGGGGTGACGTTTTAAGATTAGCGTGCCGCCTCGCGAATTAACTTCTTTTAAAATTATGTGTAGCAATTGGAGCAATTCGCTAGACGATACGCCATAAAGTTCTACTAATGGTGATCCTATTAGTATGAAGACTTTTTGAAATTGCTGTTTTGTAATCCATGTGCGTAGTTTTATTATTTCTTTGTGGTAGAATTTTTCAGCGAGAAAAATGACAACCGCATCAACGTGTTCTTGATTTTCTCCAGTAAGGATTTTCCAATTCATAGACACAAATAAGGGTAGCGAAAAAAAACACCTTCCAAGATATTTTAGCACTGGATAATGCTTTTTCTCCCGTCGTCCAGCTCGCAAATGATGAAATAATCCGCCATATGTTCCAATACCTTCTTCAATAGTAATGGTTTTGCATTGTATTATTTCTCGAAATGTTAAATTATTGAGTGTGAAAAAATTAAAATAGGTATGATGAGCTACGCAGTATTTATTTTTTCGGAATAGTAATTTAGCAATTAATAAAAATATAAATTTAATTAATGATTCAATAAATGATTTAAAATTAAATTTTTTTATCTTTGAGTGGGTAATTGATATAGATAAGTCTCTGTATTTAAAGGTTCCTTTTTCTATTGCATATTTTTTATTCAAATTTGGCAACATGTGTAACTGCACTGATGCGCTTGATTTGCAAAGAGCGCTGGCAGCAGACAACGCAGCAATAATGTGAAATGGAGAAATAAGATCGCACGCCACGAATTTTTCAATGGATTGACCACCTTTATCCAAGATCCCCCCCCCCTCATAATCTGAACAAAGCGGCTTTAGTAATTTGTTGGTCCCGAAACACTGTTCAAATGTCACGCTAGGTACTGGTCTGTGCAGGCTGAACATTGAGTCGAAGTATGTGCCCAAGGAGTTTGATGCACAAAAAGCGCATAGTTCGGATGAACTTCCGCAAATTGATCGCAGTATAAGCCATGTGCAGGTTCATGTAGGCACTGAATTGGCTTTTGAGGTAATTGCGCTGCATCCTGTTCTCGTTCTTGAGATGGCCGATAATCGGCTCGATGGTTGCGTGGCTTCGGAATCGCTCTAGCGTGCCGTTTGCTAGAAGCTGTTTTTGTTTGCCTGCTTGGATCGGGGATTTCGATACTGGTTACGCCAATCTTGCGCTTCCCACGGTAACCAAGGTGGCAAATCGCCATGTTCGGCCTTCGCTCCACAATGATTTCGACTTGAAACCTGAAATACAGTATTTTCGAGTATCTTTCGATTAATTTCGACATGTTGTTATTTTTGGGGCTGACTAATCAAATCCCATGATGTTGCAGTTCCTTTTTGGATCTGAGTATTTGTTTTTCGCCCTATAAGGTGATCAAAAAATTTAGGGGCCAGCCCCATCCCCGGCCGAATTCGTCGGATATCGTCCCGCGAGATCACTGCGCCCGCAGGGAGATCGTTTACAAAGTAAACAGAGCGTCGAAATATCATCGATTCTTCTTCAGCTTCCTTCCGCTTGTATCCCACCTCGCCCAAAGCGCTCCAAGCGTCTTTGGCATCAACGCAAAGCCGTTCCATCTCATGTGGTTCGAGTGAGAACTCGCTGTCAGGCCCTTTGTCCTGCCTGTTCAGGGTAAAATGCTTTTCAATCACGCATGCTCCCAGAGCTACGGCCGTTACCGCGGCAGTTGTTCCCATCGTATGGTCGGATAGTCCACTTATTACGCCAAATCTTCGCGTAAGTTCAGGGATCTGGCGCAGGTTCGCCTGCTCGATCGGAGCCGGGTAGCTGCTGATGCAGTGGAGCAGGATCACATCCTTGCATCCGGCTTCGTGTGCAGTAGTGATCGCCTCCTCAATTTCTTCTTCGCTGGCCATGCCGGTCGAAATGATCATGGGCTTACCAGTGCTGGCGGCATAGCTGATAAGCGGAAGATCTACGATTTCGAAGGACGCGATTTTGTACGCAGGGGTGCCGAGGTCTTCCAGAAGATCCACGGCTGTTTCGTCAAAAGGAGTGGAAAAAATGGTTATGCCGAGCTTCCTGGCATGATTGAATATCTCCTGGTGCCATTCATACGGGGTTTCGGCCCATTTATAGAGATCGTACAGCTTGAAACCGTCCCAGAGTCCTCCCTTGATGAGGAAATCCGGAGCGTCGCAGTCGATGGTCAGGGTGTCCGCAGTGTACGTCTGGAGCTTGATGGCGTCAGCACCGCACCGATGTGCGGCTTCGATGGTTTGAAGCGCCCGCTCCAGCGAACCGTTGTGGTTGGCTGACAGTTCGGCGATGATATAGGGCTCATGGCCGGGGCCGATGGCACGGCCGTTGATCATGACTGTCATGAATCCTTTCCTCTGCTGGATGGTCGTCTGCATATTTTCAGGATAAATTCCTGGCCCTTGTGTCTGAAGAACGCGGGATAGTCCTCGTTGTCGACGATGCGCAGGTGATTGAATTGTTCAGCAAGAGTCTTGGCGGGATCCAATTCGCTGTCTGTGGCCCGGCGGCGGGGGTATGAGCTGCTTTTGCCGGTCTGCTCCCTTGCCTCATGGAGAATTTCAGGATGCCTGGAGACGAATGACCGGACAAGTTCGATCGTCGCATCGGCGATCAACTCTCTCCAGTCGTCGATGAGTTCCGTGCCATGGAGGGGAATCCATTTCTGAAGATAGATTGGACCGGCATCGACGGCGTCAACCGCCTCAAGCAGGGTGACCGGGATGCGCTCTGCGCCTTCCATGATAAGCCAGCTTGCCGGAGACCAGCCGCGTCCTTTAGGGAGGTCGCTGGCATGTACAACGATATTGTTGCTGTAACGCGAGCGAGTCTTGGCGTCGACGATCCGGCCGTAGCTCAGATAGAAACACAGATCGCCGCCGGGCAGAGTAGATGCGTCATGCGACCAACTGACGGAATGCCCTTCGGCCAGCCAACCCCCGATCAGCGTAGGGACAGAGGCGTTGATCCAACTGCCTCGATCCGTGCATACGGCAATTTCCAATCGTTTTTGATTCGCAGCGTTCGTGTATTGGCCCTGCCTATTCGCAACACTCACTGGAGACATGCTGGAATTCTGCGTGTCTGAAAAAATCAAGACTCCTGTCGCATTCTCTCTCAATACACGCAGTGCTTCTTCCAGGATCATCTCATCTCTTATGAAGCTTCCAAGGTGAGGCGCATGCAATATCCTGATGGACCATGACGTCTCCTGGCGTGAAAAATAAATCAGGGATACGGGAATTTTGCTTGAAGTTTCGACGATGAAAACATGATACGTATCGATGTCTCGCAAATGTTTTCGGAAATTATTTGTAATCTCTATTGAATGATGAATATTTTGTATTGAGGTATGTGAGCATGTTGATAAAAAATTGGACCAGCGAAGCACATTGATTTCGTCATCCATTGTTGCAGGACGTGCGCGTAAAGAATTTTTATCGCCTACAACGAGAAGACTGCCGACCCTTGACGTTCCTTTGCCGTCAACGGCATGGCCGCATCGCTCGGACCAGCCGCTCTCCAATCCATTTTTCATGAGACTTTTAAGAGCTTCGGCCATGCCGTGCTCATCGACTTCATTCTTGTGGCCAAGCCACTGGATAAATCTTTGCTTATGCAGTTCGGCCGCAATAGGCCTCTGGTTTTCGGCAAGAGTGATGACTATGCTTGGCAACCCTAGGCAGCATCTTTCCCATGATGTAGCCCCGCCTGCACCGACAGCGAAATCGGCCTTGGCCATCAGGTGCGCGAGGCTTGGAAGGCGTTCATGCAGGCGGATTCGACCATCTCTGGTCGCCAATTTCCACAGTGATTCGGCGTGGGGGCTTGCGGAATTGATTACCACGTCCATGGAAACGTCTTCGGTTTTGAGCGTCCCAAAAGCGGAAATGACCATTCCCGTCAGATTGTCGGTATCGGCACCCCCGAAATAGACAAGGATGCGGTGGATCGGGCCTTCCCGGGGAGGAACCCGGTCATGCAGTTCGGAGTACAGGGGTTGCAGCAAGGCATATTCAGGGCCGAGCAGCAATGCGCAATTTTCGGGAACGTTGCCGCGATAGCGGTCCTGCCAGCCTTCGACCAGATTTTGATCCAGCAGCAGGTCGCAATCATGGTTACGATCGGCCAGGTCGTCTATGACCATCAGCCTGCGGCAGGCCGGCCGTAACTTCCGCTCCCATCTTTCATCGATCGCATAGTGGTCGATCACAAGCCAATCGGCGGTTACATCTCCTATAGCCTTGCGAGTCTGCGTAGCGTCTGTGCGCCAATCCGCGCCAAGCCATGCCGCATGGGGCGGCAAATTAAGCTCAAGCCCCAAGTCCTGCGCTACATCCACCGCAGGAAGACCGAGGGCGGTAAAGCCACGTTCGGAGATCAAATCAATCAAGTTTCCAGGGTGTTCGCGGCAGATGAACGTACTTTCGCATCCGCGATCACGCAGGGCCTCCGCGAGCGTCAGACAGCGCATGACATGCCCTGTCCCGATTTTCAGCGATGCATCGACGCGAAAGGCGATTTTTCTCGGATTCATCACGATTCCTCACGCTGGCGCAGTGTCGTGAACATCAATTCCGCCCGCCGCCAATCCTCGTCGGTGTCAATGTCCTGAACCCGATGGCGTGGCAGGATGACAGGGATGGCGTTGGAATTGAATATCGGCCGTCCTTCGAGCCAGGCTTCCGCCCGGCCCCAATAAAACTGGCCGGCATCGTGGTAGCTTTCTTCCAGGTCTTGAGAGCGAGTGTTGAAGTGCTCGGAATGAAACATTTCGACCCTTCCGTTTTTTTTGATGCGGACAGCGCGTTGGATCGGGAAGGGGAAGCTGGTTACGGAAAATACGTAGTCGCACCCCTGGTGAAGCAGGGCTTCAAGACCCTGGCGCAGGTCCGCCGGGCGAACGAAGGGGGCGGTTGCATATACACAGCAGACTTCTTCCGGTTTCTCAGTCGTATGCTTCAGATGCCAGTCTATCGCGTGCGCAATGACAGGAATTGTTCCCGTGTGGTCATCAGACAGCGCTTTCGGACGGACGAAGGGCGCTTTGGCCCCCCATTGCAAGGAAATTTCGGCTATCTCGGCATCGTCAGTTGAAACGATGATCCGGTCGAAACATCCGCTCTCCCGTGCCGCTTCGATGGCCCAGGCAATCATGGGCCTGCCACAGAATTCCCTGATGTTCTTTCGGGGAATGCGCTTGCTGCCTCCCCGTGCAGGAATCACCGCCAGCTTCATTGTTGCACCGCCTTGCGAAGCGCTTCCACGACGGCGTCCTGCTGGGCTTCGGTCATGCCGTGGAACATGGGAAGGCTGATGGCTTCGGCATAATAGCGTTCGGCCTGGGGGAAATCTCCGGGCTCAAAACCCAAGTTGCGGTAGTAGGGCTGGGTATGAACAGGAATGTAATGCACATTCACGCCGATGCCCTGGTCGCGCAGACTCTCGAAGACGTGGAGTTGGCGCCTTCCTGTCTGGGCTGGGTCCAGGCGAATCACATACAGATGGAGACCTGAATACGAGTCCGGGTGCTGCCAGGGCGTGACCACGGGAAGCTCTGCAAGCATCTCATCATAACAGCGGGCCAGGGCATGGCGACGCGCCACGAATTCATCCAGTCTTTTCATCTGGGTGACGCCGAGGGCCGCCTGCAGTTCGGTCATGCGGTAATTGAAGCCAAGATCAATCTGCTGGTAGTACCAGGGGCCGTCAGGTTCGTGCGTCATCAGGCCCGGATCGCGGGTGATGCCGTGACTACGCAACAGGGACATCCGTTCCGCCAGGCGGGCGTCGTTCGTCGTCGCCATGCCGCCTTCTGCGGTGGTGATGATCTTGACGGGGTGGAAGCTGAAAATAGTTATGTCGCTGTAGCGACAATTGCCGATGAATTCGCCTCGAAATTTTCCGCCGATCGCATGGGACGCGTCTTCAATGATCTTGAATCCGTAGCGTTCGCCTAAGGCATGGATGGCGGTCATGTTGCAAGGCTGTCCGCAGAGATGAACAGGGATCACGATTTTGGGCAGGCGGCCTTCGCGTTCAGCCTGTTCGAGCTTTTTCGCCAGGGCATTGGGGCAGAGGTTGTACGTGCGCGGATCGATGTCGACGAAGTCTACCTTGGCGCCGCAGTACGGGCCGCAATTCGCCGAAGCAACGAACGTTATCGGGCTTGTCCAAAGCCAGTCACCTGGTCCAAGTCCAAGCGCCAGGCAGGCTGCGTGCAGAGCCGATGTGGCGCTGTTGACCGCAACCGCGTGTTCGGCCCCCACATGGTTGGTAACAGCCTGCTCGAAACGTGGAACCATCGGGCCCTGCGTAAGAAAATCCGAACGCAGGACATCAACGACCGCGTCAATATCCGCCTGGGTTATTTCCTGGCGACCGTATGGGATCATGATCAGATGTTTCCTATCTTGTCACTGTTGCTATCTATCCATGCCTCCAGTTCACCCGGGGCCATCCACTCCGCATTGTTGTTGCTGGTGTAGCTGAAGCCTTCAGGAACTTTCTTTCCGTCCTTGATCCGCTTGCTGCAGTTCGCCCAGCCGTTGATGGCGGGAAGGATTTTGTAATGCTCTGGATATTCGTAAGTGTAGTAGGAGTCATCTTCCCCGATCATCTGTTCGTGCAGCTTTTCTCCGGGGCGGATGCCGATGAATTCGAGTTTGGCGTTGGGAGCGATGGTCAAGGCGAGATCTGTGACCTTCATGGAAGGGATTTTTTTGACATAGATTTCACCGCCTTGCATGTCTTCGAAAGCATGCCAGACGAGCTCGACGCCCTGCTCAAGAGAAATCATGAACCGTGTCATGCGCTCGTCGGTAATAGGCAGCACGCCCTTGTTCTTGATGGAAAGGAAGAAAGGAATGACCGAACCTCTTGAGCCCATGACATTGCCATAGCGGACCACGGCGAATCTCGTCGTTTTGCTTCCGGAATAGGAGTTCCCGGCTACAAAGAGCTTGTCCGAAGCTAGTTTGGTGGCGCCGTAAAGGTTCACAGGGCTGCTGGCCTTGTCCGTCGAAAGGGCGACTACCCGTTTGACTCCTTTGTCGATGCAGGCATCTATGAGGTTCGTGGCGCCGTTGATGTTCGTTTTAACGCATTCGAAGGGGTTGTATTCGGCCGTTGGTACTATCTTAGTGGCGGCAGCGTGGACCACGTAGTCAACGCCATCAAGCGCCCGGTACAGACGTTCTCGATCCCTGACGTCGCCTATGAAAAATCGAACTCGTGAATCATCCTGGAATTTTTTTGCCATGTCCCACTGTTTCATTTCATCGCGAGACAATATTATGATTTTTTTAGGATTAAATTTCCTTAATGTCATGGGCACAAAGGCATTTCCAAAAGATCCAGTCCCGCCAGTCACCAGAATAGTTGATTCTTTGAGCATGTTTTAACCTTGTTCTTAGTGAATTGATCCCGTTGTCATGCTGCGAATGTACTGTTTCGTTTTAGCATGATGTATTTAAATATAAGGAGGGATAAAAATGTGAAAGTAAGTGACATTGGAATTGATGTCGTGTCGTAAAATTTTGATAATGCAACTGTTACAATAAAAAAAATTGGTAGTGAAAAAATATGTCCTACTATAATGCTTGTATCTTCACGTAATGCATAAAGACCGTAGTGCGGAATCATGCTGACAGCTGATATCGCTGTGGCGAAAATTGTCCAAAAAAGTAGTGATAAGTGTTGAGCGTACACATCTCTCTTGATCCAATGTATAATTGGACCTGTTAATATTATAGCTGATGCAGAAAGTGTTAATGTCAATAAAATGGTCTGAATGCCCATGCGTCGCAATTGATCTTTGAATCTTTTTGCATCCTTTCTTCCGACAGCAGCTATCAATTCTGGATAGGTGAATGAAAAAACCGCCGCATCAAGAAAACTAATGATGGCGTTGGCGATTCCGGCAAAAAAAACATACGCTGCAAGAACTTCAAGACCGCTTATAGCCTCGACCCAATATCGATCAAAAGTGTAAAGAGCTCGTAGTGAAAGTGTAGCCAGTAAAAAGGGGAAAGCTACTTTGATCCCTTTTTTGATCCACTTCCAATCGATAGGCAGCTGTAGGGAACTCAAGTCCACGTTGCGTAATCGGATAAAGCCCAGGAAACATGCGCCGGATACGCCTAGTGTCCATGCAGCGAGGACAAACGAGAGATGCCTCTGCTCTGGAAAAATCCATAATATGACTGCCGTCATGATTGCCCAGCATCCCTGCCGTATAAACAGGATAACGCTGGCCCAGAGAGGTTCTGAGATTGCTACAAGTAGTCTGTTAAGTTCCTGGGCGAGATGCTCCAGCGCCAACAAAGGGAAAAACCAAAAAACAAGCTCCCAAGTCCTCTGGGATAGGGTTTTCTTGGACACCGAATTGGGAGTAGAGAGACTCCCCATGAGGTGATTCATGAGCAAACAAAACGACAAGGATATGTCGGCCGTCTCCCCGGTGGAGGGAGGCCGTAGGCCGACTGGAACCGGGGAGACGAAGGCGGCTCCCAAGCGATTCTGGGCACAGCATAAGACTGAGGCCGTCCTTCGGCTTCTGCGTGGAGAGGACATTGAGACGCTCAGTCGGGAACTCGGAGTCACGGCGGCCAAGCTCTCACAATGGAGAGATGCCTTTCTGGCCGGTGGTGCCGATGGTCTCAAGAAACGCTCTCCGGCCGAGGAGGCCGAATACAGGCGCCTCAATGAGAAGATCGGTGAGCAGACCATGGAGATCGAGCTACTCCGCGAAAAGATTCGGCTCCTGGAGGCAAAGGACCCTTTGGGGTGGCGGAGGTCGAGGAAATGAGCCAGTCCACCTCGCCCTCCACAGGTCAGAAGTATGGACTGGTGAGAGTCTGCCAGGTCTGGGGCATCTCCAGATCGACGCATTACGCGCGCAAGGCTTCGGCTGAGAGTGCGCCTGGCCGCAGAGGGCCTGTCGGATTCCATAGCGACGACGAATTGCTCGACCACATAGCCGCCTGCATCCAGAGTTCTCCTTTCACTGGCGAAGGCTACCGGAAAGTGTGGGCCAGGCTGCGCTTTGATGGGATCAGGACTTCCCCTCAGCGAACGCTTCGGCTCATGCGGGAGAATAACCTGCTTGCTGTGCGCAACCCTGGAAGGCCTCACGGCCCCAAAGCGCATGACGGGACGATCAAGACAGAGCGGGTGGATGAGATGTGGGGCACAGACATGACCACGACGATGACTGCACGGGAAGGCAACGCATCGATCTTCCTGGCGGTGGACCACTGTTCTTTGGAGTGTGTCGGCATCCACGCCGCCAAGTACGGGACGCGTTTCGAAGCCCTGGAGCCGGTTCGCCAGGGTGTGCGTCATAGCTTTGGTGCCTTTGGCCCCGCAGTGGCTGAAGGCCTGACTCTGCGGCATGACAACGGTAGCCAGTACGTTTCCAGCGTGTTTCAAGAGGAGATTTCCTTTCTGGGTATTCAGAGTTCGCCATCCTTCGTCAGAGAGCCCCAAGGCAACGGCATCGCGGAGCGGTTCGTTCGGACCTTGAAGGAGAACCTGCTCTGGATTCGGCGGTTCGACACGGTGGAGGAACTCCGCCTTGCCCTCTTGGAATTCAAGGACACGTACAACCGGGAATGGATCATTGGACGCCACGGCTACAAGACTCCGTCAGCGGTGCGGGCCATCCAGAAAGAGGCCGTGAACGTCGCGGCTTGATTAACCAAAAGCGTGTCCAAAAAACCGTAGACCGATACACAAGGTAAAAATCCAATCCAAAAAATCAAAAAACTCGCTGGGATCAATATTGTGTATGTGATTGTATAGAAAATACCTTGGTCACGGAGCATTGCCGCCCATTTTTTTCTATCTGTAACAATAAGTTCCCGAGTAGAGTATGTATAAAAGTCGAACCCTAAAGCCATCAGGCAGTAAAAAATGGTTGCACTGAAAAGTCCGTAAAGCCCTACCTCCAGAGGCTCGAGAAATTTGGCCAAAACAAAGAGGAGGGCGAATTTACTGACAAGAGTGGTGCCACGAAGCACGAGATTGAGAAGTCGCTCCAAAACTTCGCGTTCTCTATTTGTCACAGAGTGCGTTCATCATATTGATTTTTACGTTCATCCAGTGATAATTCATTGCATTTATCGGTTGTCATGTGGTTATAACATCAAACGCCAAAGACTGTATGTGTGTAATCGTTATGGTGCCGACAGCGCACGGAAAAGGGCGGCGTGACATCAGCACGCGTTAGTTCCTGTGAAGCCGCCTGCAATGGTTTGAAGAATGATTTTGAAATCGAGAAGCGGGGTCCATGTTCGAATATATTCCAGATCCATGCGTATCCGGCCTTCCATTTTATCCAGAGTGTCGGTTGGGCCCCGGAATCCGTTGACCTGGGCCAAGCCGGTAATGCCGGGCTTTACTTTGTGACGGAGCATGTATCCTGCCACGAGTTTGCGGTACTCCTCATTCATGGCCACGGCGTGAGGGCGTGGTCCGACAATGGACATGGAGCCTTGGAGTACGTTTAGAAATTGTGGAAGCTCATCCAGAGAGTATCGTCGCAGAAATGCGCCTATCCTTGTCACTCTGGAATCATGTTTTACGCACTGGGTGAAATTATGTCCGTTTTCGCAGACGCTCATGGTTCTGAATTTCAGAACGTTGATGGAAGTGCCGTCCAGTCCATATCGTTGCTGAGCGAAAAATATCGGTCCGGGCGAATCAAGTTTTATGGCTATGGCAATGGCGAGCATTATCGGGGCAGACAAAATCAGGATTAGTGTGCCCAAGACGAGATCAAGTGTGCGTTTTAATACCGCGTAGAATCCAAAAAATGGTGATTCCCAGAGTGCGATTGCAGGGATGTCCCCGAGGTAGTCCACAATTCCGGAGAGCATCATTTTAAATTGAAAGATGTCTGGAACGAAATAGACCGTGGATGTGGAGTCTGCCAGTTCGTTGACGATGCGTTTAATTTTTTTTTCAGCCCTCATTGGCAGTGCGATGTATACGATATCTGTTCCTTGTTCGCGTACATGTTTTGCAACCATGTCTGTACTGCCCAGAATCATGCTGCGGTTTTCCAGGAGTCCCTCTTTCTTGTCGTCGAAAAAACCCTGGACGCCTATACCGAGCCAGAAGTTATTGGTCAGGTAGTTGGATACGGAGATGCCAAGTGCTCCGGCTCCCACAATGACTGCCGTACGGTTGAACTGTTTCTTGCGATCAAAATGGCGTAAAAAACAGCTTAATGTGACTCTAAGCAGAAATAGAAACACAGGCCAAATGATCATCCATGTCGTGATGATGACACGTGAGAAGTCGGAGCTGCTTTTGAGGACATATCCGATGATGAGCAGGCAGGAATAAGCCAAGGCGCAACCTAGGAGCAGACGTTTTGCTTCAAGTTGCCACTTTGCTGCGAACAATGAACGGTAGGTGCCGGCAAGATTGAGGCAGATTGGAGCGAGAAACAGGAGCAGAAAAGCCAGTGCCTGGTATTCTCTGGTGGCAAACATGGTGTTCTGGTAGGCGATCTGGCAAAGACCAAGGATGAGGACTCCTGATAACGCGTCGAATCCTTTGAGAAGGCTCTGGATCAATACAGCATCATGGCTCATTTTGTTTGGCATGTGAGACTCTCTTTTGATTTTCACCAAGTTGTTTAAATAGAATTTTATAAGTGCATAATAATGTTTTTTTACTTTATTTTATTTATAAATTTAATGTATTTATTTAATACTTTTGTTTTAGCTTAATTTTTTAATTTCTGAATAATCGTTAATATTGATGTAATTTGTTTTCTTGACCTTTTTTTAAACACAATTAAGTGTTAATTTTCCATGATAGATATTCATTCTCACATGTTGCCCGGTCTTGATGACGGCCCCAGGAACTTGGAAGAGTCAGTTGCCATGGCTCGGATGGCTGTCGACGATGGAATCCATGGCGTTATCTGCACGCCACATTGGAATCCTCCGATGTGGCCCAACGAGCGAAGCGACATTTCTCAGGCCATTGACGAGTTCCGCTTACGGTTGCAGGCGGAATCCATTCCTTTGGAAATCTGGCCTGGAAGTGAGCTTCATTTGGATGCCGAGTTGCCGTCTATGCTCGCTGAGGGCCGCCTGGGCTCCCTCAACGGCGGTTCCTGGTTGTTGTTGGAGTTGCCAGGCAGTTTTTTGCCTCACAAAATCGATGACTATCTGTGGCGGCTACTCCAGTTGGGCTACCAAGTGATACTTGCTCATCCTGAACGCTATTCTTACGTACTTCGTGATCCGGGACAGTTGCATGTCTGGGTCGAAATGGGGGTGACTGTGCAAATCACCTCCGCCAGCCTGCTTGGCCGGCTTGGACCGGAAATTTTGACCCTTTCTCAACTTATGCTGGCGCACCGCCTGGTGCATTTTTTGGCTAGCGACAGCCATGGCGTACACTCTCGCCGTCCACAACTGCGCGAGGCTCTTGATGCCGCAACCGACATCATGGGCAAAGAGGATGCCTTGCGATTGGTCGAGCGGCACCCGAACGCGGTAGTTATGAACAAACCTCTTTCTTTGTCTGATTTCGCTCCGATGCCTATTTCGAAAAAAAGGCGGTTTTGGTTTAATTTTTGGTGATAAGCACTGGGTAAATGTTTTTCCTGTCTTGTATTTACGCTTGCTATTTGACGGTTCAGAAGGGGCTGGATTCCCCGGAGTCTCCGTCGTCATCGTCATCGTTGTTGGCAATAATCAATGCCCCGGCTGACAAGGCCGTTAACGTGGTTAAGCCTATGGCCAGATTCGTTCCGATGCTTGCAGCGCCGGTTCCCGTCGCTCCTGTAGTGCCCGACGGTTCCTGAGTGTCGCCGGTGGATGTTGTCGCCTGGGCTAGAATGATGGCGTTCCCGGCATGGACCAACTTGCGCCCGCTTGCAGACATGATTTCAAGAGACCCCTGTGTTATTGTCAGCAATGCTTTTTCCTCCGAGACGTGAAGACTGCCACGGAGCAAGCTGTTGGCGCTGGCTGGAATCAGATAGGGCGTTGCGCGTGCCGTATCAAAAGGGGTTTTGAATTCAATGGGCTTGCTGTTTGCTTGCAAGGCAAAATCCACGTTTCCTTTTTCGATCATGATGGAGAAGTGGGAGGATTCTTCGACAATCGCAAATACGGTCTTGTCGGAACAGAGGAGTTGCAGCCCGTCGGCTTCGACATAGACCTGATCCTTGCACGCCATGAACATTCCCTTTGGGACAGGAATTTCTTGGTCCACGACAATTTTATTATCCAGAAGCTTTACAGATCCCATGGGGGTCATTGTGGAGGAAGGGCCCACGTCGTCACTGGATGTTTTTGCGTAAAAGGAACTATTGTCACCGGCGGCAATGCTGCCATTCGTGAGTTTTACGGATTGCTGCGCATAGTTGCCTGCCAAGAGTGGTTGCGACAACAACATGACTAAGAACAATTGGAAGATGGATTTGTTTGTTAGCATGTGTCCTTCTTTTGTTTGATTATTGGGTTGCGAATATACGAAACCTTGCCAATAATTTGCCAAAATATTCAAAGCAGGTCGTATGCCGGCTTATGTTTGTCTTGGGCTTAATATGGACTGCCTTCATCGCCATCGCCATCTCCGTCTCCACCGCCACTTCCCGACGCAAGGGCTGCTATGGCTGCGCCCAGGATTCCCACGGAGGCAGCGCCTACGGCGATTCCCCCCCAGCCAGTTTCTGGAGTTGGGCGAGGAAGGTTTCCGGCATTGTTTGATCCTGCAGCGCCTGAAGGGAGTTGAGCCAGGACAATGGTGTCGCCGCGATTAACAATCATTTGCCCATCTACGGAGACTACCTTGAGAGATCCTTCGGACATGGTCAGGGTGGCTTTGTCTTTGGTAACCTGAAGGGTGCCCCGGAATACATTTTCGGAGCTTGCCGGGATGAGATATGGATTCGCTCCTGCGGAGTCTTGAAAAAATGGTTTGAATCCCAGTGGTTTGGATTCATGACTCATGGCAAAGTCCACATTGCCTTCCATTACCATCAAGTTGAAATGAGTGCTTTCTTCCTGAATTGCGAATACCGTCTTGTCCGCACTGACAAGATGCAATCCCTCATTCTCTATCAAGCTTTGCCCGTTGCTGGACATGAGTATTCCGTTGGGAACGGGTATTTCTTTGTCCACGACAGTGCCGCTTTCCAATAATGTGACAGTCCCGTTGGGAACCAACCTGGATATTGAGGCTGCGCTCGCCATTAGTGGTTGAAAAAGCATCATCGTGGCGAGCAAGACTGGGAAAAATTGTTTTCTGAACATTTTTGTGCCTTTTTGGTTTAAAAATTGTTTGATTCAATTTTTGTGTATTTTACTTTTTTTCTAGTAGACGCGTAATATGTGATTGTGAGCTTAGAAATATAAAATACATGTGATAATATCACTTAATTGTTGAGCAATATCTCGTACTAAAGTCAATACTTACATGTGTTGATGCGTTAAATTTAGTAATGGGTATAACTAAGTACGCTGTTTTTTTGGTTGGTACGGGTATGATTTAGGTGGGTATTATATCAGACTGCACTGCAAAAAGTTGCGAAAGAACCCGAGTGTCTTCACGGGTTTGCGTTTTTTCAGGCAGTTCGATTTTGCTGTAGGTTGGTTCGTCAAGATCTGATCGGCACCCGTTGTTCAGTGGCCTGCTAGCGGGCCGGCGGCGTATAGCCGACACCCAGCATGCCGGTCCCAAGCGACAGGCGCACACCCTGGAAAAAGGTGCCGATGGCGCTTGATTCCACAAAGATGACATCCCGGTCCTGAATCCTGAATTTGTCAGTTTCGCCTCGTTGCAGATCATCGAGGGATAGTTTCGCCACTTCCCTGCGCCCATTGTCGAGGTAGCGGACCAGCTTGACGTTTCCGGCATCGGCAAAGGCCTGCAAGCCGCCTGCGGAAATAATGGCCTCCTGGACGGACATTTCTTTGCGTATGGGGTATGATCCTGCCTTGCGGACGGCTCCATCCACATAAACCGAGCCAGCTTCAGGCACATAAATAACATCTCCGCCATTGATGGCCACATTGAGCTCTTCGTTGCCTTCCTTGACCATCTGATCAAGATCTATGAGCAGGGATTGGGGAGCCTCGTCTTGTCGTCCCTTGCGCCGGACCTGCACGACACGTCCGGCGGCGTCGCTGAGACCTTCGGCTATCGCGAGGAAATCCATGAGGTACATCCGGGAGAAATAATCATAGGTCCCGGGCTTGTTGAGCGCTCCCATCATGGTGACTTTGGAGCCGAACTGCTCTTTGACGAAAATGGTGATGTGTGGGTCCTGAAGGTAATTTTCGCGATACAGTTGCTCAATATGCAGTTCGGCGTCACGGACGGCCAGACCGGCAATCCGCACTGTGTTCAGTAGCGGGAGAGAGACCTCGCCACGGGCGCTGACCCGCGCTTCGGTATTGAGATCGGGAGCTTCGAAGATACTGACTTGAATGAGATCTCCTCCGTCCAGGACATAGTCCTCGTAACTTGGAGTCGCGGTGAAGGCCGCGGATATTTTTTTGTTGAGTTGGGCCACGTCCAAGGGTTCTTCCGCTGCCTGGGCGAAGCTTGTCAGTTTTGTGATGTCGGTCGTTGCCTTGGGGCCTCTCGCCGCGCAAGCCAGGCAGAGGCTCGCGAAGAGTAGAGTCGAAATTTTGAGGATCGAAAAGGTGATGTACTGATTTGTTCGGCCGACTCCGGAAATTATGTGAGAAGCTGTTTTCATTAAGTTCCCTGTGTAAATCATTATTCAGAAATTTTTAGAAAACAATGAATCGTGGTCTCGAATTTTTTATATAGGAATGTCGCTTAGTTTTTTTTATCTTTAACGAATAGCGGGATATATAAGTACATGAGTGTTTTTATATATACATATATATATTTATGATAAAATTACGAATACTATTATAATTAGATATTTAAAATAGCCCGTATTTTTTTGAATAGAGAAAAGTTTCACCGCGTTGTTAATTGGCTTGAGATCCAAGCAACTGAAATTTTTTAAGGTTCAAAAGGACTTTTATCATGGCTGCAAAAGAAAATTTCGAGGCTCTCCCAAGGGACAGCGCAACATTTTTCCCTCCTCTGCAAGCAAGCCGGGCGACGTTATCTTCGACGGAATTCCGGGAATCGCCGAATGGGGTGGAAATCGAAGTGAACCTACGTGATTACCTAGATGTGCTCCTCAGACGCAAATGGCTTATCGGCTCAATATTGTTTACAGTCTTCGTGACCACGGCCATCATCACCCTGGCCATGACGCCGATCTACAAGGCCACGGGCAGACTCGAATTCACCCTTCAATCGCCCAAGGTCACCAAGTTCGAGGACATGGCGGTTCCCCAGACCCAGACACGCGAGTTCATGAATACGCAAAGCAAGCTGCTGATCTCGGATTCTCTTGCCTGGCGCGTCATAGAGGCCTTGGATCTGGTCAACAATCCAAGTTTCAACACGGATATCGAAACCGAAAATGATTCAGGACTTATGAGCGGTATTGGCAGTTTGTTGGGGAGGCTTTTCGGATACTCTTCCGAAGTGGACCCCGCGGAGTTGGAAAGGCAAGAGGCCGAAGTCCAGCAGCGACTGCTCAAAACGTTCATGGAGAGTCTGGAAGTCAAAGCGGAGCGCGACACCACGATTTTGAACCTGGCCTTTTCCTCCGAAAATCCTGCGGTGGCGCGCGATGTGGTGAACACTCTCATCCGGAGTTTCATCTTTTGGCAGATGGACAAGAAGGTTCAGGCCGCGAGCCTGGCCAATGAACAGTTGGGCAAGCAGATCGAGTTGGCCCGGATCAGGCTGGAGAAGTCCGAGGCCGAGTTGAACCGGTTTGCGCAGAAAGCGGGCATCGTGTCTCTCGATAGCCGCATGAATCTGATCTACAAGCAGCTTGAGGCCATCAACAACGCACTGGCCGAGGCTCACGCCGAACGCTTGTCGAAAGAGGCCCTGGACATGCAGGCGCGTGAGGCCGGAATTTCCGGCATGCCCATGGTCATCGCCAACCAGCTCATCCAGCACTTGCGACAGCATCACGTCGAACTCGTTTCGGAATACGAGGATATGCTTGTCGTCTTCAAGCCGGATTATCCGGAAGCCAAGCGCCTCAAGGCCAAGATCGACGATGTGGCCGCGAAAATCGCTGACGAGGAAAACCGTATCTTGCAGGCCATCCGCAACGATTATCTCGCGGCCGTCAAAAACGAGGAGGGTCTCAGCGCGCAGGCCGAGAAGGCCAAGGCACAGGCCATGGACCTCAATGACAGAGCCACGCAGTACAACATCCTCAACCGCGAAGTGAAGGCCAACAAGGATATTCACCAATCGTTGCTGCAACGCGCCAAGGAGATCGACGCCACGATGGGTGCGGATATCAGCAACATCCAGATTGTGGATGACGCCCTGTTGCCTGTCATCGCCGACAGGCCGCGCATCAAGCTCAATTTGTTCCTGTCCATGGGCATCGGTCTTATGCTTGGCTTGGCCGCTGCATTTCTGCTCGAATTCATGGACAACACGATAAAGAGCGTTGACGAGTTGTCCGATCGCTTCGGGATCACCATCCTCGGAGTGCTTCCCGAGGTCGAGGACGGTCTCAAGGACAAACTTGATGATCTGGTCGTCTGTGATCCTCGGGCGGGTTTTTCCGAAGCCATCCGCACCACTCGGGTATCCATCCAGCTATCCACCACCGGTGCAGGAAGCACTCAGAAGCTGCTCATAACCAGCACCACGGAAGGGGAGGGCAAATCGACCATAGCTGTGAACATGGCAAAAGCCTTTGCCGCCGCAGGGGACAAGGTTCTCATTATCGACGCTGATTTACGACGTCCGCGGCTGCACAAGGTTTTTTCCCAAGTCGCTCCGGGCGGAGGCGGACTCAGTGAGCTTTTGGTCGAGACCAAGAGTCTGGACGATGTATTGAGTACGACCGACCAGAAAAATCTCTATTTCATTCCGGCGGGCTTGTTGCCGCCCAATCCCGCCGAGCTTTTGGCCTCGAAGCGCATGCACCAGTGTTTGGAAGAGTTGGGCAAGACCTTCGATCGAATTATCATCGATGGACCTCCTTCTGTCGGGTTTGCAGACTTGTTGGTGTTGAGCAGCCTGGTTAACGGCGTCATACTGATCAGCACCCTGGGCAAGACGCACCGGCAGGCGTTGCAGCTGTTCCGAAGTTCTCTGGCCAACATCAACGCCCGCTTTCTCGGCAGCATTGTCAACCGTTTGAATGTCCAGAGCCGCTTCGGCGGGTTTTATTCCAAATATTACTACCAATCATATGGCTACGAAAATCGTAGCCCCGAGCGTGGAACCGAGTCCTCGCTGGAAAGACTGAAGTCGTCAGCCGCTTCCTGAGCCGACGCATTCCGCTGTACCGCGAGTCGAAAACCTTCAGAACGGGGCAGCTTTTTTACTTGGCATGACAAGAAACACCAAGATGATAAAGGGCAGCGTCGCGCAGGGAGTGCTGCGTATTCTGACGACTTCCGCCTGTCTTGCAATGAGCTGTTGCTTGCTGCTCGGGGCGTATTGTTCGTCACGGTTCGTCGCCAAGGATTGGGAGTTTGTGCTGCAAAGTCCCTTGATGGATCCCTGGGCTCGGACCTGGATTCGCAGGGGCGACACGGCCCGTTTTGAAAACATGGATGCAGACGGCGCCGTTGAAGCGTATTGGCAGGGCGTTGCCCGCAATCCGCTTCTGCTCGGTGCATGGTTTGCGCTGGCTCGCTTGCTGCCTCAACTGGATGAAGGGGCGAAAGTGAAATCTCTGCACGATGTTCTGCTTGCGCACGTTCCTTCCTCGACCCCGTGGCGGTGGCACCAATTGATGCTTGCCGCCGACAAAAAGGATGAAACCACGTTTGCGGAAGGCTTCAATTATGTGCTGAGCCGACTCCCACGACATCGACAGGAGGCCGTGATATTGGCCCTGGATTTTTGGGGAGGATGGAATGAGATTTTGTCCCGAACCTTGCCCGAAAACAGATGGTTCGTTTTTCAGGAGTGCATGGCGCGAAAGCTTGTTGACACATGCATGGAGTTGTACGCGGTCCTGGAAAAGGATCAGCCTGATTTGCTGAATACTGAAAGGAACTCCAGATTTATCGAATTTCTGCTTGAGAACCGGAGTTGGCCTGAAGCGGCTGATCTTTTGCGTCGGTCGGACATGTTCCAGGACTCTCATGTCATCAATGGACAGTTTCAGACGCCTTTGACGCAGGAGGCTTTTGGATGGCGTCGTAAAAGTGTCGAGGGCGTGGACGTGTCGATCGAGCCGCTTCGGGGAAAAGGGGGGGGATCGGCTTTGCGCATCCATTTTCTTGGGACGAACAATCCGCGCTATGATCATTTTTGGCAGTACGTGCCACTTCGTCCCGGGATCGATTATGAACTTCGCTTTTCCTGGAAGGCGGATCAATTGACCACGGATCAGGGCGTATTCGTGGAATTTCGGGGCATGGATTGCGACGGATTGCGTGTTCAGAGTCCTGAAATTCTCGCGAGCAGGGATTGGACTGACGAAGTGCTTTCTTTCCGGACGCCTCAGGGTTGTCAGATGGGCCGAATCGGATTGCGTCGCAACGAGAGTCTGAAATTCGATAACAAAATTGCGGGAAATGTTTGGCTTGATGCCGTGACGCTTATTGAAAAGCGCAGCCGCCCGCTAGACAGAGACTAATCCTGCCGCTCGCCAAGATCCGCACTTACTCGCCAGGAACCTTGCTCATTTTTGTTTCTAGGTCCGCTGCATGGATGGTTTGTCGGGATCGCGGCCGTGGCTTGTGCAGGCAGTGGCGTTTTTTCAGACCGTCTGCCCGGCCTAGTGTTGCATCCTCGAAATTCTTAGACAACACGCGTCAAGATAATCATCTGTAATGTCAGATTAATTGCGTATAAGCATTGGCGACTTATAACACGGTCGCAACACTAGTCAGTCTTTTCCCGCGAAATGTGGATGTGGAAAATTGCCACCATGACTGCCGTCAGTTGGTTCGCGGGGATGGCGTTGTTGAATTCCACACCGGAGTGCAGGATATAACCACCCAGGGCGGCCAGGGAACCTGCCGCCAGAACAAGGCGATCCGGGTCCATGGTTTGGCGTTTTCTCCATAGAAAAAAGGCCCGCCTGCACCACAGTGCCCAGATGCCGAGGATCAGAATGCCGGCGGCGGGCAGGCCCATCTCCACGACTGCTTCGAGGTAGTCATTGTGGGCATGGTGGGCCCGAAGTTGCGGGGTGAATGCATTTTGGTAGGCCCGACCCACGGATGGATAGGTGCCGAGCCCGGTGCCGGTCAGAGGGTGATCTCGGACCGCGTTCCATCCGTCCTTCCAGATTTCAACTCTTCCCGTTGCATCCTGCCCGATCTGAGAAAATCGCTTCGAGATGTCGTCGAAACCGATGATCGTCCCGTAGCCGAGCATGATGATCCAGCATGCGGCGAGGGCCGCGGCAACTCGTTTTTGACGGAGTCCGGCAAAAAGATAGAGCAGGGTGAAGGACAGCAGGGCCCCCAGAATCCCCCCTCGGGACTGGCTGAGCATGAGGCCAAGGATGACCAGGGCAAGGCAGAAGACGGCAACGGCTTTCTGCTGCACGAGGACTTGAGCTTGCGCCCGTTTGCCTAAGATATGTTCCATCTTGCGTGGAGATTTGAGTATGAGGACATAGGCCAGCAGCACGGGCCAAAGCAGTCCGAGAAAGGCTGCATAGTGGTTGCGATTGATGAACGTGCCGCGAGCGGACCCCTTGTAGGCAAGGCCGGTCTGAGGGTCCATGTTCCACAGGACGCCCAGACCAGGGAGCAGCGCCTGGAGGATGCCATAGATCGCTTCGAGGCCGACCAGGACAAAGAGGGAATGCAGGAGCCAGACAGGGTATTTTGTTCGGCTGGAGTTCAGGGCCTGGGCCAGGAGCACGGCGAAAGTGAGAAGAAAGAGCCACCACGCAAGGCGCATCCATGTCGCCAGCGGTTCGTAGCTGATGGTGGTGCTGGAGATGTTTCCCAGTTCAAGGAGCGTCCTGGCCCATTGTCCCCGGACGGGAGATAGAATTTCAAGCAAGGCGAGAGGCAGGGGGATGATCTGTATGAGCGGCACCAGAAGAAAACACAGGCCGATGATCAGCAATCCCCGCAGCCTCTTGTCGGGCGGCGAGACTCCGAATCGAAAATTCCACGCCCCAAGGCAAAGAAAGAAAAGTCCGGTCACGCCTTGCCAGATCCATGGTCTGGCCCCCCCGAAAAAAAAGATCAGCGCCGCAAGAGGACAAAGGATCAAAAGGTAAAGGAACTTGCCCCCGCTCGCGGAGTCACTTCCGGGCGCGGGGTGCGTTTTGGGTTTTGCTGGTCCTGGACGCCACAACTTCTCGAAAGAGGTCATGAGGATTCTCTCATTCCTGGTTGCAGGGGCGCGCGTGCAAAGAATCGTGCTGCCTGTGCGTGTCCGATTTGTTCCAAGAAGGCGTGCGCCGGCAGCGCGGCGCGTTATTTGAGGAGCCGGTTTATGATGTCCTTGTACTTCTTTTCTATGACGTGGCGTTTCTTCTTGAAGGAATTGGTCAGCTCTTCGCCGAGGGTGAACTCCTTGTCGAGAAAGTGGATGTTCTGGAGTTTTTCGTAGGGCTTGAAGCCCTTCTTGGCGTTCAGGAGCTTGTTCATTTCCTCGCGCAGACGATCGAGGAGCTGCTTGTCGCGCAGCGCGCCTTCGGTCTCTTCGAGCACCTGATTGTATTTTTCCAGCACGAACTCGCGCAGCTTTTCCAGATCCGGGACGATGAGCGCGCCCAGGCCTTTCTTGTCCTGGCCCACGAGCACCGCGTCCTGCACGAAGGGGAACATGGACAGCGTGGCCTCGATGTTGGTCGGGTCGACATTCTCGCCGCTGGCCAGGACAATGATCTCCTTGGCCCTTCCGGTGATGACCAGTTCGCCAGTGAGAGTCAGTCGCCCGAGGTCGCCGGTGCGCAGGAACCCGTCGGGGGAGAATGCGCTCGCGTTGGCTTCGTCGTTTTTGTAGTAGCCCTTGAAGACCTGCGCGCCGCGAACCTGGATTTCGCCTTCGACGCCCTTTGGCACCGGCTCTCCCAGATCGTTGACGATGCGCAGTTCGGTTTCGCCCACAGGCGGGCCGATGGTGCCGAAGATGTCACAGTTGAATCCCCGTCCGGCAATGCCGGGCGAGCATTCGGTCATGCCGTAGGCGTTGATGATGCGGATTCCGATGGCGTCGATCCATTCATCCAGATAGGGAGGCAGGCTGCCTCCGCCGCTGATGGCGCCCTTGAGGCGGCCGCCGAATTTTTCCTGCACGAGCACGAGTTTCTTTTTGGCCAAGAGGTTGGGCAGAAAGAGAAACACGTTTGAAACCAGGGCCTGCACCTTGTCCACAAGGCGCAGGGGAAAGGCCCTCTTCTTGAAGACGGGCAGCTGATCGCGCAGCACGCGCGCATTGCGGCGGTAGGCGGCGGAGACCCGGACCAGCAGATTGAAGATCTTGGCTTTCTTGGGATCTTTTTTCTTCAGCCCCGTCGTGATCTTGGAATACAGGGATTCCCAGATGCGCGGCACGGTTGCGACCAGGGTGGGCTTGTAGGATTCCAGATCAGCGGCGAAAGTGCGGATGGATGAGTAGACCAGACAGCTGCCGGTGGCGATGCCTATGTATTCCGCGGTACGCTCGAAGATGTGCCAGGTCGGCAGGATGGATACCCACACATCGTCGGCCTGCAGCCTGATGAGCGGCGGCAGGGTGCGTACGTTGTGCATGATGTTGGCATGGTTGAGCATGACCCCCTTGGGGGTTCCGGTGGTCCCTGAGGTGTAGATGATGGTCAGCAGGTCTTCCGGGATGATCTTGTCGGCCAGCCCCCTGAACCATTCGATGTCCTTGGGTTCGATGGAGCGGTTTTCAAGCAGCTCCGTGTATGACGTGGCCTTGTCGAACCAGGAGTGTTTTTCGGAGCCGGCGGCAATGAACACGCCCTTGAGCTTGAGGCTTTTGATCAGCGCCTGGCAATCCTTGTAGTTCTTGTCCGTCTCGACAATCAGGAATTCGGCGTCCGAATGGTTGACGATGAATTCGACTTCACTCGGAGGCGTGTCGGTGCCGCGCGGAACGCTGACCGCGCCAAGGGCTTGCAGGGCCATGTCCGTGACAATCCAGGAGTAGCGGTTGTCGGAGAGAATGAAGACCTTGTCGCCTTTGCGAACCTTGTTGGCCTTGAAGGCCCGGGCAAGAATGAGCACATCCTCGAAGAATTTCTCGTAGGTGACTCTGAATTCGTCCTCGCCCACGCGATAGATGAAGGCGAGATTGTCGCGGTGCCGGTCGCAAGTTTCCAAAAAAGTGTGGAAAAACGTGGGTGCAAAGGCCATTTTGAGGGTCTCCCGGTAAGGAAATGAATCCGGTCGATAAAAACTTCTCCGATGACAGTCACGCAATACGGAAGAAGGCGCCATGATCACGAAACGGTAAGCGTTGAATAAGCCTTGTAATGTATGACAAGCGCTGCATCAAATCAAGCGCGTGAATCCAGGGCTTCCAAGCCATTCCCTACTCTGCTATCCGCAATCGTGACAGGCGGGTTCCTGTGTATTTTTCGTTCCGTCAAGCCTCGGGAGGGCTGATGATTCTCGACAAGACTCCGTATTCCTTCGACCGCGTCGTGCGCATGGCTCTGGCCGCAGGGCTGCTCTGGGGCGTCATCACCACCCTTGGATACCTCAGCGACGTGCTCATCCCCTTTGCCGTAGCCCTGCTCCTGGCCTACATTCTCAATCCGCTGGTGCACCGCGTGCAGATGCTCGTGAAGAGCAGGGGGCTGGCCATAGGTCTGACCCTGTTTTTTTTCCTTGTAGCGGTCGGCGGGCTTTGCTGGATCGTCATCCCGCTCATGGGGCGCGAGGTGGCGCACATGGGGCGGCTCATCTCCGATCTGGTCAGCAACTCCAAGCTGGCCGAGGAAGCCGCCAACCGTCTGCCGCCGGACGTGTGGCAGGCCCTGCGGGATTATTTCAACACGCCCGAGGTGCGGGACTTCTTTCGCACCGACAGCTTCATCTCCATGGCCCAGGCCACCCTGCGCAGGGTCCTGCCCGGACTCATGGGGATCATCAGCGGCACCTACAGCGTGCTCATGGCGCTTGTCGTGCCGGCCGTGGTTCTCCTGTACCTCATCTTTCTGCTCATGGATTTTCAGAAGGTGCGGGTCGCCTGGAAAGAGTTGATACCGCCCCAGTACCGCGAGGGCGTCGTGTCTTTCGTCGAGGAATTCGATCTGGCCATGAATCGCTATTTTCGAGGCCAGACGACCATCGCGGGCATTCTCGGAATTTTTTTCGCCACCGGTTTTTCCCTGATTGGCCTGCCCATGGGCATCTTGCTCGGATTTTTCGTCGGGCTGCTCAATCTTGTGCCCTATCTCCAGTTGCTGGGGCTCATCCCGGCCGTCGTGTTGGCCGCCATTCACGCTCTTGAGACCGGCCAGTCCTTCTGGGTGGTCATGGGGCTGACCGGCCTTGTCTTCGTGGTCGTGCAGATCATCCAGGACGCGGTGCTCGTGCCGCGCATTCTGGGCAAGGCCATGGGCCTGTCCCCGGCCGTGATGCTCCTCTCGCTTTCGGTCTGGGGCAAGCTTCTGGGGATGCTCGGCCTTTTGATCGCCCTGCCCATGACCTGTCTGGCGCTGGCCTATTATCGCCGTCTGGTGCTGGCGCCTGCCCTGCCTGAGTTGATTGTCAAACCTGCGGGGGAGGGCGGCTCATGAACATGCGGACCATGCGCGATTTTTTGAAGGATGATTTGCGGTTGCAGCTCGATTTTTCCCGCTCGGACCAGAATCGAGGCATCGCGCCGCCTCCGGTGCAGAAGCCTGTCCGGGCGGATCAGACGCTGATTGCGCTGCCGGACGATCCGGCCACGGCCTTTGCCGGGCGCGTTGATCTGGCCCGCGCCCTGGCCGATCGCAAGAGCCACCGGGCCTGGCGCGATGAGCCGCTGGGTCCCGAAGAGCTCGGCTTTCTGCTCTGGGCCGTGCAGGGGGTGCGCGGGAAGAGGGGAGCGGCCAGCGTGTTCCGCACCGTCCCTTCGGCCGGATGCAGGCATGCCCTGGAAACATACGTGCTGGTCAACAACTGCGAATCTTTTGAGCGGGGCGTGTACCGTTACCTGCCCCTAGAGCACGCCCTGGTGCTGGAATCCCCGGCCGGGGCTGATTTCAGCGCTCGTCAGCACGAGGCCGTGCTCATGCAGGGCTTCGTGGCCAAGGCGCCCGTGGTGCTGGTCTGGGCGACAATTCCATACCGGATGGAGTGGCGCTACATGGCGGCCGCCCACCGGGTCATCGCTCTTGATGCCGGGCACGTCTGCCAGAACCTGTATCTGGCGACGCAGGCGGTGGGTTGTGGCACCTGCGCGGTGGCGGCCTTTCACCAGCAGGCCCTGGACGAGCTCCTGGGCGTGGACGGAGAAGACGAGTTCGCCCTGTACCTGGCTCCCGTGGGCAGGATCTGATGCCCTATGTTGTCGGGCTGCTGGTGCTGGTTGCGCTTATAGCCTTGCCTGGGCTGTGGGCCCGGCACGTCCTCGAACGGTATGGCCGGGATGAATACTTTTCAGGGACCGGCATTGACCTGGCCGGAATTCTGGTCCGCGACCTGAACCTCGACGGCGTGCGGGTGGAGACCACGGAGCTTGGCGATCATTACGATCCCGCCGAAAAGGTGGTGCGGCTCAACCCCGCCAGTACCGGCAAGCGTTCGCTGACCGCCGTGGTCGTGGCCGCGCACGAAGTGGGGCACGCCCTGCAGGATCAATCCGGGGACGGGCTGCTGCGTTTTCGCACGGGGCTGGTCAGGTTCGGAATCTGGGCCGAGCGCATCGGAGCCGCGGCGATCATGGTCGTCCCGCTTTTGGGCGCGGCCCTGCAAGTGCCCCTGATCGGCCGCCTGCTGCTGGTCAGCGCGGTCCTTGTGCTCGGCATCCCGGTCATCGTCCATCTGGTGACCCTGCCCGTGGAGCTGGACGCGAGCTTCAACCGCGCCCTCCCGCTACTCAAGGCCGGAAGGTACATCCCGCCCGAGGACGAGAGGGCGGCCCGTCGGATCTTGACGGCCTGCGCCCTGACCTACCTGGCGCAGGCCCTGGCCAGCATGTTCAACGTCCTGCGCTGGATCAGGCTTTTCAGGCGCTAGATTCCCTTCTGGACAATCCGGGTGATTCTTCCTAGTAGTCGGGGCGTCCGAACAACCAACCCGCTTTCCCTCAATTCATGGCACTCATCAGCGCAAGCAACATATCCCTTTCATTTTCCGGTCCGCTCCTTTTGGACAACATCAGCCTGCAGATCCATGCGGGTGAACGCATCTGTCTCCTTGGCCGTAACGGCGAGGGCAAGTCCACGCTCATGCGCATCCTGTCCCGCGAAATCACCCCCGATTCGGGCGAGGTGGGGCTTGGCAAGGGGCTGGTCACGGCCTCCCTGCCGCAGGAGGTTCCCTCGGACCTCACGGGCACGGTCTATGACGTGGTCGCTTCCGGAGCCGGAGAGGCCGGGCTTTGCCTGGCGGCCTTGCGACACGAAGGGCATGACGACATCTGCATCGATCCGGCGCTGCTTGCGCGGGCACACCGCCTGCTTGACGAGCAGGCCGGCTGGAGCCTGACCCGCAAGATCGACACGGTCATCACCCATCTGGGTCTGGACCCCGAAGCGCAGTTCACCTCCCTGTCCGGCGGTGTGAAGCGCAAGACCCTTCTGGCCCGGGCCCTGGCCGGAGAGCCGGATATCCTTTTTCTCGACGAGCCGACCAACCATCTGGATGTGGATGCCATCCGCTGGCTGGAGGATTTTCTGGTCAAGCAGTCCCGAACCCTTTTTTTCGTCACCCATGACCGCATGTTCCTGCGCCACGTGGCCAATCGCATTCTGGAACTGGACCGCGGGGTGCTGGTCGACTGGGCCTGCGATTACGACACTTTTCTGCAGCGCAAGGAGGACGTGCTGGCCACGGAGGAGACCCTGTGGCGCAAGTTCGACCAGAAGCTCAAGGAAGAGGAGATCTGGATCAGAAAGGGCATCAAAGCCCGCCGTACGCGAAATGAAGGACGCGTGCGCGCCCTGCAGGCCATGCGCGCCGAGCGCAGTCAGCGCCGCGAGCGGACGGGCACGGTGTCCATGCAGATCCAGGAGGGCCGCAAGACCGGAGGTCTGGTCCTGGAGGTCACGAACATTTCCTACGCCTGGGGTGACGAGCCGGTCATTCGCGATTTTTCGGCCAACATCATGCGCGGCGACAAGGTCGGCATCGTCGGTCCCAACGGCGCGGGCAAGACCACGCTCCTGAAGCTGCTCCTAGGAGATCTTGCCCCCCAGAGCGGCAAGGTCCGGCAGGGCACGCACCTTGAGGTCGCCTATTCGGACCAGATGCGCTCCCTGCTCGACGAGACCAAGACCGCGCGCGAGATCGTCGGCGAGGGTGCGGACTACATCGACGTGAACGAAAACCGCCGCCACGTCATCGGCTACCTGAAGGATTTTCTCTTCACCCCGGACCGCGCCCAGACTCCCGTGGGGCTCCTGTCCGGCGGGGAGCGCAACCGGCTGCTCCTGGCAAAGCTCTTCACCCGGCCCTGCAACGTGCTCGTTCTGGACGAACCGACCAACGACCTGGACCAGGAGACCCTTGAGCTTCTGGAGGAGCTTATCGGCGATTTTCCGGGCACCGTGCTCGTGGTCAGCCATGACCGCGAATTTCTGAACAACACGGTCACCTCCTGCCTGGTTTTCGAAGGTCAGGGGCGGGTGGTCGAGTACGCCGGCGGCTACGACGACTGGCTTTTGCAGCGGCCGCAGGTCGCGGAGCCCGAGCCAGTCCTGCCCAAGGCTGCAAAGCCAAGGGTGGCCAAGACCCGCAAGCTGACTTACAAGGAAAATCTGGAGCTCGACGCCTTGCCCGGACGCATCGAGGCACTTGAAGCCGACATCGCGGCCCTGCAGGAACAGATGAACGATCCCCAATTTTACACCAACGATCACACTGTCGTCGCGGCCGCGGCCGTCCGGCTTGAGGTCCTGGAGGCCGAGCTGGACTCCCTCTTGACCCGCTGGGACGAGCTTGAAGAGCTGCGCATGGTGTGTGAGTCCTCATAAAGGATACACATGGAAATCACCCTGACCACTCCGGCCCTGCTATTTTCGACCATTTCGCTTATCCTGCTGGCCTTCACCAACCGTTTTCTGGCCTTGGGCAGCAGGATCAGAACCCTGTATGACCGCTATCAGGATAACCACGGTTCGTCCCTCTTGGCCCAGATCGAAAACATGCGCCTGCGGGTGAACCTGATCCGGCTGATGCAGCTCTACGGAGTGGTGAGCCTTTTTTTGTGCGTCCTGTGCATGTTTTGTCTTTTTGCCGGGCTTGTGACCCTGGGCAAGTTTCTTTTCGGACTGAGTCTTTTGGCCTTGTTGGTCTCCCTTGGCCTGTCCACGCGCGAGATCCACATTTCCACACAGGCCCTGAACATCCAACTGGAGAGCCTGAGCCTCTCGCAGGAGGAAGGCGATGCACGCTGACTTTGGTGACTTTCGGGATTTCATTTGCAGAAAATGCGGCCTGTACGGGATGGTCGATGTCATCGGCATGGAGTTCGTGTACGACCAGACCACGGGCATTCTTTATGACGTGATCGACGACCCGGACGGACGGCGCAAGGGAGATCAGATCGTGTGTGATTGCGGGTGCGAATTTTTCGACATGCAGGTGCATTCCAAGAGGGGCAAATGAGCGGTATGAAGCGTGTCCAAAACCCCCGGTCCATGCAGGAACTGGGGCTCGAGTGGCGCAGACAGGGGCTTTGCGTCGGCCTGGTGCCGACAATGGGTTATTGGCACGAGGGACATCTGAGCCTGATGCGCTGGGCCCGCGAACACTGCGACCTGCTGGTGGCCTCCATCTTCGTCAACCCGACCCAGTTCGGTCCGGGCGAGGATCTGGAGAACTACCCCTCGGACATCGAGCGTGACTCCGCCCTGGCCGCCGAATGCGGAGTCGACGTGCTTTTCACGCCGTGCAGGGATGACATGTATCTTCCGGGCCACGGCACCTGGGTCAATGTCCCTGAATTGACGAAAAACCTGTGCGGGCGTTCGCGTCCCGGGCATTTTCAGGGCGTGGCCACGGTGGTCTGCAAACTTTTCAATCTCGTGCAGCCGACCTTTGCCGCCTTTGGCGAGAAGGATTGGCAGCAGGTGGCCGTGATTCGCAAAATGACGCGCGAACTGGACATTCCGGTGCGTGTCGAGGGGCGCCCCATCGTTCGCGAATCGGATGGGCTGGCCATGAGCTCGCGCAATGTTTATCTGACTGTCGAGGAAAGAGCCGTGGCCCCGCATATCCAGAAGGGACTCTGCCTGCTCGAAGGCATGGTCAGGGCCGGGGAACGGGATTGCGGCGCGCTGCGCAAGGCGGTTCGGGATTATTACGCGGCGTGGATTCCTTCCGGAGTGCTTGATTATCTTGAACTGGTCGATCCCGAGACCATAGAGACCGTGGATCACGTTCGCTCCGATTTTCTGGCCGCCGTGGCCCTGCGACTCGGCAAGGCGCGGCTCATTGACAACAAACGAATCAACCTAGAGAAATAAATGCCTTTACGTACATTTTTGCAGGCCAAACTGCACCGCGCCACCATCACCGGGGCCGAGGTCGACTACGAGGGCTCCGTGGCCATCTGTCCTGACCTCATCCGCGCCGCCGGTTTTCATTTGAACGAACGCGTCGATATCTACAATGTGGATAATGGAGAGCGCCTCTCCACCTATGTCATCCTCGGCGAGAAGGGCGAGATCTGTCTGAACGGGGCCGCCGCGCACAAGGGCAGCCGTGGCCAGAAAGTCATAATCGCCTCCTATGTGCAACTGACCCCCGAAGAGATCCCCGGCCATCAGCCCACCGTGGTCCTGGTTGGAGCTGACAACGAAATCACCAGATCCTAGCGGAGAACTGAGCATGAAAACCTTGAACGATTTCCTCCAGATGAAGAAAAACGGCGAGAAGATAGTCATGCTGACGGCCTACGATTATCCCTCGGGCCGCCTGGCCGAGGAGTCCGGCATCGACGTCGTTCTGGTCGGTGATTCCCTGGGGATGGTCGTGCTCGGTTACGATTCCACCGTGCCCGTGACCATGGCCGACATGATCCACCACACCCGCGCCGCCCGGCGCGGGGCCAAGAACACTTTCATGCTCACGGACATGCCGTATCTGACCTATCAGATATCCATGGCCCAGGCCATGGAGAACGCGGCCCGTCTGGTGCAGGAAGGGGGATGCGAGGGCGTCAAGATCGAGGGTGGCGAAGAGATCGCGCCGCAGGTCCGGGCTCTGGTCAATGCCGGGATTCCCGTCTGCGGACACATCGGACTGACCCCGCAGTCGGCCACGTCCTTAAGCGGGTACAAAGTTCAGGGGCGCACCGCCGAGGCGGCCAGGAAGCTGCTGCACGACGCACTGGCCCTTGAAGCGGCCGGGGCGTTCATGATCGTGCTGGAATGCATTCCGGCGCAGGTCGCGGAGCTGATCAGCAAGCGCCTCTCCATTCCCACCATTGGCATCGGCGGCGGCGCTGCCTGTGACGGACAGGTGCTGGTCTTTCACGACACCCTGGGACTCTTTGAGCGTTTCGTGCCAAAATTCGTGAAGCAGTTCGAGACGTTGGGTGCAAAAGCCCGGGACGCTCTGGGTGCCTACGCCGCCGAAGTCCGCGCTGGCGCCTTCCCTGACGAAGCGCATTCCTTTTCCATGAACGAAGAGCAGCTCAAGCAGATTTACGGCGACGGGCGGGACTGAGCACCTGACCTGTTCGTTTTTGGTTTTTTGTGCTAGCGAATGCGTTCGGTGAAGAGATTTGGGAACAGCCGCGAGGAGACCAGCATGCCAAACATCATCCGCCCCAATATCAACCGGCGGCAGTGGCCGCGCCACGAAAAGAAATATCTGGTGCAGATAGCCACCTCCCTGCAAAGCGGGTTCAGCCCGGCCACGGTGTTCAACTTCAGTCGCGGCGGACTCTGCTTCGTCCATCACGAACCTCTGGACAAAGGGGCCGGAGTCATGGTGCGCCTGCCGCAGGATCTGATCAGCCTGGCCCGGGACGTGAAGGCCAGGGTCAAATGGTGCGTTCCGTCCAGTACCGGAGGGTACGCCATCGGAATCCAGTATGAGGAACCTCTGCTCTGGACCAGATACGAATAAGGCCCCAATCGCGGGCCTTTTTTATTTCAGGGGTTCGGAATTATTCAGGATTCGGGGATGCGCAGTTTCAGGATGGCGATGAGGCTCGCGGCGAACAGAGCCGCGCCAAAAAGTGAGAAGGACAGGGCAAAACTGAACCGTTCCCCGCTCCAGGCCAGCACGGCGGGGATGAGCCCGGCTCCGATGATGGACGTGCACGTGACGGTCAGGGATACGGACAGGTCGCCGGTGGCCTTGGGGCAGACCAGGGCCAGGACCGCAAATCCCACCGGGAAGAAGCAGACCACGAAGATCGGTTGCAGGGTCAGCATGGTCACTGTCCACCACAGCGGGCCGTATCCGGCCAGGAACGTCGTCAGGCCCGTGCCCAGCAGGCAAATGGCCAGAGTGCGGCGATAGCCGATGCGCCGGATGATCCATCCCGTGGTGGGCAGAAAGACAAGGGACGCGGTGCGCGAACAGCCCAGGATGATGTTCGCCATTTCCCGGGTGGTTCCCTTTTCCATGACCAGAAACGCGGGCACCAGATTGTAGATGCCCATTTCCACGCCTACGGCCAGGACAAAGAGCAGGGCCATGATCCAGAAAGCGGGTCTGGTCACGATGGTCTTTATGTTGCCGAGCACGGGCGCCATGCCCGGACGCACGGTCCGAGGCCCGCGCCGGGCATAGACCACGGCCAGGATCAGGCACGCGACTCCGAGCAGGCGGAAAAGGGCTGGATAGCCAAGGAATCCGAGGAACAGTTCGCTGATGAAGGGTGCGGCAATGAAGGCCAGGTTCGGCGCCAGTTCGTGGATGGAGAATGCTTGGCCCCAATAGGCCGAAGGGGTGATCTCGGTGATGGTCACCACGCCTGATGGCATGTACAGCCCCGCTCCGATGCCCATGAGGGTGATCCAGATCGAAAAGCTGGTGAACGAGTCGCTTCCCGCCAGTCCCAGAAGGCCAATACCGATGCCGGCCACCGATGCGACGATGGTGCCCTTGTGCCCGAGGCGCTGGGATACGAATCCCGCGCAGAGGACGGAGACGCTGTATCCGCCCGCGAGACAGACAAAGAGGTTGGCGCTGGCGGCAAGGCTGCGGCCAAGATGTTCGCTGATCGGGAGCAGCAGGGGGCCGAACATGGTCCGCGCCAGAAAATTGGCGAGAAAGACCGTTGTCAGCAGTGCCAGGGCAGGCAGGGCCGGGGCGAATGGCGGAAGGGAATTTTTTTTTGGGTCTGGGTTCATCGCTTAACAACCGTGAGGAAACTCTGTATTTGCCCAAGTGGCGTAAAGGGATCATCCGATACGTCCAATGAATCTTGAAAGCAACATCAACCAGGAGGTTCGTGTGCCGCGCTTTTTTATGGGGCTTTTTATCGTCCTGACCAGCGTCTGGTGCGCACAGGCTGCGGATTTGAGCGATCAGATCCAAAAGCGATATGATACTTTGCAGTCTTTTCGGGGTTTTTTTCTGCAGAAACTGACCAACGCCTCCAGCCGCGAGGTGCAGGAAAGGCTGGGCAGCATTACCTTCAAACGCCCCCGCTTCATCCGCTGGGAAACGACCAGTCCCGAAAACGAGCTGCTCATCATCGGCCAGGACACGGTCTGGGAATATTTCCCTGCCGAGGAGACTGTTTACCGCTATTCGGTGGAGCAGGTTTTGAGTTCCAAGACCATGATCCGCTTTCTGTCCGGCGAGGCCAATCTGAAGGATGACTTCATCGTTCAGGATCTGGGCGCGGACGGGGATTTTCGGCATCTTAAGATCATCCCCCGGGAACCCGAGCCCAATCTGGTCGAGGGAGAACTCTGGGTCCGGCCAGGCCAGGACATGCTTGAGAAGATCAAGCTTGTGGATTTCTTCGGAAACGTGAACGAACTTGAACTGACCGGCATCGAGCTTGATGTGGAGGTGTCGGACAAGGAATTCACCCTGGATCCGCCCAAGGGCACGGAAGTGATCGAGGGCTTGGTCGGGGAGTGAAAAGAATGGGGGTTATGGGTCCTATGGGTCGTATGGGACCTATAGGACCTATGGAATGGACGGGGGTGCGTGGTTTTGTGCGTTCCATGGGGCCCATGCGCCCCATTTTTTTAGACAGCCAGCGATCGCAGATAAAGTATCGCCCTGCCATGGGCCGAGTCGCCGGCCCATGTCCGTGGGAAGGCAGGGGCCGCGTTTTTTTATGCGTCCCATGGGTCCCATACGTCCCATTTTTTTTAGACAGCCAGCAATCGTAGATAAAGATCGCCCCGCCAAGGGCCGAGTTTCCGGCCCATGCCCTTGAGGCGGATGGGCCTCCCGACCACGAAGTCCGGGGGCAGGGTTACGTCTATGGTACGGGGTTCGGCTGTGAAGCGGTGCCGGATCTGAACCCGCAGGGTGGTGCCGGGGATGAGGTCGCGGGCGGGCATGCGCACGGTCTGACGGTCGTCGAGCTGGCCGGAGGCCCAATCCTTGATGCTCTGGACAATGCCCTTGCCGAGATCGATGCTGAGGGCGCGTTCCCCCCACTTGAGGTCCAGCTTTTTTGTCGTGACCGGCTGTGAGCTGGCTCCTTCAGGCTGGACCCCGCGTTTGAGCTTGCTGAAAATATCCTCGAAGACCTGCTTGGCGAAGGGGTCATTGAGGATGTCCCGGAGCACTTCTTCCTGCTTGGCGGAGAATCCGCCGGAGGGTTTTCCGCCGCGCTTGACCCTGGCTTCCTCTTCCTGACGGATGGTCTCGGCATTGAAGCGCCGCTTGTCGGAAGGCTCGGTCTCCAGATTTTTCTTGAGCAGCACGTAGGCTTCGTTCAGGCGGCTGAAACGTTGGGCCGCGCGCGCATCGCCGGGATTCAAGTCCGGATGGTACTTGAAGGCCAGTTTGCGGTAGCTGGCCTTTATCTCGTCCAGGGTTGCCCCGGGAGAGACTTCCAGCAGGGAATAGCACTCGGACAGACGCATCAGATTTTGTCCACCAGGTCCGCGATGCGCAGGGCGTTGGCCTCGTCCTCGCGGCCCGTCTTGGCCAGGTGGTTGTCTTTTACATAGGCGATGCCCAGACGGGCGAATTCGGCGTGGCCGCATTCGGGACGGATGCCCGGGCAGTATTCCTGGGCCAGCTCCCAGCTTACGGGGTCGACCAGATTGCCGCGGAAGAAGGGCCAGGCGCGGCACACGTCCGGCTTGGCCGGGTGTACGGTGCAGGCGGTCTTGGGGTCGAAAAAGACGCAGAAGCCATCCTCGCCGCAGCGCAGGACCAGTTTTTTCCCCTGGGGCTCGGTGTAGCGGGAACAAAATTCCTCGACCGCCATGCCCAGATATTCGGCCAGGCGTTCACGTTCCGGGGCCGAGGCGACGATGCCTCCCTGGCCTTGGCAGCAGTGCCCGCACATGCGGCAGTCAAATACGGATTCGGTCATTGTCACCTCTTGCTTGGGCCCGACTTGAACCACAAGGCGCGGAGTTTGGCAAGGGCCTCGGGCGCGGGGTCGCCGGGCTCCAAGCAGGGGTAGCGTGACGCCATGGCGCTCTGCAAACCCTTGACCTCCCGCCCGGCCAAAAGCTAGCACTTCGCCAACCCACCATCATCCAAGGAATGCTTATGAATACCCGCCTGAACAAGAACGAGGCCCGCTACGTCTGGGACATGAACGACGTCTTTTCCCTCGGAAAGCTCGCCCACCGGCGTCGCATGGAAATGCATCCGGAGGGAATCGTCACCTATATTGTCGATCGCAACATCAATTACACCAACGTCTGCGTGTCCGCCTGCAAATTCTGCGCGTTTTTCAAGGGCCCGGGCGAGGAGGGCGGTTACGTCCTGCCCACGGAGGAGATTCTGTCCAAGGTCAGGGAAACAGTGGACGTGGGCGGTTATCAGATTCTGCTGCAGGGGGGGATGAATCCTGATCTGCCCCTGGGGTATTACACCGATCTTCTGGGCACGCTCAAGAGCCATTTTCCGGGTGTGGCCGTGCATGGTTTTTCGCCTTCCGAGGTCTGGTTTCTGAGCGAGAAGGAAGGGCGCTCCGTGGCCGACATCCTGACGGAGCTGCGCCGCGCTGGTCTTGATTCCATGCCCGGAGGCGGAGCCGAGATTCTCAATGACGAGGTCAGGGAGCGCGTGTCTCCGCGCAAATGCACGGCGGATCAGTGGATCGATGTCATGGAGACGGCGCACGGCCTTGGCATGCGCACCACGGCGACCATGATGTTCGGGCAGGGGGAGACCTTTGCGCAGCGCATGGAACACCTTGATCGGCTGCGCGACTTGCAGGACCGCACTGGCGGATTCACGGCCTTCATCCCCTGGACCTTTCAGCCCCGCAACACGCGCATGGTCATGCCCGAAACCTCGTCGCACGAATATCTCAAATTTCTGGCCCTGTGCCGACTTTATCTGGACAACATCGACAACATCCAGGCCTCCTGGGTAACCCAGGGCCCCATGATCGGCCAGCTGGCCCTCTTTTGGGGCGCCAATGATTTTGGCTCGACCATGCTCGAAGAGAATGTCGTCGCGGCCACGGGCGTGCATTTTCTGTTGCCCGAGGATCGGCTGCGCGGGCTGGTCGAGCGCGCCGGATTCACGCCTCGGCGGCGGACCATGGACTACACCCTGTGCGAGGAGGTCGTATGAGTTTTGTTTCCCTTGAGCAAATGCCCCTGTCCGAGACCCGGGAACGAATCTCGCGCTTGCGGGTTCACATGGCTGAAGCTTGCCCCGAAGCGTCGGGGATTCTGGTTTTTTCGCGCCTCGGCATCTACCATCTGAGCGGAGCCTGGGCCAGCGGCGCGCTGTGGGTGCCCATGAACGGCGAGCCCGTGCTGCTGTGCCGCAAGGGCGTGGAGCGCGCCCGCCTCGATTCGCCGCTGGAGCGCATCATGGAGTTCAAGTCGTATTCGCAGTTACCCGGTCTGCTGCGGGAGGCCGAGGCTCCCCTCGGCGATACGGCGGCCGTCGAAATGACGGGCCTGAGCTGGTCCATGGGCGAGCTTTTGCGATCGAAGCTGCCGGGGGTAAGGCTTGTTCCCGGCGACACGGCCCTGGCCTGGACCCGCGCCGTCAAGACCGATTGGGAGCTGGCCAAGCTGCGCCTGGCCGGTGCGCGCCACGACCAGGCGCTGAACGATACCCTGCCCGACCTTATCCGCCCAGGCATGACCGAGCGGGAAATCGCCCTGGCCGTATGGGACGCCTTCTACCGGCACGGCCATCAGGGCATGATGCGCATGCAGAATGCGGGTGAGGAGATTTTCCTGGGGCATGTCGCGGCCGGAGATTCCGCCAACTATCCCAGCGTGTTCAATGGTCCCCTGGGCCTTCGCGGGGCCCATCCGGTGCTTCCTTTTCTGGGTTATGCCGGAAAGGTCTGGCAGCGCGGGGAGCCGCTGGCCCTCGACTGCGGGTTTTGCCTTGAAGGCTACCACACGGACAAGACCCAGGTGTACTGGGCGGAAGAGTCGGTGATCCCCGAAGAGGCGGATCGCGCCCAGGATTTCTGCCTGCAGATCCAGGAACATCTGAGCAGCCGCCTGGTGCCCGGCGCCATCCCGGCGGACCTGTACCGCGACTGCATTCGCATCGTGCTGGCCAATGGCATGGGCGAGGGCTTCATGGGCCTTGGCCGCAACAAGGTCGGATTTCTGGGGCACGGCATCGGTCTTGCCATCGACGAATGGCCGGTCATCGCCCCGTCCTTCGAACGCCCCCTGAAAGAGAACATGGTCCTGGCCCTGGAGCCCAAGATCGGCATCGAGGGACTTGGCATGGTCGGGGTGGAAAATACTTTCGTTGTCACGCCAACGGGCGGACAATGCCTGACCGGCGAGCGCTTCGGCCCGACTTTTCCGGCTTAACGCATGTGGCGATCGCTTTTATAGTATGCTAAGTATTTTTATAAGCATTTTTTGGAACTTAAGTACGAGGATTCATGACCCAAAAACGCAGACTCTGGCTTATCGACGCAGGTTATCTTTTCAACGCCCGGCATAGCGTGCGTAGCGGGTATGAATTCAGCTATTTGCGCCTTAGAAACCATTTGGAGCAGGACGGCCTCATCTGGCGGGCCTATTATCTCAACTCCACGCCCAATCCGCCTTCGGACGGGCAGGACAATTTTCATCGCTGGCTGCGCAGCGGGCCGCCGTTTGGGCCCAAGATCATCACCAAGTTCTATACGCTCAAGCAGCAGCGCGCCGACAAGGCCTATTGCGAGGAGTGCGGCCAGAAGGTGTCGCTCAGGTGCCAGAATCAGACCGGGGATTTCACGCATCGGGTCTTCAACGAGATCCAGAAGGGCGTGGATGTGGCCATCGCCACCCTGTCGCTCATTCATCAGCGCAATTACGACACGCTCATGCTGTCCTCCGGCGATTCGGACCTGCTCGACGCAGTGGAACATCTCTCGGAGCAGGGCAAGAGCATAGAGCTCGTGGTCTTCAGGGACGGGGTCTCCTCGGAGCTGCAATGCCGGGCCGACCGGATTTACTGGATAAACGATTTTGCGTCCGATGTGGACAATTCCTTTCGCGATGCGGTAGGAGACGGTGACAACCCCTGAGGGCCAAGGCCTGGGGATGGAGGATTATATGAACATGGAACGGTCCGTTTCCGAGTATTCCCAAGGCGAGGAGATCGCCAACAGCATCACTCACGCCATTGCTGCCGGAATGTCCATAGCCGCCCTGGTGGTGCTCATCGCCCGGGCCGTGTCCCAGGGCGACGCCTGGCACGTGGTCAGTTTCTCCATTTTCGGAGCCACGCTCATCCTGCTCTACATGGCGTCCACCCTGTACCACGCCATCCCTCTGCCACGGGCCAAGCGCATTCTGAAGACCCTGGATCACAGCGCCATTTTCCTGCTCATCGCCGGCACCTACACGCCCTTCATGCTGGTCAACCTGCGTGAAACCGTGGGCTGGACCGTGTTCGGGGTGGTGTGGCTTCTTGCGGTGGCCGGAGTCGTGCTCAAGTGCTGCTTCGTGTATCGTTTCAAGCGCCTGTCCCTGACCATCTATCTCGGCATGGGCTGGCTCTGTATCCTCATCGGGCGCGACATGTACGCGACCCTGTCCGGGGCGAGTCTTATCTTTCTGGCCCTGGGAGGTCTGGCCTATACACTGGGTGTCATTTTCTACGTCTGGGATCGTCTGCCCTACAACCACGCCATCTGGCACCTTTTTGTCATTACGGGCAGTACCATGCATTTCTTCTCGGTTCTTAACACCCTGCCGTCATAGTCCGTGTCCGATTGGTTCGTGTACGTGCTGCGCTGCGGCGACGGGAGTCTCTACACCGGCATCACCACCGACGTTGCCCGGCGCCTGATTGAACACGCATCCGGCGGCCCCAGGGCGGCCAAGTACCTGCGCGGCCGCGGGCCGCTGGAGCTTGTCTTCTCAGCTTCAGTGGACGGCAAGTCTGCGGCCTTGGCCATGGAAAGATGGATCAAGGCGCAACCCAGAAGTCGCAAAGAAAAAATAATCTCCGGCCATCTTCCCTTGCCCCGCGCGGATTGCTGATCCTTTTTCCTCCCCTGAGTGCCGTTTGCAATGTACCGCGGCGGTTTTTCTGCGGTATGATTTCGCAAACAACCATGGTTTTTTCAGGATGTTGAATCCTCGCCGTTGTCGCCATTTATCCAGCAATACGTATTTCTGACTCTTTTTGAAAATATGAAATAAAACAGAATTATAGCGGAAATTGGTGCGATGTATCTTGGAAACAACATTGCCGGCTTGGCATGCTGGAAGAAATAATTGTGAATAAACAGAATTCCAGAATAAATTATTGCCATGTTGACGGCAAAGTGCATTCCTCGAATGAGGAAAACGACACATATGATCGCAAAAAGTCCCAATATAAATGACATGACATAATAAAAAACAAACAGATTGCTATATGTTGGATCTGACAGGTCGAACATCCTGACCACGAAAAACATGAAAATATTGAAGATACCTGTAAGAAGAATGCCTGTTATGGCACACCCCAGCCCGCCATCCTTCCCCCGTGGCGCCTGAGGAAAAGGAATCTGCCCTGGCAGTCTGGCCAGAAGGCGTTCTCTGGGACTTGCGGTCCTGCCTGGTGCGCTGATTTCCGGAAAAAGTTTTGTCATGGGTGCTCCTCTCGACGTGGTTGGATCTGGTTTTGGATGCAGTGCCGTGCCCGGGTGTGCATCGTCCCCGATGATGGGTTCGAGACAGGCAATGCCGCTGCTCATCAAGAATTCCCGCTGATTAACAGCCTGTTAAAGACCCGCCTGCATCAAAGCCTGCACCAAAGGCCATTTCGAACCGTCCTTTTCCAGCTTGTTCGGGTAGATTTCGCGGCTTCCCGAGGGATCGAGCTGCATCCCGATGCTGTAGGGAAACCGTGTCCGCGGCCTGAGGGCCAGGCGGTCAACGCACCTGTTTTCCGTCGCGGAGACATGTACGTATTTTTCCCACAAGTCTTGCGGCAGTTCGTCAACCGGGTTGTCCACCAGGTGCTGCAGGTCTTCGGGAACAATGTGGAGCGGATCAGTTTCATCCAGAGTTTTGAACGGGACTCCTGCATCCACGGCCTTGCGGTGCATGATGTGCAGGGGGACGTTGGCGTACCCGTTGTAGGTGAGCTTGTCGCGCATGAGGCGCACATAGAAGTGTACGACTGGAACTGCATCATGGCTTACCTCCCAGTGCAGGGTGAAATGCCAGTGGGGCGGGAGTTCCCCTTCTTCGCTAAGGATGCCTTTTCCTCGGGCACGCTCCAGTATTGCCTGGCGGGCGCGCTGTTCCCGATCTTGAGGAATGACGAATGGACCTTGCCGGTTGACAAGGTCTGTACTTAATGAACCGCAATATTCTTCATCCATGAGTAGCGCGCATTTTTCCAACAACTGATATCCGCCGCCGATATCCGCATGCGCCCCGGCCAGGACAATCTCCTCGCCGTCCCCGGGATGAATTCTGGTGAGCGGGAAATATTCGCGCCAATCCTGGGCGGCCACCAGGTGCACGATATTCCGGGCGCATCCCGTGGGCAGACCCAGGTCGTAAAAGAGTTCATTTTCGTTTCCGGGAATGAAGATGGAGCCCACGGTGTCGAACAGGCCAACGAAGCGGATGCTCACGTTGGCCAGGGCCGGATAGCGCAAGGCTGCATTGTTCTGACCGCCATGCTTGTCATGGTCGGCGTCGGGAAGGGTAACCATTTCCCCGAACGGAAGCGATTCGTCCGAGACGGGAACGGGCTTTTGACTCATGTCCGGCAGGCCGGCCAGGATCACATTGACGAAATGCCTGGCCAAGGCGGCGCCCCGGCTGAAGCCGAACAGATCGATGGTAACTGAAGAGGGCATGCTGCCCCAGCTGGAGAAGACGTTTGTGAGGATATCAAGCATCTCCTGCCTGGCCTCGGGAATCCGGTCTTCAGCTCCTTCGCAGAATGCGGCAAAGGCCAACCCCAGGTTGGCGGTGCCCCCGGTCGTGATGCCCTTGCCTTCCTTGGTGCCCACGCCTCGAATATAAATCTTTTGATATACCTCACCTTTGTCGTTTCCAGTGAACTCCGTAATCCTGTTCAAATAATACAGCTTGGCCACATTGGTCAGCCCGGATATGCCCGGGCTTGCCGGATAGCAGTCGCGTCTGGCCTGGTTCACCGCCTCTTCCCTGCGTCGGCGTTCGACATCGGACTGCCGGGCGCGCTGCTCTGCCGTCCTGGCCCGTTCTTCGACGTCTTTGAGCGTCATGGACAGATGGCGCAAACGGATAAGCGCGCGATCTTCCAGTTTGTGCAATTGTCCAAGCGACGCGCTGCCCGAGGCCCGCTCAGCGGCCGTGCGGCCGCTGGTGGCCATGACTCTGACGCGCGTGATCTCCCTGCCAAGGGACTGCCGTTCGCTCATGAGCTGATCGGCCTGAACCCGCAACTGTTCGGCCTCGCCCTGATATGCCCTGACATCCGACCGCGCCCGTTCGGCCGCTGCAGCCGCTTCGGCTTCGGCGCGCAAGCTTTGCTCGAGGTTTTCATGGGCCAAGTTCTGCTGACGCTCCTTGCTGTCCTTTAGCCACGTGAGATCGGCTTTAACTTGTTTGGAGTCGAACACTCTTTCGTTACCCGTTCCATCGAAAAAAATGCCGACAAAGAGTCTAGGTCCGGAACACGGCAAAACAGCCGGATTCGGGGTGTTGGGAATGTGCGCCGTGGCGGCTTCAAGCTCTTTTAGAAATTGCGCAGATTTGCTGCCCATAGGGATGTCTCCTTATCATTATGGCGTATATGGTTGGTACACGTAAGCGCTTTTTCGCTTGGGTTGCGTGGCCGCAGGTGCAGGGTCCGGTTGCATGGGGATTCCGCATTCCTGCCGGGCCTGCTTGGTTCTGTTCGTGAATTTTTTTGGGTCTCCATCTATCTCATACCCTTGGGCCGTGCCGAGGAGTGTGTATGTCCATTTGTCCTCAGGTATCGTTATTGGGGCTTTATGGTCTGTGCAGTAGAGCCAAAGGCGTACTTTCCCTTTTACAGAAAAATCATAGACCAATGAAAATTTGAATCGCCGCCAGTCGTTCAGAGAGAAGGCAAAGTCCTTGGCTCGCTGCGGCATGAAAGGGTCATCGATGAGGGCTTCGTAGTAGCGTTGCTGGCTGAAGTTGAACCATTGAAAGAAGGCATGCTTTGGGACTGGCAGGGGGCTGTTGGTCGCCGATCCTTTGGAAGCAGGTGCCCCTAATTCCTTTGGGGGAATATACCCTCGCGACAACGTCCCCCGCCATCCGGCATTGCCGCTTGACCCCGCCCATCGATTGTCAAATTCAACGTATTCGATCCAGACCTCCCCCTGCGCCCAGGCTCCCGTAGATTCGATCATGGGCTCGCTGCGCCATTTGATGGCAACGGTCAGCGACCAGGCCGCAAGGTACAGGACGGCGATGATGAGGACGGACTTGGCGGGAGGCGGAATCTTCATGACAGGTTCCGTACTCACTCCCCGGACAATTCATCGGGGAGGTTTGCCAGCAGTTCCGGAAAGGGCCTCGTTGTGTCCGACGCCTTCATCCATTGGGCTACGGAAGTGGTCCCAAAGATGTTTGCGCCCACGTCAAGGCAGTAGGCCACACCGGCAGCCATGTCGGCCATCCCGCAGATGCCGAGGTCATCCAGGGACCGGCATACGTTTTCCACAAAGAAGAATGCCTCTGGGACAGGCATGTCCGTGAGCCGGCTGGCCTGTTTCAGGGTCGACGCCTCATGGAGCACTGCGTACGGCGCATTGTGCCGGGCCATGAAATTCAGGAGGTTATGCTGTAGTGGTTCCGATGGGCATTCCCGGAGGATTTCCGGTGTGCCTTCGCGCAGCTCAAGGGCTTCCGCCCTGCCCGGCTCCCAGGCATGCAGGCACTCGGCCGGCCCGACGGCCCGACGGCACCATGTTTTGTCCCCAAAGTAGGTCAGGGCATGCAGGACACGAGGATCGTAGAATCGCAGGAGCCCGGTTCCGGCATCGGGCAGGGGAATTTCCAGCAGATTCTGAAGGTGCTCGAAGAGGTCGTTCTCCTTTCCTTCGGCCACGGCATAAAGGACACCGATGGGGGAAATTTCCGCATTGGTCAGCAACCAGTCCGCGATTTTTCCGCCAGGCTGGAGCGCGACGAAAATCGGTCCCTTGAGGCTGATTTCAGACAACATGGTGTTCATGAACAGCGGCCAGATTTCTTCACGTTCCTGGTGAGTCCAGAGCAGGCCGGGAAGATCGGGGTCCGAGGCGGGATCGATGACAGCGCACCATTTTCGACTGTTTTCCCGGGTCATCCGGTCTCTGATTCCGGCGCGCCACTCCTCGAATTCACGGGGACCATGCGTCTGCGTGACGCAATCCGAAACAGAACCTTTCAAGATATCATTCGACATCGGCGCCCCCCGGCTGCTTCCGGCCCCTGGATTCTTCGCAAACCATGCAGACGCCCGAAGCCCAGGCCTGAGACTTGTCCAGGCTGTTGGCCATGGAAGGTTCCCGTATGGCGGATCGCTGCACATCTATGCCTTTTTCCACCGTCTGCGACATTGCAGGCAAAAGCGGCCTCGCCCCCGAACCCGTCCCCGGACTCCCACCCGAGTTGATCCTGACCTTCGCGCCCCCGACGTACACCCCTGACGAGTCGATCCTGATGAAGCTGCCGCCGGCCTTGATGGTCAGTTCCGCGCCGGCCTCGATGACCGCCTTGCGGCCCGCCGTCCCGTGGACCTCTCGGCCTGCACGGACAAGCCACTTCTCCTGGACGTGCGTGTGGCTGCTGCCTCTGACCGTCAGATGATCGTCGGCCAGAAGCTCGATCTTGCGGTCCTTCTCTACCGTCTGCTGATCTTCGCCCTTGACCAACGAATACGAAAAATTGTCCACGGTGCGATGCTGATCATGGAGGATGTGTTCTTTCCAGTCGTTCTTGACGTAGACATTCACGTCCTTTTCGGCGTGAACGTAGATCTCCTCCCGGCCTTTTTTGTCCTCCACCCGAAATTCATTGAAGCCCTGGCCCCCCGGGGATGAGAGGGATTTGAAGACCGTGCGCGTCTTGTGCTCGGGCAGCGGGTAGGGAACCGGATTGGCGGCGTTATAGACTCGGCCGGTAACGATGGGCCGGTCCG
>NZ_FOTO01000021.1:0-37523 GCF_900114595.1 Desulfomicrobium norvegicum | reverse complement strand
GTCGGCCAGCGGGGCGCCATCGAGGCCACGGGCGATCTGTCCATGCAGGCCGGGCGGGATATCGGGATCATCGGGAGCGACGTGAAGGCCGGGGGTGATGCGACGTTTTCCGCCGGTCGCGACGTGATCATCGCGGCCCAGGAACTGGAGTCGCACAACTTTGGCAAGACCGGGAAATCCAAAAGCAGCTTAAATACGCAGTCCAGCAAGGCGGCCACCGTCGAAGCGGGCGGCTCGGTACGCATCAGCGCGGGACAGGATGTGGCAGTTCACGGCAGCAGCGTATCGGCCGGAACGGACGTGAACATCGAAGCGGACCGCGACGTCTCCATCACCGCCGCCACCGACGGCTACGACTATCACTTCAAACAGAAAAGCAAGGGCGGATTCTTCGGCGGTTCAAGCTCGGAAATGCACAAGGGCAAAGTCACGACCAACGTGGCTTCCGCCATCACGGCGGGTGGTGATGTGCATGTGGCGGCGGGTCAGGGTGGAATCGGGGACCTGACAGTCGCAGGGAGCAAAATAAAATCAGGCGAGGATATGGGCCTTCGGGCCGAGGACGGCATGCAGATCCTACCCGTGCGGGTCGAGAACTATGCCAAGGCCGAATCCAAAGAATCAGGCTTTATGGGCACGGGTTCCATGAAACTCGACGAAAGTCATGGATCGGCCAACGTCCGCAGCGAACTTTCCGCCGGTGGGAAAGTCAGTCTCGAAGCCGGGGACAGCGTCGTCCTGCAGGCGGCGCGCATCACCTCCGGCGACGAGACTGCGATCACGGCCGAGAACGGGCAGGTCGCCATGCTGGTGAGCAAGGACAGCTTTTTTGAACGCCATGTCGAATCGGACACGGGCTACTTCTCCTGGTCATCGTCCGACAAGGGGAAGCAGGACGAAGCGGTTCAGCACACGGAAATATCGGCCAGAAAGCTGAGTATCACCACGGCGAACGGGGTTGTGGTCCAATACAGGGAGACCGGAAACGTCCGGCAGGACATAGAACAGCTGGCGCAGGCCCCGGGCCTTGGCTGGATGGGCGAGCTGCTCAAGCGTGACGACGTCAACTGGCAGGCCGTGCAGGAAGCCCACGACCAGTGGAAGCACGAGGATGGCGGCATTGGAGGGCCGGGTGTGCAACTGGTGGCCCTGGCAATCGCAGTGGCGCTGACGGTGACCGGGGTGGGAGCGGCCTTTGCGACAGCGCTGACCGGCATCAATACGGCAACAGGAGCCGCGGCAACGGCCGCGACTGCAAGCGCCACGGCGGGAGCAACGACGGCAGCGAGCCTGACGGCGACACAATTGGCCGTTCACTCTGCCGTGGCGGCCGGCTTCAACTCCCTTGTCACCCAGGCCACCGTGCAACTCGTCGCCAACCAAGGCGACGTTGGCGCGGTGCTCAAGGCCATGACGACCGAGGACACAGTCCGTTCCTTGGCTACGGTCATGCTGACGGCGGGTCTGACGAGTGGGCTCATGAGTGCGACGGACGTGGCCAATGATCCCGGTTTGCTGAGTCAGGCCAAGGACATGACCGCAACCATGAAAGTTCTCAGCACGGCTCTGGAACGTACGGCCATCCAGGCGGGCGTGTCGGCAGGTGTAAATACCGCTATAAATGGCGGAGATCTGGGAAAAAACTTCACGAACAGCCTGCGTACGGCCGCCGTGATCACCCTTGGGGCGCAAGTTGCCGGGGAAATCGGTTTGGCCACACGAGAAGGCGATCTCAACTATGTCACCAACAAGATAGCCCATGCAGCACTGGGCGCAGCCATGGGTGAGGCGTTAAGCGGCGATGCGGCGGCCGGAGCCATTGGGGCCGTGGTCGGGGAGATGGCGGCGGAGGCTTTTGTCCAACGATTCGTTTACAGTCAGATCGATAATCCAGAAGCCCTGATGAATCTGACGGATGAGGAAGCGCTCCAACTGAAGGCTGATCTCATCCGGCTTGAGTCCACCGGCGTGGACATGGGCAGGCTTGCCGCGGGCATTGCCGCCGCCGTGGCGGAAAGGGATATCGATACGGCCGCGACGACCGGCGGCAATGCGGCTGAAAACAACGCATTTTTTGTGATTCCGGTGCTCCTTGAGTTCATGGACAAAGGGCTCCAAGCGTATGATGCGTACCGACTTGCCAAGGCCATTGATGCGGGCGATACGGACGAGGCAGCCGACATAGCCTCCGAAATCGCCTTGGGCGCCGCAACGGACGCAATCCCCGCCAATGTGGTGGCCATCAAGATTGTAAGCGCTGTCGAAAAATTCGGACTCGCGGGGTTGGGTGCGAAGATTGTTGGGAAGTTTGGGGATGAGGCGGGTGATGCATGGCGTGTAGCAGGAAAAGCTGTACATAAAACTGGATTTGATGAGGTTACTGAATTTATTGGGCAACACGGCAAATTGCCGGATAATTTTATCACAAAGAAGGAAGCAAAAGCACTTGGTTGGGATAGCTCCAAGGGTAATCTTCACGAAATTGCTCCAGGGAAAAGCATTGGTGGAGATATTTATGAAAATAGAAGTGGCATTCTTCCTGATGCACCTGATCGAACATGGATAGAAGTAGATATTAATTATGATCAAGGATACCGTGGAGCTGAACGGTTGATTATTTCAAACGACGGTTTGATGTACAAAACTACAGACCATTATAAATCTTTTCAAAGGATTAGATAGTATGGATTTTATAATTATTGATGGAAAAAATATGACTAATGAAAAACAAATGCACCATGAGTTGAAAAAAAAACTTAAATTTCCAGATTATTATGGATGCAATTTTGATGCACTTTATGACTGCTTAACAGATATATCAAATAATGAAATTATTATAATACATAATTTCATTTATGCTTTTAAAAGTCTCAATAAAATTTCTGTTAGTATGATTGAAGTATTTTATAGCGCAAAAATGAATACAGGGGATTTCCATTTTTTAGTTATAGATGAAGAAATAGGTAATTATATAGATATGTTAAGTCTGTAGGATCTTTTCATGCTTCGAACAGAAGTGGCTCAGTTTGTTTGAACAGAGGGTGTCCTGAATTTCGTGTAAACGGCATTCTTATTATGTTGCCCAATCAGTCTAATCAGCTCTACGGAATAAATTTATGAGGTCTGCATCCGGCAGAACCTTTATGAATTGATCGGATTTCAGGGAGCAAAGAGAAGTGACACAGAGAGTACTGTGATAATGGGCGATCGGCATGATTCTGATTGCCCGTTGCCTTGTCGGCGCGACCGGGAATAAGGAATGTGCATTCTGGACCATGGTCCGGACATGTCACGAAATCCGGAGGATGCATGGACGTCAGCAGAAACAGGCTGCGACAGGCGGTGGAAAAGGGCATACTCGATGCCGGACAGGCGGGGCGGTTGTGGGAGTTTTTGGAGGCCTCGGCCGTGGATACGCCGGGTTTTCGCTTCACCCATATTCTTTATTATCTGGGCGGACTCATGGCTATCGGCGCCATGAGCCTGTTCATGACCTTGGGCTGGGAGTCGTTCGGGGGGTGGGGGCTGCTTGGCATTGCCGTGGCCTACGCCGTGGCCGGGCTTCTGCTCACCGAAAATTTTCTGCACACGCGCCGCTTGCCCATCCCGGCCGGGATCATCGCCACCTTTGTCGTGGCCCTGACTCCGCTGGCGATCTATGGATTCCAGGAGGCCATGGGCTGGTGGGCCGACGGACGGGTTTACCGCGACTACCATGTCCATATCGACTGGCGTTGGATCTTCATGGAGCTGGGCACCCTGGCCGCAGGGGCGATCCTGCTCTGGCGCTATCGGTTGCCGTTTCTGGTCATGCCCGTGGCCGCGACGCTGTGGTACATGAGCATGGACCTGACGCCTTTCATCTTCGGCCAGGCCGACGTCACCTGGGAACTGCGCAAGCTCGTCTCGCTCTGGTCCGGCGTGGTCATCACCCTTGTTGCCCTGTGGATCGACATCCGCACCAGGGGTGAAAAAGACTATGCCTTCTGGCTCTACATTTTCGGGGTCACTGCGTTCTGGGGCGGGCTTTCGCTGATGCGCTCCGACAGCGAGCTGAACAAGTTTCTCTATTTCTGCGTCAACATGCTGCTCATCTTCTGCGGCGCGGCGCTACGACGCAGGGTTTTCGCCGTTTTCGGTGGCCTGGGCGCTGCGGGCTATCTGGGTTATCTGTCCTGGAACGTCTTCAAGGATAGCCTGCTCTTTCCTTTTGTGCTGACCATCATTGGGCTAGGCGTGATCTGGCTTGGCATCATCTGGCAACGCCATGAAAATGCCATTGCCCTGAAGTTGCAGGGATTGCTGCCCCAGCCGTTGCGCGATCTGGTGGCCCGTCGAGGCTAGTGCGCCATTCCCGCTTCATGAAATGCAAAAGAGCCGCAGGGATTTTCCTGCGGCTCTTTTGCCGTGAGTGCTGTAGCCTTGCGTCGTTAGCTGAGAGCTCAGAGCAGCACGATCCGGTCCGGCTCGATGCTGATTTTCTTTTGCTTGTAGAGGCGGCCCAGGGCTTTTTTATAGTTGGACTTGCTGGCCCCGAAGGCGGCGGCGATATATTCTGCCGGACTTTTGTCCGTCAGGTCGGTGCTTCCTCCGCATGCCGCCAGATGGGCCAGAATGCGGTCGGCTAGCATGTCCAGGCCGGACCTGCCGGGAGGCAGCAGGGACAGGTCGATCTTGCCGTCCGGGCGGATGGCCTTGATGAAGCCCTTCATGCGCTGGCCATAGCGCAGCTCGCCGGGTGCGTCGTCGCGAAAGACCAGTCCGAGATGCGTGTTGTTGATCACGGCCTTGAAACCGAGTTCCGAAAAACCGCTGATAAGCAGATCAACTTCCTGACCCGGTTTGAATCCTTCCCCCTCTTCGCTCAGGTAGGAGTGGAGCTTGGCCGTGCCCGCCAGACGGCCGGTGCGTTCGTCGATGTACACGAGGATGACGTAGGAGCGGCCTTCCTCCAGCGCCTTGTACTGCTCGCTTGACGGGACAAAGAGGTCCTTGGGCAGGCCCCAGTCCACGAAGACTCCGGACTTGGTCACGGCCACGACCTTCATGAAGGCGCACTGGCCGACTTCGGCCTTGGGCTTGCTTACGCTGCCCGTGAGCACGGTCTCGGAGTCCCGGTACAAAAAGACGCTCAAGCTGTCGCCAACGGCCGTGCCCGCCGGAAGCTCGCGCTTGGGCACGAAGACCTCGCCCAGGTTTTCGCCGTCGAGATAGGCTCCGCCCGTGACCATTTTCATGACCTTGAGGGTCGCGGTTTTGCCGAATTCAATCATGAAAGTTCCTCCCGCGAGATTTTCGCAAGCCCGCTCAAAAATTTTCTTAAAAGCTGATCCCGGCAGTACACGAAATTGCGATGCCCCTGTTTGCGGAAGAGGGCGGAAAGTTCGGATTTCGAGATTTCCATGCCGCCTGCGTCCAGGATGCGGATCATGTCCGAGTCCTTGAGTTCGAGCGCGATGCGGATCTTGCGCAGGATCAGGTTGTTGTTCAGCGTCTCGGCCGTTTCGGGGGCCAGTTCCCGGGCGCCGCGTCTGGAGGTGATCAGTCCGTCCAGAAACGCGCTCAGCAGCACGTCCGGGCAGTCCACGAAGCCCGGTTCGTCGTCCTTCTTGAGCAGGAGGTCGAGATCTTCCTGGCTCAGTCCGTGCCCGCCCAGGGTAAAGAGCCGGATGACGCCGGCGTTGTCCAGGTTCAATGCATAGCGCAATCGGCGCAGAATGTCGTTGTTGGTCATCAGTCCAGTCCTTGGTGAAAAGCGTCTGGCCTCGCCTACACGGGAAGTTTGCGGCGGTCATCAGGAAATTGTTTCCCCGCCCGGCCGGGAAGGGGCGCGTGTTTGTTCTTGACCCGTTGTGTCGGAATGTTAAGTTTTGCCTTATGCGTACATATTTCTGCTCAGTTTGTCTTATCCCAAGGACCGTAATGGGGCCTTTTTCCCTTTTGTCGGCTATTTTTGCCTTTTTGACTCTGGCCGGTCTTTTTCTTGCGCCTTGCGACAGTGTTTTCGCTGCCTCCAATTCACCCCAGAACGTTCGGCTGCAGCTCAAATGGCGACATCAATTTCAGTTTGCCGGGTACTATGCGGCCGTGTCCCAAGGGTTTTTCGAGGACGAAGGCCTGCAGGTGGAGCTGCTGGAGGGGGCTCCGGGCATCGACCCGGCCGCCAGACTGGTCTCCGGGGAGGCCGAGTTTGCCGTGGATTCTCCGGCGATTCTCATCAAACGCCAGGAAGGCAGCCCCCTGGTCGCTCTGGCCGCCATTTTCCAGCATTCGCCAAGCGTCATGATGACGCTCAAGGATTCACGGCTGGATTCTCCTCATGACCTGCGCGGCAAGCGCATCATGATGACCTCCGCAACGGATCCGGAATGTCTGGCCATGCTCGTCAGCGAGGGGGTTGCGCTGGAGAGCGTCACCCTGGTTCCGCATTCATGGGATATCGAGGATCTTGTGGCCGGACGGGTCGACGCCATGAGCGCCTACCTGACCAGTGAGCCCTACCACATGCAGGAGCGCGGTGTTCCCGCCGCGTACATCAGGCCCATCAATTACGGAGTGGATTTCTACGGCGACTGTCTGGTCTCGACCGAAGAGCAGGTGGAAAAACATCCTGAGCGGGTCGAGGCCTTTCTGCGCGCGGTGCAGCGCGGCTGGCGATATGCCATGGAGAATCCGGAGGAGCTGGCCCAGCTCATTCGCGCTCGATACTCCTCCGAGCTTTCAATGGAGCATCTTCTTTTCGAAGCCAAGACCATGCGCAGGCTGATCCGTCCGGATTTTGTCGAGATCGGCCACATGAATCCCGAGCGTTGGCGGCACATCGCAGACCTTTATGTCAAACTGGGGATGATGAGCCCGGATTACGACCTGTCCGGATTTCTCTATCCGGAATTCAAGGAGAATCTGCAGGCCCGCAAGCAGCAGGCCATCCGCATGACTTTGATCGTTCTGGGCATTTTCCTTTTTGTCGGAACCGGGATCACGGCCATGCTTTTCTTTTTCAATGCGCGGCTCAGCAGGCAGGTTCACGAGCGTACCGCCGCCTTGTCCGCCAGCGAGCGCAGTTTCAGGGCCTTTTTCGAGATGGCCAGCGTAGGCGTGGCCCAGTTCGAGGGCGTTTCGCACCGGTTCATCAAGGTGAACCAGAAATTTTCCGACCTTACGGGCTATTCCGCCACGGAGCTTGGCCAGCTTACTCCGCATGATCTTGTGCACCCCGATGATTGGCAGGTTTCGCAGGATGCCATGCAGAGTCTGGTCGCGAAGACGCACAAGGAGATCACTCTGGAAAAGCGCTATGTGCGCAAGGATGGAACCTTTTTTTGGGGGCTGGCGACCATATCTCCCCTGTGGGGCAAGGCTGATCATCCGGAGTTCTATCTGGCGGTGGTCCGCGACATCAGCATGCGCAAGAAGGCCGAGGAGAAGCTCATGCTGGCCGCCAAGGTTTTCGAGAATACCGTCGAGGGGATCGTGGTCACCGACGTCCATGGGACCATCGAACAGGTCAATCCGGGCTTCAGCATCATCACCGGATACACCCCGCAAGAGGCCGTGGGCGGTAACCCGCGCATACTCAAGTCCGATCGGCATCCGCAGCATTTCTATCAGGATATGTGGGCCAAGCTGGTGGCGGATGGGCACTGGGCCGGTGAAATCTGGAACCGTCGCAAAAACGGCGAATCCTATCCCGAGTGGCTGACCATCAGCGCGATCAAGAACGATGCGGGAGAGATTACCAACTATGTTTCCATTTTTCACGACATAACCGAGCTCAAGCGGCAGCAGGACGCCCTGGAATATCAGGCCCAGCACGATGCCCTGACCGGTCTGCCCAACCGCATCCTGCTCGGCGACCGGCTGCGCATGGCGCTGGCGCAACTTGAACGCAGCGAGGGCAAGCTCGCGCTGCTCTTTTTTGATCTCGACAACTTCAAGACCATCAACGACGGATTGGGACACGGTGTCGGCGATGCGCTGCTGGTGGAACTCTCCCGCCGCATGGAAAAACTCCTGCGCAGCGGGGACACCCTGGCCCGACTGGGTGGGGATGAATTTCTGGTTCTGCTGCCGGAGATCGAATCGGTCGATGCCGCCAGCCACATCGCGAACCGGATGCTCGAAGCCTTGAAAGCTCCGTTTCATCACGGGGATGTCGAGTATTTCGTCACGGCCAGCATCGGCGTGACCATCGCACCCGACGACGGCTCCGAGGGATCGAAGCTGATCAAGAATGCGGACATGGCCATGTACCGGGCCAAAAACCTGGGACGCAACAATTACCAGTATTTCACCCCGGAGATGGACGTGGCCGCGCATCGGCGCATTTCCATGGAATACAAGCTGCGCAAGGCCATCGAGGCCCAGGAGTTCGAGCTTTTCTACCAGCCGCTGGTGCATATCCAGAGCGGGGAAATACTCGGGGCCGAGGCGCTCATCCGCTGGCGTAGCGACGGCAAGCTCATTTCTCCCGCGGAGTTCATTCCCCTGGCCGAGGATTCCGGGCTCATCCTGCCGCTTGGCGACTGGGTGCTGCGCACGGCCGCGCGTCAGGCCAAGCTCTGGCAGGACGCAGGGCATGACCTGACCATGTCCGTGAACATATCCTCGCGGCAATTTTCCGGAACGGATCTGGCCCTGACCCTGCGCGAGGTGCTGCTGCACACGGAGCTGCGTCCGGGAAAATTGTATTTCGAGATTACCGAGTCCATGCTCATGGGCGACGTGAGCAAGGCCGAGACGACGTTGCTCAATCTGCGCGAAGCAGGGGGAACCTTTTTCCTCGACGACTTCGGGACCGGCTATTCCTCCCTTTCCTACCTGAAGCGCCTGCCCATTGACGGGCTCAAGATCGATCGTTCCTTCGTGAAGGACATCACCGACGATCCCGACAGTCGGGCCATTGTCGCCGCCATCGTATCCATGGCCCGGACCCTCAATCTGCGCCTGGTCGCCGAGGGCGTGGAAACCCAGGCCCAACGAAGCCTGCTGGCTTCCATGGGCCCCATCGTGCTGCAAGGCTATCTTGCCAGCCGGCCCGTTCCCGCGCAGGAGTTCGAGGAACTGCTGGCCAAGGGCGTGCTGCTTTCCCCGCTTGTCGGCTGACCCCGATGGGCGAGCACTGTCCTGACAGGGCATTTCCCTCGGGTCTGGTCAACATGCAGGCCGCTGCTTAAAATGTGCGCGCTGAAACTAAAGTGATATTCATGCGAAAACTTGTCCGCATTGGCGCTCAGGCGCTGCTCTATGTCGTGCTGCTGGGGGCTGTCCTGTGGACTGTGCCGGCCGTTTATTATGGCGATCTGCCGCAGTTCTGGCGCGTTCCGGCCGCAGTGGCGGCAGGGGCGCTGCTGCTGGGAGCCCTCATGTTGCGCGGGTGGCGGATGCGGCTGGCCGTGTTCGGTCCTGCGTTTTTCCTGATTCTGGTCTGGTGGTTTGCCCTGGAACCGTCGAATACCAGAGACTGGCAACCCGATGTTGCCATCCTGCCGCGTGCCGAAATCAATGGTGACCTGATCACTCTGCGCAATATCCGCAATTGCGAATACACTTCCGAAACCCAGTACACCGTCAATCATTACGACAAGACCGTGCGCCTCTCACAGCTCAAGGCTGTGGACCTGTTTCTGGTTTACTGGGGTTCGCCGCTCATTGCCCATACCATGCTCAGCTTTCAATTCGGCGATGACGACTTCGTTTGCGTCTCCATCGAAACCCGCAAGACCGTTGACGAAGAATATTCCGCGTTGCGCGGATTCTTTCGACAGTACGAACTGATTTATGTGCTGGCCGACGAGCGCGATCTGGTCCGCCTGCGCACAAATTTTCGCAATGAGGACGTGTATCTGTATCGGCTGGCTTTCAATCCGGACGTGGCGGGGCCGGTTTTCCTGCAGTACCTGCGTCAGATCAACGAGCTTTATGCGCGTCCGCAGTGGTACAACGCCCTTATAAGCAACTGTACGACCAACATCCGCGGTCACGCCCGCCCATACACCAGCGACGCCCGCATCGACTGGCGCATGCTGGTCAACGGCTTCGTGGACGAGATGGCTTATGAGCGTGGCATGCTCGACACCCGGCTGCCCTTCACTGAACTCAAGCGGATCAGCCACATCAATGCGCGTGCCCGGGCCTTTGGCGATGATCCTGATTTTTCTCTGCGCCTCCGCGACGGCCTTCCGACTCCAGGCGTCTCTGCATTTTGATGCCTCCAATCGAGCTACGCGCACCATCATATCGCAATGAGAACGCCTTGAAGTACTGTGGTGGGCGCGAGCACGGGCTGGTCCGGTCAGGCCGCTTCGAAACTCCCTCGCGGGCCTCGTACGGCGCAATCGTTGCGTGCAGGGCGAAAAAGCGGAGCAAGATGAACGGCAACGATTCCGCCAACGATGCCTGGCTCGGTCAGACAGTCGAAGCGACCTGACCGGACCAACCCGCACCCGCTTCGTGACGTAAACGAAACCTGCTCCGCCTTCATTCCAAAGAAAAAGCCCGGCTTTTCGAGCCGGGCTTGATTCGAGGCTGCTCTGCCAAGCTCAGATCCTGAATTTGCCGACCATGGCATTGAGGTCGCGGGCCAGTCCGCTCAGGCTTTCGGAGCTGGCTTGCACCGCCTCGGCCGACTGGGCGATGTCGCCGGAGGCTTCGTTCACGGAAGCCACTTCCTTGGCGATGTCGCGGGTCACTGATTCGGCCTGGGACACGTTCTCGTTCACTTCCTGCACACCCTGCGATGCCTGGCCGACGTTGTCCGCGATGTCGCGGGTCGTGACGGACTGTTCCTCGACTGCGGCCGCGATGGTGCCGACGATGGAGTCCACTTCGTTGATGACCTGGCTGACCTGCTGGATTTCAGAAACCGTGACCCCGGTCGCGCTCTGGATGCCCTGGATCTTGCCCCGGATTTCCTCCGTGGCGCGGGCGGTCTGCATGGCCAGTTCCTTGATCTCGTTGGCGACGACGGCAAAACCGCGTCCTGCTTCTCCGGCCCGGGCCGCCTCGATGGTGGCGTTCAAAGCCAGAAGGTTGGTCTGGGAGGAAATGGCCGTGATGGTCTCGGTGACCTTGTCGATTTCCCGCGCGGCATGGCCAAGCTCGTCCACCCGGCGCGAGGCTTCCGTGGCCTTGCCGACGGCGTGACCGGTGATGTCCTTGGCCTTGCTCGCGTTCTGGGAGATTTCGGCGATGGTCGCGGTCATTTCCTCGGAGGCGGTGGCCACTGTCCCGATGTTGATGGAGAACTCTTCCATGGCCGAGGCCACGGAGTTCATGTTGGAGCTCATCTCTTCGGTAGCGGCGGCCACGTTGGTGGACTTGGCGGTCATGTCGCTGGATGCGCCGCGCAGGTCGGTGGCCAGGCCAAGGAGTCCCGTCGAGGCCTGATTGACCTGCTTGGAGTTGCCGGCCACTTCGCGGATGATGCCATGCACCTGCTCCACGAACTTGTTGAACCATTCGGCCAGTTCCTGGGTTTCCGTGCCGGAGGTGTCCTTGAGGCGGGCGGTCAGATCGCCTTCGCCCTGGGCGATGTCTTTGAGCATGCCGATCATACGGTTCAGCGGGGTGATGATGGATCGGATGAGGAAGATGGTCAGCGGCAGGACCAGAAAGGCGAACCCGGCACCGATGAAGGACATGGCGATGGTCAAAGATCTTGCGGCCGCGTTTTCCAGGTCCGCGGCCACTGCACCCTGGGCCTCGGCGATGTTGTCGATGTACACCCCGGTTCCGATCCAGAGGTCGGTGCCCGGGATCATCATCGAATAGGCAATCTTGGGCTGGTCGCCTTTCCCCGGCTTGTCGAACACGTACTCGACGAATCCACCGCCTGCATGCGCCTGCTTGCTCAGTTCCCGGACATACATGAGTCCGTTGACATCCTTGTTTCCACCAAGATCCTTGCCCTCAAGCTCCTTTTTCGTCGGCAGAACCCGGCAGACCGTTTCCTGATAGACGAAGAAGTAGCCTGATTTGTCCTCTTCGAAGCGAATGTTGTTGATGAGACGGCTGATGGTGGCGACCCGTTCCGAATCGGCCGTCATTCCCTCGACGGCCGAGCCGAGGCTGGCGGCCATGTTCGTGGTCGCGATCATGATCTTGTCGCGCGCGTCGGCGTTCATGATCTGCCCGACCTTTTCGATCATGTGATTTTTGTTCCGCTGGCCTGATAGACGAAGAAGGAGACGACGGCGCCCATGAAAATGAGCATGATGCCGACCAGAAAGAGTAAGCGGTTGCGGATGCCAAATCGGATGGCCATGAACGTCCTCCAAGGATAATATAAATTGAGATTATTGATTGTTACACCACTTGTCGCAAACATGGCAAGAATGGGAATAACGGGGAGATGCGCGGGGTGAGCACTTCAGATTTGCCGAATCGGGATTGCAGGTGCGATGTGCGCGCTTGTGAACGTGTTTTCCGGGCTTCCAAATAAGAAAGCCCGGCATTTACCGGGCTTTTCGATCTGATAAAGGGGAATTTGTCAGATCTTGAACTTGCCGACCATGGCGTTGAGGTCGCGGGCCAGTCCGCTCAGGCTTTCGGAACTGGCCTGAACTGCCTCGGCTGAATGGGCTATGTCTCCTGACGCCGCGCTCACGGCGGTGACTTCCCGAGCGATGTCGCGGGTCACTGATTCGGCCTGGGACACGTTCTCGTTCACTTCCTGCACGCCCTGCGATGCCTGGCCGACGTTGTCCGCGATGTCGCGGGTCGTGACAGACTGTTCCTCGACGGCGGCCGCGATGGTGCCGACGATCATGTCCACTTCGTTGATGACCTGGCTGACCTGCTGGATTTCAGAAACCGTGATTCCTGTCGCGCCCTGGATGCCCTGGATCTTGCCCCGGATTTCCTCCGTGGCGCGGGCGGTCTGCATGGCCAGTTCCTTGATCTCGTTGGCGACGACGGCAAAACCGCGTCCTGCTTCTCCGGCCCGGGCCGCCTCGATGGTGGCGTTCAAAGCCAGAAGGTTGGTCTGGGAGGAAATGGCCGTGATGGTCTCGGTGACCTTGTCGATTTCCCGTGCGGCATGGCCAAGCTCGTCCACCCGGCGCGAGGCTTCCGTGGCCTTGCCGACGGCGTGACCGGTGATGTCCTTGGCCTTGCTCGCGTTCTGGGAGATTTCGGCGATGGTCGCGGTCATTTCCTCGGAGGCGGTGGCCACTGTCCCGATGTTGATGGAGAACTCTTCCATGGCCGAGGCCACGGAGTTCATGTTGGAGCTCATCTCTTCGGTAGCGGCGGCCACGTTGGTGGACTTGGCGGTCATGTCGCTGGATGCGCCGCGCAGGTCGGTGGCCAGGCCAAGGAGTCCCGTCGAGGCCTGATTGACCTGTGCTGAGTTTCCGGCCACTTCGCGGATGATGCCATGCACCTGCTCAACGAACTTGTTGAACCATTCGGCCAGATCCTGGGTTTCCGTGCCGGAGGTGTCCTTGAGGCGGGCGGTCAGATCGCCTTCGCCCTGGGCGATGTCTTTGAGCATGCCGATCATGCGCTTCAGCGGGGTGATGATGGAGCGGATGAGGAAGATGGTCAGGGGCAGGACCAGAAAGGCGAATCCGGCACCGATGAAGGACATGGCGATGGTCAGGGACCTTGCGGCCGCGCTTTCCAGGTCGGCCGCGACTTTCGCCTGGGCTTCGGCGATGTTGTCGATGTAGATGCCCGTTCCGATCCAGAGGTCGGTGCCGGGGATCATGGTGGAATAACTGACCTTGGGCTGGTTGCCCTTGCCCGGCTTGTCGAAAATGTATTCGACGAACCCGCCGCCTTTTTTGGCCGCCTCGTTCAGTTCGCGAATGAGATACAGTCCGTTGGGATCCTTGAGATCCTTGAGGTCGGTGCCTTCAAGGGCCGGGTTTGGCGGCATGATCCTGTTGGTGGTGCCCTGATAGACGAAAATATATCCCGATTGATCCTCTTCAAAGCGAATGCCTGTTACAAGATTCCTGATCACACCGATTCTTTCATCCTCATCGGTCACGTCCCTGATGCCGGCCTCGACGGATTTCGTTAACGCCTGGGTCAGCACCATGATCTTGTCCTTGGCCTCATCGGTCATGATGATGCCCACTCGATCTATCATTTGTGATTTGGAGTTCGCGGCCTGGTATACGAAAAAAGAGACCACCGCGCCGATGAAGACGAGCATCACGCCAACCAACAAAAGCAACCTGTTTCGGATTCCCAAACGCATGCTCATCGTGCTGCCTCCGGATAAATTGTCTAGAATTTGTCATACATTATCATCATTAAAATGATTTGTGCAACAGATTGTATGACAATTCCGGCGTGCATTATTTCACAGGGAAAAATGCTTTTCATTACGGAGTATTCGGACTGGTCTTGTATGAAAAGGCTGTGCTGTGAAAAGTCAGGAAAGAACCTGATGGTCATTGCCGCGAAGTTGGGCCATGTCGGGCAATAGCGCGAGATCCATTCTTTTCAGGTAGTTAAAAAAGGGATGGATCCCCTTCTTCAAGGGGATGACGGTTTCTTGCAGTGATGTATGGTTTTGCGTCTCGATAAAATGCTCAGGGCTCCGGATTGGGAGCCCTGAGCAAGGGGAATGGAGGAGGGGGAGGGCAGAACAGAAATCGGGGTCAGGACGTGTGGATGTTTTTGCGCGTGTACATGGATTGGTCGGCTTTTTTGAGCAGGGTTGCCAAATCCTGAGGTTCCTGGGGGTTGAAGGCCGTGCAGCCGTGGGTGACTCCCATGGTGTAGGGAATCCTGCCGGAGTTGTTTGCGGCGTCGATGAGTATGAGGACCTTGTTCCAGACCCGTTGAACCTCGTCCGGGCCGCATCCGGGAAAGATGAGCACGAACTCGTCGCCGCCGATGCGGTAGATTTCGTCACTGGCGCGGACGCAGGCGCGAATGATGGACACGACTTCCTTCAGGTAGGTGTCGCCGTGAAGATGTCCGTAAGTGTCGTTGACCTGCTTGAGCTTGTCCACGTCCACATAGCAGAACATGAACCTTTCGTTTTTTTCCACGGCTGCTTTGATTTTTTGCGGCATTTCCGATTCAAAGGCGCTTCTGGTGCTCGCTCCCGTCAGGGGGTCGATGCGCACGGAGCGCTCCAGGGCCCGGCGTTTGCGCTGCTGATAGCGGTAAAAGACGACAAGAATGCCAAGCAGCATGGCGATGATCAGAATCAGGGCCGTGATTGTCCACAGGGCGCGGGTATGCCGATATGCGTCCGAGTCATCGTTGATGAGCGTTGCGCCGCTGGGGAGCAGTCCAAAGTCCATTCCATGCCTTTTCATGGCCTTGGCGTCGAAGATGAACGCGTTGGGACTTATGGTGATGATCGGCAGATTGCCGGCATCTTGTCCGCGCAGGACGTTTCGGAGCAGATTTCCGGCGGCCAGTCCCTGGTGACGGCCGCTGGTGACCATCCCTCCGATGGACCCGGCTCCCAGATAGAAGTCCCAGAAGGAAAAGACCGGCACGGGGCTTGCGCTCACGATTTTCTTGCAGCTCTCCTCGTAGGAGAAGGTGTTCCCGTCGCGGTCCTGGTTGAAGCTCATGAGCAGGATGAAGCTGTCCGGCGGCAGCGTTGGCAGACGTTCGAGCAGACGGGTCATGGAAATGTTTTCAAGGAGTTCGATGTCAAGGGAGGCGGGCAGCAGGTGGCGAACCTCCTCGAAGCGGTTGTGGTTGCCAAGGCCCGTCGGGGTGGCGTCGTTGATGACGAAAAGTTTTTTGGCCCTGGGCAGGAGGCGGGAGGCGGCCTGCACCGTGCTGACGATGTCATAGGATTCGAGCACTCCGGTTATTCCCTGAGCGGACAGGGATTGTTGATCGGTGAGATAGTTCACGCCGCAAAAGATGATGGGCGCGTTGTTGAACAGGGTCTGCCGGTACTGGCGGGCAAAGTTGAAGGCGTTGTCGTCGGAGGTCAGCACTGCGGAAAATTTGGCCGAGCGATACTTTTCACGCATAAGGATGTAGTTCAGATACGTGAATTCAGGCTCGGGATGGCGCTTGGTGTCCATGTATTCGACATGCATTTCCACGTTCGCGGCGTCCGCTCCCAGGCTTTCCCTGATTCCGGATTCAATGTCGTCGGTCCACTTGAAACCCTTGTGGTACGAATGAAGGACCAGGATTTCATGCTCGGTTCCCCTTTTGGGGTGAAGGAATTTCGTCTCCGGCGGCAATCGGTCGGGAGTGATTCCGAAGCGCTCCATCTGGCGCATGTCCACTTCCAGCTGGATTCCGTCATCATAGGTCACGGGCAGGTCGACTGGGCGCGCGCCACCCAGGATTCGCCCGGCCATGTTGCCCGCGATCCGGCCCTGTTCATATCCGTTGGTCAGGTAGCCTCCGAAAAGTCCGTGGCCCATGAGAAAATTCCAGACCCCGTAAACCGGCACCGGGCTGGCCTGGGAAATGGCCGAGATGGCTTCCGTCGCGCCGTGGACCCGGCCATCGCGGTCCTGGAAATAGAGCAGAAAGAGAAGTCCCGTCTCCGGGCCGATCCCTTTGACCTGCTCCATCAGCTCCGGCAGGGGGGCATCCTCAAGCACCTGCAGAGGCAGGTCCGGGGGGACGACCTTGTGCAGTTCGGCCACGGCAGCAACGCCCGTGGCGGTCTTGTCCGAGATGACCATCAGCTTGCGCATTTGCGGCTGTAGCCTGCGCATGAGCTTCACGTTCGTGTTCAGGTCCGCGTATTCGCGCACGCCGGTCATGTTCCGGGGCAGCGGCGGCAGGGGGTTGGTGTTCACGCCGCAAAAGACCACGGGAGTGTCCGGGAAGATGCGCGCCCCGTGTTCAAGAATGAAAAAGAAGGCGCTTTCGTCCACCGTGATGACCAGGTCGGGACGCAGGAAGGCGTATTTGAGCTCCATGAAGTTAGGAAGGTTGGCGAGATATTCGGGATCGAGGTTGCGCTTGGTGTCCATGTGTTCGACGTGGATGAGCACTTCCGGATCATATTGATGCAAGGTCGCTTCCAGCCCGTGCATGATGTCCGCGGACCATTTGTAGTCAGGGTGGTAGGAATTGAGGATGAATACCTGTTTGGCGGCCATGGCGCTTGCCGGACACAGGGCAAGAAGCAGCAAGCATACCAGGGCCGCCAGTAGCGGCAGGACACGGCCAGGGAAACTCAAGCCTGCGTCACGCAAAAAGGGTTTCTCCCTGGAGCACGCTGCCGGCCTTGACCACGACCTGATTCGGCCCTGGGTTGACGAGGCGGACATCACCTATGCACTGCACATCCTGCTCGAAGAGCACATCCCCTTCGACGACAAGGCTGTCGCAATTGAGCAGGGACGGCGGATTCTTGGGAAAGCGGGCCAGGAACGCGTCGATTTTCTTGTAATGCCGCGAGTCCAGGGAAATGGACGGCATGGAAGTGACGCGGTCCGGGTTGGGGATGATGGTTTCGCGTTCCGTGCGCACGAAGCAGTCGGACATGACCAGGAGCAGGTCGTTGGTTGTCTTGACCGGCGCAAAGCGTTTTCTGGGCACGATGACGGCCTGGGCATTGAGGAAATTGGTGATGGCCGAACCCATGGCCGTCTCAAGTTGAAAGACCTTGGGGGAGGACGGGTCCCGTGGATCCAGGCTTTTGGGATTTATGATCAGGTCAAGGGGCATCATCCGGTGCGAGACGAAAACGGACTGCAGGATGCGCAGGTCTATCCAGATGGAGTTGGTGTTGAAGAATTTGTATTTTTCGATGTCGCAGAACGAGTCCATCTCGGTGTCGGGGCACTGTGCCACTTCGCGCAGGGCGAGCTGCCTGTTCTTTTTCAGGCGGCAGAGATGCCCGCCTTTCTTGTCCTGATCCGTGCGTCGCGCGACTTCCATGAGAAAAGGCAGGTTGTGGTGGACCATGTAGCCGAGCAGCCGACGGTTCATGATGGCCCCGAGATTGTCTGAGTTGGAGATGAAGGCGTAAATGTAGCCTTTGTCCAGCAGGGCGTCGAGGATGCCCGAGGTGATCATGGCGGTGTAGATGTCGCCGTGCCCGGGAGGATTCCATTCCAGTTCGGGATTCTGGGGCCAGGATGCCGGGGTGTGGTCCTTGGCCATGATCTTGGGGTAACGATGCTGCAGGAAGGCAAGGTCGATGCCGGTGGTGCCGTTGTTGAAATCGCCGACCTTGAGCATGGTGTCCATGTGGGTTTTGAAGCTGTTCATGAACACTTGCGGAAAGTCCACCCCGTAGTGGGTGCGGACCGTCTTGGCCTGCAACAGGATGAGGTCCAGAAAGCTGAGCCCCTCCTTGACCGGAATGAGCGACTTGGCCGATTCCAGGCCCATGCTCGTACCCAGGCCGCCGTTGAGTTTTATGACGGCGGTCTTGTCCAGCGCCTCTTCGCCCTTGGCCTTGAATTGCTCCATGGCATCATATTCCGCAAGTTCATCGTCATGCACGGCCACGATATCCCGGTCGGAGAGCTTGCCCTGGGCACCGTAAAGAAATTGGTTAAAGTAACACTTGAAGGTATTGATGACGATGGCGGGCAGGCCTTGCTGCTCCATCTTCAGGGCAAAGGGACGAAAAAGCGCGGAGAGTTTGGGGTCGTCGACACTGACGCAGCTAATATCCTGGGCCATGGAGGCTCCTTGTGTGGATCAGGTTCATGATAGCATTCCCGAAAGCGCGCGGGGAATGTGCGCGGGTGAAGGAACAGCATAGAACATGTGCCGTTATTCGTCCATAATGTCGTGGTCGCAAAGAGGAAATTTTTGAAATCAGCTATTGATGTCGTCCTTTTCATCCGGTGACCACGGATTTTAATCCTCGCGGGCGGGGGCCTTGGGCACGGACATTGTCAGCCGCGCCATGGAATCCTTTTGTTCAATCTGCAGGTGCCCGCCAATGCGTTCGACCAGCAGCAGACACATGGCCAGGTTCATCTCGTCGTCCTCGAAGGGCATGATGAGACGCTCTTGCCCTGTCGCCGGAGTGCGCACCGGGTCCATGATCAGGTCGGTCACGACCAGTTCGTTGGCTTGCGAAGCCCTGATGCGCATCGAGCCGGATTGTTCGACGATGTCGGCGCCATGTCCGATGAGATAGATGAAGATGCGGTGCAGGAATTCCTGATCGGCAAGGACCGGAGGGAGGTCATCCGTGAGCTCGATGTCGAAGCTGACTGATTTGTGCTCCAGACGACTGGAGACCAGACTCATGATGAAGTTCACCGTGGGGGCCAGCTGGCAGGGGGTCAGCGTGACGTCGATGGGTTCGAGATAGGCGGTGATACGCTGGAGCAGGCGTTCGAGCCGGTTGCATTCTTCCAGGATGACCCTGGTTTCGACGGCTTCCGGGTAGCGCAGGCGCAGTTGTCGGGCGAAGCCGCCAAGGGCGACCAGGGGATTGCGTATTTCGTGCGCCACCTCTTCGGTCATGGTGCGCAGCATGCTGAGCTTCTCGTTCTGCCGCAGAAGCTTGTCCAGATAGGAGTTGCGGGTCATGTCCATGATCATGCCCTCGATCCTGTCCGGGGTGCCGCCGGGCGGCAGGGGCGAGGCAATGGACTGGAGCAGGAGGGAGACGGGATATCCCTTCTTGTGCAGAAAACGAAATTCAAGACTGAATTCGGCAGTTTCCGGTTGCAGGCTTTTTTTCAAGGCGATCAGAAACCGTCTGCGGTCTTCCCGCACGATGCGCCTCAGGAACGATCTGGGCGACTTGAGAATCTCCTGCGGCAAATATCCGAGGATCTGTGTCGTGGCATGGTTCAGAAATTCGAATTCCAGGTTGCGGTTGATGATGAAAATGATGACGGGGAGCTTTCCGATCAGCCGGATCAGGTGTTCCTGGGTGTCGTGGATGCGTCGCTGCATGCCCGATTGGGCCAGGCAGTTGCGCAGGCCGTTGATGAAGATGTCCATGCTGAGGATGGGTTTGGTCACATAATCGAAGGCTCCCGCTTTGAAGGCGTCGATGGCGTGACTTATGTGCGTGCGTCCCGAGACGATGATCACGGGAGTGGACGGACGGGATATCTTCATGTCGCCGAGCAGGCCCATTCCTTCGTCGCCGGAAATGCCAAGGTCGAGAAGCACCAGGTCCGGAGCCAGGTGCATGAAGAGATGCATGGCCTTGCGTGCGTCGGTGGCCTCATGGATCCTGAAGCCCGCATCTTCGAGATTTGCGGCGAGGGAGGTCCGGAGGTGCTCGTCGTCTTCGACGATCAGGATGGACTGGGGCATGATCCGGGCTCCGTCGATGTTAGGGAATTGTCACGGCAGGGCAGGGTGATGTGAAAGGTGTTCATCGGCGCGGCGTAGGAATATTCGGCCCGGCCATTGTGCAGCTCGACGATCTGTTTGACGAAGTAAAGGCCGTGGCCTGAGCCCTCGACGTTCTCCGTGGCGCTGCATCGAAAATCCGCATTGAAAAGTTTCATCCGATCCGGGCTTGGTATCTCGTGTCCAGTGGTGCGGATGTAAAGCTCGATGCCCGGCTGCCCCGGGCCAAAAGCCTGCGGTTTGCTTTCCCACCCGTAAAGGACCAGTTTCTCTTCCCGGCCGGATTCTCCAGGCATGGATTCCGTATATTTGACCGCATTGGAGAGCAGGTTGGCAAAAACCTGCGAAAGAAGCCCGATATCCGCCTCCAGCGTGATGTCTTCATCGATGCGTACGTCCGGGGCGATGCGAATGGTGATGCCCTGGGCATTGAGCAGGGGCAGGAAGCGATCGAGCTGCGGCTCGAAGATCTGGCTCTTGAATTTGCAGGGGCGCGGCTGCAGGTCGTAACGCCCTTTTTCAAAATGTCCGTGGCGAAGCAGGCTCTCCAGAAAGAGACTCGATTGCTGAAAACGCCTGGAGATGCATTTCTGCCTTGTCTGCAAGTCCTTGATCATGCCCGGAAGCTCGCGCCTGATTTCCCGATCCGGGGAGCTTGAGCGGACCGGAGAGAGGGCGTCCACCTTGCGGCCGAGGTGCTCAAGCTGTTTCTCCATCTGCAGGAAGAGCAGCTTGAAATGCATGTTGGGCACAATGACGTTGTGCCCGATGTCACGTACCAGATTGTAGATGAAGGTCAGGCGCTGGCGGCTGCTGATGGCGACCTGCTTCACGGCCATGAGCTGGGCTAGGGCGCGCACGTATTCGAGATAGAAAGCTTCTTCCTCCGGACTCAAGTTCTTGTGCAGACAGAGCATGCCAAGCAGTTTGGGCTCGGTTCCGGTTTCGCATATGGGAATCGCGGTCAGGCCTTCAAGGCGTATGCCGACGGTCTGGTTCGGGCAGGAGGGCTCGGGAAAGGTGATGAGTCTGGGTTTTTGCGCACTGGTGGTCCGGCGCAGCCGTAACGTGCCCTTTGGGCCACGCATGTACAGGGAGGCGGGAGTGTCCAGGCACACATCGGGCACGAGCACGCACAGCGACTTGAGATCGCGCAGGGATTCGAATTCGAAGCTGGCCTCGAAAAAGAGGTTCAGCGCGGTGCTTCGGATCGCCGCCTGGTCGTCGTTCGCACGGCCGGCCAGGCGCTCCAGAAGGTGCGCCCTGATGTGCTTTCGGGCATGAAGGGAGGGTTGCATGGCGTGTCCCGGGGTTGACGGATTTCACCGAACCATACCCCAGGGCGCACCCTCCTGCAATCAGGGTTTGCGCGTCTTGCCCCGCCCGTCGTATTTTTTGGGGTCGAGGTTGTACTTCTTGATCTTGTAGTTGATGATCCGGTAGCTGGCCCTGAGCTCCCTGGCCACCTGCAGCATGTTGCCCCCGCATTTCTGCAGGGCCTCGACCAGGATCTCCTGCTCAAATTTGCCCACGGCTTCGCCGAAGGAGAGCTGGTTGTCCGTGGCCGAGCTTTCGGCAGTCTGCAAGGTCGGTGGCAGATGGTAGGTGCGGATGGCCTCTTCGTTGCAGATCAGCACGGCCCGCTCCAGGCAGTTGCGCAGCTCGCGCACGTTGCCGTGCCACTGGTACTGGGTCAGCAGGTCGATGGCGGGCATGGAGATGCGCTTGATGTTTTTTGAGTACTCCTTGGCGAAGAATTCCAGGAAATACTCGGCCAGGGGCAGGATGTCCTCCCGGCGTTCGCGCAGGGGCGGAATGAAGATGGGGAAGACGTTAATGCGGTAATAGAGATCTTCGCGGAATTCGCCGGACTTGATCAGGTTTTCCAGCGGCTGGTGGGTGGCGCAGATGATGCGCACGTCGACCTTGATGCTTTTCTCGCTCCCAAGGCGCTGGATCTCCCCTTCCTGCAGGGCGCGCAGCAGCTTGGACTGGGCCTCGGGGCTGAGTTCCCCGATTTCGTCCAGAAACAGGGTGCCACCGTGGGCCAGCTCGAAGCGGCCCTTCTTGGAACCTACCGCGCCGGTGAAGGCGCCGCGTTCATGGCCGAACAGCTCGCTCTCCAGCAGTTCCGAGGGCAGCGCCGCGCAGTTGAGACGGATGAGGGGCTTGGTGCGGCGGGAGCTGGCGTTGTGGATGGCCTCGGCCAGGAGCTCCTTGCCGGTGCCCGATTCGCCGCGCAGCAGCACCGAGGCCTTGCTCGACGCGACCTGCATGATCTGCCCCATGACAAAGGCCATGGCCTTGGAGGTGGCCACGATCTTGGCCTGCACCATGGCCGTGTCGCGATCCAGGCTCTCGCCCAGGAAGCCCATGGAGGCCCAGAGTTCTTTCTGGGCCATGTTTTCCTGCAGATACGCGGTCTGGCGGGCGATGACAGCGGCCAGAACCTCAAGAAAGGCGCAGTGAACCTGCAACACTTCGGGCGTCTGGCAGGGGATGTCCGCGCTGAGCACGCCGAGCGCCTCCTGGATGCCCTCGGAGTTGATCCGCGTGACCGGGACGCAGATGAAGGAAAGTTCGGCCAGTTCCTTCTGGGTGCGGCCCATGGCCTTGTTCAGAAAGCGTTCGTCGTTTCCCATGGCCTCGATGATGATGGATTTCCCGCTGTCCAGAACCTGTCCGGTGACTCCCTGGCCGGGCAGGTACGTGGCTTTCACCGGCCCCTTGTGCCCGTAGGTGAGGTCGAAACGGATGGTGTTGGCCTTGGGGTCGAGGATGGCCAGCGCCATGCGTTTGTATTTCATGGCCTCGGCGGTCATGGCGAGCAGGCTGTCCAGGCTCGATTGCAGCGGGCTCATGGGATCGAGGTGCTGCACCGTGCCTTGAAGCGTTTGCAGATAATGCAGGAATTCGGCGGTCATCATGGGGTGGTATCCAAATCGTTTGCGAACTTTTGAGATGCGTTCATGGCGTTTGCTTCGGGGGGCGAGGCCGAAGGCCCTGGTCTCAGGCGAACCCCGCCAAGCGGGGACGCCTTTGGGATTTCACTCGTCTCAGGATTTGGATTTGAGTGTGCCGATCTTGTAGTCCAGGAATGCCTCGTTGCCGGCTTCCTTGGACTTGAGGGCCTCGTATTCGGAGATGGCCAGTTCGATCTGTCCCGCTTTTTCGGCGGCGAAAGCCAGGTTGGCGGAAATGGCGGGCATGAATTCCTGACCTGCGTCTTTCTTGAGGGCGCTCAGAATTTCGACGGCCTTGGCATGATCGCCCTTGAGGATCAGGGCCTTGGCTTCGCCGAGCCCGGCGATGACGCGGATGTCGGCGCCCTGGCCCACGGAACTCCAGGCTCCGGCCGCTTTTTCGTAATCGTTTTGATCCATGAAGATGCGGGCCAGTTCGAGCTGTGCGGCGGTGCGCAGCTCCTTGGGGCCGGACTTGGCGAAGGCTTCGAGTTTTTCGATGCGCGCGGTCTGATCGGCCATGGTCATGATGACGCCAAGCTCGCTCACGGCCTTTGCACGCTGCGACTCCTGGTAGGTGGTGACGCCCGAATAGACCGCCACGGCCACGACGATGCCGCCGATGGTGATGCCGATGGGCTTGATGTTGTCCAGGATTTTCTTCAGCAGGGGATGGATGTCGGAGTCCATTTCCTGTTCGATGGTTGCCAGGATATCGTGTGTCTCTTTGCGTTCTTCCATGGAAAGGCTCCTTTGATTCGAATTGCCATTATTGTAAAAGCCCCGTCTGTTTATAGGCAATTTCGAAAAAGGTCAAAGAGAATGCGCAAGGGGAAAACATGCCGGAATAAATGGATATCCGGTCTTTTAAAAAGGTGCCCGGATGAAGTATTCTTGCCTGTGGCGCGGCGTTGGTATAGTCTTTGAAAAATAATATTTTCGGCTTTGGATCTTTTTCAACACAGACAGGAGCGAAGGATGAATCTGGAATCACAAATGCGCGAGCTGGCCGCATCGGCACGGACCGCCGCAAGGACACTGGCCACGGCCACGGGCCTTGAGCGCAACAGGGCGCTTCTGGCTTTGGCCGACCTGCTGCACGATTCTCGACAGGAAATTTTTGCGGCCAACACTCTTGATCTGGAGGCCGCGCGTGCCGCCGGGCTGGACGAGGCGCGTCTGGATCGCCTGCGCATCACCGATGGCGGCGTGGATTCCATGGCCGCCGCCTGCCGCCACGTGGCCTCCCTGTCCGACCCGGTGGGCGAGGTGGAAGGCATGATAAGGCGCCCCAACGGTCTGCTCGTCGGACGCATGCGCATTCCTCTGGGCGTCATCGCCATCATCTACGAATCCCGCCCCAATGTGACCATCGACGCGGCCATCCTCTGCCTCAAGGCCGGCAACAGCGTCATTCTGCGCGGAGGTTCCGAGGCCTATCACTCCAACCAGATTCTGGGTGGCCTGCTGCGCCGGGCCCTGGACACGGCCGGATTGCCCGAGGGTTGCGTGCAGATCGTGCCGACCACGGACCGGGCCGCCGTCAAGCATCTGCTGGCCCTGGACGAATACATCGACGTGGTCATCCCGCGCGGCGGCGAAGGCCTGATCCGGGCCGTGGTCAAGGACGCGACCATGCCGGTCCTCAAGCACTACAAGGGCGTCTGCCACATCTATGTCCACAAGGACGCGGACCAGGAGCAGGCCCTGCCCATCGTCGAGAACGCCAAGGTGCAGCGCCCGGGCGTGTGCAATGCCCTGGAATGCCTGCTCGTGCACGAGGGCGTCGCGCGGGAATTTCTGCCCCGCCTGGCCGCCTTGCTGGCGCCGCTGGGCGTGTCTTTTCGGGCCTGTCCACGTTCCCTGCCGCTTCTTGGCGACACGGCCACGCAAGCCGAGGCCGATGATTTTGGGCGCGAGTTTCTGTCCCTGACCCTGGCGGTGAAGATCGTCGACACCCAGGCCGAGGCCGAGGAGCACATCGCCCGCTACGGCTCGGGCCATTCCGAAGCCATCCTGACCCGCACCCACGACCGGGCCATGCGCTTCCTGCGGACTGTGGACGCCTCCTGCGTGCTCATCAACGCCTCCACACGTTTCAACGACGGCGGAGAGTTGGGGCTGGGAGCCGAGATCGGCATCAGCACCTCGAAGATCCACGCCTACGGACCCATGGGCGTGAAGGAGCTGACCAGCCTCAAGTACATCGTCTTCGGAGAAGGGCAGGTGCGTGTCTAGACCCCTGTCCGGTTCGGTGGGGATTCTCGGCGGATCTTTCAATCCCGTGCACAACGGGCATCTGCGCATGGCCATCGAGGCCCGGGAGGCGCTGGGACTTGGGCGGGTGGATCTGCTGCCCGCCAAGGTTCCGCCGCACAAGGGTAAGTCGGGACTGCTCGATTTCGATCTGCGCCTGACCCTGCTGCGTCAGGCGGTGACAGGGGTGGAAGGTCTGGGAGTGAGCGCGCTGGAGGGGGAGATGCCCGTCCCCTCGTATTCGCACGTGACCCTGACCCGCCTGTGCGCCATGTTTCCGGATACCAACCATGTCTTCGTTCTCGGCAGTCCGGATTTTCTGACCCTGCCCGACTGGCACAGAGGGCTGGAGCTGCCGCTCCTGACCGACATCGCCGTGGTGGACCGGCTCGGGCTGGGACAGGCGGCGGTGGACGAATTTCTGAGCAGGCACTGGAAATGGCGGGAGGAAGGACCGGGAGTGCGACGCATCGAGACGGGACGGCGGGTTGTGCTTGTGCCCATGGCGCGCCTGGACGTCAGCGCGAGCATGGTGCGGGAAAAATTTTGCGCGGGCCTTGAAACCAGCGGGCTCGTGCCTGACGCGGTCCGGGGGCGGATGCTGGCCGACCCCCATCTTTTCAAGGATTGCTGGAACGTATCACCCTAATGGAGGAATCATGGTCGGACATATTGTGATGTGGAAACTGAAGGAGAGCGCGGAAGGCCGGAGCGCGGCGGAAAACGCGGCGATCATGAAGGACATGCTCGGGGCCCTGCCGGGACTCATCCCGCAGCTGCGCACCCTGGTCGTCAGCACGGACGTTTTCGCCTCCGTGCCCGAAACCGAGGTGGTCCTGTACACGGTCTTCGATTCTCCCGAGGACCTGCAGACCTATCAGGTTCATCCCGAACATCAGAAATGCGTGGCCTTCGTTTCGGCCGTGGCCGCCGAAAGGCGCATGGCGGATTACAACTTCTAGAGAGAGCGTGAAGTTGCGCGAGAGGGGCAAAACGTCTTGTTCCCTTTCCCGCGCAAAGGTCGCAAAAAAGGGTGCTCGCGCACCCTTTTTTTAGCTGGCCAGCAGGGCCACCGTGACTTGTTTCTTGCCGAATTGCCTGGCCTGGTTGGTGTCGGGGAAGAAGATGTCCATGCGCTGCGTGTAGCGCTTGCTCATCAGATCCGCGATTTCAAAGATGCCGTGGCCTTTCACGTAGACCTTCTTGCCGAAGACCCAGCCTTCATCGAACAGATCTCTGCTCACGGCGACAATGCCGGGCCTTGCCTTGCCCATGCTGGCCGTCGTCTGCGGGTCGGGCCCGCATTCTTCGACGGTCGGGCTGTAGGCGGTCACGGTCACTTCCTTGACCCATCTATTCCTGAGCTCCGCCACCTGGCGGGTCAATTCCTGTCGTTCTTCGTTTAGCGTCGCGATCCGGGCTTCGTAGTGCCGGGCCGTCTCCAGTCTGGTTCCGTTATATGCGGCAAATCCTACCAGAGAGGCGATCATGACGAAAAAAAGCGAAGTGACGACAAATACTCCATGACTATTCATGTGCGTACCTCATCGTGCTTGGGGTGATGCTGCCGGCGACGGGAGAGGGGTGCGGGAGTCGAAGAGAAGGGAGCGGGAAAGTGCCGGCCGCATGGAAACAATAGTTCATAACAATTGAGGTCTCTACCCGAACGGCACCATGGATGCAACCCTGAATGTGCCTTCCGGTTTCAAGGGTTTATCCGGAAAGAAGATAGTTTCTTTCCGGATAGTTATGGCTATTTTCCAGCGTCTTGGGGTTCAAATTGCAGAGCAAGGGAATTGATGCAGTAACGCAATCCAGTGGGCTCTGGTCCATCGGGGAATACATGACCCAGATGTCCGTCACAGACAGCGCAGAGCACCTCAGTGCGGACCATGAACCAGGATTTGTCCTCATGCTTTGCGATATGCGTTTCGTCCACTGGCTTGAAAAAACTGGGCCAGCCGGTGCCTGAATCAAATTTGGCATCAGAGTGGAAAAGCGGGGTTTCGCAGCCCGCGCAGACATAGGTTCCCACCTCGTGATGGTCGTTGAATTTTCCGCTGAAAGCGGGTTCGGTGCCCTTTTCGCGCAGTACATGATACTGCTCGGGGCTCAAAATTTCCCGCCACTGGGCGTCTGTCTTTGTGATCTTATCCATTGAGTGTCCTCCCGCGGGCCACATGATGAAGGCGAATATCAGAAGTAGCCAGGTTGATTTTGGGCATTTGCGCATGACGTTTCTCCTTTTTCGAACAGGTAAGATTTGTGCGGGAGCTGTAAAGGCGCAGGTTTCTCTCGGAATTCTTTTATGGTAGCCTTGCTTATCCAGCACGACGATAAAGGATCCAAGGAGGATGCAAGATGACGGCCCCCGAAAGCAACCAGAGCGTTGAGTCCCTGAAGGACGATATACAGCGGCACGTGGCCCTGACCCTGGGCAGCGACCCTTTCCCCCCGCGCAAGGAGCGCTATTATCTCGGCCTGTGCTACAGCGTGCGCGACCGCCTGCTGGGCCAGTGGCTTGAGACTCAGCGTTCCTATTACGATTCCATTACCAAGCGCGTGTATTACATGTCCTTGGAATTTCTGCCCGGACGATTCCTCATGAACTATATCCAGGCCCTGGGCATGGAAGAGGAGTGCCGCGAGGCGGTGCGGGATTTCGGATTGGATCTGGACGAGCTGCTTGAAGAGGAATGGAATCCGGGACTGGGGAACGGCGGCCTTGGGCGGCTGGCCTCATGCTATATGGACTCCATGGCCACGTGCAAGATTCCCGGTTATGGGTACGGCATTCTCTATGACTACGGCATCTTCTATCAGACCATCGTCAATGGCTATCAGCATGAAGGCTGCGACAACTGGCTGCGCCAGGATTCCCCCTGGGTGCTTCGGCGCGGGCATTTCATGTTCCTGATCAATTTTTACGGGCGTAGCGAGGCCTACGAGGACAGCGCCGGGCACGAGCGTTTTCGCTGGGTGGACACGGAGTCGGTCATGGCCATGGCCTGCGACATCATGGTTCCAGGTCATCAGAACGGTCACGTGACCAACATGCGCCTGTGGAAGGCCATCTCCACCCGGGATTTCGAACTCGAACACTTTAACCGGGGCGATTACATCGGCGCGGTCCAGTCCAAGGTCGAGAGCGAAAACATCTCCAAGGTTCTCTACCCCAACGACACCAGCCCGCGCGGCAAGGAGCTCAGGCTGCGACAGCAGTATTTCTTCGTGGCCGCGACCTTCCAGGACATCCTGCGGCGTTTCCGCAAGAACAACTACTCCTCTTTCGACTGCTTTCCGGATCAGGTCGCGGTGCAGCTCAACGACACCCACCCGGCCATCAGCATCGCGGAGCTCATGCGCATCCTGGTCGACGACGAGGCCCTGACCTGGGAGACGGCCTGGACCATCTGCCAGAAGACATTCTCCTACACCAATCACACCGTCCTGCCGGAGGCCCTGGAGACATGGTCCGTGGAACTCATCGGGCGCATGCTGCCACGGCATCTGCAGATCATATTCGAGATCAATCGTCGTTTCCTGGACGATGTGGGCAAACGCTTTCCGGGTCGCGTCGATCTTTTGAGGTCCTTGTCCCTGATCGCCGAGGACGACGGCAAGCAGGTGCGCATGGCCCATCTGGCCATCATCGGCAGCCACACGGTCAACGGTGTGGCCGAGCTGCATTCAAAGATTCTCAAGGCGCGGCTGTTCAAGGATTTCGACAACCTTTATCCCGGCAAGTTCACCAACGTGACCAACGGCATCACGCCCCGGCGCTGGCTGATGCAGGCCAATCCGGCCCTGTCCGAACTGATCGGCTCCGTCATCGGGAACGAGTGGATTCATGACCTGTCGCATCTGTCCGAGCTGGCCGCCTACGCCGACGATCCCGAATTCCAGCAGCGCTGGCAGGAAGTGCGCAAGCGCAACAAGAAACTCCTGGCCCGCTACGTTCTGCGCAAGCTTGGCGTAGGCATCAACCCGGCCACGCTTTTTGACATGCACATCAAGCGCATCCACGAGTACAAGCGGCAGATTCTGAACGTTTTGCACGTCATCACCATCTACAACCGCATCCGCTCGGGAAGCGTCGCGCATCATGTTCCGCGCACGCTGTTCTTTGCCGGAAAGGCCGCGCCGGGCTATTTGCAGGCCAAGCTCATCATCAAGCTCATCAACGCCGTGGGTCAGGCCGTGAACGGCGATCCCGCCGTGGGCAACGAGCTGCGGGTCGTTTTCCTGCCCAACTACTGTGTGTCGCAGGCGGAAAAACTCATCCCGGCCGCGGATCTGTCCGAGCAGATTTCGACGGCGGGCATGGAAGCATCCGGCACCGGCAACATGAAGTTCGCCCTCAACGGAGCGCTGACCATCGGCACCCTGGACGGGGCCAACATAGAGATCAGGGAAGTGGTGGGGGAGGACAACTTCTTCCTCTTCGGACACACCGAAGAGGACGTGCATCGGCTGCATTCCGGGGGCTACGATCCCGTGCAGATCTACGAAAGCAACATCGAGCTCAAGAAGGCGCTGGACATGATCTCCACCGGATTCTTCTCGCCGGAGGCGCCAAGCCTGTTCAGACCCATTGTCGATTCGCTCCTGGCCCACGGCGACTATTATCTGGTCCTGGCCGATTACGCGAAATACGTGGCGGAGCAGGCCAGGGTCTCGAAGTGCTACGAGGACCCTGCCCTGTGGACGCGCATGTCCATCCTGAATACGGCCAACATGGGCAAGTTCTCCAGCGACCGCGCCATCATGGAGTATGCGCGGAACATCTGGAAGGTTTCGCCCCTGACATAAACTCCGGGTCGTCAGGCGCCCTGGCCGATCTCCAGAATGGAGGAAGCCCAGGCGCCTGCCTCGCGATGCAGTCGCTGCATTGTTTCTCGCTCAAGGTTCAGGTCCATGAGGATCCTGTCCGGAGCATCTTCCCCCTGGTCCTCGAACGCGAGCATGAGCGTGAGCAGCGGCATGTATTCCGTGGTGCTCTCGCCGCGCAGGGCTTTTTTCTGCGCGTCGTTCAGGGGCAGAAAGGCCAGGGCGTCGGCCATGGGAATTCCGAGGATGGCGTCGAGCAGGGAAAACATGCCCAAAAGAAACATCTCGTCGGGCTTGAAGTCCCAGTAGTCGTGACCGGCCACGGTCTGTTCCAGGAATTTTCCCCGCCACAGCGAAAGGTGCAAAAGTTCGGTCTGTTCCTCGCCCTGCGCGATGTCCGCCAGCAGCACGGCGCGCAGCCAATTGCGCACGTTGATCCAGCCCAGAAGCGCGATGGCCTGGCGGATGGAATCGATCTTGCGCATGAACCCGAAAGTCGGGGAGTTGAGATAGGTGAGCAGTCGGTAGGAAAGACTCACGTCGGCCTGGATGGTCTGGGCCAGCTGGTCCAGATCGGGTGATTCGGCTTCGATGACGCGCAGAATCTGCAGGCGCGAATTCTGGTGTGAGGACAGCTTCTTGCCCGGAATGATCTCGGCGGTCTTGAAGAAGCGCCCCTGAAAAAGGGAAACGCCCAGTTTTTGCAGTTGTTCGACCTCCTCGCGGGTGGTCACGTTGCGCACGATCACGGTCTTGGCGGCCAGGGGGATTTTTGCAAGCTCTTCGGCCATGTCCGGGGCGCCAAGACAGATCACGTCGGCCAGTTCCATGAGGGGGGGCAGGGGGGTGACCCCGGCATTCCATTCCAGGGCGATGGTGTGCCCGTCCGCCGCCATCTGCCTTAGCGCCGGGAGCAGGTCAGGATCGTTTTGAAAATCCGGACTGATCAGGATGGCGGACGACTGAGCCGGAAAGGCGTAGGGGATCTGCTTTTGAAGCTGGTCCCGGGTGTAGGAGAGGAGCATTTTCTTGTTGCGGGCCAGGATGGTGTTCAGGCCGATGTAATCACCGGCGATGACCGTGGCTCCGACGTTGGCCCGATCCGGGTCCAGAGGCTGGTCCGGGACAATGCTCGCGGTGGCCTGGATCTCGTACCCCCACACTGTCTTGGCGGCGGTGAAGATCGGATATCGAGACAGCAGATGAAGGTTGGTGGCGTTGGGAACGGCTGCGGGCATGGGCGGCTCCGGGTTGGAATTGAGGATTGCCCTGAAACTAGCAGAACACTGCACAATTTTGAACTCTTATTTGCCTGGTTCAAATCCGTGTTGACATTTATGTGCATGATTCGCGCGAGGCGGACGTCGCGGATTGCCTTGTCCCGGGAGCCATACGCGCCATGCAAGGCAGGGTGCGCCATGGCCGGGGATGGCGGCGTGGCGGGCTGTTTTGCAAAATTGTAATTTAATTCCGAATTAATTCCGGATTGCCGGGATTGCATATTTCAAAAATGTAATCTATTTACTTCTGAAATTCATGGTGCTTATATATTTCAATATGTTACGCTAATGGCATCTGAATTGCTTTATGCCTTGCAATTGTAATCACGGATCAACGTAGCAATAAAAGCATACATCAACTTGTCCTGGAGGATATCATGAACGGACTCACGGCCCGCAGGGACGCCATCAAGGCAATCACCGACTACAAACCCATGCATGCGCCCCTGAATTTCAGCGAAACTTCCCTGACGGAAATGTTTGGAAGCAACGTGTTCAACGACAAGGTCATGCGTGAACGCCTGCCGAAAACCGTCTACAAATCCCTGAAGAAGACCATCGAACTGGGCGAGAAGCTTGACGCTTCCGTGGCCGATGTTGTGGCCAACGCCATGAAGGATTGGGCCATCGAGAAGGGCGCCACCCATTTCACCCACGTCTTCTATCCCCTGACCGGCCTGACCGCCGAGAAGCACGACTCCTTCCTGACCCCCGACGGGATGGGCGGAGCAGTGGCCGAATTCAGCGGCAAGATGCTCATCCAGGGCGAGCCCGATGCCTCCAGCTTTCCTTCCGGCGGTCTGCGCGCCACCTTCGAAGCACGCGGCTACACCGCCTGGGACGTGACCAGCCCGGCCTACATCCTTGAGAACCCCAACGGAACCTTCCTGTGCATTCCCACGGCTTTCGTGTCCTGGACCGGCGAGGCACTGGACAAGAAAACTCCGCTGCTGCGTTCCATGCAGGCCCTGAACAAGCAGGCCAAGCGCGTGCTGAAGCTGTTCGGCGTCGAGACCAAGCTGCCCCTGACCAGCTACGCCGGACCCGAGCAGGAATATTTTCTCATCGACCGCAATTTCATCTTCGCGCGTCCCGACCTGCTCATCGCCGGTCGCAGCCTCTTCGGCGCCAAGCCGCCCAAGGGCCAGGAGTTCGAGGACCAGTATTTCGGCGTGACCCCGCGCCGCGTCATGTCCTTCATGATGGAAGTGGACCGCGAACTGTTCAAGCTTGGCGTGCCGGTCAAGACCCGTCACAACGAGGTGGCCCCCAGCCAGTTCGAAATCGCGCCCATCTACGAGCAGGGCAACCTGGCCACGGACCACAACCAGCTGGTCATGACCGTGCTGCGCAGCGTGGCCAAGCGTTACGGCATGGTCTGCCTGCTGCACGAAAAGCCCTTCGCCGGCATCAACGGTTCGGGCAAGCACCTCAATTATTCCATCGGCAACGATGAAGTCGGCTGCCTCTTCGATCCCGGCGACACGCCGCATGAAAACGCCCAGTTCCTGGTCTTCTGCGCCGCCGCCATCCGCGCCGTGCACAAGTACGGTCCGCTGCTGCGCGCCACCGTGGCCAGCGCCTCCAACGATCATCGTCTCGGTGCCAACGAGGCCCCGCCGGCCATCATGTCCGTGTACCTCGGCGAGCAGCTGACCGACGTCTTCGAGCAGTTCAAGAAGGGCGAGGTCAAGAGCTCCAAGAAGAAGAGCGTCATGAACATCGGCGTGGATACGCTGCCGCCCCTGCCCATGGATCCGGGCGACCGCAACCGCACCAGCCCCTTCGCCTTCACCGGCAACCGCTTCGAATTCCGCGCCGTGGGTTCCTCCATGTCCATCGCCGGTTCGCAGGTGGCCCTGAACACCATGATGTCCGAGTCCCTGGACTACATCGCAACGGAGCTCGAAAAGGCCACCGGCGGCAAGAAGACCAAGCTCAATGAAGCCGTGCAGAATCTCCTGCAGAAGATCATGGTCGAACATGATCAGGTCATTTTCAACGGCGACGGATACTCCGAGGAATGGCATCAGGAAGCCGAAAAGCGCGGCCTGGCCAACCTGAAGGCCACCCCCGATGCCCTGCCCATGCTGTCCATCCCCTCGACCATCGAGCTCTTCACCAAGTACGGCGTTCTGACCGAAGCCGAACTGCGCTCCCGCGAAGAGATCTACCTGGAGCAGTACTGCAAGACCATCGAGACCGAAGCCAACCTGATGCTGCGCATGTCCAAGACAGTCATCTTCCCGGCTTCCTTCCGCTACCAGAGCGAACTGGCCACGGCCTGCGCCAACCTCCAGGCCATCGGCAAGGAATTCGGCACCACCACGCTGGATCAGCTGACCGCCAACCTGCGCGGCATGCAGAAGGTCACCTACGAACTTGAGGCATTGCTTGAAGGCGACAAGGGCAACTCCACCCTGGAGCACGCCAACTACTTCTACAAGACCATCCTGCCCGCCATGGCCGAGGTCAGAAAGCATGCCGACCTTCTGGAAACGATCGTCGCGGACGATCTGTGGACTCTGCCCAGCTACCAGGAGATGCTCTTCATCCGTTAACCATTTTTCCGCCGAACCGGCCTGTCGAAGCGCATCCTCCCCTCGCCAGGTCTTTGCCGAAAACCGGCCGGTTCACGGAATCTTTTCAGGCTGCCTCCGGGCAGCCTTTTTTCGTTGTGTTGACGCCAGGCGCACGTGTGTCTAGATATCTGTGGCGTCTTTGCACCGAGCACGTGAGAACCCCCCATGGAAATTTTTCGCAGATGGATGAGTGCCGTTTTTTCCGACACGCAACTCGTCATCCTTTTTCTGGTGCTGGTCGTCAGCGGGGCGATTGTCCTTTCTGTGGGCAATCTGCTGGCCCCTGTCATCGCCAGCGTGGTCATCTCCTTTCTTCTGGAAGGAGTGGTGCGTTTTCTGGTCGGCTTCCGCTGGCCGCGCATGCTGGCCGTGGTGCTGGTTTTCGGGTTGTTCATGCTGTTTTTGGCGGTGATGATTCTGGCGCTGGTGCCGCTACTCGTGTCCCAGATCACGGATCTCATCGACAACATTCCCTGGATCGTCTCCAAGGCCCAGAACGCCCTCGTGCATCTGCCCCGGCAGTATCCGATCCTGACCGAGGCCCAGGTACAGACCGTGGTCGATTCCCTGACCGCCCAGTTTTCCCAGTACGGGCAGCAGGTCCTGGCTTTTTCGCTGTCCTCCGTGCGCTCCGTCTTTTCCTTCGTGGTCTACATGGTGCTCATGCCGATCATGGTCTTCTTCTTTCTTAAGGATAAGGACGTGATCCTCGATTGGCTGTGCGGCTTTCTGCCGAAGGATCACACTCTGGCCAGCACGGTCTGGCTGGACGTGAAGATGCAGGCCGGAAACTACGTGCGTGGGCGGATCTGGGAAATCTTCATTGTCTGGATCGCCACCTACGCCTGTTTTCTGTATTTCGGCCTGGACTACGCCATGCTCCTGAGCCTTCTGGTCGGCCTGTCCGTGATCATCCCGTATATCGGGGCCGTGGTCGTGACCGTGCCGGTGCTCATCATTGCCTACATCCAGTGGGGCTTTGACGCGCACTTCACCTGGGCCATGATCGTCTATTTCGTGATCCAGCTCCTGGACGCCAATCTGCTGGTGCCGTTGCTGCTGTCCGGAGCCGTCAACCTGCACCCCATCGCCTCCATCACGGCCATCCTGATTTTCGGCGGCATCTGGGGCTTCTGGGGGGTGTTCTTCGCCATCCCGCTGGCCTCGCTGGTGCAATCGGTCCTCGGAGTCTGGAAAAACCGCCGGGGCTGCCTGGTGGAAGGTTAAGAATATAGGTCCTATGGGACCTATTAAAAACAAAGAAAGTTAAGATATTAAAGGAAGAATTCATGAAAAAATACGATGTGTACGGAATGGGCAACGCCCTGGTCGACATGGAATTCGAGGTGCCCGATGCCTTTTTGGAAACCATGGGCGTGGAAAAGGGGTTCATGACCCTGGTCGATGAAGAGCGGCAGTTCGAGCTGCTCGAATACCTGCGCAGCGAGCGCAGCGTCCGTTCCGGCGGCGGGTCGGCCGCCAACACCATCGTGGCCAATGCCTTTTTCGGTGGAAAGTCCTTTTACACCTGTCTGGTCAGCAACGACGAGATGGGTGATTTCTACGCCCAGGAACTGGCCCGGGCCGGGGTCGGCACCAACCTTGCCGAGCGCCGCGCCGACGGGGTCACCGGCAAGTGCCTGGTCATGATCACGCCCGACGCCGAGCGGACCATGAACACCTACCTTGGCATCTCCGAGTCCCTGTCTGCCGAGCAATTGTGCCCGGAAGAGCTGCGCGAGTCCGAATTCCTGTATTCCGAAGGCTACCTGGTAACCTCGCCCACGGCGCGTCCTGCCGTTGTCCAGGCCATGAACATCGCCCGTGAAGCCGGGGTCAGGACGGCCCTGAGCTTTTCCGATCCGTCCATGGTCAAATATTTTCGCCTGGGCCTGGAGGAGATTGTCGGCGAAGGGGTGGACCTGCTGTTCTGCAACCGCGAAGAGGCTATGCTCTGGGCCGAATGCCGCACCCTGGCCAAGGCCGTGGACAAGCTGCGCCGCAACGCCAAGACCTTCGTGGTCACGCTCGGCGGGGAGGGCGCTCTGGTGTACGACGGCGAGGACATGCACGAGATCGACGCCTGCCGGGTCACGCCCCTGGACACCAACGGCGCCGGGGACATGTTCGCCGGGGCCTTCCTGTACGGCATCACCCACGACATGAATTACGTCCAGGCCGGGGAGTTCGCGAGCCTGGCCGCATCCAAGGTGGTTACAACCTTCGGCCCCCGGCTTCAGCCCGAGCAGTACGCCCGGACCCTGGCCGAATTCCGGGCCCGGTAGCACGGTATGCTGGCGGGGATTGAAGGGTGGTGGGCGGAAGGACTTGGCTTGCTGGCCGCCTTTTCCGTGCTGACATTCGTGGGTTCGCTGCTGGTCCTTCCTCTGGTGGCCGCCCGCATTCCCGCCGACTATTTCTGCGCCGAAAGGCGCGGCAAGACGCCGTGGCGCAGGCGCCGTCCAGGCCTGCGCATGATCGTGCTGATCCTCAAGAACATGCTGGGGCTGGTCCTCTTCCTGGCCGGGGTGCTCATGCTCTTTCTGCCCGGCCAGGGCCTGCTGACAATTTTTCTCGGCATCATGCTCATGGATTTTCCCGGCAAGTACAGGCTGGAAAGATACATTATCTCACGCGGGCCAGTCCTGCGCGGCATCAACTGGCTCAGGAAGCGTTCCGGGGTTGAGCCTCTCGAAGTGACGGAGTGTGACGATCTGTTTTGAGTACCTACGCACTCCTGATGGCCGGGAAAAATCGTCGGTGGCAGGTGGGGTTGCGTTGTTCTGAAAAGAGAAAGTTGTCTGATTCTGGGATATTGCGCATTGAAGGGGCCGCAGGACGCTTTATTTCGCGGCGATTGTCTGCTTCGTAATGCGCTGAAATATAAAGACTTAAAATGAAATTAAAATTTTCTTAAAAAAGTCTTTGACAGTAGGCATTGGCCCCTATAAAGACTGTTTCTCGTTGGACGGGACGGGGCGGTTAGCTCAGCTGGGAGAGCGTCGGCCTTACAAGCCGAGGGTCATAGGTTCGATCCCTGTACCGCCCACCACGAAAACAAATGCGGGGTCGTAGTTAAGTCGGTTATAACGCCGGCCTGTCACGCCGGAGGCCGTGGGTTCGAGTCCCATCGGCCCCGCCATTAGAAAGTAAGGGATTTCAGTCGAAAGGCTGAAATCCCTTTTTTCTTTATGGGGTCCGGTGTGGGTTTATGTGACTCCAGCTACCTCTTTTTTGATTTGAAAGACGAAAGGCCATCCGGTGACGGGTGGCCTTTTTTTTGGTGCGCCCGGCAGGGCGCACCCACTTGGAGGTGAAAGTCCTCTGCGCACCCGACAGGGGGAAGCGCTAGCTGGACGGCAAGGGTGTCCATC
>NZ_FOTO01000005.1:0-266754 GCF_900114595.1 Desulfomicrobium norvegicum | reverse complement strand
CGAACAGATGCCCCAGGTAAAAATGGCGATGTAAGAATGGCGGAGATTCCACCTAAAAATCAGGCGAATCTGTTCAAACAAACTGAGCCACTTCTCCTGCAACACGCCTCTTAATGCCTTGCGGGGGCTCTGTCGAAGAATAACAGGTGTGCCGATGGGAAGGTCAAATAACATTTCAAAATGGGCTGCGGCGGAAGAGGAGTCATGAGCGGCTGCATCGCTGACAATCATCCCCAAGCTGACAAAAGCCGCGCAGTAAGCCCTTGTAGGGACGACAATGGCGGTCACAATCCGACTTGCGGAGTTGTCCTCGGATGCGAGATGTTTGCCAACGCTGATGAAATACTCGGCCCATTCCGGGAGGCTATACCATTCACCGGAGTCTTCAAAATGCAGGTTGACAGGAGCAAGAGTCATTAAAGCCTCTTCGCTGAGCGAGGGGAAGACGCATCGTGCGTCTGTTTCGCTTCAACTATTTGAAATAGTTTACTTGTCCGTGCATGCTTGGGTCCTATATATCTTTATTATGAACCTTCCATTCGAGGTGCAAGTTAAAACTGCGCTGTGTCTAGATGGTCCTCATCGAGAATTAAATCGCCACATGATCCCATACAGAGGGGGACGAAGTCCCATGTCCCTCCACTGACCTGCTCTCAATTATAATGGTGCCATTTACGCCTTATAGTGAAAAAAATGTCAAGAATAAGAGGATGTAAGACGACTGGCGTATTAATAACTGAAATGAGTACAGTTTGTTGTTCTTGTCATACGTAGCTATTCTTACCTGTGAGATTCGCTATGGTCATCAGAGTTTGAACCTCTGCAGGTGCCAAGCCAGATTCTCCGTTGCAGGGTAGTAGCACTCCCTTTCCGGCAGAATCATGGGCCGGTGCGCAAACTGCTGGATATGTCCGGGAAGGTTGCCGTCGCGGGTGATCGAACGGGCGACAATAACGCGGTAGTCGTCGTCGAAACCCACCAGACCGCTGTCGAAGGTCCAGTGGCAGAGCTTGCACAGGGCTAGGCCGTTGGTGGGGCTATCGTCGTGGGACACGGCCCAGTCCTTGATGTGGGCGGCGTCCACCACGGTGCGGCTGTCCGGTGAGATGATGCGGATGCCGCACAGGGCGCAGCGGTGGTCGTAGACTTTGACGATGACCCTGCGGAACGCCTGGTCGCGGACGGGCTTTTCCACCGGTTTTTCGTAGGCCGCCGGAGTTTCCCGGAGGAGTTTGTCGGCATAGTTGAAGGCCGAGACTTGGGTCTTGGCCAGCTCGAGCAGGGGTTTTTCCAGAGCGGGGACGAAGCATCGGCGGATCAGTTCCAGCCGGGCCGTTGCGCGGGTCAGCGGGTTTTGGAGTAGTTCGAAGGCTGCCTCGTCCAGGGAAGCGAAGGCGTATCGCTCCCGCACGTTCTTCCAGGAAGACGGTTCGGTTGCGGGCAGCATCTTGCCGGAAAGAGGGTGCAGTACCCAGAAACCGTCCGTCTGCAGATAGAAGAAGGGCAGATGGATGCTCGGGCGCAGGCGGTCGGGCAGGATGGCGTTCCAGTAGAGCATGAACGCGTCGGTCAGGTCTTCGTCAGGCACGATCCGGTTTTCCGTGATCCTGCCAGCATCCATGAGGTCGAGCACGGCCAGGAGCAGGAAAGGCTTGTACGGCGCCCGGCCAAGGGTTTCCTCCGTCCAAGTGCTTCTGTTGGTATCCTGCCTGATGGATGGGAACGTGAAGGGCGGGTTAAGCATGGGGCCTTTTAGCGCCCATGGTAGGAAATGTCAGTAGGTGAGATTAAAGATTATCAGCTTTTACACCCTAAATGAAATAGATCCCTTTATTAACCACGAAAGGCGCGAAAATCGCGAAAGTTGGTGTTGGCGATGCGGACGATTTCGGCCTTTGGATGGCTACCGAAGTTGACCAGCAGACCGAGTTCAAGACCGGTTGTCTTAAAAACCGCAACCCATCTCCTGGTACACATCGGATATGGCCCCTTGAATGGCAAAACATTCAGGGAAAAGAACCTTTTCGTGTGTTTCGCGCTTTTCGCAGTTCATTAATCAATTCCTTTCCAACTGCTTGACGTTTCTGTCGGCAAGCAGAAGTTTCATCTGTTGAATGGCGGTCTGGTTCAAGATTTTGAGCCGTTCGGCCTGGGGCAGTCCCTGATTAATGAAATGGGCGTTCAGGGTTTCGAGATTGGCCAGGCAGACAAGCTGGGAGACGTTGGCTTCATCCCGAATATTGCCTTTGTGGTCTGGGGTTTCGTCCCGCCACTGTTTTGCAGTTTTGCCGAACAGAGCCATGTTCAGCAGATCCGCCTCGCTGGCGTAGATCAAATTGATTTCTTTCGCTGTGAGCTTTGGGGGGATCAGGTTGGCTTTGATAGCGTCAGTGTGGATGCGGTAATTGTTTTTGGTCAGATTGCGGCGGATGTCCCAGCCGAGTTGCTGGAGTTCCTGCTCTTTGAGTCGTTGGAACTCTTTGATCAGGTAAATTTTGAACTCGGCGCTGATCCACATGCCGAATTCAAAGGCAATATCTTTGTGGGCATAGGTGCCTCCGTAGCGGCCGGCCTTGGCCACCAGGCCGATGGCATTGGTTTTGGCCACCCACTCCTTGATGCTGATCTTGTAGCTGTTTAGCCCGGCTTGACTTTTAATTGTGGCGAATTCGCCATAATTAAACGCCGGGTTATGCACCTGTTCCCAGATGCCGAGGAACTCGACGGTATTCCGGTTCCGCAGCCAGTCCGAAATGAAAAAATCTCCATCCTTGGCCCGGAGCATGTCGGTCTGACCTGCCGGGAACCTTCGAACCACTCAATATTTGAGGGTTTCCTCACGGTTCAGTTTTTTTCCATATTGGCGACAGAAGTGTTCGGGCGTAGTGTTGTCCAGGTTTGAATGTGGGCGAACGGAGTTGTAGCGCCGTCGTCCAAAGAACGACGCGAAACGTGGAGGTGCAAGCGTGAATTATGTGGGATCGTGTCTGTGCGGCAAGGTCGCCTTCGAGGTCGAAGGCGAATTCGAGAGTTTCTATTTGTGCCATTGCGAACGGTGCCGCAAGGATACCGGCTCGGCCCATGCGGCTAACCTGTTTTCGTCCACGGCGAATCTACGCTGGCTATCGGGCGAGAATTTGGTGAAGACCTTCAACTTCAACAATACAGGGCACATAAAGAGTTTCTGTGCCGAATGCGGCTCTGCCTTGCCGAACATCCAAATGGACGGCAAGCTGCTCGTGCTCCCAGCTGGCAGTCTCGACTGCGATGCCCCAATTCCGCCCACGGCCCATATCTTCGTTTCCCGTAAAGCCAATTGGGACAAGGGGATGGAAATGCTTCCCACTTTTGAGGAACTGCCTGAGTAACCCGTTTCGTCCTTCTTCCATTCGGGAGTGATGGCTCAGGCCGTCCAGATGGCTCGTCGGACTTCCAATGCGCACAATAGTGGAATTAACCGCCAAACTTTGTGAATAAGTCTGAGCAATTTGGTTCAGGCCATCAACCTGGTTTTGCAGCGTAATTGGTGCCTGCCATGGAGCGGTAGATGATCTTAAGCCATTTTGGTGAGCAGGTGTCGTCGCCCACGCCGTGCAGGAGCCGGGTAGGTAGGGTTCGAGCTTCCCTTTGATCACCGTGTAGGGCTCGGGGGAGAAGTCTTCGGTTGTTTCGCATACGGATGGATGCGCACATTTCTGGCTCGTGCCGCGTTTGCGTGAGGGAAGCCTGAACAACACGAAGGCTCACTCAGGGCCCGGTCGTGCAAAAGGGAGAAAGCAAGGCCGCCATTTCCGCCTGGATGGCCTGATGGTCCACGAGTCGTGCAAACCAGTCATCGACCGTCATGCCGCACGAAAGGCCGACAATGCCTCCGAGCACCGCGCCGCGATGGGCGTTTTCGCCGCCCAGGTTGGTGTTGGCCAGCAGGGCGGCCTTGAGGTCGGTGCGGTATTTGAACGCCAGGAACAGAAGGCTGGGCCAGGAATCGCTGATGTAGCATGCGGTGGAATACCTGCCGCCGACGATTTCCCGGTCTGTCCGGGCGCGTTCGGCCATCTGCGCGAGATCAAGGCCCATGGTTGTGCGGGCTGCCTCCAGCAGATGCCGGTCGGGGGCCTCGTCCGCATCGCGCAGGAGCAGGCCGGCGACAAGGGCGACATACCCGTCGCAGATGCGCCCCAGCGTCTCGTCCGGGTGGGTCAGGAAGAGGTGCTCCCGACAGGTCGCCTGCACCGTGGTCAATGCGGTTCCCTGCAGCAGTTCGCTGATGGCCAGGGGGCCGATGGTGACCAGCCCGCCCATGGACGGGGTGTCGTGGGTCCGTGCGCCGCATTTATGGGGGGGCTTTCCGGCGACGAGGTTGGCGAAGAAGCCGCGGTGGTACGATTCGGCGTAGGTGTCCCGGTGCCGGGGCGGGTCGGCGGTCATGAACTCGATGTAGGACTGCAGGAAGTGGTCGCGGCTGTAGCGGCCGTCGTTCTCGATGATGGAACGCATGAGCACCCGGGCGCAGTGGGCGTTGAGGGTGTTGTCGCCGGCCTGCATGCCATGGTGATAGTGCCGGTTGGCCTGGCCCCAGAGGTGCCGCCGGTCCTTGAGGATGACCGATCCGATGATCTCCGGAGAACCTGGCTGGCCTTGATCCTGCCCCGAACGGCCGCCACGCCGGGTGGAGTGGAGCGACATGATCGATGAGGGGTGGAATTCCGGCGCGGCTTCAAGGTCTTTGATGCCGCCGGGAAAGGCGCGTTCGATATCGGCGGTGTTGTAGTACCAGTGCACCGGCATGGCCAAGGCGTCGCCGACAAAGAGCGAGGCGAGGGCCGCCGACGCCCTTTGCAGGGATACGGATGGCGCAGGGCGCTTTATTGGCGTTGGTTCCATGGGAGCATCGTGCACGACCTCCGCCTTGATGTCCATGGTGCCTGCCATGGATAGATGGTCGTCACCGATTCCAGTGAGAGGCATCGTCGCCCAGAGTATGCAGGAGTCGGAATATGTCCAAGACGCGAGCCACGCTTTGCGGGTCGTCGACTGATCGTGCCGAGCAACAAGAGAGGGTAAGAGCGAACATGGCCGGGCGGGGGATAAACGTGGTCAGTGCTTTTCAGCATGAATTCAACTTGCCGGCATTCATTTTTCGAGATACTTAATTTTGATGATTGAATTAACACTCTGTCTTCCTTAAAGGAAAAACAGCAAATTCAAGATAATAATTTAACCCCTTCAACATGCCAACATTTCGCCATTATGATTTGAGCCTGCTCAACCCCGCCTTTGACTCGCCGTTGGTGGACGTGCTGACTGAACTGGAGCACTTGCGTCGACTGCGCCTGGTAGGCACCACTCCGGCTCCGGTGTTCTTTCAGCTCAAGCATGTATTCCACATGCTCGAAAGTCTTGGTTCAGCTCGCATCGAGGGCAACCACACCACCCTGGCAGATTACATAGAGAGCAAGCTGGAAGGCTCGCTGGAACATCCGTCCGACCAGTTGCGGGAAATGGCAAACATCGAGATGGCCATGGCCCATATCGAGGAAAGCGTCCAGCAAGGACACCTTCTGACGGAACATTTCGTTCGTGAACTCCATGCACTTACTGTCGGGAGTCTTGAACGCGAGGGCGATCCCACGCCTGGCGCGTACCGTCGTCAGCAGGTCAAAATCGCACACTCGAACCATCTTCCTCCAGAATTTTTGCTGGTGCCGCAATACATGCAGGAACTGGTGGCCTTCATCAACGCAAACCACCCGCCCAAATACGATCTGATCAAGGTGGCGCTGGCTCATCATCGGTTTGGCTGGATACATCCCTTTGGCAACGGCAACGGACGGGTGGTCCGCCTGCTGACGTACACGCTGCTGATCAAATACGGATTCAATGTCCAGGCCGGAGGGCGGGTGCTCAACCCGACAGCCGTGTTCTGCAACGACCGGGACCGCTATTACGCCATGCTGGAAGAAGCCGACGCGGGAACTCCGATCGCCCTGGAATCGTGGTGCATCTATGTACTGCAGGGTATTCTGGGTGAATTGCGTAAAGTGGATCGGCTGACGGATTTCACCTATCTGACCAACAGCGTGCTTCTGCCCGCCATTGCCTTTGCCCGCGAACGCGAACTGATCACAACGACTGAAGCGCACATTCTGCAGATCGGTGCACAAAAGGGCATTGCCAAAGCCGCCGATCTGGGCGCTGCCATGCCGGGCATGACTACGGCGCAACGCACCTACCAGATCAGAAAACTGGTCGAACGAAAGATGCTGCTGCCGATCAAGGAAGGCGCGCGGCAATACACCCTTGGCTTCAGCAACAGTTTTCTGTTGCGCGGCATTATCCTTACGCTGTCTGAAGAAGGCTTCATCCCGCCAACGCTCAACCGCCCCGCATAAGCCAGGCCGCTCCAACCCTGCCCCGACACCGACAGGCAAGGAAGGCGAATACTCCGTCTGCGGGCCGAGTTGCCGGAGCATGTCCCAGTAGGGGAACAGACCGTCGAGAGACGTGGTCAAATCGATAATCGGCACTAACTATCTACCCCTTTGAACAGCTCCATCTTTTTTCTTTGTTGCTCCCTGCCGGGCGCGCACGTAAAAAAAGCCCCTGGGCAAGATCCCAAGGGCTTTCTTCGCGGCATCATTTTCCCGGGGCACGACGATGATCGCCGCAGGAGGAGCTTCGGCAAGAAAAAGCCTCGGAATCCGAGGCAATTGTTTTTGAACCACCACTTTTCATACGCGTTTTGTGGCCACGGTCTCTTTTTCCTTGTCCCACAACAGGGTGGGTTTGGGATATTTTTTGTCCAGTTCGTAGGCGCGCTGGAAATCGCGGTAGGCTTCTGTGATGTTTTTGAGCTTCAAGAGAACAGTGCCGCGCTGATAGTGATAATCGGCGACTCCTGGCCTGAGGTTTATCAGGTGGCTCAAGTCTTTGTAGGCTTGTGCGTGCAGTGCCATGCGACGGCAGAGCTGCGAGCGGCCGTAAAGCGCCTTGGCGTGGTTTGGGTCCAGGGTGACCGCCAGGGTGTATCTGACAAGAGCCTCCTGAAAGTGCTCGGCCCTGGCCAGAGCCTCTCCCAGCGCAAAATGGGCATCCGCCGAATCGGGAGCCTGATTTGCGGCTTTGGTGAATGATGCGATGGCTCCTGCAAGGTTTTGTCCTTCTTGCGATCCTTGTTCGACTTTCATGTTTTGACTTGCCTGTGTTGCCACCATGCGCGCATTTTTTGCGTCAGGCGATGCAAACGATGCCTGATCTTTCGCATGGGACTCCCCGGCTCGGCACATGATCGGGCCGACGAGAGTCAGGAATGCGAGAGTAATCAGGCAAATGAGTAGGGTGGAGTTTTTCATGTTTCCTCCTTGTGTATGTACGTACGTTGTTGTTTTTTGCGGGACGCAATTTTTCCAGTTTTTCCTGGATTGACCAAAAATACCGATTAGTATTTATTTGATCGTCATTTGGTGTTATTAATTAAACCGTATTTAATATCTTTTATGTATTCTAATGATTATAATTTAATAACATGCTTAATTTTTTAATGATTTAAATTCTTTAATTTTGACGTTCGAGCTTTTATATACGTATTTATATGTATGAAATTTTATAAAAAAGTAAACACTAATGACTAATTTTCTTCCAACAAATAAAATACCTACATATATTTTTCATAAATGAATTTAATACGTAGGTATTTATTTTTAAAAACCGATTGGTTTTTCCGCCAAACAAAATCAAAAATGTCTTTGTTTGTTAAGTTGAGTATACATAATTTTTCAAAATAGTTAGTTATGTTTATTTATTTCAGGATGATTCTCAAATTATATTGAACGCATTTAATAGAGACATGCACATGCTTTCCGATACATATTTTCAATATGTTATGGGGAAGATGCAAAAAGCCGTGAGAGAACCTGGACGCAATGTCAGCGAAGGCGGAAATCGAAGCGTTTTCTTGGTGGTTAAAAAGGCGCGGGTTTTCTTTTTGAAGGGGCTAACGGCTTTTTGCAGTGAACTCTGTTCTGAAATAAAGCGGAAAAACTTTTTATCCAGGACTTGCCATGAACACGGATCAGGAACCCATGCAGGATGTTGAAGGCTGCACAGATGATGATTCGAAACTCCAATCAGGCCAGAAACCTTACGTGATGGTCGTTCCCGATGCGGAGTTGCTGCGTCATGAGCGGTTTCGCGAAGCCGTGAAGCAGGTTTTGTCGCAACAGGGCAAAGCGCTCAATGAACCGATCAAGAAGGGCAGGGAAGGGGCGGGGCGCTACAAGAGTTTACTGACAAAGAATGAGCTCAATTTTCTGTTGAAGTGAAATTTCGTTGTAAGGCGCAGTACAAACACGAATCCCCGGGGCAGACGGCTGTCCCGGGGATTCGTGTTTGTCAGGCCGTCCAAAAACGGCAATCTGCTGCGTCAGCGGAAAAATCCAGACCGCTTATGTATGTCAAATACACTGCGCGCCCTGGATTTTTTCGCTTCCTTGCATCTCGCCATTTTTGAACGGCCTGCGAATTTTGAATTTTTCAGTTAGTTGTGGTGAAGCAAAAACGGCAATCTGCTGCGTCAGCGGAAAAATCCAGACCGCTTATGTATGTCAAATACACTGCGCGCCCTGGATTTTTTCGCTTCCTTGCATCTCGCCATTTTTGAACGGCCTGCGAATTTTGAATTTTTCAGTTAGTTGTGGTGAAGCAAAAACGGCAATCTGCTGCGTCAGCGAAAAAATCCAGACCGCTTATGTATGCCAAATACACTGCGCGCCCTGGATTTTTTCGCTTCCTTGCATCTCGCCATTTTTGAACGGCCTGCGAATTTTGAATTTTTCAGTTAGTTGTGGTGAAGCAAAAACGGCAATCTGCTGCGTCAGCGGAAAAAATCCAGACCGCTTATGTATGCCAAATACACTGTGCGCCCTGGATTTTTTCGCTTCCTTGCATCTCGCCATTTTTGAATGGCCTGCAAATTTTGTTTTTTTCAGTCAGTTATGGAGAAGTAAAAGCGGCAATCAACCGGCGCAGGCCCTCGGGCCAGTCATGCACAGAGCCTTGTGCAGCGCAACCTGCGCCTTGGCGAACTGGCTGCGTTCGACCACGAACTGCATATTGGTCTGGCGGGCGGTCTGCGAGACGGCCAGGATGTTGATCCCGTCGGTAGCCAGTGCGCTGGCCGCCTTGGCCATGATTCCGGGCTGTCCGATGTTGGAGCCGATGGCGCAGACGATGGCCACCTTCTGAAGGGTGATCTGCTCGAACCTGTCCTGCAATTCGGCGATCATCTCGGGGCGGCAGTCGCGATCATTGATGATCATGCCGATGGTGTTGGCGTTGGTGGCCTTGCTGATATAGGAAATGTCATGCTTGGCCAGCACCTGCAGGATGCGCAGGTCAAAGCCGACCTCGCCGACCATGCGCGTGTCGTGCACTTCCAGGCAGGTGACCTTCTCGGAGCCGGTCACGATCTCGACCATGGACTCGGGTGCGATGAAATCCTTGGTGATGAGCGTGCCGCTGTGGTCCGGATCAAAGGCGTTCTTGATCCGGATGGGGATATCGTTGACTTCCAGCGGTTTGGACGCCTTGGGGTGGATGGCCTCCATGCCTACGTCGGCCAACTGGTCGGCCACGTCGAAGTTGGTGTTGCAGACCGGGTGGATGTTTTCCTCGCCGATGAGCACGGGGTCGCCGGAACAGAGGTGATATTCCTTGTGGATGATGGCTTCGCTCGCGCCCAGGATCACCGCGACCTTGGAGAACGTGACCTCGGAATAGCCCCGGTCGAATTCGCGCATGATGCCTTCGGTGCCTTTGGTGTAGCCGGTGGCGAAGCAGATGGTCGAGAAGGGATCGATGCCTTCGAAGCTGGCCCTGATGCGCTCGTCGATGGTCAACTGCCTGCTGTCTTCCCAGCCGCTCAAGTCCACGAAGGTGGCATCGTAGCCGCGATTTTGCAGGATGTTGGCGGAGTTGAAGGCGCTGTGCATTTCGCCCAGGGACGCCAGCAGCTCGCGCGCCGCCAGGAACAGGGCCGTGCGTGAAACGTAGCCCGAGGCCAGCACGTTATCCATGCTGCGCAGGATGTTTATGGCCAGATCGATGTGGTCGTCGACGAACTCATTGGCGGCGGCCAGGTCGAGTCCTGCGGGCACGAAGGTCTTGTTCAGCTCGAAGAGGGTGTCGCGCAGGGCGAGCATCTTCCTGGCGTAATTTTCCTGCTGCCGAAAGAGCTGGTAAATGCCGGGCTGCCCGGTTTTCTTGTGCTCCAGCAGCTCGTTGGTGACTCCTCCGTAGGCGGAGACAATGTAGATCCGGCCAAAAATGTCGGCAGGATTGCGAAGAATGATATTGTCGATGATTTGCGGGAACCGTGACATGGATGTTCCGCCGATCTTTTCAACACGAACTTTAGCTTTCATGGACTTTTCCCGGACTGAAGTGATGTTGACGGGTGCCGGCGGCCAGGGCCGGCTGCTCTGGATAACCCCTGAGCGATATTGCCTAAAGTGGTGGGGCGTCAATATGAAGAGAAAAGAAAATCGATTTTCGACAACCTCTTCGTCGCCATGCCCGACCAGTTCCTTGTTTACGCGCCGGGCCTGTTTGACGCTCCCGGCCGCTACGGCTAAAAGGGCGCAAATTCGCCAACTCAAGCAGGTTCATCATGAAGCATCTTTTCCTTCTTGTCCTTCTCCTCGGTACTGTCCTGCCTGCGTCGGCAGGGGATTCTTTTCACGCCCTGGCCATGAACGGACAGCCCCGTTACCCTGCTGATTTCAGCCATTTCGACTATGTCAATCCCGACGCGCCCAAGGGCGGGCAGGTGCGACTGGCCGCGACGGGCACCTTCGACAGCTTCAACCCCTTCATCGTCAAGGGCAACTCCGCCGACGGCCTGGGACTTCTTTTCGACACCCTGACCGAACAGTCCCTCGACGAGCCCTTTACCGAATACGGCCTGCTGGCCGATCGGATCGAGGTGGCCAAGGATCGCTCCTCCATGACCTTCCATCTGCGCGAAGGGGCCCTGTTTCATGACGGCACCCCGGTCACGGCGCAGGATGTGGCCTTCACCTTCAAGATCCTCGTGGAGCAGGGCAATCCCCACTACGCCCAGTATTACGCCGATGTGGAGCGGGTTCACATTGCCGATGCGCAAACCGTGACCTTTTTCTTCAAGCCGGGCAGCAGTCAGGAACTCCCGCTCATCCTGGGGCAGTTGCCGGTGCTGTCCGAAGCATCCTGGAAGGGCCGGGATTTTGCCGCTTCAAGCCTGGACATTCCCGTGGGCAGTGGTCCGTATCGCATCGGGGAATTCAAGGCCGGACAGCGCCTGACCTTCGTGCGCGATCCCGGGTATTGGGGACGGGATCTGCCGGTGAACAAGGGGCGGCACAATTTCGACACCATCATTTATGACTACTATCGCGACCTGACCGTGACCCTGGAGGCCTTCAAGGCCGGGGAGTACGATTTTCGCCAGGAATACAATTCCAAGCAGTGGGCCACGGGCTACACCGGCCCGGCGGTGAATTCCGGGCTGATCCGCACCGAGAACATTCCGCACAAGCTCTCGCAGGGCATGCAGGCCTTCGTCTTCAACACCCGCCGCGACATTTTCTCCGACCCCTTGGTGCGCAAGGCGCTCAATTTCGCCTTCGATTTCGAGTGGAGCAACAAGAGCCTTTTCTATGGCCAATACGCCCGCTCCACGAGCTTTTTCTCCAATTCCGACATGGCTTCCTCCGGTCTGCCTTCGGAACAGGAGAAGGAGCTGCTGAAACCCCTGGACCTGCCCGAGGAAGTGAGTACCCAGGCATTCTCCCTGCCAGTCAGCGACGGCAGCGGCAACATTCGCGACAATCTTCGCGAGGCCGCGGGGCTTCTGCGTCAGGCCGGGTGGAGCGTCAAGGATGGCAAGCTGGTCAAGGACGGCAAGCCCTTCGTCTTCGAGATGCTGCTGGTGCAACCCGATTTCGAGCGCGTGGTCCTGCCTTTCCAGCGCAACCTTACGCGGCTCGGCATCACCATGAGGGTGCGCATGGTGGACACTTCGCAGTATCTGGAGCGGCTGCGCGGCTTCGATTTCGACATGATCGTGTCCAGCTTCCCGCAGTCCCTGTCTCCGGGCAACGAGCAGCGTTCCTTCTGGCATTCCTCCTCGGCGGACATGCCCGGTTCGCGCAATTATTGCGGCATCAAGAGCCCGGCCATCGACGCCCTGGTCGATCTGGTCATCGCCGCTCCGGATCGTGAGGCGCTCATCCTGCGCTGCAAGGCCCTGGACCGCGCCCTTTTGTGGGGCTGGTACGTCATCCCGCACTGGCACGCCACGTCCTGGCGTGTGGCCTATTGGGACAAGTTCGGGCGGCCGGAGAAGCCGGCTGATTACGGACTTGATTTTCAGTCCTGGTGGATCGACCCGGAGAAGGAACGGGGCTTGGCGGACAAGCGCGGGCGGCTGGGGCTCAAGTAGGACCTGGACATTGATCCGGCCGCCATCATGGACCGTGGCGATGTGGGCGGCTTGCGCCAGAAGAAAACTCGATTTCGAGTCGATTTTAAAACAGTGGATCCCCGCCTTCGCGGGGATGACGCCGGGACGATGTGGGCGGCTTGCCATAAGAAAAAACCGTTCTGCCGCGCGGGCTGATACGTCATTCCCGCGCAGGCGGGAATCCATGTCTTGCAACAGAATTAACGATAAAATCCGGAACCAATGCTCACATACATTCTGCGCCGCCTGGCTCTCATCATTCCGACCTTGCTTGGCATCCTGACGCTCAATTTCTTCATCATCCAGGCCGCGCCCGGCGGGCCGGTGGAGCAGATGATCGCCCGGTTGCAGGGGCTGGACGTTGCCGCCGCCGCGCGTGTCAGCGGATCGGGAGGGGAAACGGCCGGGGCGAATGTCTCGGCCCAGGCGTCCTCCAAGTCCGCCTATCGCGGCGCCCAGGGCCTTGACCCGGACGTAGTGCTGCGCATCGAGCGCATGTACGGCTTCGACAAGCCAATGTGGGAGCGTTACGTCCAGATGCTGAAGAACTACGCCACGTTCGATCTGGGCGAGAGTTTTTTTCGCAGCAAGGGCGTGCTTGAACTCATCGGCGAAAAGATCCCGGTGTCCCTGTCGCTCGGGCTGTGGAGCACGCTCATCATCTACACCCTGTCCATCCCGCTTGGCATCATGAAGGCCGTGCGCCACGGTTCGCGCTTCGACATCTGGACCAGCACGTTCATGATCGTGGGCAACGCCATTCCGGTTTTTCTGTTCGCCATCCTGCTCGTGGTCCTGTTCGCAGGCGGCAGCTACCTGAACTGGTTCCCCCTGCGCGGCCTGACCTCTCCGGGCTGGGCCGATTTTTCGCTCCTGGACAAGATCCTGGATTATTTCTGGCATCTGGCCCTGCCCGTCACGGCCATGGTCATCGGCGGCTTCGCGACCCTGACCATGCTGACCAAGAACTCCTTCCTGGACGAGGTCGGCAAGCAGTACGTGACCACGGCCCGCGCCAAGGGCCAGACCGAAGGGCGCATCCTGTACCGTCACGTCTTCCGCAACGCCATGCTGCTCATCATCGCCGGCTTCCCCGCGGCCTTCATTTCCATGTTCTTCACGGGCTCGCTCCTGATCGAGGTCATCTTTTCCCTGGACGGCCTGGGGCTTTTGGGCTTCGAGGCGACCATCAACCGGGACTACCCGGTCATGTTCGGGTCCCTCTACATTTTCACCCTGATCGGCCTTTTCACCAAGCTGCTCTCTGATCTGACCTACATGCTGGTCGATCCGCGCATCGATTTCGGCGCACGGGAGGAGCAATGAACCCCATCACCCGTCGCAGGCTGCGCGCCTTTCGCGCCAACGGCCGCGCGTTCTGGTCCCTGTGGATCTTTCTGTTCCTGTTTCTCTCAAGCCTCGGGGCGGAATTCATAGCCAACGACAAGCCGCTTTTGGTCTACTATGACGGGGGCTTCTACGCCCCGGTCTTCAAGGCCTATCCCGAAACGGTTTTCGGCGGCGATTTCGAGACCCAGACCGTGTACCGCGACCCCTACGTGCAGGAACTGATACAGGCCAAGGGCTGGATGCTCTGGCCTCCGGTGCGTTACAGCTACCGGACCATCAACTACGACCTGCCCGTGCCCGCCCCGGCCCCGCCCTCGCGCGAGAACCTGCTCGGAACAGACGATCAGGGGCGTGACGTGCTGGCGCGCATCATCTACGGGGTGCGCCTGTCCGTGCTCTTCGGCCTGGCGCTGACCCTGGGCAGTTCCGTGGTTGGGGTCTGCGTGGGCGCCATGCAGGGCTATTACGGCGGGATCATCGATCTGGCCGGACAGCGCTTTCTGGAAATCTGGTCCGGCATGCCCGCGCTCTTCATCCTGATCATCCTGGCCTCCATGGTCGCGCCCGGGTTCTGGTGGCTTTTGGCCGTGACCATGCTTTTTTCATGGATGAGCCTGGTCGACGTGGTGCGGGCCGAGTTCCTGCGCGGCCGCAATCTCGAATACGTGCGCGCGGCCAAGGCCCTGGGGCTTCCCGACCGGGTCATCATGTTCCGCCACATCCTGCCCAACGCCATGATCGCGACCGTGACCTTCATGCCCTTCATCGTAAGTGGGTCCATCACCACGCTGACCTCGCTCGATTTTCTGGGTTTCGGCCTGCCGCCGGGTTCGCCGTCCCTGGGCGAGCTGCTGGCCCAGGGCAAGAACAATCTCCAGGCCCCTTGGCTTGGCCTGTCGGCCTTCATGGTCCTGGGCACGATCCTGAGCCTTTTGGTTTTTATCGGAGAAGGAGTGCGCGATGCCTTTGATCCACGCCACGGAAGCTAGCCGGATGGCGTCCGGTCCGGGGCCCGACACGCGGGGCGAAGCCCTCCTGGCCATCCGCGATCTGAGCGTGGATTTTTCCGTGGAAGGGCGGACCATCGCGGCCGTGCAGGGTGCCAGCCTGTCCGTGTATCCGGGAAAGACCTGCGCCCTGGTGGGCGAGAGCGGCTCCGGCAAGTCTGTCACCGCCCTGTCGATTCTGCGCCTGCTCCCGGCCCGGATCGCGCGCACGAGCGGTGAAATCCTGTTCGAAGGCCGCGACATGCTGCGCCTTGACGAAAAGTCCCTGCGCGAGGTGCGCGGCGGGCGCGTGGGCATGATTTTCCAGGAGCCCATGACCTCGCTCAATCCGCTGCACCCCATCGGCCGCCAGATCGCCGAAAACGTGATCCTGCACCAGCCCGGGGCCGATGCGCAAAAGCGCACTCTTGAACTGCTTGAACTGGTCGGCATCCCGGACGCGGCTTCGCGTCTTTCGAGCTTTCCGCACCAGCTTTCCGGCGGACAGCGCCAGCGGGTCATGATCGCCATGGCCCTGGCCAACGACCCGGTCCTGCTGATCGCCGACGAACCGACCACCGCCCTGGATGTGACCATCCAGGCCCAGGTGCTGGAACTTCTCAAAGACCTGCAAAAACGCCTGAACATGGCCATCCTGCTCATCTCCCATGATCTGGGCGTGGTCCGTCACATGGCCGACGAGGTGCATGTCATGCGCGAGGGCAGGATCGTGGAGAGCGGGACGCGGGACGAAATCTTTCAGAATCCCGGCCATGCCTACACGAAAACCCTGTTGACCAGCACACCGTCAGGCAGGCCGGGCCCCCTGGCCGCGGACGCGCCGATCCTGATCGAGGCCCGGGGAGTGCGGGTCTGGTTTCCGCAGGGCAAGACACTGTTTGGCCGTCCCAAGAGCTACATCAAGGCCGTGACCGACGCGGAACTCTCCATTAGCAAGGGCGAATCCCTCGGCGTGGTCGGCGAGAGCGGATCGGGCAAGACCACACTGGGCCTGGCCCTGCTGCGCCTGCAGTCCTGCCAGGGCGAGGTGGATTTCGACGGGCAGCGGATCTCGGACATGCGCGAAGGACGGATCCGTTCCCTGCGCCGCAATTTTCAGATCGTGTTCCAGGACCCCTATGGCAGCCTCAGCCCGCGCATGACCGTCGGTCAGATCGTGGCCGAAGGCCTGGATGCGCACCGTCTGGCCGTGGGAGATGAACGCCGGGAGCGCATCGCACAGATCCTTGAAGCCGTGGACCTTGACCCCGGTGCCATGCATCGCTATCCGCACGAGTTTTCAGGCGGCCAGCGTCAGCGCATCTCCATTGCCCGGGCGCTCATTCTGCGGCCTAAATTCGTGGTGCTGGACGAGCCGACCTCGGCCCTGGATCGCACGGTGCAGTTTCAGATCGTGGAGCTGCTGCGCAATCTGCAGGACCGCTTCGGCCTGACCTACATGTTCATCACCCATGACCTGGCCCTGGTCCGGGCCCTGTGCCACCGCATCGTCATCATGAAGGACGGGAGCATCGTCGAGCAGGGGCCGACCGACACCATTTTCGCAAGTCCGGTTCAGGAATATACCCGCACCCTGCTGGCCGCAGCCCTGGAATAAGGCATGAAGCACGCCCAAAAATTCCTTTCTCCGGCATTTCTTCCGGTCTATTTCTTCATCGCGACCATCCTGCTCGGCGGGGTACTGCTGCATCTGCCCATTTCTCTGAACGGAACGCAGCTGGGCTGGGTCGATGCCATGTTCACCTCGGTATCGGCCACCTGCGTGACCGGGCTCATCGTCGTGGATACGGGGACCATGTTCTCGAAGTTCGGCCTGACCGTCATTGCCTTGCTCATTCAGATCGGTGGCCTGGGAGTCATGACGTACACCAGCCTCGTTTTCTATCTGTGGCGACGGCGCGTTTCGCTGACCGACCGCATCGCCGTGGGCCAGTCCCTGCAGGGGGACCCGTCGTTCAACCTGGGGCGTTTTCTGGTACGCCTTTTCCTGGTCTGTTTTGGCATCGAGGCTGTCGGAGCCATCATTTTTTATTCCCTCGGCCTTGGCGAGGTGGATTGGTTCAGCTCCTTTTTTCATTCCGTGTCCGCCTTCTGCAACGCTGGCTTCAGCCTCTATCCTGACAGCCTGATGCGCTTTTCCGGGAACCTGCCCATAAATCTGCTCTTCATGCTCCTCATTTTTTTGGGCGGGATCGGCTTCCACGTTCTGGTCGAACTTCCCGGATTTCTGGGCTCCGCCTTCAAGGCCCGCCGGCTGCGGGACACGCTGAGCTGGCAGAGTTCGCTGGTCATTCGCACCAGCCTGTGGCTGATCCTCATCGGGTGGGCGGTGTTTTTTCTCATCGAGCAGAGGCAGGACGGACTGTTCACGGCGCTGCTGCAGAGCCTTTTTCAATCCGTCACGGCCCGTACCGCCGGATTCAACAGCATGGATATCGGGATCATGACCGACACGTCGCTCTTCATCATGATCCTGCTCATGGTCATCGGCGGTTCTCCGGGCTCATGCGCGGGAGGCATCAAGACCACGACCCTGCGCGTGCTCCTCGGCTTTGCCGTTTCCCAGATCAAGGGCCGCGACCAGGTAGTGGTGGATCGCTGCGGCATCGACGCGCCCACCGTGAACAAAGCCATGACCCTCGTGATTTTCGCCTTTGTTCTCATCATGTGTTCCGTCTTCGTGCTCACCGTGACCGAAGGGGCGAACCTGCCGCACCAGATGGTGCGGGGAAAATTCATGGAACTCTTTTTCGAGGCGGCTTCGGCATTCGGCACCGTGGGCCTGAGCACCGGGCTCACGCCGACTCTTTCGATCCCGGGTAAATTCGTCATCATGATGCTCATGTTCGTCGGCAGGCTCGGTCCCATCGTCTTCTTGACCATGCTTCAGGCATGGCAGACGAGGGAACGCTATCGCCGCGCGGAGAAGAGCATGCTCATAGGCTAGGAGGTTTTCATGGCTCGCAGGGAATTTGGCGTCGTTGGTCTGGGCAAGTTCGGCCTGAGTCTGGCAAAGTCCTTGATGGCGCATGGCCAGACGGTTGTCGGAGTCGATAGCGACCCGGAGAAGGTCAAGGCGGCTTCGGAGGTCCTGACCCAGGCCTACCAGGCCGAGGCGGTGGACAAGGTCGCTCTGGAACAGCTCGGCTTCGGCGAACTGCCGTCGGTCATCGTCAGCACGGGCCATTCCATGGAGGCAAGCATCCTCATCACGCTGTTTCTGAAGGAGCTGGGCTGCAAGAGCGTGACAGTCAAGGCCATGAGTCGCGACCACGAGAAAGTGCTCATCAAGGTCGGAGCCGACGCGGTCATCTTCCCCGAGCGCTACGCCGCCGAACAGCTGGCGGCCAAGCTGGCCGTGCCGGGCCTCATCGACTATCTGCCCCTGGGCACCAATGTCATCCTCAAGGAGATCATCGTGGAGGATTGGGCAGGCAAGACGCTGCGCGAGCTTGACCTGACCAATACCATCGGCATCCAGGTGGTGGCCGTGAAGCGGCTTGAGGAGAAGCAGTTCGTGTTCGTGCCCAAGGCCGACGAGCCGTTGCAGAAGGGCGATGTCCTGGCTGTCATCGGACACGGGGAAGAGCTTTTGGAACTGGATTCCTGATGGGAGGGCGCAGGTGATGGAAGAGGCGGACGCGACGGGCGCGACGGACACAATGAACGAAATGGACGGGTGATATGGCGCGTGTGCAGATTGAGTTGCCTGAGTCCTGGCTTTTCCGGACCCGGCTTTCCGTGCGGGTGACCGACGTGAATTATGGCGGACATCTGGGCAACGACCGGGTGCTTGGGCTTGCGCACGAGGCGCGGGTGCGCTGGCTGGCGTCCTGCGGCCTGTCCGAAAAGGACGTGGGCGGAGTGGGGCTCATCATGGCCGATGCGGCCCTGGTTTTCCGGGGCGAGGCATTTCTGGGCGATGAGCTGGACGTGGCTGTCGGCGCCATCGAGGTGCGGCGTTCGAGCTTTGATCTTGTCTATCTTTTGACCCGGCCCGCCGATGCGGTCGAGATCGCCCTGGTCAAGACCGGCATGGTCTGTTTCGATTACTCCTTACGCAAGGTCTCCCGTCTGCCCCAGGGATTGCTCCGATGCCTGGGGAGTGACGCCTGATGGAGTGCAGGATCGCCCACAAGCTCTTTCTGACCGACATCCCGGAGCCCATCAAGAACCAGGTCATGGCCGAGCTGACCCTGGAAAATCCCAAGTGGCTCGAAAACCTGAAGATGGGGCGCACCAACTACAAGGTCTCCCGGCATCTGAAGTTCTATTCCACACGCACGAACGGAGGGCTCATCCTGCCGCGCGGCTATGGCGGCCGGTTGGCGAGGATCTGCGCGGAGCATGGCGAGGCCGTGGAGTACAAGGACGAACGGCGCAGCCTGCCGGAAGTGGACTTCACCTTTGGCGGAGAGCTGCGCCCCTACCAGGACACCGCCTGCCAGGCCATGCTCAGGCGCCGTTTCGGGACACTGTGCGCGCCCACGGGAGCGGGCAAGACCGTGTGCGGCCTGGCGCTCATCGCCGAGCGCCGCCAGCCCGCGCTGATCGTCGTGCACACCCGGGACCTGGCCATGCAGTGGGTGGAGCGCATCGAGCAGTTTCTGGACATCCCGGCCCGCAAGGTGGGCATGATCGGCAGCGGCAGGAGCACGGTGGGCGAGGCCGTGACCGTCGCCACCGTGCAATCCGTGTACAGCCGGGCCAAGGACCTCAAGAAACGCGTCGGCCACATCATTGTCGACGAATGCCACCGCGCCCCCAGCCGCACCTTCACCGCCGCGGTGACCGCCTTCGACTGCGCCTATTCTCTTGGCCTCTCGGCCACTCCCTACCGGCGCGACGGCCTGACGCAGCTCATCTTCTGGCATCTGGGCGAAATGCACGCCCGCATCGACAGCGATGACCTGATGGACAGCGGGGCCATAATGCGGCCGGAAATCTGTCTCCGGCCCACGGCCTTCGTGTGCGAGCGCGACCCCGCCGAGGAGTATGGCCTGATCATCGCCGATCTGACCGAGGACGTCGCGCGCAACTGCCAGATCGTGGACGAGGTGGCCGCCGAGATAGCGTCCGGGCGCGGAGTGAGTCTGGTTCTGTCCGACCGCAAGTGGCATTGCCGGGTGCTGCAGGAGCTTCTGCACGAGCGTCACGGAATCAGCGCGGCGGTCCTGACCGGCGACACGCCCCTGCCGGAACGCAAACGGCTGGTGGAGCAGATCCAGTCGAACCGGATCAGCGCGGTCTTCGCCACGGGTCAGCTCATCGGCGAAGGCTTCGACGCCAGCAACCTGACCTCCCTGTTTCTGGCGACGCCCATCAAGTTCAGCGGCCGCCTGATCCAGTATCTGGGTCGGGTGCTGCGTCCGGCAAGCGGAAAAGCTCAACCAAAGGTTTATGATTTTGTGGACGAGAAGGTCGGCGTGCTCAATGCGGCCGCCCGGGCGCGGGCGGAGGTTTATGCCGGGATTGGAAGCTAGGCGGGCGGGAATTACCCCTTGAAGAAGCGATCCGCCAGGGTCGTCATGTAGAAGATCTCGAATTCGATCATGTCCGTATCTTCCCGGCGCAGCCATTCCGCCAGCCAGGCCGTGCGCAGGGCCAGGGTCCAGGTTGGCAGGTGCGGTTCCAGCGTGCTGTCCAGCAGGCCGCAGGCGCGCAAGGTGTCCAGAAAGGTCGTGATGAAAGGGCCGTCCAGCGCGTTTTCGTCTTCACTGCCGACGCAGCCAAGGATCAGGGCCATGTCGTGCAGGACGCATTTGGGTCCGCAGAATTCCCAGTCGATGGCCGCCAGGATGCGGTCTTTTCCCCAGATCATGTTCAAAGGATGCGGGTCGCCGTGGCAGAAGGCCACGGGCAGGCCAGGGCACGCTTCAAGCCTCCTCTCGACGAGAGAGAAGACGGGGCGGAGCTGTGCGTGCGCTTTTGGATGCAATCTTCTGGCGTTGTCAACGATCCTCAAGACATAAGCGCGCAGGTCGAAGGGCTCTTCGCCAGTGGCCAGATCCCGGCTTGCCCGGCTCAGGTCGTGCAGGAAGGCGGCCATGGCCCTGCCGCGCCATGCGTCCCGCCAGTAACTGTCCCTGTCCGGTTCAATCCCGTTCAGAAAAGGCGTCAATTGCCAATGGCGAGCGCCTGCATGCTGCACAGTGTCTCCGTCAAGCCCTGCCCGAGGCGCGATGGCGGGCAATCCCCTGGCCGCCAGATGGGCGATGCGTCCGGCGATCACTCTTTTGCGCGGCAGTGTTCGGGAGTCCAGTTCTTCAAGGAAATGACGCGAGTCTCCGGCGTCCACCACGACACGGTACAGGCAGCGCTCAGGGCTGCCCTGGATGCGGATTTGGGGATGAATGCCGGTGAAAGGCAGTCCCCAGCGGCTCAGGATGTCGCGCAGTAGTTCGTGGGATGGATGCATGGCGGATGTGCAAGCAAGCGAAGCTTCACCACTTGCGGTTCACGTAGCGGATGACGAAGAAGGCCAGGACGGCGATGACCACGGCCATGGCCGCCAGTAGGCCGAAGATGTCCGTGTTCTTGCCCACGAAGCGCAGCGCGCCCATGGTCAGTACGCCGACCACGCCCCCGATCCAGAGCAGGATGTATTGCTTTTTCATTTCGCCCTCCGGGATTCAAGAAGGGGCGGGACACCCAGGTGTTCCGCCCCTTCGATATCCAAGGTTGCCTAGTGTTCGGCCGGCTGGTTGGTCAGGCCGAGGTGGTCCAGCAGGTGGAAGATCATGGACAAGGCCATGCCCACCACCGTGCCCAGGGCCATGCCCTTGAGCTGCACCGTGCCGATGTGCAGGGCCGTGCCGCTCAGGCCCACGATGAGTACCACGGCGGTCAGGATCAGGTTGGCGGGCTTGGAGTAGTCGACCTTGGCTTCGACCAGCATGCGGATGCCCGAGGCGGCGATGACGCCAAAAAGCAGGATGCAGATGCCGCCCATGACCGGAGTGGGGATGGACTGGATGAAGGCCGAGAGCTTGCCAATGAAGGCCAGACAGATGGAGATGACCGCCGCTCCGCCGATGACCCACACGGAGTAGACGCGGGTGATGGCCATGACGCCGATGTTCTCGCCGTATGTGGTCACAGGCACGGAGCCCATGAAGCCAGACAGGGTGGTGGCGATGCCGTCGCCGAGCAGCGAGCGGTGCAGGCCGGGATCCTTGACCAGATCGCGGCCGATGATGTTGCCGGTGACGACCAGATGGCCGATGTGTTCGGAGATGACCACCAGCGAGGCCGGGATGATGATCAGGATCATGTTGATGTCGAACTTGGGCAGGTACACGGTGGGGAAGGAGATGACCGGGGCCGTGGTGATGGTCGCGAAATCGACCATGCCCATGCCGATGGCCACCGCATAGCCCACGATGATGCCGACCAGGACCGGGATGACCGCCATGAAGCCTCGAAACACGATGGACCCGAAGGCGACGACCAGCAGGGTGACCATGGAGACGATGATGGCGTCCATGTTATAGGCCCCGGAATCGTCGGGCATGATGCCGGCCATGCCCGTGGCCACACCGGCCAGCTCCAGGCCGATGAGGGCGACGATGGGGCCCATGGTGGCCGGGGGAAGCACGATCTTGATCCAGTCGGATCCGAAGCGGCCGATGATCAGCGCCACGGTGCAGAAGATCAGGCCCGAGGCGATGAAGCCGCCCAGCGCGTAGGAATAATTGCCTCCCCAAAGGGCCTGGTCGGCGCCGAGAACGACGAAGACCGGAGACAGAAATGCGAAGCTCGAACCCAGAAACGCGGGTGCCTTGCCCTTGCAGATGAACAGGTAGATGAGCGTTCCGATGCCGTTCATGAGGAGCACGATGGCCGGATCGATCTTGAACAGGGTCGGAACCAGCACCGACGCGCCGAACATGGCGAAAAGATGCTGAAGACTTAACGGAAAGCCTTGAAGTAATGGAACTTTTTCATCAACCTGGATAATTCTTCTGCTCATGCGTTTCTCCCTTCGAAAATGATGTGTAGCAAGGCCAAATGGGCCCGTCCCGCGCACATGCCGGATGGGGTCCGCCGTGCAAACCCCAAAACTGCAATGTCCTACAAGGAGGCGCCGACGTGGTCAAGAAAGGTTGTTGTACGGGTGGGTCAGGAACCCTGGGAGGAGAGGATTTTTTTGATCACGGCCTGTGCGTGGTCGTGCGGATTGCGCAGGTCGTCAATGCGGCCGATGATCCCGTGCACGCAGATCCCGGAAAAACTTTCGATGGCCGCGCTGTTTTCGGCCCGGTCAAGCTCCGGAACGGCGTCCGTGGGATCGGTCAGGATCACGCCCAAACAAGGGGCTTTGCGGGCCTTCATGGCTTCCAGGGTCAGCAGGGTGTGATTGATGGTTCCCAGACCGGCGCGGCCGACCACGAGCAGGGAGGCTCCTGTCTCCATGGCCAGGTCCACCATGGTTTTTTGCGCCGTTATCGGCACCAGCAGCCCGCCCGCACCTTCCACCACGGTGATTTCGTGACGGGCGGCATGGGCGGCGATGAAGCGGCTCAGGGCATCGAAATCCACGGGATCGCCCGCGAAAAGGGGGGCCTTGGGCAAGGGGCGGCAGGAATGGATGCAGTCCGCGGGCGCCATGCCCCCCGGCAGACCGCCGGGCAGCAGGTCGTGCACGAAGGAGGCGTCGGAGTCGTGCCCAGGGCCGGGACAGCCCGTCTGCACGGGCTTCAGGTACACGGCGCCCTGGCCGGACAGGGCGCGCATGACGAGCAGGCTGACCACGGTCTTGCCCACATCCGTGTCCGTGCCCGTGATGAAGATGATCCTGCCGGAGCTCATGCCTCGCCCTCCTTGTGCAGCGCGCCTGAGAGAGCGTCGCGCAGTCGCGATATGTCGTCCGCGTGGTGCTCGGCGGTCAGACAGACCCGCAGTATGGCCTGCCCCAGGGGCACGGTGGGGTAGCGGGCCGCGAAGACCAGGATTCCCGCCTCCCGCAGGGCCGCGGCCAGACGCCGACAGCGGTTCTCGTCGCCGACTTCCAGCGCCAGGATGTGCGCCGCTCCGCGAACCTGCAGACCCGCTTCCGGCAACTGCTTGCGGGCCAGATTCCCGAGCAGGCGCAGGTGCTCGCGCTGGGCCCCCGACTGGCCGATCCGGTCGAGCATGGCCAGGACCATGTCCCCGTGCCAGGGCGGCAGGGACGTGGTGTAGATGAAGCCCTGCCCAAAATGGATCAGATGTTCGCGCACGGCCCGGGGACAGAGGATGAACGCCCCGAACATTCCGAAGGCCTTGCCCAGCGTGCCCACGGCCACATCGGCCACCGCACGGCCCAGCCCCCGTCCGTCGGGGCCCAGCACGCCGAAGGCATGCGCCTCGTCCACGATGCACAGAAAACCGTTTTCGTCCTTGAGATCCGCAAGCGCTGCAAAGTCCGGGCTGTCTCCATCCATGCTGAACAGCGATTCGGTCAACACGGCATCGGCCGGGTAGGCCTTGAGCAACTTGTTCAGGTGACTCATGCGATTGTGGCGAAAGGTGTGAAAGCGCGCCCGGCTGTGCCGTACTCCGGCCACGGTGCTGGTATGGGCGCGCTTGTCGAGCAGGAGTGTGTCCCTTTCGGAAAAGAGCGTGGAGATGAGCGTGAGGTTGGCCAGGAATCCACTGCCGAGGATCAGGCAGGATTCATATCCGAAATAGTCGGCCAGGGCCTGCTCGGCGTCCAGGGTGGAACGGGTCGTACCCGTGACCAGACGCGAGGCGCCGGAGCCGCTGCCGCAGCGTCGGCAAAGCTGCGCCAGGGTTTCGGCGAGTTCCCGGTCCTGGGCCAGCCCCAGAAAATCATTGGAGGAAAAGTTGAGGTACGCGCGGCCGTCCAGGACAACGCTGGAACCATGATACTCCGTCACGGGCAGCAGCTCGCGACCGAGACCGGCCTGGCGACGGGCCTCTGTCTCGTTTTTCAGGCGTTCTAGGAAATTGTGCTCAGGCATGCGAAACGGCTTTGAAAAATGGTGTCCTGGGAGTCGGAAGCGGCATGCCTTCCGATGAGAATCCGGCAGGCCGGGGCGTCGTTGACTGTCACGGCGTAGCTTGCGCCGGCCGTGGTCTCGGCGGTGATGTCGGCCCGGATGGTCAGGGGCTTTGCGCCAAGATCCGGAGCATAGAGGAGGTCGGAGACGGACACAAGATATGCCTGAATCCTGAAATCGTGCAGGTGTCGCAGATGCATGCCGCAGGTCTGGGCCATGGCCTCAAGGGCCAGATACGGCGGCAGGGATTTGGTGCGGGTCACGATTTGCCGTGCATCGCAGGACAAGATGGCCTCAAGCGCCTGCGTGGGATCGAAGGAGGTGAAGTCTAGATCCAAGGACGCACCCCCAGACAGGCGTTTTGCCCCCCGAAGCCGAAGCTTTGCAGCAGAAGGCCTCGGGGGCTGCGCCGCAAGGGTTCGCGCAGCAGGGGCAGGTCGTCCCGGCAAGGGTTCTCAAGTCCGGCGATGGCCGGAAAATGTCCTTTCGCGGCGCACACGAGACCCAGCGCGAGTTCTGTGCAGCCACAGGCCGCCGCCAGATGGCCGATCCTGGACTTGAAGGCCGTGATGCCCATGGCCCGGGATACTGTCCGGGCCAGAATTTCCCCTTCCACCGTGTCGTTCAGGACTGTGCCCGTGCCATGCGCAAGGACGCAGAGGTCTTCGGCGTCGAGCGTTTCCAGGCAGCGCAGCACGGCGGTGCCGGCGGCGTGTCCGGCGGGGTCGGGGCCGGTCAGGCTCCCTCCGTCCAGGGAAGAGGAGGCGCTGACGATCTCGGCCAGAATCCGGGCTCCGCGAGTCTCGGCATGTTCCAGACACTCCAGCGTGAAGACCGCGCCGCCTTCGCCGATGGCAAAACCGCAGCGGTCCTGGTCGAAGGGTCTGCAGGCCAGTTCCGGCCGATCGAAACCCGTGGCCAGGACTCCGGCCTGTTTGTAGGCGCGAATTCCTTCCACGGAGAGACGGGAGTCACCGCCACCGGCAAGGGCCACGTCCGCAAGTCCCGTCGCCACGGCGCGAAAGGCCTGTCCCAGCGCCTGGGTCGAAGCCGCGCAGGCGGTCAGGATGGTCAGGTTTTCTCCGTGCATGCCCAGCATTTCGGCCATGACCGAGGAAACGGTATTGGGCAGATAATCCAGAAGCCACAAGGCCTTGTCATCGCGTGGGCGGGCCTGCAGATTTGGGCCGAGGCCCAGAAAAAGTCCGGCATGACCCAGTTCGTCGGGGCCGAGCCCGGCGTCGTCCACGGCCCTGACGGCGGCGGCCAGACAGAGTTGCTGGCCCCGGGTCAGGTAGCGGGCGTTCTTGCAGCGGCTGACATGGGCCTTGAGATCAAAATCGGGGATCGGGCAGACCGCGACCTCTGGATCGTCAACGGAACGAACAAACGGGCCGTGCGGCCGTTGCAGGGCGGAGAAGACCTCTGCCCTGTTCGAGCCGAGCGGCAGCACGAAGCCGCTGCCGGTGATCACCACCCGGCGTGCGCCGTTCATCTCAGCTTCCTGCCGTGGCGGCCGGGAAGGCCTGGGCATAGGCCACCAGATCACGCACCTGCAGCACCGGTCCGGCGGACAGGTCGTCCAGGATTTCCTGACGCCGGGTTTCGGGCAGGTAGGGGTATGCCGATTCGAGGGCCGACAGGGCACCTAAGTTGTCGCGCTTGGCCCGGTTCAGGATGATGCGCACGTTCTTGAGAAAAAGCAGGTCGTCGTCCACGGCGATGCCAAGCCTGTGCTGCATGGCCACTCCGATTTCAAGCAGGTCGATGGATTCGGCCTTGAGGGTGCGAATGACATAGGTCTCGGGGGTGATGTCCGCCGGGTCCAGGTCCAGGATTTCGGCCAGAATGGAACAGATGGTCGGGAAAGGGTTCATGCGTATTTTTGCGCCGTCAGTCCGGCGTCCATGGTGATGGTTGTGCAGGTCAGGGCCAGGGCCTGATCGGAGAGCAGGAACAGGATCGTGCCCGCCGCCTGGTCCACGGTCACGATTTTTCGTGACAGGTCGTGCCGCCTGTCTTCCCTGTCCAGGAAACGCTCCCCGCGCCCCGCATCGACAAGGCCAAGACGCAGGCTCAGGCTCGTAATGCCGCGCGGGCCCAGTTCCAGGGCCAGGCTTTGGTACAGTCCCTCGGCCGATCTCTTGGCCGCGCAGTAAAATCCCTGGCCGGGAGCGGGCACGGCGGCGGCGGTGGAAGAAAGATGCACGAGGCGACCGAAACGGCGCGCCAGCATGGACCGGGTAACCGCCTTGAGCAGGAGCAGACGGTTGGCGATGTTGGCCTGAAAATAGGCGTCCATGTCGGTTTCGCCTGCCGCCGCCAGGAGCACTTCGTGGTCGGCATGGGCAAGATCGACCAGATAATCCACCCCGGTTTCAAGCAGGGGGGCAAGGGTGGTCTGGCTGGCCTTGTCGCCGAGGTCCAGCCACGGACTTTTGCCCGTCAGTTCAGGAAATTTTCGGTATATGGCGGCTTTTCCGTCTTCCGAGGCGTGCGTCGGGATGACGGCCAGGCCTTCCTCCAGCAGCAGGGCGGTCAGGGCCAGGCCGATGGAGCAGCCGCCTCCGAGGACGAGGACTGTCTTGCCGTGAAAGTCGAGTTTCATGCGGTGATCCTGCCTTGGGCGAAAATCGTGTCCTCGCGGCTCAGGGTGCACAGATACGTTCCCCCTACGTCCTCTATGCCAAGGGCGTACTCCCCGGGGGAGGCGAAGCGGGAAAAGGAGAAGCGGCGGATGTGAAGCGGTCCCTTGTGCCCGAGCAAGCCTGAAATGGCCTGCAGACAGAGGCCCGTGATGAGCGAACCTGGCACCACGGGATTGCCGGGAAAATGTCCGTTGAAACAGCTGTCGGCCGGATCAAAGGAAACCGACATCTGCAGCGGATCGCGCGAGACGAGACTCAAATCCATGCGCCCTGCTCCAGCATTTTGAGATCCGCGTCCAGATCGCGCCCCTTTGTGGTCAGGTAGTTGCCGATCATCATGCCGTTGGCTCCGGCCAGGGGCAGCCAGGACTGATAGTCGCCCAAGACCCGCTCCCGGCCACCGGCGATGGTGATGCTTGCTTTTGGGAGCATGAAGCGAAACAGGGCCACGGATTTGAGCGCGTCGTGCACGGACAGGAGCGGACTGTCCTGAAGGGGCGTGCCCGCGATGGGCGACAGGAAATTGAGCGGCACCGTATCCACGTCCAGTTCGGCCAGGGTGGCCGCCAGTTCGACGCGCTGCGCCCATGATTCGCCAAGGCCGAGGATGCCGCCCGAGCAGATGCGCAGTCCGTGCTCCTTGGCCAGCCGGATGGTGGCGATGTCCTCGTCGTAGGAGTGGGTCGTGCAGATGGACGGGAAGTGGGATCGGGCCGTTTCCAGATTGTGGTGGTAACGGGTCAGTCCGGCCCTCGTCAGACGGCGCGCGTAGTCCGGGTTCAGGAGCCCGAGGGAGGCGCTCAGCTGAAGCGAGGTCCGGGATTTGAGGGCTTCGATGCAGGCGGTGATGCGGTCGATTTCATCGCTGGAGAGCATCAGCCCGCTGGTCACCAGCGAATAGCAGGCGGCTCCGGCCTGGTGCATGGCCAGCCCGCGGTCGATGAGTTTTTCCAGCGGGAGCAGCGCATGGGTCGGGCTGCCCGTATCGTAATGTCCGCTTTGAGCGCAGAATCTGCAATCCTGGGAACAGGTCCCGGATTTGGCGTTGGTGATGGAGCAGGTGAAAGGGCGATGCCCCATGGCCCGGGTGATGGCGTTCGCCGCGAACAGAAGTTCGGTGGTGTGCCCGCTTTCAAGATCGGCCAGCAGATTCCCCTGCTCTTCGCTCAAGGGCTTGCCGTCGAGGATATGGCTGGAAAGACGTGTAATCAGTGGATGCAGCATGGTTTTCCTGTGAGAGGGGCATTAGTCGCGGGGTCTGGGCGTTGTCAAATTCCAGTGTGTTTTTTCAGCGTCAATCTGAAGAGCCTTTTGACCTCGCAACCCGATTAGGCTACCGATCACCTGTTATGAATGCAAAGAAAAATTCCGATCCCACGCCCATGGACCACGCCTCCGTGCAGTGGTTGGCTACCTCCCTGGACAGCCAGCATCCGGCCGATACCGCCGATGAGCTGGAAAATCTGTCTCTGGCGGAACAGCTCGAATACATTCAGGAAATGGACGTGGAGGACGCTTCGGAGTCCATCACCGAAATGGAGCGTCACGATCGCAACGCGCTCATGAGCCAACTTTCGCCGGATTTTGCCGCCGCCATTCTTGAAGCGATGTCGCCGGATGACGCGGCCGACATTCTCGAAGATCTCGATGTTTCCATCCGCGCCCGCATCTTCAAGAAGCTGGAACGCGAGGACGCCGAGGAAATCTCGGACCTGCTGCAGTTCGACCCGGACTCGGCCGGCGGCGTCATGAACACCGAGATCCTGGCCCTGGACCACTCCATGAACGCGCAGCAGGCCATCAACCTGATACGCGACCGGGTCGAGGAAACCGAAATTCCCTATTATGCCTACATAGTCGACGAGTTCCGGCATCTCAGGGGCGTCCTCTCCCTGCGGGATCTGCTTCTGAGTCCCGGCCGGACGCTGCTTAAAGAGCTGCTGCACGAGCAGAACCTTATTTACGTCTCCTTCGACGTGGACAAGGAAGAGGTCGCACGGCTCATCAGCCGTTACAATTTTCTGGCCCTTCCGGTCGTGGACCACGAGCAGCGCCTTCTGGGCATGGTCACCGTCGATGACGTCATCGACATCATCCAGGAGGAGGCCAGCGAGGACATGCAGTCCATGGTCGGCGCGGGTCGGGACGAAACCGTGGATTCGCCGTGGACCTATTCCCTGCGCATGCGCCTGCCCTGGCTGGTTCTCAATGTGCTCAACTCCGCCGTATCCGCCTACGTGGTGCATCTGTTCGAAGGGACCATCGCGCAGATGGCAATCCTGGCCGCGCTCATGCCCATCGTCGCCAATCAGGCTGGAAATACGGGGCAGCAGGCCCTGGCGGTCATGATCCGGCAGTTGGCCATGGAGCGGTTCAACCGCAAGAAGAGCTGGGTGGCGGTGTTGCGTGAAGCCAAGATCGGAACGGCCAACGGGCTCATCGTCGGTGCGCTGGTTTTTTTAGGCCTCTTCACCTGGACGCACAACCTTGGCTTGGCCGTGGTCATGGCCGTGGCCCTGGGTCTCGACATGCTCCTCGGTGCCGTGGCCGGAGCGTCCATCCCCCTCATACTCAAGGAACTTGGACGCGATCCGGCCCAGGCTTCAAGCATCTTCCTGACGACCTTGACGGACAGCATCGGGTTTTTCACCTTTCTGGGGCTGGCCGCCGTTTTTCTTTTCTAGAAGGGAGCGGGGCTATCAGACTTTTGAAAAGATCAAATTTGCAGGCCGCTTGAAAATTGGTGAGATGCAGGGAAGCGAAAAAGCCAGGATGCGCAGTGTATTAAGCATACATAAGCGGTCTGGCTTTTTTCGCTGACACGGCAGCCCTGCGTTTTGGGGCGGCCTGCTAGTCTTCCGGCTCCACGGCATCCATCAGATCGATGGTCAGCCGCAGGAAGTCGGCTTCGGTGATGATCCCACAGAGCTTGTCGTCGCAAACCACGGGCAGGCATCCGTACTTCTCTTCCAGCAACAATCTGGCGGCTTCCTTCAAGGAAAGTTCCGCGGTGACGGTGACCACGTCGGTCTGCATGATTTCGCGGATGGGAATTCCGGACTCGATTTCATCCTGGGTCTGACGATCAATGCCGGCCAACTCGGAGATGGTCGCGGCCAGAATGTCGCGATGCGTAAGCAGGCCCGTGAATTTGCCCTGGTTATCGACGATGGGGATGTGGCGGATGCGGGCCAGATCCATCAGATCCTTGGCCGCGCTCAGACTTTCGTTGTGATTGAGGGTGAAAACATCCTTGGTCATGATATTTTTTACCTGGAACATGGCATTCTCCTTTTTTAAGCATTCTTTCCGATTCCAGCATCGCGGGCAAGAAAAAGGTTGGCGCGGGCGACGAAGGACGGTTCACAATGATGTCCGTGTTGACTTGGATGGTGAAATCTGGTTTGCAACCATCTTTCTGGTAATGATTTCCAATGAATCGAGCAGACCGGGAGAGCTTCACGTTGAAGGGATTTCTTCGCAATCGGGAAAGAATGGTGCGGGAGCAGATCGAGGCCAGGGGGCTCACCGACGAACGCGTGCTGTCGGTGATGCGTCAGGTACCGCGTCATCTCTTTGTCGATGAAGCCCTGCAGATGCAGGCCTACGGTGATCATCCCGTGCCCATCGGTCTTGGGCAGACACTTTCCCAGCCATACATCGTCGCCCTGATGACATCGCTTCTGGTCGTCCGTCCGCGCATGCGCATCCTTGAAATAGGCACCGGCTCCGGATATCAGGCCGCCATACTTGCGGCCATGGGAGCGGAGGTCTTCACGGTGGAGCGGATCAAACAGCTTTACATGACCGCCCGCAGCCGACTTTTGCAGATGAAATACTTCAATGTACGGGTCAAGCTCGACGACGGGACCATGGGCTGGCCCGACCAGGGACCCTTTGATCGCATCATCGTCACGGCCGGAGGCCCCGAGGTGCCCGCGCCCTTGCTGGAGCAGTTGACGGACCCGGGCATCATGCTCATCCCCGTGGGCGCGACCCGAAGGGACCAGCGACTGCTCAGGATTTTCAAGAAGGAAGGGCGCATCCATCAGGAAGATCACGGCTCCGTCGCTTTCGTTGATCTGGTTGGATCGCACGGCTGGTGACCCCTGGTGTCGCGGAGCGCGGAGCCGCTCCTGGTGCATCGATGCGTGCCGTCAATAAACGCCGCGTAACCTTTACATGAATATCTGGCCCACGCAGCCGCTCAGAACGGCCGCGGATGGCCCATATCCCCGGAGGAAAAATGTCCGAAACCAATTCATCCTGTTCCAGCTGCTCCGGCAAGAACACCCTGGGAACGATCCAGGACAGCCCGGAAACCAAGCTCGAACGTCAGGACAAGGTCATCGCCAGCACCCTGTCCAAGATCAAATACAAGCTTTTCGTCATGAGCGGCAAGGGTGGAGTGGGCAAGAGCTCCGTATCCACCAATCTGGCCGCCGCCCTGGCCATCAAGGGCTACAAGGTCGGCCTGCTGGACGTCGACATCCACGGACCCAGCGTTCCGCACCTGCTCGGGCTGACCGGCCTTCTGGACATCGATCCGCAAAAGGGCATCCAGCCCAAGCGATACAGTGAAAACCTGGCGGTGGTGTCCATGGAGTCCCTGCTCAAGGATCCGGATCAGGCCGTGCTCTGGAAGGGCCCCATGAAGACCTCGGCCATCCGCCAGTTCGTGTCCGATGTGGACTGGGGCGAGCTTGATTTTCTGGTCATTGATTCCCCTCCTGGCACGGGCGACGAGCCAATGGCCGTGCTCAAGACAGTCCCCGATGCCCTGAGCATCGTCATCACGACGCCTCAAGAAATTTCTTTGGCAGACGTGCGAAAATCGATTAACTTTCTTCAGTATGTGAAGGCGAACATTCTCGGTGTCGTCGAGAACATGAGCGGTCTGATCTGTCCGCACTGTGCGCAGAAGATCGACCTGTTCAAGAAGGGCGGTGGAGAGGAGCTGGCCAGAAAATATTCGCTGCCGTTTCTCGGCGCCATCCCGCTTGATCCGGTCACGGTGGTCGCCGGGGATCTGGGCAAGCCCGTGGTCATGCTCGATATTGAATGTCCGGCCAAGACGGCCTTGCTTGAGATGGCGGACCGGGTCATCGCCGCCGCCGAAAACAGCCTGGAGGCCGTTTCAAGCAGTCATGTATAGGAAAATGGTGATACGAATTTCATGAAACGTGGCTTGGTACTTTCATTTCTTGTTGCCCTACAGTTTTTTTTCTTGGCTGGACAGAGCGTCCACGCCAAAGGAATCTATTATATGGTCAAGGAGGATGGGAGTCTTTGCATAACGGACATTCCAAATTCAAGAAAATACAAGCCATACAAGTTTCAAAAGACGATCAATTATATACGGAATGCAATTGTTGCCTTCAAGCGCGATCACAGAAGCGTTGAAGAAGTGAACACCATAGTCTCCGGCTTATGTTCCAAATATGATGTAGACAAAAAACTCGTGATGGCGGTGATTGATGTCGAGTCCGGATTCAATGCCGCTGCGGTTTCAACCGCCGGGGCGCAGGGCTTGATGCAGATCATGCCTGAAACAGGAAGGGATCTCGATCTTGAGGATCCTTTCGACCCCTCGGAAAATATCGATGCGGGTATTCGTTATCTCAAGTATTTGCTTGATACATTTCCTGATAGGCGTCTTGCTGTCGCGGCATATAATGCAGGGCCAAATGCCGTTAAAAAATATGGAGGAATCCCTCCATACGCCGAAACTCAAAAATATGTAGATAAAGTTTGGGCGCGACTTCAACATTATGAATAAAAAAATGATGAACGTACCAAATGCCCTCACGGTGTTTCGAATATTGGCGGTGCCTTTTATTATCGCCTTGCTGTATTTCCCCAACCCGACAACCTGTCTGTTGGCGACGGTCTTCTTTCTTGTCGCCATCCTTACCGATCTTGCTGATGGCTTCTGGGCCAGAAAGTACAATCAGGTCACCAATTTCGGGAAATTCCTCGATCCATTGGCAGACAAGATACTCATTGCATCGGTTCTGATCATGCTGGTGGAGTTGAATTGGATTCCGGCATGGATCGCGATCATTGTCATTGTCCGGGAATTGCTTGTCACCGGATTGCGGGCCATAGCCGCGGACAAGGGGCAGGTTATCGCGGCAGACAAATATGGAAAGATGAAGACAATCATGCAGAGCGTCGCGCTGGTCCCGCTCATTTATCACTACCCGTTATTTGGGATCGACACTGCGCAATTGGGCTTTTTGCTGCTGCTTGTCGCGGTGGTGCTCACTCTGTACTCGGGGTGGAATTATCTTTACGGCTTTTATCGGATTTGGGGTGACTGAACTTTGCATTTTGTTTCTCTGAATTTTAGTGTATAGATAAACCCAACTTATTTGAACTGAAGGGTGCGACAAGAATCTGCTTGCCTATCACAGATTTTCATTTTTTGCGGACAGTTCCTTTGGAGGACGGCATAAATGGCTCAAATAGATGCTTTTTTCAAGATGATGCATGAGCTTGGGGCCTCGGATCTTCATCTCTCATCAGGTTCGCAACCGATTATCCGACTGCATGGCGAAATGCAGCGCATCAAGTACAAATTTCTTGAACACGAAGAACTCAAGAAACTGCTCTACGAAATTACCCCTGAAAACAAGATCAAGACATTCGAAGAATGTGGTGATGTGGATTTTTCCTACGAAGTCACTCACCTGGCTCGGTACCGCGCCAACTTTTTCATGCAGAAACGCGGAATAGGCGCGGTTTTTCGCGAAATTCCGCAAAAGATCCTCACCATCGAGGAACTGGGCCTACCGAATATCCTCAAGAATCTGGCGCTCTTGCCCAAAGGGCTCGTGCTGGTCACCGGCCCGACCGGAAGCGGTAAATCGACAACCCTGGCAGCCATTGTCGATTACGTGAACAAGATCCGCAAGGATCACATCCTGACCATCGAAGACCCCATCGAATTCGTGCACGAACCTCAGAACTGCCTGATCAACCAGCGCGAAGTCGGCAGGGACACCCTGTCCTTCAGCGCGGCCTTGCGCGGGGCCTTGCGCGAGGACCCGGACATCATCCTGGTCGGCGAAATGCGAGACCTGGAAACCATTCAGCTGGCCCTTGAAGCCGCCGAGACGGGTCATCTGGTTTTTGCGACCCTGCACACCATCTCCGCCTCGAAAACCATCGACCGTATCATCGAGGTCTTTCCCGGTGATTTGCAGGGCCAGATCCGCTCCGGCCTCGCCGATTCCCTGAGAGCCATCATCGCGCAGAATCTTTTCAAGCGTATTGACCAGCCCGGGCGCGTGGCAGGCATTGAAGTCCTCATCGCCACCCCCGCCGTGCGCAATCTGATCCGCGAAAACAAGATCTTCCAGATCAACTCCGTTATCGAAACCGGACGAAAGTTCGGCATGCAGAGTATCGACGATGCCATCATGAAACTTCTCACCGCCGGTGTCATCGACGCCGAGCAGGCGTACAACAAGGCGGCCACAAAATCGAAATTCAGGGAATTTCTGACCACCCCGCCCCAAGATTTCACCGAGGTGTAGTATGCAAAGAGCGCATCTTGACCATATCCTGCATCAGGTTCTCGATTTCGCACCTGATACCTCGGATATCCTCTTCACGGTAAACAAGCACGTGCAGGCGGAAGTTCACGGCGAGCTCGTCAACGCCAAGCTGGAGCCGAACCCTGGACCTCTCCTGCCCATTCAGGTCGAAGCCGTGGCCATGTGCCTCATGGGCCGCAATATGCGCCTTTATGAGGATCAGTTGCGCACAGGCTCCTGCGATCTCTCCTACGAACTGCCTGGCCGCTGCCGCTTCAGGGTCAACGTGTTGGGGCAGAAGGGCTCGCTGGCCATCGTGATGCGCAAGCTGACCTCCATAGTGCCCACGATCAAGGACCTCGCCCTGCCTGAAGTTTTTTACGAAATGTCCAAGGAGAAGTTCGGCCTCATTCTGGTCACCGGCGCCACCGGCACGGGTAAAACCACTTCCCTTGCCGCCCTCATCGACAACATAAACCAGATGCACCGCAAGCATATCGTCACCCTTGAGGACCCGATCGAATATGTTCACGAGCACAAGCTCGGGACCGTGAACCAGCGTGAACTCGGCCTTGATTTCGATTCTTTCTCGTCGGGGCTGCGAGCTGCGTTGCGCCAGGCGCCAAAGGTTATCCTGGTGGGTGAAATCCGGGACCGCGATACGATCACCATTGCTCTGGAGGCTGCGGAGACAGGCCATCTCGTGCTCGGCACCCTGCATACCAGCGACACCGGCCAGACGATCAACCGCATCATCGGCATGTTTGAGCTTGCCGAAGAGCGATTGATCAGATCTCGTCTGGCTGAGAGTCTCAAGTTTGTCGTTTCGCAAAGATTGATGCCGCGTCTTGGTGGTGGGCGAGTGCCCGCTTTCGAGGTTTTGAAATCGAACTTGCGCATCAAGGAAGTGATTTATAACGGTGAGAGCGAAGACAAGTCCTTTTATAACATTGTTGAATCCGGTGATGCCTACGGCATGATCACTTTCGACAAGTACATTGCCAACCAGTTTTACGAAAACATCATCACCGAAGATGTCGCCATGCTCTACGGATCGGACAAATCACGCCTGGCCCAGATGCTGGACAAGATCAAAACCGCCCGAGGAGAGAAGGTTACGGATATTGAAGGCCTTGAACTTGATCATGAATATGATCGCAAGAGCTCCTTTTTTTGAGAGGTTAGAATGGACATCACGTGCACTCACTGCAAATCCAGTTTTGTGATACCGGACGACCGTATTCCTGAAACCAGAAAGTTCAAACTCAATTGTCCAAAGTGCAGAGAACCGATTGTCGTCGATCAGGAAAGCGAAAATGAAAAAATCGCCCCGCCTGAACATTTTCCGCATGATGCGACAGTGGCGTTTTTGTTTGTCAAGAACAGGAAACTCTCCGAGAGAATAGGCCTTTTCCTGAAATCGCGTGGCATTTTTGTTTCCGAAACCGCACTTATTCACGAGGCGTTGGATAAGGTTCGCATCAATTACTACAACATCCTTATCCTTGAAGAATCGGAAGAGGCCAAGGCCATCCTGGGTGTTGTCAGGAAATGGAACGGATTGCGCCGCCGGGATGTCAACATCATTTTGGTCGAAGCCGACTGCAAGAGTCTGCATGCCAACGAAGCCTTTTTCAGAGGCGTAAATGCCGTTGTCAGCGCGAAAGACAGTGAAAGAATCGAAAACATTCTTGACCTTGCTATGGGTGAATTCAAAAGCTATAGTGAGCCTTGGGCTGTTGCAGCACAAAGACTGCATATGAAAGGGTAGTTCATGATTCATGGTAAAAATCAGATTTTTCTTTTTCTGCTGTGCATAATCAATATATTTCTTGTCTTCAAGATATTTGATGAAGACAGCGGATTGCCTGTTTATAATGATTTGAAAAACAAGATAGAAAGTGTGCAAGAGAAAATTGACGGTGTCGATTTTCGGAACAGGGAAATTAGTTCTGAAATTCGCATTCTCAAGAAGAATGACCAATATGTAAACAGGTTGATAAAGCGCGAGCTTTTTTACGTCGCCGACAATGAACTGATGTACATCCTGAAATAATATGAACGATACACTACACCTTTTCGACGAACTTCTGGAGCATGACTCGGGATCAAAGATTTTTTTTCCTTTGGCCCGGCTGTATCGGAAGCAAGGTCATACCCAACGAGCCATCGAGATTGTACAAAAGGGGATAGAACATCATCCTGACTATCTTGAAGCGCAGCTGTATCTGATTGAGCTCTTGAGCGAAGTCGGCGATACTTCGGCCGCTGAAAACAAGGCGTTTTCCGTGTTCTCCAAGCTGCTGTCCTATGAAAAATTCTGGGTGAGCCTCCGCGCACACTATGCAAAGTCCCAGCGCTCCGATTTGGCGTTGGCGTCTTTTCTGGTTGAACGAAACGCACGGGGTGAAGATGTCGATCTGCTCAAACTCCTGACCTACGGCATAGGCCATTACACCGAACTGACCAGTTCGGACTCTCCAAGTGTCGAACCGGAACAGGATCTTGATGCCGAAGAAGTCGCCCAAATTTGCCTCAATTCCGGAATAAAGACGAAAACCATGGCCAAACTCCTGGTGGCCCAGGGGGAATTCGCGCAGGCCATAAAGATTTACGACGATCTGCTGGAAGGGGTGGTCAACGAGGAAGAGCGGAAGGAGTTGAGCGCACTGCGCGCCAACGCGCACAAGGAATTGGGCAGCGTGCCCGATCCGGCGGTCGAAAAAAACAACAAACTTTTTTTTGTGCTCAACACCCTGGCGGATCGTCTTGAACAAAAATCCAATCCGCAATCCCTGAACGCCGATTGAAACTTCACGGCGAAATTCCCTCTTGATTCTTTTTTGTCGCAACTATAGGTCCTTATAAATTTTCATTTTTTACATGAGTTTGCCTTTTTTGGTACTTTCTTATTCAATTCCAATCGATTCCGAGAGACTCCATGAAATTTATCATTCCAATCCTTGCGTTGCTTTTACTTGTAGCGTGCAAACCTGTTAAGGTTACGCAGCAATATTACAATGATTACGTTAATCCGGTAGCAAGTATTGATTACGAAGACACACTTTCCGCTGATATTCCTGCAGAGTTTCTGGATGATTATTATACTGTTGACAGTAAAATTGTTCGGCTGGCAAACCAGCTCGATCTTTTTGATTCACGCGTGGATGAAAATTGGATTGAATATCAAAAATCTATTCAGCCGTGGATCAAGAATGTCGCGGTTTTGGATCAGGATCAGCTTTTTATTTCCGGCGATGACGCACTTGGCTTTGATCCGGCGATCCGCACTATACTGGCTGACTTCACTCCTGAGAAGAGCAGGGTTTTTGTATTTAAAGACAATCGACAATTCTTTATCCATCTTTACTCAACGCCAGACGGGCAATACAAGACGACAGTCGTTGAAGTCGATATGAACGCTCTCGCGGTTGAAATACCTGACAACCGAACCGTGATCGCTATTGACGATCAGATTTGCGGACCAGCAATCGCGAATTATTCCGAAGCATGCATAAATTTGAGAAATGCATCCAAGTATTCAGGAAGTATTGAGATTAATGACAAACAGTGGTATTGGATCAGAAGCATGGGTTCTGATAATCTTGTATATTTACATCTCAATCAAGAGTAATAAGCATGCGCCAAGTAACAGTTGTCGAACATTTGCTCCTGCGTCAAAAAGAGAGGCCAATGGCCTCTGGTCGTTTCACCAGATTGCTGACCGAACTGATCCTGTCCGCGAAGATCATCGATCGCGAAGTTTCCAAGGCTGGTCTGCTTGATGTTCTCGGCGTTACCGGGGAAGTGAACGTACAGGGAGAAATCGTCCAGAAGTTGGATGATTTCGCCAACCGTGTCATCATCAGAAGAATGGAACGGGCCGGCGTGCTTTGCGCTATGGTATCGGAGGAAAACGCTGACTTTATCCCGATCCCCCGCCAGTATCCCGTCGGCGACTACATCCTTATCTTTGATCCACTGGACGGCTCGGCCAACATCGACGCAAATGTCAGCATCGGAACCATTTTCAGCATTTACCGCCGGACGTCCTTCGATCAGCAGGCCGTAAGCGTCGGCGACCTGCTCCAGAAGGGTTCCATGCAGGTCGCGGCCGGGTACATCATCTATGGTTCCTCGACGATGATGGTCTATACCGCCGGAAACGGTGTTCACGGGTTCACTCTTGATCCCAGCGTGGGCGAGTTCCTGCTCTCCCACCCGGACATAAAAATTCCGGAACGGGGAAGAATCTACTCCGTCAACGAAGGGTATTTTTCCTATTGGGACGAGCCCACAAAAAATATTGTGAATTATTTCAAATCCAATGACAGCGCTACTGGTCGTCCTTACAGCTCGCGCTATATCGGCTCCCTGGTTTCCGATTTCCACCGAAATCTGATTTACGGCGGCATTTTCATGTATCCCGCCGACTCGCGTGATTTGCGCAAGCCTTCAGGCAAGCTGCGACTCATGTGCGAAGCCGCCCCCATGGCCATGATCGCCGAGCAGGCCGGCGGACTCGCGACGGACGGAATTCGCCGCATCCTGGACATCGAGCCTCAGGAACTGCATCAGCGCGTGCCCTTGTTCATAGGATCCAAGCAAGACGTCGAGGTTGTCCTCAAGTTCTATGCAGACGCCGCCAAAAGCTAGGAATTCACTTTGTCCCCAGCATCTCTTAAAAACATGTGCAGAAGATGATTTGTCTTGGCATTGAAACCTCCTGTGACGAGACCTCCGTCGCGCTATGGCAAGACGGACATCTCATCACCGATCTTGTGCACACGCAGATTCCCATGCATTCGGTTTTTGGCGGAGTCGTGCCGGAACTGGCCTCGCGGGAACACCTGCGCCTGCTGGACGGGCTTGTCTCCTCGGTGCTTCAAAGCGCGGATCGGCCAGCTGGGCAGGGTATCGACCTCATTGCGGTAACGCGCGGACCGGGCCTGCTGGGCGCGCTTCTGGTCGGCATCTCCTATGCCAAGTCGTTGTCCTTGTCGCTCGGGATTCCGATCATAGGGGTCAATCACCTCCATGCGCATCTGCTGGCCTGCGATTTTACCGAAGCCATCGAGTACCCAGCCCTTGGCGTTCTCGTTTCCGGGGGGCATACGCACATCTACGAAATGCCCGCTCCCTGCGAATTCAACCTGCTCGGAAAGACGCTTGATGATGCCGCGGGCGAGGCGTTCGACAAGATTGCCAAGGTTTTGAATCTTCCCTATCCAGGGGGGAAATACATAGACATTCTGGCCGGGCACGGCACTGCGAATCCGCGTCTTTTTTCAAAGCCGTATCTGCACAACGACAACTGTGATTTCAGTTTCAGCGGTCTGAAGACGGCGGTTGCGCAATATGTGTATAAAAAATCATTTGCCGCCATTGACTATGCCTCCTTTGACGTGGAAAGCATCCCTCAGGAAATCAAGGACCTTTGCGCCACGGTGAACGAGACGATCGTCGAGACCCTGCTTGAGAAGACCAGACGGGCCGTGGCGCGCTGTCAAGAGGTCAAAACCCTGTGCCTGGCCGGCGGGGTGGCTGCCAACAGCCATCTTCGGCAAAGATTTTCTACGTTTGCGCGCGACCGGGGATTCAAATTTTTAGCTCCCGCGCAAAACTATTGTGGTGATAATGCGGCTATGATAGCGTACGCAGGAGTTCAGTGGGCGAATAGAGGTCTCATGAGTTCCATGGATTTTGAGGCCATCCCACGGGGAAAGATTGTTCCCAATGATTTTATTGTAAACCCTTTCTTCAAGGAGTGAATAATGGCTGCACAAGTGAACGATGCCGGATTTGAAGCGGAAGTTTTGAAAGGTGATCTTCCTGTATTGGTGGATTTTTGGGCACCGTGGTGCGGACCGTGCAGGGCCATTGCTCCCGTGATTGAAGAATTGACCCAGGAATTCGAGGGCAAAGTCAAGATCGTCAAGATGAATGTCGACGAAAATCCCGGTACACCGAGCAAGTACGGAATCCGCGCCATCCCGACCTTGATCCTTTTCAAGAACGGAGAAGTCGTGGAGCAGGTCACAGGCGCTGTCTCCAAAGCCAGCCTGAAGCAGATGCTCAGTGACAAGGCTCTCTAATTGCTGTTGATCCTTGAGATTGTCTGATGGGGGTGGCTGCGAAAGCGTAGTGGTCACCCTTCCTTTTTTGTGTTGAGCTTGGAGCATTTTGCCGACGATCAGCTAAATGGCATTCAATCTCGTCCCATCACTTCCATTTACCGTGAGCCAGGTAATTGTAATGCGTAACTATTTGATTCTTTTTTCTTTTGTCCTGCTTTTAAACGGGTGTGGAGCCATTGACTATTACTTCTTGACTCCGCCTGAAGACACCGCCCAGGAGCTTTACGAGAATGCTCGTGGCTTCATGCAAGACAAGGAATATGTTGAAGCCATTGATTCCTTGACCAAACTCAATGACAGATACCCGTTCAGCCCTTACGCCACGGAAGCCAGACTCATGCTTGGCGATTCGTACGCCCTTGATGCGCAGTATCTGGAAGCCGTCGATGCGTACGAAGAATTCCTGAACATGCATCCACGCCATGAATCCATCGATTACGTTCTGTTTCAGATTGGCGTGAACAAATACAACTCACATCGATCCATCGACCTGCCGCACACGCAACTTGGTGAAGCTGTCGAGTCTTTCAGAAGACTTGTGAATGCATATCCTGACAGTGCTTATCGAGACCAAGCTCTTGATTATATAGTCAAGTGCAGAAAGTTGATGGCCGAACATGAAATGTTCGTGGCGGATTTTTACTTCAAGTCCGGCTCGTACAATGCGGCATGGACACGTTACGCATACATCATCGAGAATTTTTCCGAACTGGATGAAATCGTGCAACTGGCCAAATCAAAGGCCAAAGTGGCTTATTTTTACGCCCAGGAGCAGGAAAACGACACCAAACGCCATCCGAGCAAGCTCAAGCAATATTTTGACTGGCTTTGATTTGGCTGCGGCCGTTATTTGAATTATATAGGGGCGTCTGAGACGCCCCTTTTTTTTATTCCAAGCACGCCTGGCGTTTCAACTTCGATTGCGCCTATCCCTCAAAAAAAACAGCTCGGGTTCGCGACGCTCGGCAAATTTTTCATGCAGGGTGCGTCCAAGTTCCAAAATTCTCGGATGGACCATGACCCTGGCCCCAGTCGGACAGACGCGGACGCAAGCGCAGCAGCGCAGGCACGCCATCTTGTCGGTTTCCACGGAGTCGTTGGTCAGGGTGATGGCGTTGGAGGGACAGGACCTGACGCAATCGCCGCAGAGAACGCATGTGTCGGCGTCGGTCTCGGGTGAGATCGGGGCAGGCTGGACTCCTTCGCGATACGGAAAATTTCCCGGTACCTCCAGCACCTGGGTGTTGCCGTCGCCGTCCCCACCTTCGAGCATTTTTTCCCGCACGCTTCTTCCAAAGCTCAGCGCCTTCTCCAGATCGATCTTGTCCGGTCGTCCGTGACCCACAGGAAGATCCGAAGTGGAAAAGGAATGTTCCCCCACGAAGGCCGCTGCCGCGACCGGCACAAACCCCAGTTCCACGGCCAGGTCCCGAAGCTCCAGCAGGGCGTCTTCGTAGGCCCTGTTCCCGTAGACGACCACAAGCACCGCCTTGCGTCCTTTTCCCTGCACGGAAGCGCGCAGTCTTTCCACTGCCAGAGCGGGAATTCGTCCTGCATGAACCGGCATCCCGATGAGTGCCACCTCGCCGTCTTCGATCTGAGCACCCAAAGATAATTTCTCTGAGTCAGGATACGTCAATTCCAGTTGCGTGCAGGTGTCGGGCGCCAGACCCGAGGCTATGGATTCCAGAATCTTTCTGGTTGTTCCCGTCGGTGAAAATAGAATTTGCTGCGCGTCAAATTTATGCATGTCTTGCTGCTCCGGTTAATATTCGAGAATTTTCCCCAAGCGTCGCTCCGCAGGGATCATTGTTGAAATTTTGATCTGCCTTATCCGAATTCTTTCCGACTCTGATCAATGGGCGAGTTCGTCACGCTCCTGTCACCATCCTGTCATCCGTTTTTGACATTTTCAACGCACAAGACAGCAACGTCCGTGATAGACAATTCTTCAAACTATCCATTTTAAAACATCATCTTATTCAAGGTGCGAAACGTATGGGAAAAAATCTCGGATTTCAGATCAAGCTTTCTGTCGTCACCATAGCCATCGTTCTTGTGACAGTTTTATGTCTGTCCCTGTCGCAGATATTCATGACGAGAAATGACGTCTTGCGTCAAGGACGCGATGGGCTTTTCAGCATCTCTTCCACCTTGGTGGAATCAGTGACCTTGCAACATGCTCTCATGCAAAAAAAGATCATCATCGATCGGGATATCATGAAAACTCAGTTCGAATTGGGTGGTTTTCCTGTTCCTGAAGTGCTCATGGATGCCGAACTTGATCTTGTGAATCAGGAAGGCGGAGAGTCCAGCAAGTCAATCATTCCCGCCATGAAGCACGGGTCAGTCTATCTGCATGAGGATGATGCCGTGATGCGCAAGGTCGCCCAGTTCACCGGTGGAGTGGCCTCGGTGCTGCAAGTTCACGAGGGCAAGCTGGTGCGCATTTCCACATCTCTTGAATCTGCATTGCCGTTCTGGGGCAAGGGGTCTTTCATCGGGGAGGATTCCGCGATCCAGAAGGCGGTCATGGCCAATCAAAGCTGGGAAGGCATCGCCTGGCTGGGAGGGGCGTGGCGCATGGCGGCCTACGTTCCCTTCACGGATTTGAACGAAGGCAAGGTACTCGGGGCTCTGGAAATTACGCATCCTTTGATCAGTGACGCCTTTGCGGATTTCGTGCGCAATGTCCGTGTCGATGGACACGGCGGGACACTCGCCTTTGATGCTCTCGGGCGAGACATCATCTCCTTGCCCGAGGAGGGCGAAGTAGCCGCGGGCATCCGTGAGGCCAAGGCAAACAACGGGCATGCTGCCTTTGTCATGCAGGATGGAAGGCATCTGGAAGTCGCCCTGCAGACCTTCGAGCCCTGGAATCTGACTTTTGCGACCTGGGTCGCGACAGAGGACCTCATGGACGGGGTCAATGCGCGGCTGATCAAAAATTCTCTGATCAGCCTGATTCTGCCGCTGGCCTTGTCCGTGATCCTGATCTGCATCGCGGGGCGTGTCCTGCTGGCTCCGGTGCGGCGCATGGCCATGCTTGCCGACGAGGTGGCCGCCGGCAATTACACGGCAACCATCGTCTACCCGGCTCGGGACGAGATCGGGCACCTGGCTGATTCCCTTAACTCCATGGTCGCCAAGAGCAGGGAGATGCTCGCGGAAATCGTCACGGCCACCGGCTCTCTGTCCGGTGCGTCCTCGGAGCTTGACGCCTTGTCAACCGGCCTGACCGACAATTCCGCCGGAACCACGCGTAGGGCCGAAGCCGTAAACAGCTCGGCCAAGTCCGTGAGCGAAAACATGCATTCCGTATCCGCCGCCATGGAGCAGGCCACGGTCAACGTCGGCAGCGTGGCCGCATCCACGACCGAACTGGCGGCGACCATTCAGGGCGTGGCACAGAGCGCCGAACTGGCCAAGCGCACAACCTCGGATGCCGTGGTCAAGGCCGCGGAAACCACTCGCCACATGGACCAGCTGGGCAAGGCCGCCAATGAAATAGGCTCCGTGACGGCAAGCATCGCGGCCATTTCCTCCCAGACCAACCTGCTGGCCCTGAACGCAACCATCGAGGCCGCCAGGGCCGGGGCCGCAGGGCGCGGCTTCGCCGTGGTCGCCGGAGAAATCAAGGAGCTATCCCAGCAGACCGCGGCCGCCACGGAAAACATCCGCCGAACGGTCGCGGCCATCCAGAAGGTGACCACCGTCACCGCCAGCGAAATCGCGGAGATCATTTCCGTCATCGAGGACATGAACGACATCGTCATCTCCATATCGGAAGCCATGGAGGAGCAGGCCGTCATGACCAGGGACATCTCCAATAACGTGAATCAGGTCGCCCAGGGCATCGCCGAAATCAATTCCAACGTCACGTCGAGTTCCGTCATGACCAGAGAAATCAGCGATGAGATAAGGCTGGTTCTGGATTCATCCAACGCCATGCAGGACGAAAGCAGGATGGTGCTGCGCAGCGCCGGAGGGCTGGCCGACCTGTCCTCGCATCTGGAGAAGCTGGTCAGCCGATTCAGGTTCTGATCAGTCGGCAGGCTCAAGGTGCAGCAGCTGGCCGGGATCGTGGTCCGTGAGCAGCCACAGGTTGCCGTCCGGGCCCTGGCGCACGTCGCGGATGCGCAGTCGCAGGTTTTCAAGGAGCCGTTCCTCTTCGATCACAACCTCTCCGGCCAGCTTCAGGCGCGCGAGGTGGCGGTGGGAGAGGGCGCCGACAAAAAGGTCTCCTTTCCATGCGGGAAAGGCTTCGCCCGTGTAAAAAGTCATGCCCGACGGTGCGATGGATGGAGTCCAGTGATGCAACGGGTCAGCCATGCCGGGCATGTGCTTGAGCCCCTCCCCGATGGTGAAACCGGTGTAGTCGATGCCAAGGGTAACGACAGGCCAGCCGTAGTTGACACCGGGATGGATGATGTTGATCTCGTCCCCGCCCTTGGGGCCGTGCTCGTGGGTCCAGATTTCTCCGGTTTGCGGATGCACGGTCATGCCTTGGGGATTGCGGTGTCCGTAGCTGAATATTTCTGGCCATGCGCCTTGTTCGCCAACGAAAGGGTTGTCCTCGGGGACGCGCCCGTCTTCATGGATACGGATGATTTTTCCGGCATGGTCATCCAGCTTTTGCGCGCGCTGCATTTGCCCCCGGTCGCCCACGCTGATGTAGAGATGGCCCTGGCCGTCAAAGCTCAGTCGTGATCCGAAGTGCACCCTGCCCGAAGAGGCGGGTTCCGCCCTGAAGAGTACCTCAACGTCTTTGAGCGTATCGTCCTCAAGCCTTCCCCGGGCCACGTGCGTGGTCACATCGCCATTTAAATTCCCGGAATAACTGAAATAGAGCAGACGGTTTTTTGCAAAATCCGGATGTGGAAGAAGGTCAAGCAGGCCGCCCTGTCCCCGCACCCGAATCTGGGGCAGGCCCTGAACCGGTTCTTCCAGGAGGACTCCATCCCGGACGATGCGCAACCGTCCTGGGCGTTCGCTGATCAGCATATCTCCGTCGGGGAGAAAGGCCAGGCTCCACGGATGTTCCAGTCCGCTGGCCACGGCCGTGACGCGAAAACGGTGATGCTTGGATGAAAACTCTTCGGCTTGCGCCGACATGCCGATGCCGGAAAGCAGCGTCATGGCGCAGATTATGAGGATCACACCGCTGATGCGTGCGGACGCGCTGATTTTCATGGTACCTCCCTTGGACTGGTCCTAGCTGGAAACAAAAGTCACGTGTGCAGATAAATCTTGAAACCTCATGCGTCACATTAGATATTGTCATATGGCCGGGAATAATCACATTCGGGATTCATGACAAAATCGCCTGACGATGCTAACCCGCATAACAGACAATCCGCCTGCAAGCAAAAAAAGGCCGCCCGGGCGTCATCGTCCCGGGCGGCCTTTTTTTGCCTGTGCCGTAAAATCCTTAAAGCTTTTCCACGTTTTTGGCGAGGTAGTCGGCCACTCCGCCGGCGTCGGGCTTCATGCCGATGTCGCCTTTTTGCCATCCGGCAGGGCAGACCTCGCCGTATTTCTCGGTGAACTGCAGGGCGTCGACGAGTCGCAGCATTTCATCAACGTTGCGTCCAAGCGGCAGGTTGTTCACGACCTGATGCTGCACCACGCCCTCGCGGTCGATCAGGAAGGAGGCGCGCAGGGCCACGCCTGCATCGGGGTGTTCGATGCCATAGGCCCTAGCGATCTCGTGCTTCACGTCCGCGACCATGCTGAAGCCCACCGGACCGATGCCGCCCTGGTCCACGGGGGTGGAGCGCCAGGCGAAATGGGTGAACTGGGAGTCTATGGAAATGCCGACAACCTCAACGCCTCTGTCACGAAATTCCTGCAGGCGGCGATCATGGGCGATGATCTCTGTGGGGCAGACAAAGGTGAAGTCCAGCGGCCAGAAAAAAAGCACGACATATTTTCCGCGTAACGAGGAGAGGGTAAAGTCCTCGATGCATCCGCCCGGAGTTACGGAGGGTGCGGTGAAATCAGGTGCCTGTTTGCTTACGAGTACGCTCATTGCTAGCTCCATATGATTGATTGTTCATGATTATGCATGCTTGATGGAATTGATAATTATTCCTGATTAAGTCTGAAGTCAACAAAATTTAACTTGTCTAACTTAATTTTCCAAACCACCTTGTGCCGCTGCGACGCAAATCATGAAACCGCGAAGGCAGCCCGCCGCCATCGCGGCGTTCCTTCGGGGACCGTTGCATTTTCAGGCGCAAATTTTCTTGGGATAAAAAGGAAGTCATCGTGAAATACAAAGCTGTCGTTTTCGATATGGACGGAACCCTGCTCGACACTCTGGCCGATCTGGCTGACGCCATGAACCGGGTGCTCGCGGAGCACGGTTTTGCGACGCACCCCGTGGACGCCTATCGGCATTTCGTGGGCAGCGGGGCAAGCCGTCTCGTGGCCCGCGCCCTGCCTGCGGACAGGCAGGATGAAGAGCTGCGAGCGCTGTGCCTGCAATCCTTCCTGCGCGAATATGAATCCGGATGGCGGAACAAAACCTGCCTCTACGAGGGCGTACCCGAGCTTCTGGGTGCGCTTGCAGCCCGAAAGATCCCTATGGCCGTGCTTACCAACAAGCCTCAGGCTTTTGCCGAACTCTGCATGCAGGAATTTCTTTCGCGCTGGGATTTCACATTGACCCTGGGACAGATGCCCGGTGTCGCCGTGAAACCCGATCCGGCCGGGCCAAGGCAGGTCATCCGCCATCTGGGCGTGCAACCGGAGGAAATCCTGTATCTGGGCGACACGGATGTGGACATGTTCACGGCCGTCAACGCCGGGATGCACCCGGTGGGCGTGCTGTGGGGATTCAGGGCCGAGCGGGAGCTGCTCGATGCCGGGGCGGCAGTTCTTTTGCGGCACCCCATGGAACTGGTCTCTTTGCTGGATTGAAAAAAACTCACCAAGGGCAGGATTTGGTTTTTTTGAGAAGCGCAGGGGCCGCTACCAGCCCCTGCCGCGTTCCCAAATTTCCGTCACCGTGTTCTCTCCCGCGCCGATGACATGGTAGCGGTCATGCTGTGTGGCTGTTGCACAGGCGTGGTTGGGGAGAATCCGCAGGCGCGTGCCGATGGGCAGATCGCAGTCCAACCGGGGGCTGCCCGGGCGAGCCGAGACAATGCCGTGTTCCTGGTTGACGATGGTGACTACAAGATCGGCCATGGGATGACCCGCGACGTCACAGACCAATCCATACCCCTGGTCCACGGCCTGGCCGGCAGTGCCGCGATCCGAGGACAGCGCGGTCCAACCGGCGTCGATGATCGTCCAACCCTTTTCGCGCTGATGTCCGATGACGGTGCTCAGCACCGAAAGGGCGATGTCGTCCGTGGCGCAGATGCCGATGCCGGCCTGGACCAGATCGAAAAAGACAAAGACTCCGGCGCGCACCTCGGTCACGCCTTCGTAGCTTTGAGCCGTAAAGGCCGTGGGCGTTGAGCCGACGCTGACCACCGGACACGGATGGCCGGCCGCGCGCAGCGTCTCGGCGGCCGTGACCGCGGCCATGCGTTCCTGCTCGGCGGCGGCTTCAAGCGCCGATTGCCCACGCGCCTCGTAGCTCTCGCCAGCGTGGGTCAGCACGCCCATGAGCCGTGCCTTGGGTGTCAGTTCCTTTGCAATGGCCAGGAGCAGGGTTGCATCCTGCGGCTTTACGCCCGAGCGATGACCGTCGCAATCGAGCTCGATGAGCACCGGGATGGGGTCGAAAGGGTCCGACGCCGAGGCCACCGCAACGGCCTGTTCCACGCTGTCCAGCAAAACGGCAAGTGTGATCCCGCCCTTGCGAAGCCTTTGAACTCGCGGCAGTTTGTCAGGGGAGATGCCGACGGCGTAGATGATGTCGGTCACGCCATGCCGGATCAATTCCTCCGCTTCGCGCAGTGTGGAGACCGTGGCCGGACCGTGCGGACCGGTCATCATCCGGCTGAACACATCCCACGATTTGGCCGTCTTGAAATGAGGACGGAAGGCCACTCCGGCTTTTTGCAGGCGATCGTGCAGACGGAGGATGTTGGTGTTCATCCGCGCCTCGTCAACAAGCAGGCAGGGCGTGTCCATGGTCTGCAGGGACTGCGAAAGGTCAGCAGGCGAATATATATTTATGGAAGAAAGTCCGTTCATGCGAGCACGCTCCAGGAAGATTTTTTTATGGACAATGTCATTACTTATGGACCTAGCCGACAACCCCATTCGACTCAAGCCCGGTGCCTTTGACGCCGCCATCCACATCGGCGGGTCGCATCTTTTGCGGTTGCTCATGTTCGCGCAGGGCCTTTTTTGAGATCCCGCGCCTCCATGCGGGAAAGAAGTCCCCTCTCGCATCTCCCTCTTTATCTTGAGATAAATCTAGGTTATGCTTCCAAAACGCCCAGTTGTCAGGGTGGAGTAGGGATACCTTGAATGCGCGCAGCGCTCTTTCCCGAGTGTTTTGAGGATTGCAGCTACGCATGACTCATGTCCCAATGGTACTGACGAGACCGTGAACCGACTAACCTTGAATGGACCGGAGAAAACGATGAAGAAGATTCCGATTCGCATGAAATTGATCGGTGGTTTTATGAGTCTGCTGGTTCTGGTCTGCGCCGGCCTTGGATTCATCGCCTATGACCAGGCCAAGCGCTCGGCCTTGAATCAGGTGCAGGAGAATATCCAGCTCATGGCGCAAGACGGCGCGCGATTGGTCCGGAGCCGTCTGGACTATTATCTGGTGGGCATGGAGGGGATCGCCAACCGGGACGTGATCCGGTCCATGAATTGGGACCGGCAGCAAATGATCCTGGAACGCGAAACCGAGCGGATGAAATATCTGGGCATGGGCGTCATCGATGCCGACGGCCAGGCCAGGTATCCCGACGGCAGCACGGCGGAGCTGGGTGACCGGGGATATTTCAAGGACGCCATGGCCGGAAAATCCGTGTTTTCCAATGTCATCATCAGCCGGGTCACCAATTCGCCGGTCATCGTTCTTGCTACTCCGATCTGGGGGTTTGCCGGGGATGTCAAAGGGGTCTTGCTGGCCCGCCTCGATGCCACGCTGCTGAGCGAGGTCACAGACAATATCAAGTATGGCGCTTCGGGATATTCTTACATTATCGATGACAAGGGCGCGCTCATAGCCCACGGCAACCGGCAGTTCGTGCTGGATCAGCGCAACTTCATCGAAGAAGGCAAGAAGGACCCGGAATACGCGACCCTGGCAGTGATGCTTCAGCGTATGACCAACGGCGAGTCCGGGTTTGATAGTTATCCTTTCATGGGCAAGGACCGTTTTTTTGGATTCGCACCCATCGACGGCAATGGCTGGTCCATAGCCGTGGGAGCCATGCAGGATGATGTGCTCGCTGAAGTTTACAAGATGCGCTGGATGATCGGCATTGCCTCCGTTGTCTTTTTCGGAGTCGGCCTCATCATTGCTCTGCTGATTAGCCGGTCCGTTCTGCTCCCGGTGAAAAACTGTGTCGCTCTGTTGCGGGACATCTCCGAGGGAGAAGGCGATCTGACCAAGCGGCTTCCGGTTGAAAGCCAGGATGAGATCGGTCTCTTGGCCCAATACTTCAACACCTTTGTGGAAAAGCTTCAGCGCATCATCTCCGAAATAAGCGGCAATGCGCAGACCGTGGCATCTTCGGCCACGGAGCTTTCAGCGGTGAGCAAACAGACGACGCAAAGCGTGCAATCCCTTTCGTCCAAGACTTCCACCGTGGCAGCGGCGGCGGAGGAGATGAGCACGAATATCACGTCCGTGGCAGCGGGAATGGAACAGACCACGACCAACCTGTCATCGGTGGCGGCGGCCACGGAAGAGATGACCTCCACCATCGGGGAAATCGCGAGCAACACCGAACGCGCCCGGGGCACCACCGACAGCGCCGCGCACCAGGTCGATAATTTCGCGGGCATCCTGCGTGAACTCGGCGTGGCCGCCCAGGAAATCGGCAAGGTCACGGATACCATCTCGGCCATATCCTCCCAGACCAACCTGCTGGCCCTCAATGCCACCATCGAGGCGGCCAGGGCCGGAGATGCAGGACGGGGATTCGCCGTCGTGGCCAACGAGATCAAGGATCTGGCCCTGAAAACCGCAGAGGCCACCAACGACATCAGGACCAAGATCAACGGAATCCAGAGCGCCACGGGCAGCGCGGTCACCGATATCGGGCAGATCGTCAAGGTCATCAGCGATGTGAACGAGATCGTGACCACCATCGCCGCGGCCATCGAAGAGCAGTCCGCCGTGACCCGGGAAGTGGCCACGAACATCAACCAGGCGACATCAGGCGTTCAGGACGCATCCTCGCGGTCTTCGGAGATGTCCGGAGTGTCCAGGGACATCGCCCAGGACATCACCGCGGTCGACTCCATCACCAACGACATCCGTTCCGGCGGCGAACAGGTCCAGGCCAGCGCGGAAGAGCTTTCCAAGCTCGCGGAGCAGCTCAAGGGCCTGGTGGGGCAATTCAGGGTATAGAACGCATGACAGGCCCGGGAAGCGGTTCCCGGGCCTGTCATGTTTTGAAGCTCGTTTATGACTTTTGCTAAATAGAGATTTTGGCTCCAAGCAGCGCGGCGAACTTGGCGATCCAGTCCGGATGCGCAGGCCAAGCCGGAGCCGTGACGAGGTTGCCGTCCACATGGGCCTTGTCGAGAGCGATGTCGGCGTACTTGCCACCGGCGCAGGTCACGTCCGGCCCGCAGGCGGGATAGGCCGCGCAGCTCTTGCCCTTGAGCACCCCAGCCGTGACAAGCACGAGCGGGCCATGGCAGATGGCCGCGATGGGTTTTCCAGCCGCGTCGAACTCGCGAACGATCTCAAGCACGCGTGCATTGAGGCGGATGTACTCCGGAGCACGGCCGCCAGGAACGACAAGTCCGGCATAATCGGCCGTATCCACCGCGCCAAAATCCTTGTTCAGGGTGAAATTGTGACCTCGCTTTTCGCTGTATGTCTGGTCCCCCTCGAAATCGTGGATGGACGTACGCACAAACTCTCCGGCCTTCTTGTCCGGGCAGATCGCCTCTACAACGTAACCGAGCATGGTCAGGGCCTGAAACGGGACCATGACCTCGTAATCCTCGACGTAATCACCTACCAGCATCAGTATTTTCTTGGACATGTTCGCGCCTCCTTCAGCGGTTGAATTCAGGGCCGCGCAGGGCACGCCTGAACTCGTTGGTTTAAAAAGAAGAGTGATTTGTAGATCCTAAAGCGGGTGATTGTCCATCGTCTGCCGGTTACTCATCTGAAATTGCACACGTCTCAGTATCATTTTGCGATTGGCGAAAAATTGTGTATTGGCAAAAAAATACGGTGGCAAGTTGGCCTGCCCACGAGCGGAGGGTCAGCGATGTGTTTGGATATCAAATCCGCAAAATACAAAGGGAGAGCAGGGCAATGCACTTTTTGAAAAACAAGATTTTCTGGATTACTCTGGCTGTTTTGCTTTTTTTCGTGTCTCAGGCAAGTGCTTGGATCGTGCATGCCAAATGGGAGTGCTGCGGAGCAAACCCTAAAGAACGAGTCAAGGTTCGATGCAATTCAGGTGTTGTCCCGACCTTTGTGAAGGTCAATGAAAAATGGTACTTCAAAAAAGAAGGTGGTCCTGATGGTGCGGGAACGGCCTACCCCTCTTTGGAAGCAGCTGCCAAGGATTTTTGCAAAGAGTGATTTCTGAAGAATCAGGACGTTTTTTTATGACAATGCAGGAGAGCGAATAATCTCCTGCATTTTTTTTAACACACGATAGCAGGGAAAACAGGAAATTGCGTCAGATACCTGTTAATTATCGTCAATCAAAAGATCGACAATGTCATGATATCCAGGAACTGGATCGCTTTTGGCCACTATCTCGACAACCCGTGCAAGACCCGTTGCATACGCCGATTTGCCAAGCACCTTCGTTTCCAATCGAATCAAGACTTCAGGATTTTTGATCACTATCTCATGGTATGCATGTCGATCCAAAAATGAAGAGGGGATCTGAAGAACCTCGTTTTGCTCTTTCTGATCCCTGACGGATCGAATCCGGCTCTCGGGTACGCCCAGGGATTTGGCAAGATGGACGGCGGTGCCGGGCCTGGTGCTTTTCGATGCCTGGTGGGATTCGGTGATTTCGATGTCCTGGCCCTGAAAATATTTGGCCGACTGTTTGACCATGGCCATGAAGGAGAGCATCTGCATGTTCACGTTGGGGCAGATGACCACCGGGAACGTGACCGTGGCGGGGAAGCGTGATTCGCCGGTGGACAGGTCGAGAAGGGGCGAAGCGGTGGCGGCGCAGAATTCGATGACATCGCTGAGTTCACGTCCTGAACCGGCGTGCACCACCATGCACCGATCGCTTTTTGGAGTGTTCTGACCAGTCCACGGAATCACGCGAGAGATTGCCGGACCGTTCAGGCCATTCAAGAGCTCGGTCGCCAGTTTTCCGTGGCCAACGATGATGATCGCAAACTTTTCCATACCTTTCTTTCCTTGTCTTTGCGCTTGGGCGCCCCGGGCCCATGAATCCATGTTCAGTTCGCTACATGATTGGCAGTGCTCACGGCAAGCGCTTATTTTGTCCTATATCCTTGTATCCATGAATGTTTTTCTTGCTTGTCAGAACGGCCGGGAAGTGCGCGGCATGCAATGTCACGATTTGCATGCCGCAAGAATGCTCGCGACAGACAGTCGCCTCAACCCAGCCACGTTCACCAGCCCCAAAAAAAACCATCCGAATCCGGATGGCCTGGCCGCTGCCTGATAGCTGCCTTGTCGCTGCCTTGTCGCTGCCTTGCCTCTTCCTGGTATCAGCCCTGGAGTATCTGACCCGCGACACGGAGCATCTCGCGGATGTCCATGGGCTTGGCCACATAGGCGTTCATGCCGACGTCCAGGAAGCGTTCCCTGTCTCCGGCCATGGCGCAAGCCGTCAACGCGATGAACGGAATATCCCTGACCAGTTCCCCGGCCTCGCCTCCACGGATGCGCTTGGTGGCCTCTATGCCGTCCATGTCCTGCATCTGCACATCCATGATCACAAGATCAAAGGGGTGGCCGCGCAGGGTGTCCTGAGCTTCCTGACCGCCCCGGACGTGGAACACTTCGGCTCCGTGGCGACCGAGCAAGGCCTGCTGGGCCATTGCGCTGACCTGATCATCTTCCACCAGCAGAATGCGCCTTCCCTAAAGATTGGTGGCTTCCAGGCCATCGGCGGCGCCTAGGTGATCAAGGGTCGAATCCATCGCAAAAGACAGGGAAAAAGCAAAGGTCGTGCCCTTGCCCGCCTCGCTGATCACGGACATGCTCCCGCCCATGAGTTCCACCAGGCGTTTGCAGATGGAGAGGCCGAGTCCGACACCCTTGCGGCTGCGGACATATCCATCACTGATCTGGATGAACGGGTCGAAAAGGCTCTTGAGTTCATCGTCGGGTATGCCGATGCCCGTGTCCGATACCTCGAAAAAGATCCGAACCGTTTCCGGAACGACGGCGGGCAGTCTGAAAGCCTGTACGGACACGCTACCCGAGGAGGTGAACTTGCAGGCGTTGTCCACAAAATTGTTGAGGATCTGCTGCAAGCGGAACGCATCCCCGATGATGCGGCAAGGCAGGGCCGGATCAAGGGTGAATTCCAGCGTCACTTTGCTGTCCTCAAGAAAAGGCGCGAACAGTTCGCGAACCTGGTCAAAGACGGATTCAAGACTCATCGGTGACGCCTGAATGGCGAGCTTGCCCGCTTCGATGCGGGAAAAATCCATGATGTCCGAGAGCAGCCGAACCAGGCGGTCGCAGGATCTGACGGCCAAGTCCACGAAAGAATCCTGGTCCTCGCTGAGTTCCGTGGTCTGCAAAAGCTGAAGCATGCCCATGATCCCGTTTATTGGCGTGCGGATCTCATGACTCATGCTGGCCAGAAAGCCGGACTTGACCCTGCTGGCCTCCTCGGCCAGTTCCTTGGCTTTCTTGAGGGCCTCTTCTGAACGCCAGCGCTCGGTGATGTCCTCGGCCGAGCAGACCACGTATTCCACTGTTCCGTCAGAACGGAGTTTGGGTGATTTGAGGATTGATACAAGCCTTCGGTCACCCGAAGAATTCGGCAGCCACTCCTCGGTGCGGACCGGGCGGCCCGAAAAAAAGACCTGCTCGTTTCCCTGTCGGCAGATATCTGCCACATCGGTGGGGTAGATTTCGTAGATATCCCTGTAGGCCATGTCTTTAATGGCGAATCCGCCAAAGGCGGCATGAGCCTCGTTGACCGCGCGTTCAGCATCCTGACGCAGTTCCAACTCTCGCTTGGCGTTGGATACCGCGCTGGTCAGGGCTGCCGTCCGATCACGGATGGTGTCGTTGAGTTCCTGCTGGGTGTAGTGGAAGATGCGGCGCGTTTCGAGCCAATCCGTCATGTCCCAGAATATGATGTATGCCGTTTCCGCGAGGTCGTCGCCGCCGTTCAGAATTTCCGCCACCGCCTGCACTCTGCGCTGCACGCCATCCTTGCGGGTCACCGCGAAGATCATGGAGTCCGGGACGTCGCCTTCCAGCACCTGCGTGAAAAAAGCCCGGAATGCCGCTGCCTCATCCGTAGTGAGATGCTTGCAGAATTGGGTCAGGGAGGGAACCCGCACGGACGCATGGCCGAGCATTCTGCACAGGGATTTGGACCAGATGTTTTTCCCGCCGGGGCCGGAGAGCATCCACAGCCCGCAGGTTGAAAAGGGCCGGACGCCTCCGTCGTTTTCAGGAAAGGAATGGGCGTTGATCATGACCGGATCATTGCCGTTACCGTTGCCAAGGAAAAAGCTTGCGATATGCGTGTCCAGGGCACTGGCAGCCTTGGACAAAAAATCAAGCGATGGATTGCATTGCCCGCGTTCGATCTGACCCAGATGCTGCTTCGTAACGCCGATGACCTCGGAAAGACTTTCCTGAGTCAGATTGCGTAGCTGGCGATAGAGTCTAAGCCTCCCGCCGACGTCGTTACGATCCATGCCTACCTCCTGAATTTCAAAACATGCGACAAAACCTGAAAACCGTTCAGTCTTTTCTTCGTGGGCGCAGATGGTCAGTTCAGGTTTTTCGTCCAGGAGGCTAGCTCATAGGCTAAAAAAATTAAACAATGCTCCATCTTGTTTTAGTTGCATGACCAGTATTTCCGGCAAATTTATTAATAATAGAAGCCAAGCTTTTGTTTAAAAAAGAAAATTTGTCATACAAAAAACAATTTTGAATTTTTAGAAACTGCAATGTCATACAGGAATATTCAGTTAAAAATACTCTTAAAGATTTATATAACAATTTAAAATTATTATTGATGAATATAAAATACGAAATAATAGATTAATAAATTGTAAATAAAATTATGATATATAATTAAAATAAGATTTTCTGAGAAAATAGCAAGCAAAGCAAGAAAATAAGATTTTAAAATAATAAATTAATTTTTTATTTTATATTAATTACGAATCATATCGGCTTATTGAAAATCAATTTATGATATTATGACTGTTTTATTGCAAATCAATAATGATCCATAAGTAGTGGAGTATATGCATAATAAGGGTTTAAAAACCGGATGTATTGAGGATGGATTTTGTGGACCGGAGGACCACACCGACGAAGATGAGCAGCACAAACCAAAAGAGCCGGCTGGAGCAAAATTATCCTAACCAAGCCGGACTATTCGGTATTTATCCCGTACGAATCTCAGCCATCCCCGAGTCTTTTTCACCAGATTCATGCCGCGAAAGTACATGTTTTCCCGAATTTTTCTGACGTCGCGATACTGGCATAGTGAACAATAAACTATCGCCGTCACACGGCACAGGGAGGCAATGCGTGACCTAGTGGGTTCGAATCTCGCCGTGGTTTTCTTTGAAACTGCTACCGCCATGGCCGAGCTTTTTTGAATTTCGTATCTCCCTGTGGGGAAAAGAAGGGCGAATTCAGCTCTGACCTTCACCATTATTCGATTCAACGAATTCTTTTGCACTTTCGCACAAGAAGAGTCGCCGGCTGTCGGATGGCCTGTTTTCAAGCGGATAAGCAGGGCGTTGAAGGTGCTGACTAACAACAAATTCTCCAAAAGAGAAATTTCATAATTAAAAGCGAGATGTTATCTTTTTTTAATTGTGTGGCTTCTTTTATCGATCCGATTTCGGTCAGCGCAGCCCTACGCCTGACGGGCCGTTCTCAGGTTTTTTCTGGGCTGACTAAATAACGGCCTCATCGATCAAAAAAGTTGACACAGACTAACTTTTCAAACAAAGAAACAATCACTGCTCTTGGTTATTAGCTTTTTGTTTGCCAAAAAAGTTAGCCAAGTGAAATAATTCATGGGGACAATTTTACTTTTAATCAACAACAACGTCTTATCTACTTTGTATTTTGGAACAAAAATTAATAAAATGGGCGCAACGCGCCAAATGGAGTTGCTGTGAACAAAAAAATTATCCTTTTGCTGACCCTGATTCTGGCCCTCGTGTCCTCCATCCCGGCTGCCGCAGGAGATTTGGTGGTTTATTCTGCACGGGCAGAGCAGCTCATCAAGCCTCTTTTCGATGCTTACACAGCCAAGACGGGTGTAAAAATCCAGTACGTGACCGACAAGGAGCCGGTACTCCTTGAGCGTCTCAAGGCCGAGGGCGAGCGTACCCCTGCCGACATGCTGATCACCGTCGATGCCGGCAACCTCTGGCTGGCGGGCGAGGCTGGCGTAATTTCGCCCGTGCAATCCGAAACCCTTGCAGCCAACATTCCCGATCACCTGCGCGACCCGGGCAACAAGTGGTTTGGCCTGTCGCTGCGCGCCAGGACCATTGTCTACAACACCGATAAGGTGAAGCCCGCCGACCTGACTACGTACGCAGCCCTGGCAGGCCCTGAATGGAAAGACAGACTGCTGCTGCGTACATCCAAAAAGGTCTATAATCAGTCCCTCGTGGCGGCCCTGATCGCTGAACTCGGAGAAGCCGAAGCGGAACGCGTCGTCGCCGGTTGGGTCGACAACACCCCCGTCGCTCCTTTCGCCAACGACAACAAGGCCATGGAAGCCGCCGCTGCCGGCGTGGGTGACGTGACCATTGTGAACACCTATTATTTCGGAAAGTTGATGAAAGAGAAACCCGATGCACCGCTGGCTCTTTTCTGGCCGGACCAGGCCGGGACCGGCGTCCATGTCAACGTCTCCGGGGCCGGTATCACTACCCATGCCAAACACAGGGAAGAGGCCGTAAAATTTCTCGAATGGCTCTCCTCCGGCGAGGCGCAATCCATGTTCGCCGCACTGAACATGGAATACCCTGCAAACCCCTCCGTGCCCGCCGACTCCGCGGTGGCTGCATGGGGCGACTTCAAGGCCAGCACCTTGAACGTGTCCAAATACGGCGAGCATCAGACCCAGGCCATCAAGCTCATGGACCGGGTCGGTTACAAATAACATGGCATTCCCTCATCGGGACATGAGTGCGCAGACGGGGGGGCTTTCCCGCCGCCTGCGCACTTTCCGCACACAATCTCCCGGCACGCTCCTGGCTGCATCCGTGTTTGCGGCCATGGCCGTAACCCCGGTCGCGGTTCTCCTGTATTCTTTCCTGACCCCGGAACAGGACATTTGGCGGCACATGGCCGAACATGTCCTGCCCGGTCTGGTGGGAAACACCATCGCTCTGCTGGCCTTGGTCATCCCCATGACCGCAATTCTCGGCGTCGGCCTTGGGTGGCTTACGACCGTTTGCGATTACCCGGGCAGAAAATTCTTCTCCTGGGCATTGACGCTTCCTCTTGCAGTGCCGCCGTATGTTTACGCCTTCGTGTATCTTGGCCTGCTCGACTTCGCCGGCCCCGTGCAGACGACGATCAGGCAAGTCTTGCCCGGCATCGGTTTCGTGGACATCCGCAATGTCTTCGGGGTGGCAGCCATTCTCTCGATGGCTTTCTATCCTTACGTTTACCTGCTTTGCCGCAGCGCTTTTCTGACCCAGGGCAGAACCGCGATGGAAGCGGCCAGAACACTTGGGCTCTCTCCGTCAAGAGCGTTTTTCCGGGTGGCCATCCCCATGGCCCGGCCCTGGATCGCGGCTGGCGTGACGCTCGTCTGCATGGAAACCCTGGGCGATTTCGGGGCAGTTTCAATCTTCAACTACGACACCTTCACCACCGCGATCTACAAGGCCTGGTTCGGCCTGTTTTCACTCAAGGCCGCTTCCCAGCTCTCCGCAGTGCTCGTCGCTTTCGTCCTCGTCATGCTGGCCTTGGAGCAACGTTTCCGAGCCCGACTCCGTTTTACCGAAGCCGGAAGGTCGGGCACGCCTGCGCTGCACCTGCGTCTGACCGGTGCGGGCAAATGGCTTGCCTTTGCCCTGTCGTCACTGATTTTTGTCTTCGCCTTCGCCGTTCCGTGTCTGCAACTTCTGCTCTGGGCCTGGAAAGCGGCAGGGCCTAACACCGCGCGCTATCTTCAGCTTGGCAAGGACACGCTGATGCTCGGCTTGATAACGGCTGTGGCCACTTCCGCCGTCTCTCTCCTGCTGGCTTACGCCAGGCGCAGCAACCCCAGAACGGGCTGGATCATACGCATCGCGACTCTTGGCTATGCCATGCCCGGAACAATCCTCGCCGTGGGCATCTTCATTCCAGCCGCCTTTATCGACAACACCATGCTCGATTTCATTGCCTCGCTGACCGGGGCGCCGATGAGCCCGTTTATCCAGGGTTCGCTGGCCCTGCTCGTCATTGCATACACGGTCCGTTTCCTGGCGGCAGGCTTCGGATCTGTCGACAGTGCCATGCAACGCATCACGCCATCGGTCGTCGAAGCGGCCAGAACCATGGGCTGCCACGGTGCGGCGCTCGTCAGACGTGTCCATCTGCCCATGACCCGCACCGGCATCTTCACGGCCGCAATCCTTGTGCTCGTCGATGTCATGAAGGAACTCCCCGTAACCCTCATGATGCGGCCTTTCGGGTGGGACACGCTGGCGGTGAAAATCTACGAATTCACTTCGGAAGGGGAATGGAAAATGGCGGCGACACCGGCCCTTGTGCTGATCGCGGCGGGACTTGTACCCATCATGCTCCTGACCGGAAAAACCGAAACACGGAATAAATCATGACGACTTTCCTGAGCGTGGAAGCGCTGTCCAAGAGCTATGGATCCAGTCCGGTGGTCGACAACATCACGTTTTCCCTGGCTCGCGGGGAGATCGGATGCCTGCTTGGCCCCAGCGGATGTGGTAAAACGACTCTGCTACGCAGCATCGCGGGTTTTGAGAACATCGAGTCCGGCAGCATTGTCCTTGATGGCGAGATTGTCTCGGGACCGCGTTTCGTACCTGCTGAACGCCGTCGCATCGGCATGGTATTCCAGGATTACGCCCTGTTTCCGCATTTGACCGTGGCGCGGAACGTGGCCTTCGGCCTGTCAGGTTTGAACGCCGCGCAAATAGCCCGAACCGTCGATTCCCTGCTGGAAACCGTAGGACTGACCGGCGCTGGCTCAAAATACCCCCACGAACTCTCCGGAGGCCAGCAGCAACGAGTCGCCCTGGCCCGCGCCCTGGCCCCCGAGCCCCGACTGCTGCTCATGGACGAACCATTCTCGAATCTCGATGTGTCCCTTCGGGAATCCCTGTCCATGGAAGTCCGCTCCATCCTCAAAGAGCGGGGAATAACGGCCCTGCTGGTCACGCACAACCAGCAAGAGGCCTACGCCATGGCGGACAGGATCGGCGTCATCGCGTGCGGCACAATGCACCAGTGGGACACGCCCCTCGCTGTTTACCATCGCCCTGCGTCCACGGAGGTCGCAGGCTTCGTTGGTGAGGGCTCCCTCATCGACGGAAAGGTCTCCGGCAACATCCTTTCCTGCGCTCTGGGAGAGTTCTCATCCGAGAGCCTAACCAATGTCTCCGCCATCAAGGTTCTCGTGCGCCCGGAAGACATTCTGCCTGATGAAGCCAGTCCCTTTCAGGCGCAGGTAGTCGGACGGACGTTCCGTGGCTCAAGTATTTTATATTCGCTGCGGTTGGAAACGGGGGAAGTGGTTCTTGCTCAGATTCCGAGCCATCATGATCATTCGATCGGGCACAAGATTGGCATTCGCACCGATTTAAAACATTTGGTGGTGTTCCCGGGCGCTGCAACACTCCAGGCCCAGGAGTGCGTGCTGGAATAGCACGTGCAATCTTGGGCCCTACCCGATTCACTCGCATGACCTGTTCATAGCGGCATCAGATCCAAATCGATTTCAAGGCTAAAAAAAGAACTCCTCGGCATCCAAAAGGAAAAAGGGGCAAGTCTCGCTTTGGTTTTTTTGACGTTGCTTGCGCCATGTCCGCGCTGTTTTTGAATTTCGCATCATCCGGCGGCAGGCAAAGGAGGGCGGATTCAGTTCTGACTTTCAGCATTCTCCGATCCTGCTAATTTTTTTCGTACTTTCACACAAAAAAATTCACCAACGGAAAGTTCTTCTTTTGTCATATTTTGGAACTTATCCCGTACGAATCTCAGCCATCCCCGAGTCTTTTTCACCAGATTCATGCCGCGAAAGTACATGTTTTCCCGAATTTTTCTGACGTCGCGATACTGGCATAGTGAACAATAAACTATCGCCGTCACACGGCACAGGGAGGTTCAATGCGGCATCCGACAGCAGACAGATCCTGGTTCACCTTCGAGACTTCCGCCGCTCTTGGTTTCAGAGTCCACGCCTTTTCGGGCGCCCGGGAAATGCATCGTCCCCGCGAGTTCGAGATCGGGCTCGTCCACGACCTGGGCAACCTCGATTTCACAGCACTGCCGGGCCGGGCGGCGTGCCTGTCCATTCGGGACAAAAGCGGCGGCGTACGCCATGTGCACGGCGTCATCCATCGCTTCATACAACTGCACACCGCCAACCAGCGCACCCATTACCGCCGCCTGCTCGTGCCCAGGCTCCATTTCCTGAATCAGGTCAAACCCATAGACCACTTTCTCTGCCAGGACATCGAAGCCCATGTGAACCTGTACGAAGAACCGGCCTGCCGGAAGGTGCTGTCATGAAAAAAATGGTCAGGATCAAGCGCGCCAAGGATGAATACGTCAGCCCCAGAATCTATGAAAAGACACCACAGGAAATGTTCAAACCCCGCGTCGCCTCCAACTGCGAAGTGAACCGGACCCATATTTTTCGGGTCAAGCGGCAGACCGTGGCCATAGTGGTGGTGCCGGGGGTCATGGCGTCGAGGTTGAGCAATCAGGGAGGCGAGACTGTGTGGGATCCGGACGATTTGGGGTTCATGTGGGATACATTCTTCCGCTGCGCCCCTGAGAAGCGTTACGAATTCCTTATTGAAAACGGCCGCCAGGTCATGGCCCAAGGGGACCCAAAAATCCTCAAGAAGTACCCCAAAGCCGAAGAGCGCGGGTGGACAGGCCTGGCCTGGGACTTTTTCGGAAAACTGCTCGGCGGCCTGCATGACTGGAAGACGCCGCTGAAGGTATTTCTGGATTTGCCGGTTTATGCCTTCGGCTTTGACTGGGTGGATTCGTGCCGAGATTCCGGCAAGGCTCTGCAGAAATTCATCATGGGCATCAAAGCGGACAGGGTCATCATCATTTCCCATTCCATGGGTGGACTGGTGACGCGGTATGCCCTGGCCGAAGAGGGCGGGGAAGCCTTGGCCAGGAAAGTCCTGGGCGTCGTGCATGGTGCCCAGCCCGTGCACGGAGCGCCGGACGCCTATCACCGGGCCATAGCGGGCACGGGAGCGGAAGGCGTGCTCGGCAGGGTAGTCAGCGAGGTTCTGGGCCCCAGCGGTCCGCACATGACCGCCATCATGCCTCACGCACCAGGAGTCCTGCAGCTTCTGCCCAACCAGTTCTATCTAAACAACAGGGGGGAGCAGGCCTGGTTGCATATCCAGGACCTGGACGACCCGGAAATGTTCACCTCCTACCCGAAAAACGATCCGTATGAGGAAATCTACGCCAAAAGCCACCATAAGGACTATTGGGGCCTCATCCATGGCGAATGGTTTCAGCCGCATGCCGAGGACGGTGAAACGATTGAAAAGGCCCTTCGCGGTGAAAACAAGAGCGGCAATGGTGGTAACAATCCCGGTATCGGCGAACAGATGGGAATGTTTATCTCGGACGCCAAGGAAGTTCACAGTCTCATCGGACCATACAGTCATCCGCGCACGATTCAGCTCTTCAGCAACGGCGAACATACGACCATCACCGAAGTGTGCTGGCTTGCAAGGGACATCACGCAGCATGTCCTGGACGCGCAAATTGAGAGATATTCACGCGATGACGAGCCGCTGCGGTACCTGAAGGATCTGAGCTGCGTGCCCGACTTCAACCGTTTCGGGAAATACGGAGAGGTGCGCTGGAGGGACGCTGAGGGCGCGTTAGGCGATGTGGTTCCCGGCAACGCATTGCTCTTCAAGCTGCAGAAACGCATCCGCGAACAGGGCCTGCGCCTCTATCTGCTGCGCATGACCGCGGCCGGAGAAGAGGTTTCCGGCCTGACGGACGACCCTCTCCGCCATCAGGGCGACGGAACGGTGCCGCTCAGTTCCGCAACGGCCATGGACCCGGAGGTGGATGACTGGGGCAAGAACCTGCATCTCCTGCCGATCTGGTTTGGACCGAACGGGGAATGCAGGCTTTGCACCGGGCAGGCCAACCATGAGGTTCACGCGTCGTTCTTCGTGGACAAAAAAGGCGATGCGCTGGCTGCGGTCAAGAGAGTCGTTCACAATCTCTGCATTGGCTGGCTGAAAGGGGAGTTCACATGAGACCGCCCCCTTTCCCGTCCCTGTCCATCTTGCTGCTCACCCTAATTCTTGGAGGATGCCATTACATGACCATCGACACTGCCGGCCCGAATCCAAACTTGCCCCCCTGTCCCGTGACCATGTTCCCTGTAGGGCGCTTCATGGTCCCTGTTCCCAAGGATATGAAACTGGGTGCAGGCATTCACAATGTCAATAAAATAACAATCGAGGAAATTGCGTGGAAAAAAGGCCGGGATCGTGAAGAATATTTAAAGGAAGTTTGGATGCTGGTGAGAACGGAAGCCTGGGAACGGTATATTGAAGGTGGAAAACTTGGACCTTCCAATCAAGGAGGTTGGGCTGAAGAAGATGTCAGTCATCTTTTTGGATACCCGGCAATGCTTTTTTGCTATCGGAGTAAAACTGCCGATCACAACATTGACGTACACATAGGCCTGCCTGAAGCCATTCTACGTCTGACGGAAAGTCGATTCTACCCGATTGGCAACGCATGCCTCGACATGGAAGAACGAATCCTGAACCTGTTCAAACACTACCGCTTCGGCAACAAAAACGTGGCTCCGGACAGCTTCTTTTCGGCCGGGGGCAGGGTGGAGGGGCTCAAGACTTGGCATGAGCGAGCGAGCCTCGGAGCCACATGGCCAGCCGGTGCTTCCAGGCCCACAATTCGATTGTCTTTCCATACCAGCCCCTCCTGCACTGATGAATTCCCCAAAAACGTATTCACTGGATCAGCGGTGGCCAGGAAACACGGCATCAGGCTGCATGTGCTGCGTTCTCAAAAACGGACTCTGGCCGGAATGGTAGGTCTGGAGGAAGTATACCTCATAGGTAACAAGGATGACGATGAACTCAGGCTGTCCGCCTCCTGGAAATACCCAGGATCAGGAAAAGACCCGGAAAAACCCGATATTGAGCTTAAAATCACCTGCCCCGAGAGCGCCAAGGAAAAGGCCCTGCACATATGGGACACTGTCATGACCAAGTTCACCACGGTGCGGGAATACTACGGCAGAAGATCATGAATCGGACAGAATGAAGGATGAATCAGTGGAGCAGAACCGGATGGCTTTCGGTTCTGCTCCGCGCCGTTGGAGTTCAAGGATCGGTGAATGAAGATGTTTGCGTTAATCTAAGGAATATCGTGAATACACAGCCATATGACGGGCTGAATATTACGAGCTTCCGTGGTTAGAGGCAGAGCTTCCGTGGTTAGAGGCAGAGCTTCCGTGGTTAGAGGCAGAGCTTCCGTGGTTAGAAACAGAGCTTCCGTGGGATGCATGTACGTAAATTCGGCGTGCCCTTGATACACCAAGGAACAAAATTTACGGTGCCTCTTTCGGTTCCCTCAGACACATCCTGGAGTTGCCCCTATTAAACCGGACACCCTCAAATCAGGGAGCACTCAAATTTTTAGCGCTTGTCAGTGCATCCTCGGCCAGTCGTGCTAGGCTCTCCGCGAGGGCTTCGAGATCAGTGCGGGCTATCAGCCCCAAACGGATACCAAGGAGATTCCCTTCAGCCAACGCGGCGAAAACCACCCCGGTTCTGCGGATGGCGGAAAACGACGCGGGGAACAGCCCCATGCCTTCACCAGCAGCGATGCGGGCCAGCAACACGTCATGCTCCGCCGGTTCCTCCTTGAGCATCGGCGCGAAACCGGCGTGGGCGAAGACCTGTTTCGTGTGATCGAAAAACGCGGGGTGCCCTTCGCGCCGGAACCAGAAGAGAGGCTTCCCGCTCAGATCGCGCAAGCGATGGCGGCTCTGCGCGGCCTCGGGCCAGCCCTCCGGCAGGACGGCGAGCAGCGGTTCCGCGTAGGACAACGGCACGACATGCTGCCCAGGCGCGTCGAGAGGCAGCGCCACGAAGGCCGCATCGACTTTGCCCCTGCGCACATCGCGAACCAGGCGGGGCGATGTCGCGCGCTCCAGACGCAGCCCCGGCCCATGGGCGGCGAAAAGCCGCGACTCCAGGGCTGCGAAGACCCCCTGCTCGAAAGCCGTGGTCAGGCCGACGACAGGGGCACGTGCTCCGGCGACGCGCAAGGCGTGCAGCCGCTCACGGGTGGCCGTCTCCAGTTCCAGCACGGGACGGACGATTTCGAGTACCCTTTCCCCTTCCGTCGTCAGGGTCAGGCCCCGGGAATGGCGGACAAACAGCGCCACGCCCAAGAACTCCTCCAGCCGCTTCATGTGGCGGCTCAGGGGCGGCTGGGCCATGAACAGGCGCTCCGCCGCCCGGCGCAGGTTCAATTCTTCGGCCACCACCGCGAAATAGCGCAGCTGCCGCATATCCAGGGATTCGAGCATACGTTCCGTCATACCGAAAAGGTATCGCAAAAAAAGTACGATGCAAAGCCTCTCCGGGCTCCTACTTCAATCGAAAGAGGACAAACACCCAACAAGGAGAGGGGACTATGACACGCTACGAGACGGGACTCGCCATGCTCGCAAAGGTCGATGGCAGCGTCGGGGAAAAGGTGATCGAGAGCCTGAAGGACATCGCGCCGGACTTCGGACGCTACCTCGTTGAATGCTTCGGAGACATTTACTCCAGGCCGGGCCTGGACCTCAAAAGCCGGGAAATCGCCGTGGTCGCGGCCCTGACCGCCCTGGGGACGGCCGGACCGCAGCTTCGGGTCCACCTGCACGCCGCCCTCAATGTCGGCTGCACGCGGGAGGAGATTGTCGAGGTCATCATGCAGATGTCGGCCTACGCCGGTTTTCCCGCAGCCCTGAACGGGCTCTTCGCGGCCAAGGAGGTGTTCGCCGAGCGGCTGGCCGACGGCAGGGGATAAAGGCTCGCCACATCCTCAGGCAGCCACGGCACTCAAGGAAGTCGCTTGAAAACGACAGGCACACGGCCTATGCCGGTGCATGGGGCTCGCACGGGTTCCATGCGACCGGCTTTAGGCACGTCCGGACGATGAACCATCAACATGAGATACCAACGGCTTCCCGATTCATGACGCACCAATCCTTCACCATTCGGGTGATCGAAGCCATCCACAGCATTCCCCCGGGCTGGGTGGCCACCTACGGACAGATCGCGGGCATGGCCGGAAACCTGCGGGCCGCCCGGCAGGTCGCGCGGATTCTTCACACGTGCTCGCACTCAGAAGGGTTGCCCTGGCACCGCGTGGTCAATCGGGAAGGACGCATCGCATTGCGGGTCTCCCAAGGTTACGAAGATCAGAAGCGGTTGCTCGAAAACGAGGGCGTCGAGTTCGACGGGACGGGCCGGATTGATCTGGAGCGCTTTCTGCTGGGGTCGGATATTGGGACTGGGTCGGGCTGGGTTTCTGAGAGCAAAAGAGACGGGCTGGGTCTCTGAGGCCAAGAGTACACACGGGAACTCACGAAGTCCCACAATTAAAGGAATACCCTGTAATCGATCTTCAGCACTTCAGCCAGCTTGCGAGCCGTCTGTTTGCCGATGGGCCGACGGTTGTTTTCCATGTCGGAAATGTGTCTCCTGGGGATGCCCGAGGCAGCGGCCAGTTGCACCTGGGTCATGTCCTCCTTGAAGCGTGCGCCACGGAGCATGGTCCCCGGTGTTTGGTCCAGAAGTTCTTCGGCAGGAATCGCCCGTTCCACTTGGCAGTCGTAATCCTCAAGCATCTTCAGAACCTTGGCGTAAATATCCTGCGGACAGGCTACGTGCAAAAGCTCAATAGGGGGCTTTTTCGTGGGTTCCAACATACTTCACCTCGATAAGTTGAATTTTTCCGCCCACCTCTTGCCACACTGCGACATAGGTTGGATGGCCTTTTTTGATATGGCAGTGGTGACGGCCATTACTAAGCGTTCCGTAATGCGCCCATTCACCTCGAACCGGACCTTGCTCGGAAGCAGAATTTTTTCTGAAAGCTTTGCTACAAGGTTGCATAAACCCACAGCGGACCCCGCAAAGAAAAAAAGGATTTCAGCGTTTAAACTGAAATCCCTTACTTTCTAATGGCGGGCCCGATGGGACTCGAACCCACGGCCTCCGGCGTGACAAGACGATGAATGTCGCTTTAGTCCGTCGTATTTCAGCTAGTTACGTAACTTCGCGTAGTCTCATGTGGGTTGCTGTGGGTTCAAAAACCCACACACGAATCATTTCAAAAAAACTATAACATATGGCTCACGGGACGCGGTTTTTTGCGCTCCCGTGCAGCAAATTTTTGTCTGAATGTTAGAGATTATTTAGCCATCTTTTTCTCTAAATTTCAGCCACCACAAATTATCACCGATACCTAAATCAATGCATAACTCTTCTAAACTTTCAGCAAGTGGAAATGACACACTTTCAAATAATAATTTAGCAGTTACATTTCCAGATAACTTTAACTTACTAATGGCCTCTTGATACGAACTATCAGAAAATCTATGAGCAACTCCTGTTTTTGATCTTAGCATTTGTATATTTTGTAACGCTCTTTTTATTTTTTCAACTATTGATGGACTCAAACCGTAGACATTATCCAACCAGTTCGAGAAAAGGACAATTGTGCCAAATTTATTGCCGTTTGAGTCTTCTTTCAGATTGTCAGAAAGCTCGATACGAAATAAGTCAATGTTAAGATATTCGATAAACATTCTCGACAACACAGTTATCGCTTCGTTAAATTCAGTATGTTCCTCAAATAGTGGTTCACGCAAAATCTTTTCTGTAGCTTTGTCAGGCCCTTTGTATGGGGACCAAATTATTTTCCCCAGCGAATCAAACTTATTGAGTATATGATATTTGCATTCAATTAGCCGACTTTCAATACTTGGTTCTTTAGGAGGATCGCACATCATTTGAGAATTCCAGAAGTCCATTGCCATTCCACCTCTTGGAGGAACATTGTGAACACGCCAATGAACTATCTCTTCATATGGCAAACCTGCTTTAGCCAGATCACCTAACCACGTAATAATTAAACCTTCGCTATTCCTTCCAATGGAAAAGCTCCATTGATCTAAGAATGACACTCCTCCCATTCCTGGTGCGTGGAATACGACAGAATACAACGAAGGTTCATCATAATAGCGCTTTAAAACTTTTGGCGAAAAGTATGTAGGATAAAGAATATCGGCAGGATTTGGTTTTTGCTTTATTTCCTCACCATCTATTCCTTTGCTTGTTATAAAATCTGGATAATCTTCAGCTGAAAGTTGCTTTTTAGTTTTAGCACTAACAGACCCAGCTTTTTTGAAAGGGGTAACGAAATCTTTTGCAACAATCCTGGAAAATCTATCATGCTTTGAAGATGTAGAGTTAATTACATCCAGCCTGTAACAACCCCACGTTTCGTGTTTAACAATTTCGTCGATTTCTTTTTCAGGAAGATCCCTTATAAGATCATTCCAATGCCGTCTATGATCATGTTGCCGAATAAGCACCATGTTTCGGGCAGCTAAGTAATCCTGCAAGTAATCTGTTCTAACACGGACTGGCCCTCTTTCAGAGGGGTATGGTATCTCAACAACCATTTCTCTATTGTAAGGGTCAAATAAATTTCCATTTTCATCAGGTCGCAAATCAAAATAATTTTCAAATGTTGGCCAAAGCTTCCAGTGGGATTGATAAGTACCTATCGCTTCTTTACGAGATATAAAGATTCGAGCATCTGTACCTAAAAATTCATGAAAAATTGCTCCTTGATCAGTTTCTTCAAAGGATACACGTCCCTGATCATATTGGGTGTCCCAACCATCATAATTAAAAATTTCTTTAAGCTTTTCAATATCGTTATTGACAAGATAGGATAATGTTGCTTTCCTTTCAAAGAATTTACTTGTAGAAATGCCTTTAGAGTCCTCAAGTTCCGCAACAACTGTCCAGTGAGAGTACTTTCCAAAAATTTTGTTTGTCCAATCTTCAAATCTTGCCCAAGAAGACGACCCAATATGAACAGCCTGTTCCATTTAGCTCTTTCCCGTTGTCTGTTATTGGTTAAGTTTGCCAGTTAACAGTATTGTTGTCCGGACAGAAGTGGCCTCGGAAATTTGTACAAGCTGTTTGGCTCCCCCCTCGACGGAATGGTTAGACAACGCCCCTCTACTTACCGGCTTCACAAAAAGAGCGAAGATCCCCTGCATAGGAGTAATGAGGAAACGCCTGAACATTAAGTCGCTCTGCAATCGTATCGATTAGCTGAGAGACATCAGATTCCGATTTCGCAGGAATGGCATTTAAGGACGATAAGGGCTGTCTGAGGGCCGCCACCAACGTGCCACGAACGAGAACCGGCGCAAGGTACTTCTGCGCGCCCCAACGAGCACCAAGTTCGAAGAGCGTGTACGTGGATTTGAGACTTGACGCGCTCAGCAATGCCACAAGAACGGTGGCATCAAAGACTTCCGACCTCAGCTGCTCGTTGAAGCTTGATCCTGCAGGAAGCCGGTACCCCTCGACGCTTGTGCATCGGATCCGAGTTGGCTCGATAGGAAGTGCAGCCCGGAGAAGTGATATGAAGGCCGCAGCCAGTTCGCTGTCATCGGTGCTATGGCTGATGAATATGTCCAAAGTAACGACCTCTTTTGTTGTGCTCTGCGGTATGGATGGTTCTGATTCGAGGAGCTTTTCACCCTGATAGGTTAGCCCCCCAAGCACGACGGCTGCGCGGAAGAACATATTGCCGCGAGTGCGGGCCTTCAGGAACTTCGCGTCGTGGATAAGACCCTGCTGCTTCGCCTCAAGCAGACGATTTGCGACCTTCTGAAAAGCCTGTAGATCGCTCTCAGATTCGCTTGCCGGATCGAAGTTTGATTCTCCTGATCGCACCCGCTCAAGTGTCTCTAGTAGAAGCTGCATACGATACCTTAAAGCCATAACGTCCAGCATCAGCGGCGGCGCTCAGCACCGTCCGTTGCATGCTGTTGTTGGGCCTCAGCTAGGACAGGGTTCGAGCGTCTGAGCATCGAGCATGCTCCCGCGCTCTACCTATACCATTCTGCCTTGATTGCCGCGATGTCCATGTCCTTCCACTCTTCCTTCCAAAGTTCCCAGTACGGAATATCATTCGACGAAGGTGCGGGATCGCATTGAACGATTTGAACAATCGAAGGCAAAACGACCGACTCGCCGACAAGCAGGGCCTCGCCTTGGCGGAAGGAGGTCATCTTGTCGATTAGCGACCCGAGGGAATCCGGTAGCAGTTTCTTGACGTAGCTCTGGTCAACCGGATTCGTTAGTCGCATCGCGATAAAATTGTTGCACTGCGAGAAGATCGTCTCCGAGATTTCGGACGGGCGTTGGCTTGCGAGGAGCAAAGTCACGCCGTACTTACGGCCTTCCTTCGCAATGCGTTCGATGGACGTCTTCGAAGAGCGGTACTTCGAAAGCTCGCTGTTCGGCACGTACTTGTGCGCCTCTTCATAGACGAGGAGGATCGGTACGTCGTTGTTGACTTTTTCGTTCGGGTCGTTTGCGCATCGCAAACGCTTGTAGATGTACCCGTACTCGAAGATCAGGCGGGAAATCAGCGAGACCGTTATACTGAGGACTTCGAACGGTACCCCGCTCAGGTCGATGACGGTGATGTTGGACTTGTTTTCTGCCGAGTAGCCGAGGATTGTCCGAAGCGTGTCCTCGAAAGTCACCGTCCTGGACTTTGTGCCAAGAAAGAAATTAAGCCGACGGTCGTTGACCTTGCTCTCCAGCCGATTGACGAAGTTGGTGAGTTTACCGAACAAGCTACCTTGTGTCATTTTCGTCTGACCCTTCTTGGCGCCGCTTGCGTACGTCTCACCGGTATCAATCATCTCCTCGTTTCTGCTTTTGGCGGCCGCGAGGACAGCTTGAATATCGAAAACCAAAGGAGAGTCCAAGTGAATCCTTTGTCTATCGGTATCCAATCCTTGAAACTTGGCCTTGCGGTCCTGGATTATGGCCTCCTTGAATACGTTGCGCTGGTTGTGGTCGTTGCCTTCCGTATCCAGGAAGAACTCTTCGAGTTCTTCGCCGTTGAGCATCCAGTAGGGTAAGGTTAGATTTGAGACATCAATAAAGTTAGCGCCGGGAAATGCGGATCGGTATTCCGAATGAATATCGAAGACAATCACGTGCGAGTTGTTGAGCGTGAAGTCGCCAGCTTTCTCTGAGATCGCTTTCTGAATAATGGTCGCGAGCGTGTGGGACTTTCCAGACCCAGTGGAACCCACGATGGCGATGTGCTTGTTGAAGAATTTGTTGCCATTAACCGGCACTTCGACGGCGGAATTCGACGAAAGTCTGGAGAAACAGAAGCTCTCTTCGACATTCACCGAGTCTGAGTAGATGCGCTTGATGTCTTCAATCGTCGCCGGTTGGACATCCTTCGGCGGTATCGCCAGCGAGTCACCGCCGCGCTCGAACTTTCCATCCCGCAGAACACCAAGCGGGAAGGCTTCAATGATGTGATTTCGCATGCCATCGTCCCGGACCACAATCTCGAAGTTCTCAATGATGGCGATGAGAATAGCGTTCTCGTTGTCGGCGATCCGGACATACGAGCCAACGCGAAGGGATTCCTCTGCAAGTTTGAAATCTTCAAGCTTGTCGACGACGATGCGCACCTTGTCTGGGAAGACTGCGACCACTTGGGCATTGAGGTTGTCTTCTGTAGTTTCGACTGCCATTTGCGACTCCGATTCGGTTAGATGATCGCCTTGATATTTGTGAGCTTTTGCAGTTGGATCTGGACGTGCTTGACGGCCTTGTTCGCGGGTTCAAAGTAGCTTTTTCCCAAATGGAACTGGTAGACTTCTCGGGTCTTCGTGACGGCGCCCACTGTCGCCTCAAGATCGACGATTGAATTCAGCACTTTCAACTTAATCCCATTGTCGTGTGTGGCGGGCTTAGCGATCGATTTCACGTTGAAGTCGGCACCATGGAAGTCGTAGCCGTCGATGAAGCCGAATCCCTCGGTCGCCAGCTCCTTCTTCAAGCCCACTAATTCGTCGGCGGGGAGCCCGTGAACATAGACGTAGGGGCAGAACGACGATTTTCCGTCGCGTTTAGTCGTCTTTGACCACTTCTTTGACAGTAAGTGCAGCACATCTTTGAGATCACTCCGGACGAGTGTGGTGGGGTCAACTTCGACGAGGAAGAAACGCTCGAAAGGGGATAGGTTGAGGCCAGTAAAGTACTCCTTTCGCAGTGCGGCAAAGTGGGCTTTCTCACCTTTCTTCCGCACGAACCATTCGTTGAACAGCACGCTCGATGTGTCTGATCGCTCTAAGAAAGCCCTCTTGGTAATGGTTCGGTTGGCCGGCAACGGCTGGATCGATAACTCTCGCATCAGAGCAAGGGCGTTGTTGTAATAGAAGTACTCCGCGGTGAACGGCGTGCAGCCGTACGCGGTCTGCAACTCCCGGATGACCTGCGCGAATTGATTCTCGAAGCTCGCAGCGTTGATATCAACATCAAGAACCGAGAGGAATTCGGCAAGGTCGGCGTCGCGAAGACCGAGTTCGTCATGATGGCGGCGCTCGACTTTCCTTTCGCTGAAGGTCAGGAAGTGCTGTTTCAGAAACGCAACGTCTATCGGCAACGTCAGCTTGTGCTGGCCGGCGTTGAAATGGCCGCAGAGCGAATACCTGACGACCTGCTTCCCTTCATCCCTGATCGCTTTGAAATGACTCAGCATGTACCTGACGGCCGGCTTGATAACCGAGTGGTTGTACTCCGTGGCAAAGTAGTATTTGCATTGCACGGCCGTAATTTCCGTTGCAGTATAAATGTCGACATCTTCGATGCATTCGACGGCAATCGAGGCGCCGGGGTCGGACAACTGGAGCACTCTCAGTATCGAGTGGTCGAACTGGTAGAAGTACCCACGTATCGTGTCAACGGCACTGCGGTCCGTCATGCGCTCTTCCCCAACAGATCGTCGAGGAGTCGCAGTGACTCGGTGAAGCCCTCCTGCAACCTACTCATACCCGAGAACCTGCTGATTCGGTGTCGGGAATGAGGTGAAGAAACAAATCGACATTCCATGTCTGGCATCCCGGTTGTTTAAGCCCAAAGAGATTACGCCAGTTCACCTTTCCCTATGTCGCCAAGCTTCGAGTTTTCCCTTGGATACATAGTTGACGTATTTTTTGATTTCGTTCCAGTCGATGGTGCTGAGTGTGTTTGTCTTCGGAATACGGATGGTGAAAGTTTCGTTGTCCTGGCTCGGCTCCGGGACATCTTTAAGAAGCAGCCAGTAGGCTTCATTCGTCTCTTCGCAGTATTTGGCCAGTAGAACCACTTGGAGCTTGTCCCACAGATAGTTGTACGTTGATACCTTGAGCTGGATGATTTCAGTGTCCCCACGTGATTCTGCCTCAGAAGATTTCAATTGCACCAGGAATTCCAAAGGCGATGCTTCTTGTTCAGCGCAGATATCAACATACCTATCAATACCATAATCGTTTTCAGTCGTTCTTGTGGTCCATGAAGGAGGTAAGCAGCCTTCGAAAAACCGCTCTGAAATAGTTTCAAGTACGTGGATATGAGGCCGTTGAGGATATCTTGGCTGCATTTAGGTCCACCTTTGGTCGCGTCAGCAAAAATTTCAACTGCTTCCAGTCCTGTGAATTTTTTAGAGGCGACACCGGAGATTGCTCCAGTTTTCCATCTGCCTCTCTTTTCCCCAACTTTTGTTTAACCTGTATTTTCGTGCCCGAAGTGCTTGAGGCATTTTTGCGTCAGAAACGAATCGACAGCAAAAATGTGACAAAGAAAATATCAGGTTGAAGTATTTGTGGGGTTTTTATTTATCACTTAATTCTGGTTTTATTCTTTCTTGATATACCTGATAAGGTGATTTTCCAGAAAAACTGATACACATTAATTGCTCAAGACTACCATCAGAAGCACCAGCTTGTATTGGTATATATTTGAGGGAAACTTTTTCATAATCAACAATCTGTGGTTCATACATTTTTGAGAATTTTTTCATTTCTGGATTCTGATCAAATAAATTATTCAGCATCCCATCCATTGTATAATTTTTTAGAAATGAAAATTCTGGATTAATAATGTCTATGGGTTCAATACCACCTTTCCTAGTTTCAATCTGTTTAACAAAATTTGGTAGGTATTTTTTTTCATTTTGATTGTATCGTTGCAGACAAACGGACAAGTCAATTATTGAATATGGAGGGGCATATACCCACGCGTGGGGTACATTATAGTTCCCATCGTCAATCAGCCAGAAATATACGTTATCTATTTGTGTATCATGACTGAATATTTGTGTTAACGATCCAGTAAATATACAACACCAAATTTTTTCAGCTTCTAATATCTTTGTTAATGCTTGTGCGATATCGATACATGATCCTTCACGATTTTCTCTGTTCAGTTCTTCAAATAATAGTTTGCAAACTATATCAATTTTATTCTTTGCATTTAATAAATAATCATCAGTGTATGTTTTTGATGTTATATAATAATTATATTCATTCAAGAATGCCGGATTTATATCCTCCTGAAGAATAAAATTAGGGTCGTTATAAAAGCCAGGATATGATGTGTCAATTTTGTACTTATCAAGGTTGTTCATGTTATTGTTCCCCTAGTGCCGAAGTGGTCAATCTAACAAGTGATTGTCTAGTTTCTGGTTAACAACATAAAGTCGAGGCCCAGATCTTGAATCTTGAATTTGCCATCTTCTACCGAGTCAGGCAGGCGTTATGAGGGGCTGACTTTTCCCCACTACTTCCCGCCTCCGAACACGAAATTGCTATTCGAAGATTCGCTACAAGATAAGTTGCACAATCGGCAAGTCCTTCTTTTGTCATACATAATGTATCCAAGAATAGCCGGATCATACGTACATGAACCAAACAAAAAGCCACCCGCAACCGGATGGCTTCCCCTTCATTCGTCAGACACAACGCGAAAACCCACACCAAAACCCACAAACAGAAAAAAGGGTCCCAGTCTTTCGACTGGAACCCTTGTTCTCTAATGGCGGGGCCGATGGGACTCGAACCCACGGCCTCCGGCGTGACAGGCCGGCGTTATAACCGACTTAACTACGACCCCGCATTTGTTTTCGTGGTGGGCGGTACAGGGATCGAACCTATGACCCTCGGCTTGTAAGGCCGACGCTCTCCCAGCTGAGCTAACCGCCCAGTCCCGTCCAACGAGAAACAGTCTTTATAGAGCCACATGCCTGCTGTCAAAGACTTTTTTCAAGAAAATTGAAAAAAGTTGAAATTAACCTGAAAGCGCTCCGGGCAGGGGAGGGGAGAGCGGAAACTCGGGTAAAAAAAAGGGCCGTCCGTGAAGGACAGCCCTTAAGGTCTTCGAAAGCGAGAGTCTTAACCGCAGGATGTGCAGGAAGAGCATCCCGAAGAAGACGCCTTGAGCCCTGACTTGATGTTGAAGCCCATGTGCGGATGAAATTCCACGGAAATGGGTTTCGATTCTTCCATCAGAGCGGTTTCAACCAGGAATTTGTATCCGTCAATTTCGTGTACTACGTCGTTGTCTTTTTGCTCATCCAGAGCAAGCGCCAAGCGAGGCCCGCCTCAGCCGGCAGCCATGTAGACCCGGATTGGGGACACTTCTTTGCCAGCGAAGTGCATATCGAGCTGCTCTTTGGCAGCCTTTGTAAGTTCGAACATGGAATCCTCCTTTGATGTGGGAAAGGACGTAGTTATTGATTTTATCGATGTCAATGTCCGGAGCCGCGTGTTTTTCGTGATGGATCTTCGTGAAATCCCGAGAAACGCCGTCAGCCGGGAACATCGTCATCTCCGAAAAAGATGCTTGTGTCTTACAGTCAAGAAAGTTTACAGTGAATTCACTCTTGATCACCAGAACCCCGGTCCGGACATGTGCCCACAAAATGCCCGCATCCTGCTTGTCGACGACGAGACGACCCTGCTTGAGCTGCTCGGAGATTTTCTGCGCGAGCAAGGTCACGAGGTCATCCTGGCGGACTCAGGCATCAAGGCCCTTGATCTCTACAATTCTGAACTTCCGGATCTTGTGCTTCTTGATTTGAAACTGCCGGACCTGTCCGGGCTGGACGTGCTCAAGCATATTTCATCCAGGGATGACGAAACGGGCCTCATCGTCATTTCCGGGGTCGGCTCCACGGACGACGCCATCGAGGCCTTGCGCCGGGGAGCGTGGGATTTTCTGGTCAAACCCTTCCTCAATCTGGAGTTCGTACTCCATGCCGTGAACAAAAGCCTGGAAAAAGTGCACCTCAAACGGGAGAACAGGCTTTATCGTGAGCATCTGGAAGAAGAGGTGCAGCGCCGAACCACCGAATTGCGGCAGGAGATCATCGCCCGCAAACGCATTGAGGAGGATCTGCGCCGCAGCGAGATGCGCTACAAGGAACTGAGTCTGACCGACGAACTGACCGGGCTCTACAATGCCCGCCATTTCTTCAGGCAGGTTCAGGCCGAGGTGGAACGGGCCATGCGCTACAAAAGCCCGCTGTCATTGTGCGTCCTCGATATCGACAATTTCAAGCAGTACAACGACACTTACGGCCATCTGAATGGCGACGCCGTCCTCTCGGAACTGGGGCGAATCATCCAGAAACTGATCCGCGATGCGGACTCGGCCTACCGTTACGGAGGCGAGGAATTCATCATCGTCCTGCCGGAGACCAATCGCGAAGAGGCCGCCCGCGTGGCGGAGCGCATTCGGATCAGCTTCTTCGAACACGCCTTCTATCCCAGAAAAGGGTCCGGTGTCCATGTTTCGATCAGCCTTGGCGTGACCAGCTATTGCCCGGGGGAAACCGTTTCAGACCTTGTCGACCGGGCTGATCAGAACATGTACGCAGCCAAGAAATGCGGCCGCAACACCACGGTTTGCAGATGATGCGCTAAAGCGCGCACATCCCGTAGCGGCCGCGGCAGCCTGTCCGCAGAAACTCCATCGTTCACGATGCCGAATCGGCATCGCCGTCAGTCCATCCTCATCGCAGACGCAATCATCCTTCGTCGTTCATAAGCGCGGTCAGACGACAATAGCCGCATTCACCGGCAGACGTCGGATAGCCGCAGGTCGTGCAGGGCTGGATGTCCACGCTTGTCTCGCCGCGCGGGGCAAAGCCTTGCCGGCCGTCCTTGAGGAACCCGTCATAAAAGCGGATCTTGCGGCCCGGCTGAATGTCTTCGAGGTCCGCCAGCAGATTTTTGTAGATGGGGAAGCTGGCCTTGGAGCTGTATGGGCACGGGGCGTAGCCGTAGTCGATCCCGGCCAGGAAACACAGGTTTGCGGTCTCGAACTCGGTCAGGCGGAAAAGTGGCTTGACCTTTTTGGCAAAACCCTTCTCGGCATGCATGACCGGCCCCTGGTCGCTCAGAAATTCCACATCCCAGCGCATGACATTGGCGAAAAGCCGCGAGGTCTCGTCATCAAGATTGTGTCCCGTGGCCAGCACCGTGAATCCGTTCTCCTGGGCGAACTTGTTGAACAGGTAGCGCTTGGTCTGTCCGCACACGGAGCAGATGGGGCGCTTGACCCGGCGTTTGACGTCGCACATGGCCAGTCCCAATTTGGCAGTCTCGATGACGTGCAGGGGGATCTCGCTTACCGTGCAGAAACGCTCGGCATAGGCCCGCGCGATGGGTGAGGATTCGGGGATGCCAAGATCGATGTGCAGGCCTTCGATGTTGTAGCCGAGGTCCTTCAATTGCCAGGACAGGGCCAGGGAGTCCTTGCCGCCGGAGATGGCGACGAGGATGCGATCATCGAAGGTGAACATCGCGTGTTCCTTGATGGCCCGTTCCACCAGGCGACGGGCGAAAACAAGGAAGCAGTCCTTGCAGAAAGCGGTGTGGTGACTGGGCAGGGCGACCACGGCGGGGATCTGGCAGCGTTTGCATTTCATGAGACTACCCCTTTGATCCGACGTCGCGCACAATGACGTGATCGCCGTACTTGAGGTTCAGATCCGGAGTGAGCAGGCCGCCGTCGCGGATGACGAGAGCCCGTCCGGGCTTGCGCCCGAGTTTGTGCAAGAGTTGCATGACCGTGGCGGCACGGTCGATGGTCAGTTCCCGATTTTCGGGTTCAAGGCGGACAGTTATCATGGTGCTCCTGTGCTTTTGCTGTCGGTGTCGGCAGGTGCGTGCCCTAAATCGATGCGTCGCAAAATTCAAGACCGCTCTTGTCCGATTTCAAGAACCAGAAAGCCGTCCTCGTCGAGCCTGCCCCGGTCCGTGGTGACGAACCAGCGGATGCCGTCCGTTTCGATGACGGCCTTTTCGGTCAGGTCATCCCGGCCCAGATAGCCCTGCATGACCTGGGTTCCGCCGATGAGGATGCGGCCGCTCTCGCCGTGGGGCAGGTCAGTCAGGGTTTGCGGATGCACGATGCGTAGGGCGGAGCCGGGCAGGGGCAGGCCCACGGTGCCGGGTTTGCGGCCCTGCTGCACGCTCAGGTCCAGAGGATTGAGCACGTCGGGGGCGTTGACGGTGGCCACCGGGGTGGTCTCGGTGGTGCCGTAGCCGTCATGGATGATGAGCCCGAACTTGTGGCGGAAGGCCTGCACGCAGTGATCGGAAAGGGCCAATCCGCCCGACAGGACGGAGCGCAGCGACGCGAACATGAGCGGATGCAGGACGGGACTGACGACGTACGCTTCCAGCATCGCAGGATCGGCGCAGAGCATGGTCGCCTCGAAATCGACGCACATGCGCCCCATCTTGCGGGCCTCGTAGGGGTCGTGGGCGCAGGCCATGGGCACGGATTCAAGCAGCGGCAGGAACATGGTCGTGGTCAGCCCAAGGGCGTCGTGCAGGGGCATGGCGGTCAGCAGCACGTCGTCGCCCCGGGGCGGAAAAAGGGACGCTATCTGCCGGGCGTTGGTGATGATGCTGGAGTGTCCAAGGCGCACGCCAATGGGCATCTGCTCCTCTCTCTGCACGAATATCATGGCGGCCGTGGCCTCCGGCTTGACGCGCAGGGGCAGGATGAAACGCAGCAACGCCACCGGCAGAAGGCGGATCAGAGCGCGCGCCGGAGCCGTGCCGCGCAGGTATGTCCGGCAGTCATCCACGAACATGAAGCGCATGTCGTCTCGCAGAGCGGCGCATCCCCGGCCGCGCAACCTTTCAAGGTGCTCGGGGGTGCTGAGCACCGTCTCGATCCCGGCCTGATGCAGGCAGCTCGCAAAGGCCTCGGCGGACAATCCCGGATCAAGGTTGACGGTCGTCTTGCCGGCCATGAGCACGGCCATATTCGCCGCCGCGCCCCTGACACCCGGCGGCAGCAGGATGCCTACCGCCGTTTCGGGCAGGGTCTTGAGCTTGCTGGAAAGCTTCAGGGCGCAAAAAAACAGTTCTTCGCCCGTGGCCTGGGCTCCGCTGGAGTCGGCCACGGCCAGCCTTGCCGGGGCGCGCTTGACCGCGCGCAGCCATTTTTCCGGGATGGAGGTCTGGGTGCGGGCAAACTCCTGCCAGGCCAGGATGGACTGACGATGCACGGCGTCCTTGACCTCCTGGGGAGTGGCCGAGGCCGGCAGGGCGGGGCCGAAGCACAGATTGACGTCCCGCGCCAGGACTCCGTTGGTGTTGCGGCGGAAATGCCTGCTCACGGCGGACCACCTGCTGCCCCACAGGCCGCGCAGGTAGAAGGGCACGATGACGCATTCGCTCTGGACCGCCGGAATGCAGTAGCCGCGCCTGAAGGCCCCGAGCTGGCCGTTGCGGCTGATGGCGCCCTCGGGAAACAGGACCACGCATTCCCCGGCCTTGAGATTCTCGGTGATCTTGCGCAGGGCCGAGCTGCTGGCGGCGGATGAAATGGGGATGACGCGGTAGAGGTCCAGGAACCAGCGCAGGTACCAGCGACTGTAATAATGACGTGACATGACGAAACGCACGGGCCGGGGCACGGCCAGGTGCAGCACGGCCCAGTCGATCCAGCTGGTGTGATTGCCAAGAAGCAGCACCCCGCCCTGGGACGGAATGTTCTCCAGACCGCTCACGACCAGCCGGTAACGCTGCGCAAAGACGATGCGCAGCAAAAAACGCATGAAGGCCTGGGGCAGCTTGCGCAGGGTGTGCACAGATCCAAGCCCCATGATCGCGGCCAGGGCCAGGATGATGGGCACGCTCGAAAGTCCGGTCAGGGAAGCCAGCACGGTCACGCACAGAAAGCACAGCATGAACACGTTCTGTAGAAAATTGTTTCCGGCCAAAATGGTGCCAAGGTCCGAATCCTTGGCATTGAACTGGATGAGCGCGTTCAGCGGCACCACGTAGAGGCCGCCGAAAAAGCCGTACACGGCCAGCAGGCTGCCTAGGGCCGGAATGTTGCTCATGCCGGGAATGATGGCCAGACAGAGGGTCATGCCCAGGGCGGCCAGCGGGATGATCCCGGTCTCGATGTAGGTCCGCGACAGCCGCCCGGCGGTGATGGAACCGGCGATGATGCCCACGCCCCCGATGGCCAGCAGCCCTTGGGCGACAACGGTGGAGGTCACGCCCGCGAAATCCTTGAGATGTGCGCCGAAGGCGGCGAAAAGGACCTGATTGACGGCCCAGAAGAGCGACAGGCCGAGCACGCACAGCCAGATGGTTTCATGGCCGTGAATGTTCTTCAAGTTTTCCTTGAGATATGTCCCTTTGGCATATGTCCTGAAATTGAGGCGCAGGGAGGCGTCGCCCGGCTTGTATTGCGGGATGCGCAGAGCCGTCAGGGTTTGCGCCACGGCCCCGGCGATGAGCAGCAGGCCGCTTGGGGCGATGGCTTGCAGGATGCCTTCCTTGGTCGTCGCGTCGCCGATGAGGGACTCGAAAAGCAGGGAGAAGAGCACTCCGCCGAGGAGTATGGCGACAATGGTCACGGCCTGGACCACGCCGTTGGCCATGCCGAGGTTGTCCTTGCCCGCCATCTCCTTGATGTAGCCGTACTTGGCAGGAGAATAGAAGGCCGACTGCGCGGCCAGGATCAGGGTCAGGACAAAGGCCGCCTCGAACCAGCCCAGCAGATAGCTGCCGTAAATGAGCACGGTCAGCGGTATGGCCAGGCCCGCGGTCCAGCGCATGACCCGGTGCTTGGAGAAGCGGTCGGACAGAAAACCGGCGGGAGTGAAGAACATGATAAAGGGCAGCAGGATGCAGGCGTTGACCAGGGCGGTCAGCGCGATCTGCGTGGACCCGTCATAGCATTTGAAGACCGTGTTCTGGATGATGATCTTGTGCCCGAGGTCGAGCATGGCGTTGATCAGAACGACCATGAGGTAGGGCATGAACCCACGGATTCCCAGAAGACGGCGATGGCTCGATTTGACGGCGTCCATGGCTCAGCACAGACCCAGCATGCGCAGGCAGGAGGCGGTGACCAGCGCGGGCGTTTCGGGGGTAAGTTCGAGCTTGCCGTAACGGTGCAGAACCAGAGGCTGCAGGATGGCGCCCATGAGCAGCCCCGCATGCAGGTCGGCATCGCAGGGGGGAATCTCGCCCGCACCCACCGCCTGGCCGACGAAGCGTTCGGCCATGGCCATGGGCTCGGTCTCGCGGCTCAGGAGCTTGTCCTCGGGAAAGCCGTGCTGGGTCAGCAGGATGAAGGCGAACTGGTCGCCATTGTATGTGTAATAGTCGTAAATGGTCTGGATCGCGAGCCCCAGCCGCAGATCGAAAGGCATGCGGTCGTCGAAGAGGACCTCGGAAACAAGATGGGTGAACTGGTCCAACTCGCGGTTGAAAAGCTTCCAGGCCATCTCTTCCTTGCCGGAGTAATAGCGGTACAATGCGCCTTCGGTGACTCCGGCCTCGCCCGCGATATCCTTTATGGTCGTGCGGGCCAGTCCTTTGGTGGCAAAGAGGCGGATGGCCGATTCTTCTATGGTTTCGCGCTTCATGACTGGTCGTGACATGGTGGTCCTCCTTTATCGTGTGAGTATTTATTTACTCATTCCGTGCTCAGGTCAAGAAAAAGGGCGTGCCCAAAAGGACACGCCCGCGAGGGAGGTGCGACCGGGGCCTGGGGTTAGTTGTGGCGTCCGGCGATCAGGTCCTGGATGACGGAAGGATCGGCAAGGGTCGAGGTGTCACCGAAGTCCTCAAGGGCCGTTGAGCCCGAGGTGATCTTGCGCAGCACGCGGCGCATGATCTTTCCGCTGCGGGTCTTGGGCAGGCCCACGGTGAACTGGATGACTTCGGGAGAGGCCAGCGGCCCTATCTCCTTGCGCACATGATTGCGCAGGGCTTTGATGAGTTCGTCGGATTCGTCCGCGTCGGCGCGCAGGGTGACGTAGGCATAGATGGCCTGTCCCTTGATCTCGTGGGGCATGCCGACCACGGCGGCCTCGGCCACGGCCGGATGGGAGACCAGGGCGGACTCGATCTCGGCCGTGCCCAGACGATGCCCGGAGACGTTGATGACGTCGTCAAGGCGGCCCATGATCCAGAAGTATCCGTCCTCGTCCTGGCGCGCGCCGTCACCGGCTTCGTATTTGCCGGGAAAGCGGTCGAAGTACTGCTGCTTGAAGCGCTCGGGATCTCCGAACACGCCGCGCAGCATGCCAGGCCAGGGGCGTTCGATGATCAGATGCCCGCCTTCGTTGGGAGCGGTGGGATTGCCTTCGGCGTCAACGATGCGGGCATGCACGCCGGGCAGGGGGCGTGTGGCGGAGCCGGGCTTGAGCGGCGTGGCGAATGGCAGGGCGGAAATGAGGATGCCGCCCGTTTCCGTCTGCCACCAGGTATCGACCACGGGCAGCTTGGATTTGCCGATGTTCTCATGGTACCACATCCAGGCTTCGGGATTGATGGGTTCGCCGACGCTGCCCAGCACACGAAGCGAGGAGAGGTCATTCTTTTTGGTCCATTCGGATCCGTCGCGCATGAGCGCCCGGATGGCCGTGGGGGCCGTGTAGAAGGAAGTGATCTTGAATTTTTCGACCAGTTGCCAGAAACGCGACGGATCGGGATAGGACGGCACGCCTTCGAACATGACAGAGGTCACGCCCAGCGCAAGAGGGCCGTACACGATGTAGGTATGTCCGGTGATCCAGCCGATGTCCGCAGTACAGAAATGAATGTCGTCGTCATGCAGGTTGAAGACCAGCTGCGTCGAGTGGGCCGCGTAGGTCAGATAACCGCCCGTGGTGTGCATGACGCCCTTGGGCTTGCCCGTGGAGCCGCTGGTGTAGAGAATGAAGAGCAGGTCTTCGGAGTCCATGGGTTCGCACGGACAGGTCGGGGCGATGTTCGGATCGGCCACGACGTCGTGCCACCAGAGGTCCCGGCCCTCGACCATGTTGATGTCGATGCCGGCGCGCTTCAGGACCACGCAGCTGGTCACGGTGGGGCAGCCGGCCAGGGCGTCGTCGACATTGCCCTTGAGCGGAATTTTCTTTCCTGCGCGGAGCACCGCGTCGGCGGTGACCAGCACCTTGGCCTCGCAGTCCTGGATGCGGTTCATGAGGCTCGCGGCCGAGAATCCCGCAAAGACGATGGAATGGGTGGCGCCGATGCGCGTGCAGGCCAGCATGGCCACGGCCAGTTCCGGAACCATGGGCATGTAGAGGGCCACGCGGTCGCCGCGTCCGACACCGAGTTTTTTGAGGATGTTGGCGAACCGGATGACATCGGCCAGGAGCTCGCGGTAGGAAATGTGACGGACGTCCTCTTCGGGCTCGCCCTGCCAGATGATGGCGGTCTTGTCGCCCAGGCCGTTCTCCACGTGCCGGTCGAGGCAGTTGTAGCTGACGTTGAGCTTGCCGTTCACGAACCAGTTGATTTTCGGAATGTTGAAGTCGCAGTCCATGACCTTGTCCCAGGGCTTGCTCCAGCTGAGAAGTTCCTTGGCGCGGTCGGCCCAGTAGCCTTCGGGATCCTGATCGGCGCGGCGATAGTGCTCCTCGTAGGTGGCCATGTCGGGGATATGGGCGCGCTTGGCGGCGGGTGGGGTGAAGAGGCGCTGTTCGTGCTGCAGGCTCTGGATATTGTCAGGTGTCATGGTGATTCCTCCTTTACTGTTGAATAGGCGGTGTCCTTGTCGAGGACTTCATCTGGCAATAGTGTGTAGAAGAAATGAATTTTGTTTTCCCCCCTTTTCTGGTAAATGGCTGATATTGGCGGTTAACGGAAACGCCACCACCTTCATGTCGGTAAACGGAGCTTTTCGGACGATGAGCGTCAAACACCTGGATCTGTTGTTCAAGCCCAATTCCCTGGCCATCATCGGTGCGTCCCGCGATCCGAATTCAGTCAGCGCCATCCTCATGCGCAACCTCATGTCCGGCAAGTTCCTCGGACCAGTGCTGCCTGTTTCCGGAGCGCAGGAGGCCATTTTCGGCGTCCTTTCATATGTTGACGTGGCTTCCCTGCCACTGACGCCGGACATGGCCATCATCTGCTCTCCCGCGCACGAAATCCCGGATCGTCTCATCGAATTGGCCGACAGCGGCACCCACGTAGCCGTGATCATGGACCCTGGTTATGCCTTGCTTGAAGCCAAAGAGCGAGCGCAAATGGACGAAAAGATCCGCGCCGTGCTGCGAGAGAAAGACATCCGCGTGCTCGGTCCGGGCAGCCTGGGCATGATCGTCCCGGCGAGCGGGGTCAACGCGAGCCTGTCCCGGGTGGGGGCCAAGGAGGGACGCATCGCCTTTGTGACCCAGTCCGACAGCCTCTTCGAATCGGTTCTGGACTGGGCCAAGACCAACAACGTCGGCTTTTCCCACTGCATTTCGCTTGGCCGCCAGCTGGACGTGGATTTCAGCTGCGTGCTCGACTATCTTGGGTCCGATCCGGCCACCAAGGCCATCCTGCTCTATGTTGAAAACATCCAGGACGCACGCCGCTTCATGTCCGCGACCCGGGCCAGCGCCCGCAACAAGCCCATCCTGGTCATCCGTCCGCGCCGTCTGCCCTGCGACCTGCGCGACGCGGCCAGCGACCTCACGGAGATGGATCAGGATCAGATCTACGACGCCGCCTTCCGCCGGGCAGGCATGGTCCGCGTGGACGACATCGACTCCCTGTTCGAGGGCGCGCGCACCCTGGCCAACTACAAGCCGCTGCGCGGCAACGGCCTGGCCATCATGACCAACGGGCAGAGCATCGGACTGCTGGCCGCCGACACCCTGATCAACGGCGGGGGAGAGCTCGCCTCCATCACCGAGGAAACCCAGCTCAAGCTGGAGGAGATCCTGGGCCATGAGCGCTGCTCCGACAACCCCGTGACCCTGCCCTACAACGCCACGCCCGACACCTACGCCCGGGTCCTGAGCGTTCTGGTCCGCGCGGCGGACGTCGGCTGCGTGCTCATTCTGCATGTTCCGTTTCAGGGCACTTCCAGCCTTGAAATCGCCCAGGCCGTGACCCAGGTTGCCAAGACCAGCCGCTGCCTCGTGCTCGCCAACTGGCTGGGCGAGGAAACGGTGCGCGACACCAAGGACGTCTTCGAGGAGGCGGCCATTCCGGTTTTCGACCGTCCGGGCAAGGCCATCATGGCCTACCTGCACATGCTGCGCTACAAGCGCACGCAAAAAATCCTGATGCAAACCCCGGATTCACTGCCGGCGGACTTTTTTCCGGATACCGAACACGCTCTGAAGATCATCAAGGACGCCCTCGAAGAAGGCCGCAACCACCTCACCGAGGACGAATCGCGTCAGGTTCTGGCGGCCTACGGTGTGCCCGTGGTCGAGACCAAGATCTGCAAATCGGCCATGCAGGCCGTGGAGGCGGCATCCGAGATCGGCTTTCCGGTGGCGCTCAAGATCCGTTCGCCTCAGATCAGTCAGCCTTTCGACATTGGCGGCATCGCCCTGGACCTGACCACGCCCGATCTGGTTTTCGAAGCGGCCGCCAACATGTCCGCGCGCGTCCATGCCCAGGTCCCCAACGCCTACATTGAGGGCTTCACCGTCCAGAAGATGGGCCGCAGACCCGGCGCCCACGAGCTTTTCATTTCCGTCTTCACGGACAAGATCTTCGGTCCGGTGCTGCGCTTCGGTCACGGCGGCGTCTCCGCGCCGGTCATCAACGACCACTCCGTGACCCTGCCTCCGCTGAACATGGGCCTGGCCAAGGAACTCATCTCCCGCACCCGTATCTACAAGCTTCTGCAGGGCTCAAGGCGGCAGGCCGCGGCGGACATCGACGACATCTGCCTGGCTCTCATCCAGATCAGCCAGATGGTCATAGACCTGCCCCAGATCGTGACTCTTGAAATGAACCCGATCTTTGCCGACGACCTTGGAGTGCTGGCGCTGGGCGCCCGGATCTGGATTCAGCCCACGCAGGTTTCGGGCCCCGAAAGGCTGGCCATCCGCCCATACCCGCGCGAGCTTGAAGAGTGCGTGCGCCTGAAAAACGGCGAGCAGGTCCTCCTGCGGCCCATTCGCCCCGAGGACGCCCAGGCCCACCTCGATTTCATCCACAAATTGCCCGAGGAAGACCTGCGGCTGCGCTTCTTCGGCCTGATCCAGAACTTCGTCCTGAGCGACATGCCCAAATTCACCCAGATCGACTACGACCGCGAGATGGCCTTCATCGCCACGCAGAATGTCGACGGGGTTCCAAGGACGCTCGGCGTGGTGCGCACATCCACCAAACCCGACAATTCGTCGGCCGAATTCGCCATAATCATCAGCGCGGACATGAAGGGAACCGGCCTTGGCTCGGTGCTGTTCGAAAAGATGATCCGCTACTGCAAGGGACGCGGCACCCGCTACCTCGAAGGCCAGACCATGCCCCGCAACAAGGGCATGATCGGCCTTGCCAAGCGGTTTGGCCTGACCATATCCCATAACTACGAGGAGGAGCTGGTCGAAATGCGCCTGCCTCTCTGGGAATGGGAACCCGGAAGTTGATATATTCCCGTTTTTTCAGCGCCCCGGGACATCTGGATAATTCAATCGATTTCCGTTAAACGATTTTTTTTACGAGACTGAGCCTGTCCCCGCTTGAGCGAGGACAGGCTCGGAACGTGTTCAAGACTGGTCTTTTTCCTGGCGAGGGGAAAGATTGCAGGAGGATTCATGCAAAAAAAAGATACAGCCACTTTGACCATTGACGGCAAGTCCTACGAGCTGCCCATCGTGCGCGGCACCGAGGGCGAAGTCGCGGTGGACGTGAGCTGTCTGCGCAGCCAGGCCGGGGTCATCACCCTGGACCAAGGCTACGCCAATACCGGATCATGTTACAGCGCAATCAGCTTCGTGGACGGAGAGAAGGGAATTCTGCGTTATCGCGGCTACCCCATCGAGCAGTTGGCCAGGCAGAGTTCCTTTGTGGAAACGGTCATGCTCCTCGTTTTCGGCGAACTGCCGACCCGCGAGGAACGGGCCGCCTTCCGGACCATGCTCGGCGATACGGCACTGCTGCATGAGGATCTCATGCACCACTTCGAAGGTTTTCCACCCAATGGGCATCCCATGGCCATCCTCTCGGCGGTCATCAATTCCCTGGGGGCCTACAACCCTGATCTGCTGGACATCCAGACCGAAGCCGAGTTTCGCAAGGCCGTGGCCAAGCTCGTCAGCAAGGTGCGCACCATCGCGGCTTTCAGTTATCGCAAGTCCGCGGGGCTGCCCATCATCTACCCGGACCCCAGCCGCTCCTACTGCGAGAACTTTCTGCACATGATGTTCTCCGTGCCCTACAAGGAGCACGTGCCCACTCCCGAAGCGCAGAAGGCCCTGTCGCAGTTCCTGATGGTGCATGCCGATCACGAGCAGAATTGCTCCTGCTCCACGGTGCGCATGGTCGGATCGAGCGAAGCCAACCTCTTTGCCTCGGTTTCCGCCGGAATCTGCGCCCTGTGGGGCCGGTTGCACGGAGGGGCCAACTCCGCCGTGGTGCACACGCTTGAAAACATCCGCGACGGGGATCTCACGGTCAAGGAGTGCATCGAGAAGGTCAAACGCAAGGAATTCAGGCTGATGGGCTTCGGGCACAGGGTCTACAAGAACTTCGACCCCCGGGCCAAGGTCTTGAAGGAATGCGCCACGAATCTGCTGGCTTCCCTGCACATCAAGGACCCGTTCCTCGACATCGCCCAGGAACTTGAAGAGATCGCGCTGCATGACGATTATTTCGTTTCGCGCAAGCTCTATCCCAACGTGGACTTCTATTCCGGGCTGATCCTGCGCGCCCTGAACATTCCGGTGAACATGTTCCCGGTCATGTTCGCCATCGGCCGCCTGCCGGGCTGGATCGCGCACTGGCACGAACAGCACCTGGAAGAGAACACGCGCATCCACCGCCCTCGTCAGGTCTACGTGGGGCCGAACATCAGGGATTACATACCGATGAAGGATCGCTGAACAAGAGGGCGGCCACGCAGGGCCGCCCCTACGGAAATGGTGTGGCCCATTGAACGATGCGTCGCCACACCGCCACCACGGCACGATATGGTTCATTGAACGATGCGTTGCCACACCGCCCAATTTTAGGGGCAGGCCTTTTGTGCCTGCCCCTTTTTTTGGTTCCTGTGGTCTGGCGTTTTCATGGTGTGTTAAGAGGGCGGCCACGCAGGGCCGCCCCTACGATTTCTGGGTCATGAGGACAGAGCAGAGGACTACGCAGGCTGCGGCCATCTGCAACGGGTTCATGGTTTCGCCCAGAAAGGCGAATCCGCAACCCACCGCGACCACGGGAATGAGATTGATGTGCGCCGAGGCCGTGCTGGCGGGCATGCGGGTGATGGCCCAGTTGTAGAGGGAGAAAGCGCCCAGGGTCACGCCCGCGCCGAGAAAGACGAGGATCAGGACCAGCTGCATGTCGAACGTGCCCGCCGGAACATCCATCAGGTGAACGATGCCCGGTGAAAAGAAGAGGCAGCCCGTGACGACCTGCATGACCGTCAGCGTCCAGGCGTCATAGCGCCTGCCCAGAATGCGGATGATGATCATGTTTGCGGCCGCGCAGACCATGGCCAGAAATTCCATGCTGTTGCCGAGAAGCGGGGAAGGGGCGGACACGGTGGCCTGTCCGCCGAGGGTCAGGACCGCGACGCCCGCCACGGAGAGAAGCAGGCCGCCGACGACGCGCGTGCTCAGGGGCTCTTTGAGAATCATCCAGGCGGCCACGGCCACGAGCAGGGGGACGGAGGCGGAGATGATCCCGGCCTGGGCCGAACTGGTCAGGCCAAGGGCCGCGGATTCGAGCCAGAAGTAGAGGCAGGGCTGAAAAACGACGGCGGCCACGAGCAGCTTCCAGTCGCCTTTGCGGTATGCGGACAGGCTCACCGTCCGGTACAGCGGCAGGATGCACGCAAGGGCGATGATCATGCGCAGCCACATCACGCTCATCGGATGCAGGTCCTGCAGGGCGATGCGCATGGTCGAAAAGGATGCCCCCCAGAGCACCACCGCACCCAGCACGGCCAGACGAGGCAGAAGGGCGATGGGGCTTACGGCGGTCATGGAGAGGGATTCGGATTTCATGCAGGCTCCTGAATTGATGAAGATGAGCGGACCGGAAAGCCTCAGGGCAGAAGCGCGTACTGCCCCGGCGTGGCTGCGGTATAGAGCTTGAACGTGTTGCTGAAATGGGATTGATCGGCAAAGCCCGTGACCTGGGCCACTTCGGACAGGACCATGCCTTGCCGGATCAGGGACTTGGCTCGTTCCACGCGCTGCTGGGTGCGGAAGACATGGGGAGGAATCCCGGTCTGCCGCTTGAAGGTACGCAGCAGGTGGTACTGGCTCACCCCGAGCACGGCCGCCATGTCCCGCAAGGTTAATTTGTGGTCCAGATTCGAGCGCAGCATCTCCTTGGCATGCCGGACGAGCATGGGAAGAGCCGGAGACTCGCTTTTCACTCCGCAGTGCGCACCCAGAATGTCCCCCAGGGTTCTGACCAGCGCCGATTCCCGCGCCAGTCCGTGACTCGCGGTCAGGTTCTGCGCCAGCCTGTACAGGGACATGACAAGATCCGGGCAGTCGCAGATCAAGGTCGTGAATTCGGGAGCCGCTTCGGGCCGGCGGCTCATGTCTTCCGCCATGCTCCGCACCAGATCCGCGCGCAGGTAGAACATGGTGTAGGATATGGTGTCGTCCGAAATCGGCACGCCGGAGTGGACCTGCCCAGGATTGATCAGGCATGCCTGTCCCTGCCGCAAGGTGGCTTCGGAATGCGACGGGCCGAGGCAGTAGCTTGCTCCCTGATGCATGAGTCCTATGGCGTAAAGGTCGTCATGGAAATGTCGGGGGAAGACATGGCTGCTGCGCGCGACCTGGCTCATTTCAAGACCGGGCTGGACATGAAGGAAACTGATGGACGGGCAGGACATGGGCAAGCTGATAGACCAGAGAGGGGGAGGCCGTCTTGGAAAAAATTGCGCCTTCTTCCGGATTATTCACGCCGAAATCATGCGTGTGTTCGTAGCACTGCCACCCCTGACAGGAAATTCAAACGATCCAGGGTGAAGCGCCCCGGACGCAATTTCGACCTTCGGACTTGGCCCGGTACAAGGATGCATCGGCCAGACGCAAGAGTTCTGCCGGGCCCTGATCCTTGCCCGGCGTGCTTGCCGCCACCCCCAGGCTGACCGTGACCCTGCCGAAGTCCGACTGCTCGTGCGGCATGTTCAGATCTTCCACTTCACGCCGCAGGCGTTCTGCGATTTCAAATGCCCCGTCCAGGCTGGTATCGGGCAGGATCATGCAGAATTCCTCGCCACCATAGCGCGTCGCCAGATCCCCCTGACGGCGGGCGCCCGCCCGCAATACCTCCGCCACTCGCCTGAGACAGTCGTCGCCCTGCTGGTGGCCATAATGATCGTTGTATTTCTTGAAGTGATCGATATCGAGCATGACAAGGGCCAGTGTCGATCCCGCGCGCACCGCCCGGGTCCATTCCTCGACCAGGGCGGCATCGAACTTGCGGCGGTTGGCGATGCCTGTCAGTCCGTCGGTGACGGACAGTTCGGCCAGCCTCTTGTTGGCCTCTTCGAGCTCCATGGTGCGCTGCAGGATCTTGGCTTCGAGCTGTTCGTTCAGATGCACCAGGGCGTTCTGTGAAACCAGAAAGCGGGTCAGGTCGCGCGCCATGCCCCAGATATGCGTGATATCGCCGGTGTCGTTCTTTACCGGCACGAGCAGTGTTTCAAACAATCGCCGGCTGCCTTGCAGGAGGGGGCGCTGTTCGAAGGTCACGGCTTCGCCCGATAGCATGCACTCGTGATATCCGGAAATGAGCTCGTCGCCCTCGGGCCCGTACCCGACGATGGTACGCACCGTGTTTCCGGCGATTTGCCTGGCGTCAAGGCGCAGGGCGGCATCATTGGCCAACAGCAATTCATAGTCGTCGCCAGCGGGCGTGCAGATCCAGAACGGATCGCTGGAATGTTTCCAGAGCTGCTCAAAGACATGCACCAAGGCCTTCGTGTCGAGGGGCGGTGCGGAGGGCTGGGCCGATTCCGGAGAGTTCATCTGCACTCGTGTTCAATGAAAAAATGTTATCCGTCCTATTCCGGACGAGAGGCCGGGATGCGCCCGGGGCCAGACAATACGGAAAAGAGCCTCGCCTTGAAAGAGGAATCTGGGCCGCCCTTGCCCTTGACCTGGACGTTTTAAATCAATATTTGAGCAACTGTTCAATTGTTGACCCGATGTTGACCCAACATTGATCCCATGAAGAGCCACCTAGGCCTAACAAAAGGAAGTTGCCATGAAGGATGTCTGCGAAGTCCGCTGTATCCATGAAGAAAATGTAAACAGAGCGCTGCTGGGCAGGACCGACGATGGCGTGCTCGAAGAAGCCGCCGGGCTTCTGGGTGTCATTTCCGACCCGACGCGGCTCAAGATCATGGACGCCCTGCGTCTTGGGGAGCTCTGCGTGTGCGACCTGGCGGCGGTGCTGGGCATGACCATTTCGGCCGTGTCCCACCAGTTGCGTCTTTTGCGCACGGCCAGGCTTGTACGCGGCAGGCGGGCGGGCAAGGTGATTTTTTACACGATCCATGACGAGCACGTCGAAAAGCTCATGGACATGGCCCTTGATCACTGTCGGCAGAGGTGCGGGGAATGAACGAATTTTTGTGGGCATGCTGGGACATCCTGGTCGATTCGTCGCTCTGGATGCTGTTTGGTTTCTTCATGGCCGGACTGCTGCGGGCCTTTGTGCCGTCCGATCTGGTGGCGCGGCATCTGGGCAGGAATCAGTCCGGAAACATCTTCAAGGCGGCGCTCTTCGGCGTGCCCCTGCCTCTGTGCAGCTGCGGGGTCATCCCGGCGGCGGCGGGGCTCAGGCGACAGGGAGCCGGCAAGGGGGCCACGGCCTCGTTTCTCATTTCCACACCCGAGACCGGCGTGGATTCCATGGCCGTGAGCTGGGCGCTTCTCGATCCGCTCATGACCGTGCTGCGCCCCGCTTCGGCCTTTCTGACGGCCATGGTGACGGGCGTGCTTATCGACGCGGCCGATAAGGAACCAGTCAAGGAACCCGGCAAGGATGCTGAGTCTGGCACCGGCAAGGGCGCGCTTCAGGACCTCCGGCCGACTCCGGACCTTGCTCCCCTGGGCGCCGCGTCGGCCTGCGCTTCCGGCTGCTGTTCCTGCGGCGGCGATCCGGCCGCACAATCGCGCTTCAGGCGTTTTCTGGACGGTCAGCGCTTCGCCTTCGACGATCTGCTGGCGGACATCGCGCCCTGGTTCACGCTTGGCATCCTGCTGGCGGGCGTCATCACCGTCTACCTGCCCGACGACCTGGGACGCATGTTGCCGGGCGGCGGGCTGACCGCCATGCTGGCCATGCTGGCCGTGGCCCTGCCCATGTATGTCTGCGCCACGGCCAGCACGCCCATCGCGGCGGCCCTGGCCCTCAAGGGCTTCTCGCCCGGCGCGCTGCTGGTCTTCCTGCTTGCCGGACCGGCCACCAACGCGGCCACCATGGTCATGGTCGGCAGGATGCTGGGCAAGAAATCCGCCATCATCTACGTGGGTTCCATCATCGCCGTCACCCTGGTCTGCGCCGTGGCGGCCGATGCCCTCTATCTTTGGCTCGGCTACGAGGTGCACGCCTGGCTCGGTGACTTGGGATCCGAGGAGGGCGGTCTGCTTTCCGTCGTGGCCGCCCTGGTCATGCTCGCGATCCTGGGGCGCGCGCTTGCGCTGATGGCGATGCAGAAATTCGGGCGGCGCGGTTGAAAGATCGCATGGCTTGAAAGATCCCATGCACGGGAGCAAGGGCATGGCCAGTCCAAATTCATCTTCGACTGGCTCCCTGAACAAGCTTTCCGCACTTTCACAAAAAAATCCCCCCGGCCGCCTGAAGCTGCCGGGGGGATTTTCATTCAAGCCGCAAGGCTATTTCTTCAGTCGGCCGATGCACGCCAGCCCATCCTCTTCCAACGCCACAAGGTCGTTGTAGACCTCGCGCTTGCGGACAACCACGTGCTTGTCGCCCTCGACCATGATCTCGGCGGCGCGAGCCCTGGAATTGTACTGCGAGGACATGACGAACCCGTAGGCTCCGGCCGAGAAGGCGGCCAGCAGATCGCCCTGGCCGACCTTGGGGAAGGTGCGGTTCTTGGCCAGAAAATCGCCGGATTCGCAGATGGGGCCGACCACGTCGGCGGTCATTTCCTCGCCGTTTCCTTCACGCACCGAAGCAATGCGGTGGTAGGAACCGTACAGGGAGGGACGAACCAGGTCGTTCATGGCCGCGTCGACGATGACGAATGTCTTGTCTTCGTTGGTCTTGGTGTACTGCACTTCGGTCACGAGGATGCCGGTGTTTCCGGCGATGACACGGCCGGGCTCGAGGATGAGGGTCACGTCCAGATCCTTCAAAGAGTCGACCAGGGCCTTGCCAAGCTCCTCGGGGTGCGGCGGGGTTTCCTCGTTGTAGGTGATGCCAAGGCCGCCTCCTAAGTCCATGTACTTGATCTTGATGCCCATCTCCAGCAACTGGCCATGAAATTCCTTGAGCTTGTCCAGCGCTTCCATGAAGGGGGAAAGCTGGGTCAGCTGGGAGCCGATGTGGCAATCCATGCCGATGGGTTCGACATTGGGCAGGCTCTTGGCCAGGGCGTATGCTTTAAGGGCGTCGGGGCGGGACAGGCCGAACTTGTTTTCCTTGAGGCCGGTGGAGACGTAGGGGTGGGTCTTGGGGTCCACGTCGGGGTTGATGCGCAGGCTGACACGCGCGACCTTGTCCAGCCCGGCGGCCACTTCGTTGATGCGCTCAAGCTCCTGCACGGACTCCACGTTGAACATGAGGATGTCTGCGAAGAGGGCTTCCTGGATCTCGACGACCTTCTTGCCCACACCCGAATAGACGATCTTCTTCGGGTCCACTCCGGCCCTGAGCGCCCGGAAAAGCTCGCCTCCGGAGACGATGTCCGTGCCCGCGCCTTCCTGGGCCAGAATCTTGAGGAAGCTCAGGTTGGAGTTGGCCTTGACCGAGTAGCAGGTCAGGTGGTCGATGCCCTCGAAGGCGGAATCGAAGGCCTTGTAGTGGCGCTTTAAAGTCGTCGCGGAATAGATGTAGAGCGGAGTGCCGTATTCATAGACCAGATCGGCCACGGCGATGTCCTCGGCGTGAAGTTGACCATTCCTGTATTGAAAATAGTGCATGTATGTTCTCCTTTGGGGGATTAGGGGGCGGATGGGGTCAGGGTGATGATTTCGGACAGCGCCGGGGAGATGATCTGGTGCGTGTTGTCCGCCTTGAGGCGGATGCGCAGGGTCTGGCCCGGCAGTGGTTCGCAGATGGTGAAGATGTAGCTGTTTTCCTGGCGGTACACCCCGGAGCTGTAGGGGTAGTATTTGCGTACGAAGGACGGAGTGAACGGACAGGTGGGACAGCCGTCCTGCTCGATCTCGACCATGAAATATTCAAGGTTGACCAGCCGTCCGCCCAGCTTGGCATTGATCAGCACGCAGCCCTCTTCCATGCGGGCCTCCATGTGATTGATCTGGATCATCTCATCGCTGACGATGGGCTGCGGCCATTCCTTTTTGCCGCAGGCGGCGAGCATGAGAACAAGAAACAGGAAAAGAGTGCGTTTCATGACAATCCTGCCATTGCTTTCCACTGGTGGAGCAGGGTGAGTGCGTCCAGGGGCGAAAGCTCGTTGACGTTGAGTTGTTTCAGGGCCTTCAGAACCTCGTGTTCCTCGGGTGGCTTTTGCGGGACCGCCGCCTTGGTCAGACCGGGCAGGGAGACCTGTCGACTGATGAAGTCGTTGCGCTTGGCCCCGCCGGGAGCGTGTCGCTCCAGCACCGCCAGGATTTCCTTGGCCCGGGTCACGACCGAGGCCGGGACGCCTGCCAGCCGGGCAACCTCGATGCCGTAGCTGCGGTCTGCGGGCCCCGGGACCATGCGGCGCAAAAAGACGATGTCGCCCTTCCATTCCTTGATGGCGATATTGTAATTGCGCACCCCGGGCAAGCGTTCCTCAAGGACGGTCAGCTCGTGGTAATGCGTCGCGAAAAGGGTGCGGATTCCGCCCTGACGCCGGGCCAGTTCCTCGGCCACGGCCCAGGCCAGGGACAGACCGTCGAAAGTGCTCGTGCCCCGTCCGATCTCATCCAGGATGACCAGGGAGCGCTTGCCCGCCTGCCGCAGGATGCGTGCCGTCTCCGTCATTTCGACCATGAAGGTCGATTGGCCCATGGCCAGGTTGTCCGATGCGCCGACCCGGGAAAAAATGCGGTCGCAAAGTCCAAGCCGGGCCTTGGCGGCGGGAACGAACCCGCCCATCTGGGCCAGGATGCAGATGAGCGCCACCTGACGCAGCACCGTCGATTTACCGGCCATGTTCGGTCCGGTGATGAGCAGCACCCGGCCCGAGTCGTCCAGGGTCAGGTCGTTGGGAATGTAGCCCGAGCGGCCCTGCACCGCCTCGACCACAGGATGTCGTCCGCCCTTGATGGCGATTTCAAGCCCGTCGTGCAGCTCGGGCCTGCTCCATTCCCATTTGCGCGCGGCATGGGCGAGCCCCTGGGCGCAATCAAGCTCGGCCAGGATTTTGGCCATGTGCATGAAACGGGAGCGGTGCCCGGCCACTTCCTCGCGCAGGGCGAGAAAAAGCTGGTATTCGTAGGTCTTACGCCGATCAGAGGCGCTCAGGAGCTTCTCCTCCAGGAGTTTAAGCTCCTCGGTGATGTAGCGCTCGGCGTTGACCAGGGTCTGGCGGCGTATGAAGTGGGCAGGTGGTTCGGCCGCGACGGCCCGGCTCAGTTCGAAATAGTATCCGAAGACCTTGGTGTACCCGAGCTTGAGCTTGGGGATGTCGCAGGCCGTGCGCTCGCGTTCGAGCATGTCCGCCAAGGCCGTCTCGCCGTGATCGGTCAGGTCCATGAGCTCGTCGAGGGCCGCGTCATAGCCCGGCCTGAAGAGCCCCCCTTCGGTGATGACCGGCGGCAGGGAATCGGCCAGCGCGCGGGCCAGCAGGCCGTGCACGTCGTCCAGATCATCCCAGTCGCGCAGCAGTGCGCCAAGCCTTGGCGGCGGAGATTCGAGTTCAAGCAGGGTCTGATGCAGGCGCGGCAGCACGCCCAGCGACGCCTTGAGCGCGGCGAAATCCTTGGGTGTCGAGCGGTTGACGACAATGCGCGTGCACAGGCGCTCCAAATCGTAGACCTTGTCCAGCGCCCGGCGCAGATCCTCGCGGATCATATCGCCGTCGTGCAGATAGGCGACCAGCTCCTGCACGGGCAGGATGCTTCCGAGATCCTTGAAGGGCTGGTGCATTCTGGTTTCCAGCAGCCTGCCGCCCATGGGAGTCTGGGTCTGGTCCAGTACCTGCCAGAGGGTGCCGCGCCCCTTGCTTCCGTCCATGGTTCTGAAAAGCTCCAGATTGCGCTCGGTGACCTCGTCCAGAAGCAGGGTGGCGGAGAGATCCAGAGGGGTGAAGGGCGCAAGATGGCTCAGGTCGCGCTTCTGGGTCAGCTCCAGATAGGTCAGCAGCGCGCCGCAACAGCGGATCAGGGCGGGCTTGTCGTCAAGGTCGAGGGTCTGCAGGGTTGGGACGGCCTGCGCGCGCAGGATCTTGTCCCGGGCCCCGCGCTCGTCGAAATAGGATTTTTGCGGATAGCGCGAAAGCTTGGCCTGCCACTGCTCAAGTCCCTTGGGCAGGGCCTGGGTTTCGGTCAGGAGCAGCTCGCGCGGGTTCATCTTGGCCAGCCACTGCCAGAGCACGGCCTCGCTTTTGGTCTGGATGCCCGACCAGGCCCCGGTGGAAAAATCGACCCAGGCCAGCCCGCCGCCCAGGTCGGCTTCCCAGTACAGGGCGCCCAGAAAATTGTGGCCCTTGGCGTCGAGGTTCATGTCCTCGACCACGGTGCCAGGGGTCAGCACCCGGGTCACTTCGCGCTTGACCAGTCCCTTGGCTTGCTTGGGGTCCTCGACCTGATCGCACAGGGCCACCTTGTAGCCCTTGTCCAACAGCTGGCGCAGATATTCGTCGATGGCGTGATGCGGCATCCCGCACATGGGCACGGGGTTTTCCGCGCCGGGGTTGCGGCTGGTGAGCGTGATCTGCAGCTCCCGGGCCGCGATTTCGGCGTCCTCGAAGAAGAGTTCGAAAAAATCTCCCATGCGGAAAAACACGAGGGTGCCCGGATATTCTCCCTTGACCCGCAGGTACTGCTCCATCATGGGCGTGACCTTGACCGTGTTCATGACGCTTCGTCGCTCAGGAGCTGGCGGATGGTTATGGAGTGCCAGGACATGCACTTGGGACAGCAGAAGAAGATCTGGCCGCGTTTCAATCCGCAGCGGGCGCAAACAAAGCGTTTCGCCTCGCGTGCGCGGCGCAGCAGGAATTCCAGCTGAAATTCGAACACCGGAGTCATCTGCTGCTCGGGCAGGGACATGGTCAGAAGCTCCAGGCGGGCGGGCCAGAAGGCCGGACTCATGAGCAGGGTTTTCTCCTGCCAGGTCTTGGCCTCCTCGACGCGGCCGTGGGCGCGCAGCAGGCATCCGGCGTAATGCAGCGGGGCAAGTTCCGGAGGGTGCCTGTCAATGACGGCCAGCAAGGCGTCCAGATGCGCCGCGGGCAGGATGGCCTTCACCGGCACGCCCGAATCCTCGTAGTCGAGCAGGGGATCGAGCAGCACGAAGCCCAGATGCGTGCCGACCGATCCCAGTCCCTGATCGAGCAGCGCGATGACATCGTCCCAGGATTCGCGGCTGATCTGAAACATGATCCCTTCCAGCCAGGCCTCGGGAGAGGCGGGATAGATCTCCCGGGCTTCCGCCAACAGGCCCTGGTCAGCGGCCTCGGTTCCGGTCGTGGCGGCCCGGACCAGGTAATGCGCAGCCTGCAGGTCGAGTCCCATTTTCCTGTATTGGCGGCTGGCGGCCAGAAAATCCCCTCCCTTGGCATGCAGAAGGGCCAGCTCCAGCTCCAGGGCGGGATTGTCGCCGCCGATATCGCGACACTTGTGCAGGGCCTCCTGGGCGCGGTCGAGGATGCCCGCCCGGGAATAGTCGCGGCCGAGCTCGAAATAGATCCGGGACTGATCCTCGCGGCCGAGATCCGCGCGTTGCAGAAGGGAGCTGCGCATTTGAATGGCCCGGTCAAGCTCCCCGCGCATGCGGTAGAGGTTGCCCAGTGCCGAGCAGATCTCGATCGCTCCATGATGGTTGCGCATGGCCCGCGAAAGGTCGTCGATGGCGGCCAGGGCGTCCAGGGCCGGATTGGGCGGCACGGGCGAAAAGAGGTCGGTGTGATCGTCGCGCAGTCCCAAAAGGGACCTTAGCCATTGCATTTGTTTGCCCCCAACATTTTATTGCAGTCCAACTCGCTGTAATTTTTCAATCAATCAGCCCAGGTGCCGGGCGTACCACTCTCCGGCCCGGGCCAGTCCGTCGCGGACGCCAAAGGCAGGGTCGTAGCCGAGCAGCCTGCGGCTCCTGGAAATATCCGCCAGGGAATGGCGCACATCCCCGGCCCGGAAATCCCGGTGGGAGGGCTGCGCTTCGGCGCAGGCCGGCTTGAACTTGGCGGCCTCGTCGCGGATGAGATAAAAAAGCTCGCCAAGGGTGGTGCGCTGGCCAAAGGCGACGTTGAATACGCTTCCGGCCACTTCAGGAGCCGTGGCGCATGCTGCCAGGATGTTGGCCTGCACGCAATTGTCGATGAAGCAGAAGTCGCGGCTCGTTTCGCCGTCGCCGTTGATCCACACGGTCTCTTGGCGCAGCAGACCCGCGAACCATTTGGGGATGACCGCCGCGTAGGCGCCCTCGGGATCCTGCCGCTTTCCAAAGACGTTGAAGTAGCGCAGACCCACGCTGTCCATGCCGTAGGTCCTTAAAAAAACATCGGCATAGAGCTCGTTGACGTACTTGGTCACGGCGTAGGGAGACAGCGGCTTGCCGATGGTCTCCTCGACCTTGGGCAGGCCGGGATGATCGCCATAGGTGGAGCTTGAGGCCGCATACACGAAGCGCGTGACCTTGCTGTCCTTGGCGGCGACGAGCATGTTCAGAAAGCCGGTCACGTTGTTGGCGTTGGTCAGCAGGGGATCGACGATGGAGCGGGGCACCGAGCCGAGCGCGGCCTGATGCAGGACGTAGTCCACGCCCCGGCAGGCTTCCATGCAGGCGGGCAGGTCCCGGATATCGCCTTCGATGAAGCGGAAGCGGGCCCACTGTTCGGGAGTCACGCTGCTTTGGACTTCGCCTAGATTGTGTCTGTGGCCGGTGGAAAAATTGTCCAGACCCGTGACCTGCTGATCGTGGCGCAGCAGGGTTTCCAGCAGATTGGAACCGATGAATCCGGCAACGCCGGTGATGAGCCAGTGGCGCTTGGATTCAAGGGCGGTGAGTATTTTGTTATGCATGAGCTACCCGGTATGAGGAAAAAAATTGCGTCCCGAAGGGATGATCCTTGGGACGCACGACAGCAGAGTGGACGACGGATCGTTCCAGATGTGCTAGTTCTGGATGTTTTCGGTGGATTCCGTGGTGGTGTACTCATCCATGGTCTTGGGACGCAGGGACGCGACTTCACGTTCCAGGGCGTCCACTTCCTTCTTGTACTGGCGGCACTGCTTGGACAGGCGGATTTTTTCCAGGAAGAAATAGAACGTGCAGAGCAGGGAACCGATCACGAAAGCCATGAGGATGATCAGGTAGAAGGGCACTGCCTCAGTCTGGTAGTGCCAGCCGAAAACCTTGAGCTCCAGCGCCAGTTCCTGAATCAGGATCTCATGGTTCTGGACAAAGAAGAGCATGGAGAAAAAGAAAAGGGCTACCAGGCCCAGCACTTTGAGATATCGCATCCGTATCACCTCTACCGTTGAAGGTTGTTGAAAAAGGGCTTCAAGCGCTTGTATGTCGAGCGCAAATGCTCGGGCAGAACGCTTGTTTCCGACATGACGGCCATGAAGGAGTGGTCTCCGTTCCAGCGCGGCACAAGGTGCACATGAAGATGCTCCTTGATCCCGGCGCCGGCCGCCTCGCCGATGTTCACGCCGATGTTGATTCCGTGCGGATTGAAAGCCTGCTCTAAGATAAAAGAGCACTTTTGTACATAGTCCATGATCTCATGACTTTCCCTCGTGTCGAGCTCGGTGATGTTGCTGACGTGCCGATACGGGGTGACCATGAGGTGCCCGCTGGAGTAGGGAAAGATGTTCATGATGACGAAACAGTTCTCGGCGCGGTGCAGTACGAAGCGTTCCTCGTCGCCGTCCGTGGATTCGGGCAGGCAGAAGACGCAGCTGTCGGGCTTTGGGCCGAGAATGTAGTTGATGCGCCATGGCGCGTGCAGTGTTTTCATGTCTAAAGGATCTGGCTCAGGAATTTTTTGGTGCGCGGATGTTCGGGGCTGGTGAAGAAATGCTCCGGAGTTCCGGTCTCGACGATCTGGCCGTGATCCATGAAAATGACCCGGTCCGCCACTTCGCGGGCAAAACCCATCTCGTGGGTCACTACGACCATGGTCATGCCCTCCCTGGCCAGGGTGACCATGACGTCCAGGACCTCGCCGATCATTTCGGGGTCCAGGGCGGAGGTCGGTTCGTCGAAGAGCATGATCTTGGGGTTCATGGCCAGCGCCCGGGCAATGGCCACGCGCTGCTGCTGCCCGCCGGAAAGCATGGCTGGATAAACCTCGGCCTTCTCCCGGATGCCGACTTTGTCGAGCAGCGCGAGAGCCCGTTTCTTGGCCTCAAGCTCCGGCACTTTTTTCAGCTTCATGGGTGCCATGGTCAGGTTGCCAAGCACCGTCTTGTGCGGAAACAGGTTGAAGCTCTGGAAAACCATGCCCAGCTCCTGGCGGATCAGGTTGATATCGTTATCCTTGGCGTTGATATCCTGTCCGTCGACCACGATGCTTCCGCTGTCAATGGTTTCCAGGCGGTTGATGGAACGCAGCAGGGTGGACTTTCCCGATCCGCTGGGACCGATGATGACCACCTTTTCTCCGGAATTGATGGACAGGCTGACGTCGTTTAATGCCTGCAACTGGCCAAAGAACTTGTAGACGTTCTTGATTTCGATGATGGGCCTAGTCCCGTTCATAATAATTCAACCTCTGCTCCATTTTACTGACGGCCTTGGACAAGAAGAGCGTGATGACCAGATAGACCAGGGCCACCATGGTGTAAGCCTCGAAGTACAGAAAGGATTCGCTGGCGAATTCCCGGCCTCGGCGCAACAGGTCCGACACGGCCAGAATGGAGACCAGGGAGCTGTCTTTCAAAAGAGCGATGAACTCGTTGCCCACCGGCGGCAGGATGGTCCGCCAGGCCTGAGGCAGGACTACGTACATCATGGTCTGGAGACGATTGAAACCCAGGGATCTGGCAGCTTCGGCCTGTCCCTTGTCGATGGAGTCGATGCCCGCCCTGAATACTTCGCCCATGTAGGCGCCGTAACAGATGCCCATGGCGAGCACAGCCGCGGCCATGGGCGGAAGATCCTTGAAGAGCTCAAGCCGTCCCAGGGCGAAATAGATGTAGAACAGCTGCACCAGCAGCGGGATTCCTCGGATGACTTCCACGTAGGTCGAGGCGATCAGGTTCAGGACCTTGTTGCGGGACAGCCGGCCAAGACCTGTAATGAGCCCAAGCACAAGGGAGAGCATGATGGACAGGAACGTGACCTGGAAGGTGACCAGGACGCCGTCGGGAAGAAATTGCAGAATCCGCCAGTATGGCTCGGGCTGTGTCACGCACAGATAGATGATGATGCCGATGGCGCCAAAAAAGGTGAGCCACCAAGCGTTGAAGAGGCCCGAGTCCTTTTTCAGGGGGATGGCCGCGCCGTCGCCGATGTCGATCTTGACAGCTTTTTTGGAAAATTGTGGGTTCATGACTGGCCTTGTCGTAATCGCTGAAAAAAAAAGGAAAACCGGGGCGTTTGCCCCGGTCATGACATTATTTGGCTCCGAACCATTTTGCGTAGATCTTGTCGTACTCGCCGCTGGCCTTGATGGCGGCCAGGGAGGAGTTGATCAGATCGACGATTTCCTTGTTGCCCTTGTTTACGGCAAAACCCAGGTATTCCGGGGATTCGGGGGCGATCAGAAAGGCCAGGGTCAGCTTCTGGGAATACTGCTCATGCTGCAGTGCGTAGTTGGAGGCGACGGCGTCGTCGGCGATGACGGCATCGATACGGCCGTTGTAGAGATCTTCCACGGCCAGGCCGATTTCGTCATAGGACTTGGCGGTGGCGCCTTCGATCTTCTTGCACAGAAAGTAGCCGGTGGTGCCCATCTGGGAGGCAACGGTCTTGCCGGCAAGGTCGGCAACGGAGGCGATGCCCGAGCCCTTGGGCACGATGACGCCCTGCTTCACTTCAAAATAGGGATCGGAAAAATCCATGTTCTGCTTGCGCTCGTCGGTGATGGAGACCGAGGAGGCGATGGCGTCGTACTTGCCGGAAGCAAGTCCCGCGAAGATGCCGTCCCATGCGGTGTTCTTGAGAATCGGGTTGAATCCGCCGGCCTTGCCCATGGCAACGACGACCTCGGGACCAAAACCGACGATGTTCTTGTCGGCGTCGATCATTTCCATCGGCGGATAGGTGGCATCCACCGCAAAAACGACATCCTTGGCCAGGGCATTTCCGGCCATGAGAAAAAGAGCCAGCAAAACAAGTGCAATCCGTGTACGCATACGTCCTCCAAAGCTGGTAAAATGATGATTTCCCGAAAAATTGTCCGACAGACCAAAATGACATAAAATCGTTAAAGAATTGCCCCGCTTTGGTCAAGAAACGGCTTTGGGCTCCTGCCCCTGGAGTGACGCGGCCATGCGCCTGGCGTACTTCAGTTGATCTTCACGGGTGCGCACTTCCCCGTTCAGGACGGCCCGCTTCACCGCACGCAGAATGTTCGCGAATCTGGGACCCGGTTCCAGACCCATTTTCTTGATATCGGATCCGGTGACCAGGATGCCCACGTCCTGCAAATGAGTCAGGTAGTGGGAGACGGCTTTTTTAAGCTCCAGCTTGCGCTGCTTGGCCATGGTGTACAGGAGGCCCTCCAGGGACAGGGGGGAGAGGATGTCGTACAGGTCGGCCGCGGACCCCTCGTTCTTTCCCCACTGCGCCAGCTGCATGGCCACATAGCGCAGCTGGCGACGGGTGGACTCCACCAGTTCGATCCGCTTGGGCGGGAACCTGAGCCGCGAGGTCAGGGCCTGGACCTGATGCGTGTCGAAGCCCGACACCAGCCCGAGAAAATAGACGATCCAGATGTCCGGGGCCTCCTCGCGGAAGAGCAGCTTGTACCAGGTGATGACCCGCTCGATCTCTTCCAGCAGGGCTTCCTTGGTCTGCGGGAAATGGAGCAGGGGGTGGATCTCCTGCAAAAGGCCCAGGTCACGCATACGGATGAAGGCGTCCAGCGGCGCGCTGTCCTCGGCCAAAAGGCGCAGTTCGTGCCGGATGCGCGCTCCGGAGAGCTTCTGGAATATGTTCAGGCGCACGGCGTTTTTGATGAGCCGCTCGGTCTGTCCGCCGATCTTGAACTGGAAACGCTGCTCGAATCGGATGGCGCGGATGATCCGCGTCGGGTCTTCCACGAAGGACAGGGAATGCAGGACCCGTATGATCCCGTCCTTGATGTCCTGCTGACCGCCAAAAAAATCCACCAGGCGCCCGAAGTGGGGCGGGCAGAGGTGGATGGCCAGGGTGTTGATGGAAAAATCGCGGCGGTACAGGTCCATCTTCAGCGACGAGAGTTCGACGATGGGCAGGGCGGCCGGATACTCGTAGTATTCGAGGCGGGCCGTGGCTACGTCGATCTTCTGGCCGCCGGGCAGGATGAGCACCGCGGTGCGGAATTTCAAATGCGGCCGTACCCGCGCCCCGAGCTTGCGCCCGAGATCCTGGGCGAAGGCGATGCCGTCGCCTTCGACCACGAGGTCGATGTCGTCGTTGGGGATGCCGAGCAACATGTCGCGCACGAATCCGCCCACGGCGTAGACCGCTACATCAAGCTCCTGTCCGGTCTGCCCGGCAAGCTGAAGCAGGGAGACGATGTCCTTGGGCAGGCGCTCCAGCAATATCTGGCGGATGTTCTTCTCCTGGCGCTTGTCCGAAAGCAGGGACTCGGGGATGCGGGCCGGCTCCTGGACCATGAGATTGATCAGGTCCGTGCGCGTGATGACCCCGACCAGTTCCTGTCCGCGCAGCACAGGGACGAGGCGCTGGCGATGCCCCAGGATGATCTCCATGACCTGGTAGAGGTCCTGGTCCTCGGTCACGAAATGAAAATCCTCGAGCATGTACTCCGTGACCCGCTCGTCTCCAAGGCCGTGCCCGACGGCCTTTTCGGCCACGCTGTTCTCGATGATGCCGCAGACCTGGTCGCCGTATTCGACCACGGGCAGGGCTTTTAGCCCGTAGCGGATCATGACCTCCGCCGCCTGGACCACACTCTGGGTGGCCTTTATGCGGACCACGGGCGAGGACATGAAATCCCTGACCACCATCTGGGGATTTATGAGCGAGTAGAGCAGTGCGAAAAGCTCATCCTTTACCTGAGAAATGGTGCGATCCTTGATGGAGGCCGACGCCGCGTAGGCGTGGCCGCCGCCGCCGAAAGACGAACAGACCACGCCCACATCCACTTCCTGAACCTTGCTGCGGGCCACGAGCTGGATGCGGTCGCCCATGTGGCCGATGGCAAAGAGCACGCGGATGTTCTCCATGTCCATGAGCTTGTGGGTGAGCAGGGCGAAATCTCCGACATACGTGTCCAGCACGACCTCGGCGATGACGATGTCGACGCCGTTTATGGTGTGGGTGGTGGCGGAGTCGATGAGCTCGGACAGGATGGCGACCTGCTCCGTGGACAGTTCGCGGCTCATGATGTCGCGGATGACGTCAAGGTCCATGCCCATGGTCCGAAGCCAGGCCGCGGCTTCGAAATCGTGTTCGGTGGTGGACTTGAAAGTGAACCCGCCCGTGTCCTCGAAGATGCCAAGGCCCATGATCGTGGCTTCGTCGGGACTGACCGTCAGGGCTTTATCCTTGAGTTTCGCGACGATAATGGACGTGGTCGCCCCCCAGGCCTCATAGATGTCGAGGCTCGCATCGAGCGCGTCATCGGTGGCCGGATGGTGGTCGTAGAGATGGATCTGAAGGTCCGGCAAGGCAAAAAGGGGCTCAACGTGCGCAAGCCGCGAGCGTTGCCTGGTGTCCACGACCACCAGAAGTCGCACCGCATTCAAATCAAGATCTTTCAGGCTCTTGAAATTGAAGAGATACATGGCGCTCTGGATGAAATAATCCTTGAGCGAACTTTCCTGGGTGCCCGGGAAGACCAGAGCGGCGCCTGGATAGAGCTTGCTGACCGCGATCATGGCGGCCAGGGCGTCGAAATCCGCGTTGGCGTGGCAGGTGATGACCGTGTTGAAAGGGGTTTCGGGGGTCATTTCAGGACCGGGGGTGAAATTTGCGGTGCAGGGCGGCCATGCGGGCGGACTGCACGTGGGTGTAGATTTCCGTGGCCATGATGTCGCTGTGGCCGAGCAGGATCTGCAGGGTGCGCAGATCGGCACCGCCTTCGAGCAGGTGCGTTGCAAAGGAGTGGCGCAGGGTGTGCGGCGAAACCGGACGGTTTATCCCGGCCTCCAGAGCGTAGCGGCTCAAAAGCTTCCACACGCCCTGACGGGAAAGCCCCAGGCCCGAACGATTGAGAAATATGGTGTCGGTCTTGGGACCGAAAAGAGGGCGCCAGTGCTGCAGGTACGAGAGCAGCAGGCTGACCGCGGACTCGTGCAGGGGCACATAGCGCTCCTTGCTGCCCTTGCCGAGGACGCGCAGCAGCCCGGCCTGGGGGTCGAAGTCGGGGATCGCAAGAGAGACCAGTTCGGACACGCGCAGCCCGCAGGCATAGAGCAGCTCAAGCATGGTCCGGTCCCGAAAACCCAGGCGGACGTTCATGACAGGGCGGTTCAAAAGGGCGGTGACCTCTTCCCGGGACAGGACTTCGGGCAGCTTGCGGACCAGCTTGGGGCTGTCCAGCAGGGCGGCGGGACTGGAATCAAGCAGGCGCTCCTGCACCATAAAATCGAAAAACCCGCGCAAACTTGAGAGGTTGCGGGCCATCGACGTGTTCTTGAGCCCTTTTCGCCGCAGATGCACCATATAAAGGAAGAGGGTGTGTTCATCGACCTTGTCGAGGGTGCCGCCAAGATCGGTGAGAAATTCCCGGAAGAAAAGCAGATCCGAACCATACGCTTCGACGGTTTTTTCGGCCAAGCCGCGAATGACGGTCAGGTGCTGGAGGTAAGCGTCGATTTCTTCGTGCATTCCCGGCAAGGTACATCTGGCCCCTTGCCTGCACAAGCTGAAAAAGGTAGCTTTTTCAACCAATGACCAAACCAAGCGCCTCTCACGCATATCTCGGCCTGGGGTCCAACATGGGGGACCCGGTGGCCAATGTCCATCAAGCCGTCAAAGCCCTGCATGATGCCCCCGGTCTTGAGGTGGACGCCGTGTCCCCGATTTTCCGGACGGAGCCGCAGGGGATGCGCGACCAGGACTGGTTTGCCAACTGCGTGACGCGTATTTTCGTCCGCGCCCCGTATTCCCCCGAAGAACTGCTCGACGTCCTGGCCGACATCGAATCGCGCATGGGCCGAATTCGCACGACTCACTGGGGGCCACGGATCATCGATATCGACCTCCTTCTCTACGGTGACGTGGAGTGGGATTCGCCACGCCTGCAGATTCCTCATCCGCGAATGCTCGAAAGGGCGTTCGTGCTCGTTCCGCTCATGCACCTGGCTCCGGAAATCCGCATCCGGGACCTTTGTCCATCACAGTGGCTGTCCCGGCTTCCGTATCGCCTTGATGGCGATCGGATTCTGCAGGCCACAAACGCCATTCCCCGAGGTGAATAATGCTTAAATTTGTCATTCTGGCTGCCGTGTGCTTCATCCTTTACAAACTCGTGACCAATGACAAGAAGAAGAAGGTCGAGGTCAAAAACAAGCAGGAAGAGAAGCTGGCCAAGGAAGGCGTGCTGGTCAAGGATCCCATCTGCGGAACCTACGTTTCCAAGGATTCGGACATCCGCATCAAGGAAGGTGAAGAGGTACGCTGTTTCTGCAGTTATGAATGCCGGGACAAATATCTGAAAATGATCGACTAGCTGGCTGTTGAATAAATCCAAATTCTCAGGCCTTTGAAAAAGGCGAGCTGCTGCGCCAGGGAAAAAATCCAGTCCGCTCATGTATGCGCAATCCGCTGCGCGTCCTGGATTATTTGGCTTCCATGCATCTCACCATTTCTTGAACGGTCTGCCAGGGGGAGGTAAGCATGCAATTCTTCATTGATACCGCTAACTTGACCGAGATCAAGGCTGCCATGGAAATGGGGCTCGTGGATGGAGTGACCACCAACCCTTCGCTCATGAGCAAGGAAGCCGATGACTGGCGCGACATCGCCGGACAGATTTGCAAGCTGGTACCGGGGCCTGTCAGCCTTGAGGTCATCGCGCTCGATGCCGAGGGCATGGTCCGTGAAGCCAAGGAGCTGATGCAGTTCGGACCCAATGTCGTGGTCAAGGTGCCCATGACGGCCGAAGGCCTCAAAGCTGTGCGCATCTTGAAATCCAAGGACATTGAGACCAACGTTACCCTGGTTTTCTCCGCCGCCCAGGCCTTGCTTGCGGCCAAGGCGGGTGCGGCCTACGTCAGCCCGTTCCTGGGACGCCTCGATGATGTCGGACAGGACGGCATGGAACTGGTGCACCAGATTATGGGCATCTACGCCAATTACGGCTTTTCAACCCGCATCATCGCGGCCAGCATACGCAGCCCCTTGCATGTCCTGGACGCGGCCATGGCGGGAGCCCACATCGCCACGGTGCCGTTCAAGATCCTGAAGCAACTCATTGACCATCCCTTGACGGACAAGGGCATTGCCGCGTTTCTCAAGGACTGGGAGAAGAAAGCCGGGAAATGAGGCCGGGTGTTGGCCTTGTGGACTTGATGAACTGAAATGGACTTTGCGGAGTGCTGCGGAGTTGATGGACTGGCAAGGACTGGGACGGACAGGCATGGACTGATGGACCCGGGACATGCCCAACTAAGATATCTTGATCGACCGGATCGGCGCGGAAACGCCGGTCCGTTTTTTTTGGTGTGCGTCTTCGCAGGTGATCCATTCGGTTTATTCCGGTCCATCAAGCCTATTGGAGCGCTCCCAAACCACTCCGCGCATCCACTTTCTTTTGTCTCATAATGAAAATTATGTTAACTTTAAGAAAACCAAGGTTGAGCAATGTCAGGCCATTGCCTATGTCGCTTCTCTTTTGTTATGAAGTTGAACCGTGACTTGATGAATCCACAACACGAGGTCTTCCCATGAAATGCGCTCCGACCCTCTTGATCGTCTTGACTGTGTTGTTTGTCGCCTTGCCCGTGTGGGCCGAGACCCAGGACAATTCAACCCCCGGCATCGCACGGCCCGTGCAGGAACAACAGCCCAAGACCATACCGGCGGCCGACATCCCGAAGGATGACTCGTCGGGCAAATTCCCCCTGGACATCCAGAGTCGGGGCTCCGACCAAAGCGGCACCCTGCTTTCGTACAAGCTCAAGGAAGAGGTCATCGCCAGCAAGCTTTTTGAACTCAAAGTCTCGAACAAGAAGAAATTCGTCCTCAACGTGCTTACCCAGGCCGAATTTCCGGATCGCCCGGGCATAGCCTCTCAGTATTCAATTGTTCTGGTATATCAAGAAGATGCGGGAACTCTGGCCTATTATCTGAACCATTATCAGGGCCAGGTTCACACCGAGGGGGTCACGGCGGAGATGCAGAAAATTCTGGAATGGACGTACTCCAATCTCAAGCGGTATCATTACCTTCTTGAGGAATGACGCTCAGCTTTCGCACGAAAAAAGGTTCCCGGACCTGGCCATGGCGTGCCGACTGGCGCAGAAAGACAATGGTCGTGCGGGACAACTCGTATCCTTCCGGAACCATGACGACTTCAACGGCGTCCCGGGTGCCGATGACGGCCCTGGACAGCACCATTCCCGGCGCCAGACTGTCCAGACCGATCTCGACCTCGTCCTGATCAAGCGCCATAAGCACCGTTTCCAAGGCCTTGACCTGGGCCTTGGAATAGATGCTGCCGCGACGCATGCGGTCCAGAATACCGGGAGTCTCAAGCCGCGCATAGCCGCCCAGGCGATATTCCATGACCATGGCCAGAAGCGTGCCTTCAGTGGATATGACCGGCCGCTCCAAAGGTTCCGCCGTCTTGGGCAGCAAAGTCAGATGCAAGGCATTGGCGTAATCCCGGAGAACATCCGCGACTTCCGTCAATTGCGGCAGGTGCCTGACCCATTCCACGGCATGTTCCGGATGGCCCGCGAGCGCCAGCAGCTCATCGTCACTGAGTGATCCGCCCTGGACTATTTTCTCCAGCAAGGCCGGCGGCAGGACGATAAGCCCGATGATCGAAAGCAGAAGCGCGGTCTCGGTGACCGTGGGTCTCGGATTGCCCGCCTTCTGCCCAAGGTCTCGGAGCAGGGGCAGCAAAGGGCTGATGACCCCGCGCACGTCGGCACGCAGCCAGCAGACAAGCTCATGCACGGCTTTGGCGAAGATGGCATGGACCTCCTGCATGTTTCCGATCGAAGCCGATATGCGCTTGTATCGGTTGACGCCTTCCTGGACGACTGCGATCAGCGCCTCATCCTCGCAGGATGCGGACAGCACGTGATGGACCTTGCCCTCGTTGATCGCCCGCACCAGATTCGCGACGTCCATGGGAGTGCGGCTCATGAGCACGCGAGCGCTCTCCGGACTCAATCTTCCGACCTCGGCCAGAAAATCGACACCGTCCATCTCCGGCATGGAAAATTCGGCCATGACCAGCGCATACGGCCCCTCTTCCCTGATCCGCTGCAGGCCGCTGCGTGGTCCAAGGGCGATGTGAGCCTCGAAATTCCTGCGCAGCCTGCGCTGCATGACGGACAGGGCCTTGCCGTCCGAATCCACGATCAGAATGGAACTCATGGGTTCACCTCTTTGTTCGTCCGTCTGTCCGAAACCACCGGACACGCGGGCGGGCGTGCGTTGCTGCCCTTGACCCGGTTCACTCCGGTACTGACCATCTCCCGGACCTGATGCATGAAGACGCCATACGCATATCCGCCCTGCTCCATTTCCTTGAGTCTCTTTTCCCATTCGCCGGTCAGTTCGGGCGAAGCCACCTGCGGGATCATGGAGCAGACCACGTCCACCGCCCAGCAGCCAAGATCCGTAGCCACGAGACGCTTGCCGTCCTTGCCGATGTATTTCCTGGCGAGCAGGGTCTCGATGATCTGGGCGCGAGTGGCCGGAGTGCCGAGGCCGCGCTCTTTCATGGCGTCCCGGAGCTCCTCGTCGTCGATGAGCTTGCCCGCCGTTTCCATGGCCGCAAGAAGCGTGGCGTCGGTGAAATGCGCCGGAGGCTTGGTCTTGTGCGCGACCAACTCCAGGTTCTGGGCCGTGACGGCCGCCCCTTTGCGCAAATTCGGCAGGGGATTGTCCTCGGAGGCGCGCCAGGGTTCGGCTTCAAGCCAGCCCTTGTCATGGAATATCTTGCCCGTGGCCCGGTAGCGATGCCCTTCCACCCCGATCCACAGGGTCGAACCGGAAAAGGTGGCGTCATCCATGAAGGCCGCCGCGAAACGTCTGCAGATCATTTCGTAGATGGCCCACTCCTCCTTGCCCAGCGTGGCCGGGTTGGCGCGCAGGGCCGTGGGGATGATGGCGTGGTGATCCGAGACCTTCTTGTCGTTGACGCATTCGAATTTTTTCTTTCCGGCCTTGATGTTGGCGGCGGCCGCCTGGGAAATTTCAGGAAAATGGGCGTACACCGCGCGCATGTTGTCCAGGCATTCGGCGAAAAGCTCCCGGGTCAAATACCGTGAGTCCGTACGCGGATAGGTGATCAGCTTTCTCTTCTCGTAGAGATCCTGGGCGATGGAGAGCGTCTGCTGAGCCGAAAAACCAAGACGCGAGTTGGCTTCTTTTTGCAGATTGGTCAGGTCAAAAAGAAGCGGCGGCTTTTGCCTGCCCTTCTTCTTTTCCATTTCAAGGACCTCTCCATCCCTTCCGACGCAGGCCTGGACCACCGTCTGCCCTTCCTCCACCTGCCAAATCTTGGAATCCTTGAAATCCGGAGCCGCGAACCAGGTCGCCTTGAACGTCTCGGCCTGATGCGCGAATTCGCCTTCCACGGTCCAGTAATCCCGAGGCACGAAATTTTCGATCTCGCGCCTGCGTTCGACCAGCAGTTTGAGAACCGGCGTCTGAACCCGTCCGACGGTGATGAGGCTGCCCGCGCGCAGGGTGAAGAGTCGGGAAAAATTCATGCCCACCAGCCAGTCGGCCTCGGCCCGGGCAAAGGCGGCGTGTCCCAGATTTCTTTTTTCCTCTCCGCTGACCATGTTCGCGAAGGCCTTTTGCAGGCCTTTTTCGGTCATGTCGTTGGCCCAGAGGCGCTTTATCGGCTTGGTGCTCCCGGCCAGCAGATAGATGCGGCGGAAGATGAGTTCCCCCTCCCGCCCCGCGTCCGTGGCGTTGACCACGGCCTCGATGTCGTCATCGAGCAGAAATTTGCGGATGATCTCGTACTGCCTGGCCGTGGTCGGAAGGATTCCCAGCGTGAAGCGGGAAGGCAGCATGGGCAGTTGGCGCATGGACCAGCGCCCGGACCAGGCCTGGTTCTGCTCGGCGGGTTCGGCGATGTTGACCAGATGCCCCACGGCCCAGGTGACCACATGCTCCGGCCCTTGCAGAAATCCCTCCCCGCGTCCCTTGACGCCAAGGACACCGGCCAGTTCGCGGGCCACGGAGGGCTTTTCGGCTATGATCAAAGTTCTGGGCACATCAACCTCTTGGCCCGCAAAAGGGGGGAAACCCCGTGCGGCGATCCGGCAACAGGCCGGTTTTCATGAAGCAAAAATCCCTGCGCACGCGAATACGCAGGGATTTCAAATGCAATGCGGCACATCTCAGGCGAACAGTTCCGGACGTCCGGTGATCTTGCGCACCAGGTCACGGTAGTCCTGCGAACCGTGGGAACCCGGGGCGTATTCGAAAATTGTCTTGCCGTACGCCGGGGATTCCGAGAGCCGGACATTGTAGCGGATGGGCGTGCAGACATATTCCCCGTACAGGTCCTTGAGTTTTTCCAGGATGGCGTCGGGATTCTTGATGCGCTTGTCCAGAAATGTCGGCAGGATGTAGTTCAGGGTCACTTCGGTGCGATATTTCTGGATGGACGAAAGGCTCTTCAAGAATTCAACCAATCCTTGAAGTGTCATGACTTCAAGGGATACGGGGGTAATGAGTTCATAGACATAGAAAAGGACATTGACCGTCAGCGGATCCCATCCCGGCGAAGTGTCCACTATGACGAAATCATAATCCTTTTCAATGGGTTCCAGAGCCTCGACCAGGGTCAGCTCGCCGCCGAAATCCTTGCGGTCGATCATGCGCTTCACGCCTGCCAGGGCTCTTCCACCGGCCAGCAGCCATAAATTTTCCCGAGCCTGGACAATGGTTTCGGAGGCAGGCAACTCGCCCGTGACCAGTTCCGTCAGTCCGACCTGGGGCTTTTGCCCCAGCAGATAGGAAGCCTGTCCCTGGGTGTCCGTATCGACCAAAAGCACCTTGTACCCGGCCAGGGCCAGGCCGGCGGCCAAATTGACGGAGGTGGTGGTTTTGCCCACCCCGCCCTTGCTCAGGGTCACGCCGATCCTGCGCGGTCCGGGTTTTGGCGCTTGCTCTTCAGGGGCCGGTTCAAAAAGCGAAAATCGATGGCCGCAGGCCCTGCACTGCGCCACCGTGGCGCCCGCAGGGATCTTTGATTCATCGATGTTGTGCTCTTTCTTGCACTGCGGACAGATCACCTTCATTGACAGCCTCCTGCCGTTACTTCATTTTTTTTCGAGGATTCTCTTGATGATGGGGCTATCAACGCCCTTTTCCTCGATTTCCCTGAGCAGAGTATTGACCGCATAATTGACCAGATTGGATTTGGACGCCCTGCCTTTGGCTCCTTCGGGCAGCAACCGCTTCAGGATCACCTTGGCCTGGGTCAAGCCGTCGAACACGTCTTCGCGCAGATAATGGGTCGTCTTTTTTCTGCTCGCCCCGGCCTTGGACTTGAGCGGCAGGACTTTTTTTCCGGTCGCGGGGCGCGGAGCCGTCGGCGCCAGGCAGGCGTGAATCAGAGAATCGAGTTCTTCGAGGCCGGGCACGGCCGCAAGGTTCCTGTCTTCCCGAAAAAGTTCGCCGAGAATGTCGTGTTGCTCGCTTGTGCTCATCTGCTTTCCCGCTTCAGGAAGGTTTGGTGACGCTTGAAAGGACGGAACTCTTGATTTCGGAGACCACCCGCGTCATCCAGTCTATATAACCGGAATCATGGGTATTAATTATCTCCATGCCGCAAATGAGAGTCTCTCCTTCGTAAGGGGAGATATGCACGATGCGGACATCGACGTGAAACGAACGGTCGGGAAAGACGATCTGCACGTCGCTAAGAACACTGCCGATCACGAAAGCGTCGGGACTCGTCACGGAGAGCCCGATTCCGTACATGGACAGGTCCTTGACGGAGTGCTTCAGTCCGTCATGGTTCATGGTCACCAGCCCGTGAGGCACCGGCACGCGAAAAGATTTGCGCACGACCTTCTTGCCGTCGTTGTCGCAGGCAATGAGCAGACTGGAATCTTCCGCTGTCCGCTCAACTTTCGCGTCCTGATCGCCTTGTCCTACCTTGCTGTTCATGCAACACCTCCAAAGACCGTGGCTGGAAATTTATCCATGACCCGCTGCCGGACCGGAATATTCCGGGAGGCAACGATAGGCAATGCTGTATCATTGCCCTTGATTTTATTGAAAATCAATCCCTCGACGCAAACGCAAAAAAACATGAAAAGCCCGATTCGACGGTGAAGAATCCGCAGAAATCCCGGAGGAACATGTACAGACTCAAAATCATAACTGTCGGTAAAATAAAGAAAAAATACTACCTTGAGGCGATAGCCCACTACGCGAAAATGCTTACGCCTGTCGTGCGCATCGATGTCCAGAATGTCAAGGATTGCCCGCAGGCCGAGGGAGCGGAAAGAAAACGCCTTGAATCCTTGCGCATTCTGGAAAAAATTGGCCCCAAGGACGCCCTCGTGGCCCTGCACGAGACGGGCAGGCTGTTCACTTCGGTGGATTTCGCCTCGTTTTTGCGCCCGCTGCTTGAAAATCCCGTCGGGGATTGCTGCTTCGTCATCGGCGGAGCCATGGGGCTGTCGCCGGAGCTTCTGGCCCGGTCCCAGGTCCAGCTCAGCCTGAGCCCCCTGACCATGCCCCACGAGCTGGCCCAGGTGGTGCTTTACGAGCAGCTCTTCCGGGCCACGACCATCATGGCGGGCAGGACGTACCATTATTGAGCGTCATTGTCCGGCAGGTCGGGAGGATGGATCCCCGCCTGCCCATGCCGGGCAAACATTCGCGGGGATGACGCCGTGGTGGCGTGCCGGGGCAGCTCCCGGACCGACTGCGTATTCACGTGTCGCTGCCGTGTCATTCCCGCGAAGGCGGGAATCCATGCCTTTTTCCGCTTTTTTCCGGTTCACGCCCTTTCCCTGAACCCGATCCCATCCTCCGTCAGCCCCCGGGACAACTCCTCCACCGCCGCCTTCAGAAGCGCCGTGCGCTCTTCAGCCCTGCCGCCGGTGACGGTCAGGGTGATGTCCAGTTCCGGGGTCATGCCCACGGTCGAGGCCAGGGACTTGATGTAGACTCCGGGATGCCTTGGAACCACCCTGCCAAGGACCGGCTCCAGAATGGATTCGTCGTTGCAGAGCACGCGCAGCGCCGTGCCGAGGGAGCCTCCGTCGCCGAAGGTCTGCTGCATGAAATCCTGCAGGGAGACTTCGATGATGCCTTTGAGTTCCGAGGGCACTCCCGGCAGCGAGATGACGCAGGTCCGGCCTTTTCGAACCAGCACGCCGGGCGCGGTCCCTCCCGGATTGAAGAGCGGCACGCCACCCTTGGGCAGCCAGGTCATTTTTTCGCGGCCGGGGTTGAGTCCGCCCTGGGCCATGATGCCCCGGGCGTGAAAATTGTCGTACTGCTCCTTGACCATGCGCAAGGCTTCGGGGTGCAGTTCCAGCGGCAGCCCAAGGCCCCGGGCCACCGCAGCCAGGGTCAGATCGTCGGCCGTGGGGCCGAGCCCGCCGGAAGTGAAGATGACGTCCGCCCCGCGTTCAAGGGCGCGCCCGACCTCTGCCGCGATCTCGTCCACGTTGTCGCGCAGCATGGTCCCGCGCGCCACGTGCCCTCCCCTGGAATTGATCAGCCCGCACAGCCAGCTCGTGTTGGTATCCTGGATGTCGCCAATGAGAATCTCGTTGCCGATGACCAGGATTTCCGCAATCGCCGAATACGTCATGCTCTTCCCCCGTGCCGAAATTTTGTCGCGTCCGCCGCCCCGCCGCCTTGGCCTGCATACCCCCTCGCACATGCCCGCGACAACAAAAAAGGGAGCATCCGAAGACGCTCCCCCGTGTGTTGCCGTGCCCTGGAGGTTATTTGACCTTTCCGGCCTTCCAGGCCTGGATCAGCTGGTCGTAGTCGACCGTTTCGCCCTTGGGCTTTTCGTTTTCGAGCTTGGGCTTGGGAGCGCCGGGCTGGTCGAGCCAGTACTGCTCGTCCCGGGGCTCGTTCATCTTCGGACCGCATTCGCCCTGCACATTGGCGCGCTCAAGGCGTTCCAGGATCTTGTCCTGTTCGGCGGCCAGGTTGTCCATGGCGGTTTCAGGGGTGACTTCGCCGGAGACGGCCTCACCGATGTTCTGCCACCACAGCTGTGCCAGTTTGGGGTAATCGGGCACGTTGGTGCCGGTGGGCGTCCAGGCCACGCGGGCCGGGCTGCGATAGAACTCAACCAGACCGCCGAGCATGGGCGCGCGGTCGGTGAAGGACTGGTGGCGGATGTCGGAGTCGCGGACAGGGTTCAGGCCGACATGAGCCTTTTTCAGAGAGGTGCTCTTGGCCACGCAGAACTGGGCGAAGAGCCAGGCGGCCTTGCGGCGGTCAACAGGAGTGCTCTTCAGGAGAGTCCAGGAACCGCAGTCCTGATAGCCGAGCTTCTGTCCTTCTTCCCAGTACGGGCCGTGGGGTGAGGGAGCCATGCGCCATTTCGGGGTGCCGTCCTCGTTGACCACCGGGGTGCCTTTCTCGACCATGGAGGCGGTGAAGGCGGTGTACCAGAAGATCTGCTGGGCGACGTTGCCCTTGGCGAGACTCGGCAGGGACTGGTAGAAGTCCATGCCCAGGGCGCCGGGAGGTGCGTAGAGACGCAGCCAGTCCATGTACTTGCGCAGGGCGTACTTGGCGGCCGGGCCGTTGGCGGCGCCGCCACGGGAGACGCTGGCGCCGACGGGACGGCAGCCGTCCACGCGGATGCCCCACTCATCGACAGGCACGCCGTTGGGGATGCCCTTGTCACCGGCGCCGGCCATGCTCAGCCAAGCATCGGTGAAACGCCAGCCAAGATCGGGAGCCTTCTTGCCGTAGTCCATGTGACCGTAGATGGCCTTGCCGTCGATTTCTTTCACGTCGTTGGTGAAGAACTCGGCGATGTCTTCGTAAGCGGACCAGTTGACCGGCACGCCCAGTTCATAGCCGTATTTGGCCTTGAACTTTTCTTTGAGCTCGGGCTTCTGGAACCAGTCGTAACGGAACCAGTAAAGGTTCGCGAACTGCTGGTCGGGCAGCTGATAGAGCTTGCCGTCGGGACCGGTGGTGAAGGATTTGCCCATGAAGTCGTCGATGTCGAGGGTCGGCAGGGTCACGTCCTTGCCTTCGCCAGCCATCCAGTCGGTCAGGTTGACCACGGCGCCATAGCGGAAATGGGTGCCGATGAGGTCCGAGTCGTTGACGTAACCGTCAAAGACGTTTTCGCCGGACTGCATCTGAACCTGCAGCTTTTCGATGACGTCGCCTTCCTGGATCAGGTCATGGGTGACCTTGATGCCGGTGATGTCATAGAAGGCCTTGGCCAGGACCTTGGACTCGTATTCATGAGTGGGAATCGTTTCGGAGACGACTTTGATCTCCATGCCCTTGAACGGGGCGGCAGCCTTCATGAACCATTCCATTTCCTTCATCTGCTCATCCTTGCTGAGCGTCGAAGGCTGAAACTCCTCTTCGATCCATTTTTTCGCCGCCGCCTTCTGGGCTGCCTCGTCGGCAAAGCCAAGGGTGGTGACGCCCAGGAACGCCACGATGAGCATTCCGGTTAAGAGTACACGTCGAACTTGCATACGGACCTCCATTTGCGGTTATTCCAACAAACCCCAAAACGCCGTTTCCGCCTTCCTCGCTGCACCGCGCAGGTGTCCTGATCTCAACCCCAGCGCATGACGGTGACAAGAAAAAGCACGGATATCATGGTAGCGATCCAGACAGCCAGATCCGTCAGGCCAAGCCAGGCCAGATGGATGTATGCGCTGCCCAGAAGGCTTATGAACAGACGGTCTCCACGGGTGGTGACGATGGGCAGAAATCCCCGGCGGGCAATGCTCGGAGAGATGATCTGCCAGATGGTCATGCTGATGAGCATGAGCACGATGAACGTGAAAAAACCTGCCGTGACAGGCGTCCAGGCCATCCAGGCGATATTCATGGCAGCCCTCCTAAACCCGGCCCAGGGCGAAGCCCTTGGCCAGATGGTTGCGTACAAACCAGATGACCAGCGCGCCGGGCACGATGGTCAGGATGCCGGCCGCTGCCAGCAGACCCCAATCAAGGCCGGAGGCGCTGACCGTGCGGGTCATGGTCGCGGCGATGGGTTTGGCCACGGTGGTGGTCAGGGTGCGGGCCAGAAGCAGCTCGACCCAGCTGAACATGAAGCAGAAGAAGGCCGTCACGCCGATGCCCGCCCGGATGAGCGGGATGAACACGGCCAGGAAGAAACGCGGGAAGCTGTACCCGTCGATGAAGGCCGTTTCGTCGATCTCGCGAGGCACGCCGGACATGAATCCTTCCAGGATCCAGACCGCCAGCGGCACGTTGAACAGGCAGTGCGCCAGGGCCACGGCGATGTGCGTGTCGATGAGATTGAAGGTCGAATAGAGCTGGAAGAACGGCAGCAGGAAAACGGCCGGAGGCGCCATGCGGTTGGTCAGCAGCCAGAAGAAGACGTGCTTGTCGCCGATGAAGCGGAAGCGCGAGAAGGCATAGGCGGCGGGAAGCGCCGTGACCAGGGAGATGACCGTATTGATGCTGACGTAGATCATGGTGTTGATGTAGCCCGAATACCAGGACGGATCCGAGAAGATCTTGGCATAATTGTCCAGGGTCATGGAACTCGGGAAGAGCTCGAAGGAGCGCATGATGTCCGCGTTGGTGCGCAGGGACATGTTCAGCATCCAGTAAATGGGAAGCAGCAGCAGGACGAGATAGAAAACCAGGATGAAATGACGTTTTCTCATGATTTGTCCCCCGTGCCCACAGCCTGCAGAGCCTGATAGAAAAGCCAGCAGAAAAGCAGGACGATGAGGAAGTAGATGATGGAGAAGGCCGCGGCGGGCCCAAGGTCCATGGCCGTCGAGAGCTTGACCAGATAGATGGACAGGAAGGTCGTGGCGTTGCCGGGACCGCCTCCGGTCAGCACGAAGGGCTCCGCGTAGATCAGGAAGCTGTCCATGAACCTGAGCAGCACCGCGATGGTCAGCACCCCGCGCATCTTCGGCAGCTGGATGTAGCGGAACACGGCCCAGCGGCTGGCCCCGTCGATCTTGGCGGCCTGGTAGTATGCGTCGGGGATGGAGCGCAGGCCCGCGTAGGCCAGCAGGACCACCAGCGGCGTCCAGTGCCAGACCTCCATGAGCATGACCGTGATCCAGGCATGCAGGGGGTTGGCGGTGTGATCGAAGCCCAGTCCCAGACTGTTGATGGCCGCTCCGAAGAGGCCGATGTCGGGTCGGGTGAAGATGATCCAGATGGTCCCGATGACGTTCCAGGGGATGAGCAGCGGCAAGGCCAGGAGCACCAGACAGGCCGAAGCGGTCCAGCCCTTGTGGGGCATGGTCAGCGCGATGGCGATGCCGAGCGGGATCTCGATCAGGAGCACCAGACCGGAAAAGATGAGCTGCTTCACGAGTGCGTCATGCAGGCGGGAATTGGTCAGCATTTCGCGAAACCATTCCGTGCCGACAAAGACGCTCTGCCCGGGTCCCAGGATGTCCTGGACCGAGTAGTTGACCACGGTCATAAGCGGGATGATGGCGCTGAAGGCCACGATGACAAAGACGGGCAGGATAAGAAACCAGGCCCTGTTGTTCTCCCATTTTTCCACGCCCACCTCCTACTTGACCAGATACTGGTCGCGAAAAAGCTTGGTCCGCCGAGGCGGAAAGACAACCCAGCAGCTGTCGGCCGGGATGGGCCGCCCTTCGGGGACTCTGACCTTGAGCTTGGATGAACCCGATTCCACGGTCACGATGCGGCTGCTGCCTTCGAACTCCACGGAGACGATGCGTCCGGCCACTGCCCCGTCGCGGGGCTCGTCCGTCAGTTCGAGGTACAGCGGACGGATGCCGATCTGAAATTCGCCCTGCCCCGCCCTGGCGGCCACGGCCGGATCAAGGGGGATGCTGCCGCAGTCGAGCACGGCCTGGTTCCCGTCCACCTTGCACGGCAAAAGGTTCATGCCCGGACTGCCGATGAAATACCCGACAAAGGTGTGCGCCGGGTCCTCGAAAAGCTCATCCGGGGAACCGATCTGCAGGAGCGCGCCATCGTACATGATGACGATCTTGTCGGCAAAGGTCATGGCCTCGGTCTGATCGTGGGTCACGTAGATGAGCGTCAGGCCGAACTGGTGGTGGATTTCCTTCAATTTGCGGCGCAGCTGCCATTTGAGATGCGGGTCGATGACGGTCAGGGGCTCGTCGAAAAGAATGGCGGCCACGTCCTTGCGCACAAGGCCCCGCCCCAGCGAGATCTTCTGCTTGGCGTCCGCGGCCAGGCCGCTGGCGCGCTTGTTCAGGTAGGGGCTCAGGTCCAGGATCTCTGCGATCTCGTGCACACGCGAACGCACCTCGCTCTCCTCCACCTTGCGGTTGCGCAGCGGAAAGGCCAGGTTGTCGAAAACCGTCATGGTGTCGTAGAGCACCGGAAACTGGAAGACCTGCGCGATGTTGCGCTTTTCCGGCGGCAGCTTGGTCACGTCCTTGCCGTCGAAGAGCACGCGCCCCTGGCTTGGGGTCAGAAGGCCCGAGATGATGTTGAGCATGGTGGTCTTGCCGCAGCCACTGGACCCCAGAAGCGCGTAGGCGCCGCCGTCTTCCCAGACCGTCTGCACTTTCTTGAGTGCGAAATCGTCATCGCTCGCGGGCTTGGCCCGATAGCTGTGGGCGATGTTCTCAAGTTCAATTTTGGCCATGAAAAAATCCTTTAGTTGACGCTATGGGCGCAAGTGGCGGGACATGCAGGCGCCTTGACCAGGCGGTCGTCCTCTCCGAACACGTAGACATCGCAGGGCCGCACGAAGACCGAAATCTCCTGCCCGGCCTTGAAGGTCCTGACCCCCTGTTCCTGCAGGACCAGGGACCTGTTTCGATAGTGAAAATGCACAAAGGTTTCGGAACCGTTGATTTCTGCCAGCTCGACAATGGTGCGGATCTCCACGTCATCGGGAGTCTTGCGGTTCAGATTGAAGTGGTGCGAGCGGATGCCGAATTTGTAGACGCCAGGCGGCAGATCACACAGATGTCCGGTCAGGGGCAGATCGATGCCGATGCGCAGATGCGCCTTTTCGGTGTCGACCTCGGCGGTGATGAAGTTGATCGGCGGGTCGCTGAAGACTTCGGCGACCTGCGTCGTGGCCGGATGATGATAGACGTCGGCCGTGGGGCCGGTCTGCAGCACCCTGCCCTCGTGCATGATGATGATGTTGCCGCCGAGCATGAGGGCCTCGGTGGGTTCGGTCGTGGTGTAGACCACGATGGACTCGCGCTGGCCGAAGATCTGTTGCAGCTCGTCGCGCAGCTCCTCGCGCAGCTTGTAGTCCAGGTTGACCAGGGGTTCATCGAGGAGCAGGAGCTGGGCCTCCTTGACCAGGGCCCGGGCAATGGCCGTGCGCTGCTGCTGTCCGCCGGAAAGCTCGGCAGGCAGGCGCGAAAGCAGGGGCTCCAGATGCAGCATCCGGGCTGTCTCCATGACCCGCCGTTCGATCTCGGCCTTGGGCATCCCCGCGATGCGCAGGGGCGAGGCGATGTTTTCGAAAATCGTCTGGGATGGATAGTTGATGAATTGCTGGTAGACCATGGCGATGCTGCGGCGACGCACCGACATGCCGGTCACGTCCTTGCCGTCGGCCAGGACCTTGCCCTTTGACGGTCGGTCGAGCCCGGCCATGATGCGCAGGAGCGAGGTCTTGCCGGCCTGGGTGCGACCCAGCAGCACATAACGCCGGCCGGTTTCGAAATTGAGCGAAATGTCCTTGAGGTGCGTTTCGCCGTCCACTATTCTGTCAATGAAATCAAGCTGAAGCCCCATGCGGCTCCTCCATGGCAGGATATGAATTCCGGCATCTGGATGAGGGCCGGATCGTGTTCAAAAGCCCATAGCAGACGAAATCTTTTTTCTCAACTGAAAAAGAAAATTGGTCAGCCAACCTATTTTGTTCGTAAACGCTCAATCTTTCGTCCCTTCATCGACGTGCAGTTTGACGTTCCCACGCTTCATCTGGTCGAGAACGCCGACCGGCGGGGTCTTGTCCGTGAACAGGGCGTCGATTTCCTCGATGTTGCCCAGACGCACCATGGCGTTGCGCCCGAACTTGGTGTGGTCCGTGACCAGGAAGACCTGCCTGGAATTTTCCATGATGGCCCGGGCGGCGCGCACCTCCCTGTAGTCGAAGTCGAGAAGCGTGCCGTCCATGTCGATGCCGCTGATGCCGATGATGCCGAAATCGACCTTGAACTGGCGGATGAAGTCGATGGCCGCCTCGCCGACAATGCCCCCGTCGTGATGACGGATCAGTCCGCCGGCCACAATGATCTCCACCTCCGGATTTCCGGTCAGGATGGAGGCGACGTTGAGGCTGTTGGTGATGACGCGCAGATTCTTGTGTCCGCCCAAGGCCCGGGCCACCTCTTCGGTGGTGGTGCCGATGTTGATGAAAAGCGACGACTTGTTGGGAATGGCCCGGGCCACCATCTGCCCGATGACTCTCTTTTCGGCCAGGCAGAGTACCTTGCGGTCCAGATAGTCCAGGTTTTCGGTGCTCAGGCATGGCCCCGCGCCGCCGTGATAGCGTTGCAGGAGGCCCTTGGCGTTCAGGGTGTTGATGTCCCGGCGCACGGACTGGGGGGTGATGCCGAAATGGTCGGCCAGGGACTGGATGGTCGCGAATCCCGTCTCCCGGACCATGCGGATCATTTCGGCATGGCGTTGCCGGACCGTGACATGCCGGGCCCCCGTGTCCTGGGCTTCGGCTTTGCCGGTGCGAGCGTCATCCATAGATTCTCCTTTCGTTTTCGAAAAAAAAAATTGCGCTATGTGTCGTTTTAAGAAAAAAATTCTGGTGGAATGTAACGGCTCATGATAAAAAAACTCCCCAGAAGGCGGCATGCTCCGCGAAAGCTGTTACCATGGCTTGCTCCTCATTGCCAGCATGATTTCACCCGCCTCCGGCTGTACGACAAAAGTGCGCGCGGAAAAGTTCACTTTTTCGTTTCCTTTCGTTTTTGTTGACGCTGCAAGGACATCCATGACCATACTCACAACCCGGGTTCTCATTATCGGCGCCGGCGTCACCGGCGCGGGCTTGCTGCGCGACCTGGCCTTGCGCGGGGTGCAGGCGCTCCTGATCGAGCAGCGCGACGTCAATTCCGGCGCTTCCGGGGGAAATCACGGCCTGCTGCACAGCGGCGCGCGCTATGTGGCCTCGGATGTGGAGGCCGCTGTGGAATGCCGGGAGGAAGGCGACATCTTGCGCCGCCTCGCTCCGCAGTGCATCGAGGATACGGGGGGACTTTTTGTCGCCGTGCGCGGAGACGACGAACGCTACGTCTCCGATTTTTCCGGGCTCTGCGCCAAGAGCGGCGTGCCCTGCCGGGGCCTTGAGCTGCGCACCGCCCGCGCCATGGAGCCCGCCCTGTCGGAGAATCTCATCGCCGCCTTCGCGGTGCAGGACGGCGCGGTGGACCCGTTCATGCTCTCGCTGGACAACATCGCCCAGGCCATGAGTCTTGGCTGCTCCATGCGCCGCAACCTCGCTGCCGTGTCCATGGAAGTCACGGACGGCCGCGTCACCCTCGTGCGCTGCCGGGACATAACCACCGGCGGCGAAGTCCTGATCGAGGCCGAGCTGGTCATCAACGCCTCCGGGGCCTGGGCGGGACGGATCGCGGCCCTGGCCGGGGCGCACATCAACATCCTCTATTCCATGGGCAGCCTCATCATCACCCAGGACCGCATCGCCACCCGGGTCATCAACCGCCTGCGTCCACCCTCGGACGCGGATATCCTCGTGCCCGGCGGAACCGTGTCCATCCTCGGCACCACCTCCATCCGCGTGCCCACGCCCGACGGATGCCGCCCGAGCGTGGCGGAAACCGACCGCATCATCGACGACGCCCGGGACATGCTGCCCATCCTGGATCGAACCCGCTACATCCGGGCCTACGCCGGAGTGCGGCCGCTGGTCTCCCTGGGCCCGGCCGGTGACGACCGCGCGGTCAGCCGGGGCTTCTCGCTCATCGACCACGCGGGCGAGGGCGTGGAAAATTTCATGACCATCACCGGCGGCAAGCTGACCACATATCGGCTCATGGCCGAAAAGGCGGCGGATCTGGCCTGCGCCAAACTTGGCGTCGCCGCGCCCTGCCTGACCCGCACGGAACCGCTCCCGCCTTCCAGCATGGGCAAATGGACCGAGCCCGGCCGGGGTCCGAAAAGCTGGGTGGAGAACCGGGCCGAAGACGACATCGTGCTGTGCGAGTGCGAGATGGTCTCGCGAAGCGTCATCGACGCCATCGTGGACGAGGCCAAGGACATGCGCGGCCGCTCCATGCTCAAGGCCATCGGCATGCGCAGCCGGGTCGGCAAGGGCCCCTGCCAGGGCGGTTTTTGCGGACCGCGCATCACCGGCCACCTCTATGATCGCGAAGTCTCCACTGGCACCCAGGGCCTGGCAGAGCTCAAGACTTTCACCGAGCGCCGCTGGCGAGGCTTTTCGCCGATACTCTGGGGCGTGCCGCTCATGCAGGCCGACCTGCAGGAGGCCCTGCACTGCGGAGCCATGGACCTGGAGTTCGGCCCCGCCCCCTCGACCAGGGACGAAGAGAGCGAGAACTGTCCCGCCACCGCCTTCAAGGAGCCGTCATGAAAACCTATGATGTCATGGTCATCGGCTCGGGCTTTGCCGGCATGGCCGCGACGCTGTTCGCCGCCGAGCGGGGGCTGTCCGTGGCCCAGACCGGAGCCACGGGCGGCATCGATTTCAGCACCGGCTTCATCGACCTTCTAGCCGTGCACCCCATCGCCGAGCAAAAGGTCTGGGAGGACCCCTTCGCGGCCCTGGTCGCCCTGCGCCGGGATCTCCCCGATCATCCCTACTGCCGTGTCAGCGACGATGAAATATGCCGGGCCCTGGAGCAATTCACCACCTTCCTGGGCCGCCACGGCCTGTGCTACCGTGGCCGCACGGGCAAAAACACCCTGACCCTGACCGCCGCCGGGACCATGAAGCCGACCTATCTCTTGCCCTGCACGGCCTGGAACGGGGTCAAGGCCTGGGAAACGAAGGCGCCCACGCTGCTCGTCGATTTCAGCGGACTCAAAGGCCTGAGCGCCAGACAGATCGCGGAAGTGCGGAAAGATTCCTGGCCGAACCTGAAGGTGGCGCGAATCAAATTTCCCGGCATGGGCGGCGAACTCTATCCCGAACACATGGCCTGGAGCATGGCCGACCCGGCACGCCGGGCGGAGCTTGCCCAGACCGTCGCACCGTTCGTCGCCGACGCCGAATATGTTGGTTTTCCGGCCATTCTGGGCATGACCGACACCACGGCCGTGCTCAGTCATCTGGAAGAGCTGCTCGGCAGGCCGGTCTTTGAGATCCCCACCCTGCCACCGTCCATTGCCGGTCCCCGGCTGCGCGCCGCCTTCGACCGTGGCCTTCCGGCCCTCGGGGTGCGCACCTATACGCAGAAGCTGATCACGAAAGCCGCGTGTTCCGAAGAGGGATTTTCATTCACCGCCGGAAGCGGTTCGACATCCGTGGAGATTTTCGCGAAGAGCGCGATCCTGGCCAGCGGCCGCTTCTTCGGCAAGGGTCTGAAGGCGAACCGCCACCGCATTTTCGAGGCGGTCTTCGATCTGCCCGTCAGCCAGCCCGAAAACCGGGCCCTGTGGCATCGGCCCGAATTTTTCGACCCACAGGGACACGAGGTCAATCAGGCCGGAATCGAGACCGACGAGAACCTGCGCCCTCTTGACGCGCAGGGCCGGGTGTTTCATCCCCGCCTGCACGCCGCCGGAGCGATCCTGGCCCACCAGGACTGGATGCGCATGAAGTGCGGAGCCGGGCTGGCCATAGCCACGGCCTACAAGGCGGTGGACTCCCTGTAATTTTCAACCACAGGAGCCTGCATGGACTTTTTTTCCATCGGTCTCGTTCTTGCCTGCGCAAGCGCGGGCCTTGGCGCTCTTTGGCGCATGCGGGGATGGTTCAGGCGCGGCGCGGCCATGGGACGGCCGGAGCAAGGCAGGCCGCGCCCCGGCATCCTTGGGTTCCTTGGCATGCTCGGCGGAGGGCTTGCGGATCTCGTCCTGCTCCGCCGCACCCTGCGCAGCCCCTTGCGCTGGACCGGCCACACGCTCCTGATCCTTGGCTTCGTGCCCCTCATCGTCCTGCATGCCATGGACGGGGTCGTCACCCGCCCGCTCTTTGCCGGATACGAACCGACCCTCGATCCCTGGCAATTCCTGCGCAATCTCTTCGGACTGCTCTCCGTCCTCGGCCTGACGCTCCTGTTCCTGAATCGCTACATGGCACTCAAGAAATTCAGCAGGTTGCAGGATTGGACTCTCCTTGCCGTGGTCTTTGGCGTGCTCGTCTCCGGCTTTTTCCTGGAATCGTTGAAGATCATGTCCGCCGGAGATTTCAAGCGCATGACGGATGATTATTTCGTCGATGCCGAACCAGAAGAGCTGATTTCCCTCAAGGCGTACTGGGCCAGGGAAAACGGCGTGCGCTTCCGGGAGTTTCTGCCGACGGCCCCCGAAATGCTCGAACTCGGCGCCGAACTGCACGAGGATCGCTGCGCCGGATGTCATTCCCCCACGTCCTCGGCCTTCGTTTCGCGCTCCATGACCGCGCTTGTGCCCGCGTCCCTGCACATCGCCGATCAGGGACGCGACCTCTTCTGGCATGTGCATGTCGGCCTGGCCTTTCTGGGCCTTGCCCTTCTGCCCTGGGGCAAATTCTTTCATCCTGTCGCGACCGGCATCAATCTGTTCGCGCGCGGCGGATCACGAACCACGGACACACCCAAACATACCCTGGCCCGGGGGCTGGCCCTGGACGCCTGCACCCGCTGCGGGCAATGCAGCCTGCATTGCAGCGTGGCCCCGGCGCACCGGGTGCTTGGCAACCCGGACATCCTGCCCATGGACAAGCTGGCCGACCTGCGCCGCCATCTGGACGACAGGCTCCCGCCCGGCCGTTCCGCCGCGCTGGTCGAAGGCAGCCACATCTGCACCGAATGCCTGCGCTGCACGCAGGTGTGTTCCGCCGGCATCGATCTGCAAGACCTGTGGATGGCCTCGAAAAAGGCCCTGACCGAGGCGGGCCGGGCCGGAGTGGACGGGGAAATCCGCAAGCGCACGGCCGGAGAATGGGCCAGGGAGCTTGCCTCGCGCGATCTGGGCGGGGTCGGCGGCACGGGGGCCGGTCTGGCGGACCGGGCCGAATCCTTCTGGGGCTGCGTGCAGTGCACCACCTGCACGGGCGTCTGCCCGGTGGTCGCGGTCAGCGAGGACCCGTCCCGGGATCTGGATCTCGCCCCACAACAGATCATGAACCTGCTGCGCATGGGCCTCAAAGCCCAGACCCTTGGCGCGCGCATGGTCTGGAGCTGCACCACCTGCTACAAATGCCAGGAACACTGCCCTCAGGGCGTGCCCGTGGCTGACATCCTGTACGAGCTGAGGCAACTGGGAGCGGAAATCCTGCGCAAGAAAGAGGGCCGGTCATGAAATACGCCTATTTTCCGGGCTGCAAGATCGCCCATCATCTGCCGATCCACGGCCGGAGCGTGGAGGCCGTCTGTACCCGCCTCGGAGTGGAGCTGCTAAGGCCCGAGTTCAACTGCTGCGGCTATCCCGTGCGCCACGAGAGCCGGGACGCATCCGTCTATTCCGCCCTGCGCAACCTGGCCCTGGCGGAAAACCTTGACCTTGATCTGATGACTCCCTGCAAATGCTGCTTCGGCAACCTTCAGCAGGCGCGGCACCAGGCCGGTCAGGACGAAAAGCTAAAGCAACGCATGAAGGATTTGCTTCATGAAGAAGGGCTTGAATTCCCGGAAAAAGCCCGCGTCCGTCATTTTCTGCAGATCCTCGACGATCTGCCCGGCGGTGTGGCCAAGGCCGTGATCCGCCCGCTCAAGGGGCTGAAAATTGCCTGCCATTACGGCTGCCATGCCCTGCGTCCCGAGAACATCACCCACTTCGACGACCCGCTGGCGCCGACGATCTTCGAACGCCTGGTCGCCGCCACCGGCGCCGCTCCCCTGCCCTGGGAACTGCGCCTGGAGTGCTGCGGGTATCCGCTTCGCGGCCGTGACGAAAACATCGCGGATCTGCTGGTGGCCAAAAAAATGGCCGGCGCCAGCTCGTCCGGCGCGGATCTGCTGGCCACGGCCTGCACCTATTGCCAATTGCAGTTCGGCAGCGAGAATCAAAAAAGACCCCAGACCATACCGGCCGTCCTCTTTTCCACAATTCTGGGCCTGGCCCTGGGACTGAGTCCGGACGAGGTCGGCATAAAGCCCGGCGACGTACTGACCCGCTTCGTGGTTTGAGAACGCATGAAAATTCTGTAGGAAGAGTGAAACACCCAGCAGGAGGAGAGCACATGGCCCGCTACGTAGGCGCAGTCGATCAGGGGACCACCAGCAGTCGCTTCATCATCTTTGACGAACGGGGCCGCATCGTCGGCATGGACCAAAAGGAGCATGAGCAGATCTATCCGAAGCCCGGCTGGGTCGAACACGATCCCATGGAGATCTGGAACAACACCCAGGATGTCATCCGGGGCGCGCTGGCCAAATCCGGGATCAAGGGCTCGGAGCTCTCGTCCATCGGCATCACCAATCAGCGCGAAACCACCGTGGTCTGGGACCGCTTCACGGGCAAGCCGTACTACAACGCCATCGTCTGGCAGTGCACCCGCACCCACGAACTGTGCAAGCAGCTCATCGCCGACGGCGGCCAGGACCGTTTCCGGCCCGTGACGGGGCTGCCGGTCGCGACGTATTTTTCCGGCCCCAAGATGCGCTGGATTCTGGACAACGTGCCCGAGGCCAGGGCCGCCGCAGACAAGGGCAACGCCCTTTTCGGCACCATCGAGACCTGGATCATCTGGTGGCTGACCGGCGGTCCAAGGGGCGGCGCGCACGTGACCGACGTGACCAACGCCAGCCGGACCATGCTCATGGACCTCAAAACCCTGGCCTGGGACGAAGAAATCCTGAGGATCATGGACATTCCGCTCCAGGGCCTGCCGCGCATCGTGCCGTCCTCGGACAGCGACACCTGGGGCCCCACCAGCGAGGACGGGCCCATCGGCGCGCGCGTCCCGGTCTGCGGGGCCGTCGGCGACCAGCAGGCGGCCCTGGTGGGCCAGACCTGTTTTGCCCCCGGCGAGGCCAAGAACACCTACGGCACGGGCTGCTTCCTGCTCATGCACACGGGTCACGAGCCCATTCCGTCCAAGCATGGACTCATCACCACCCTGGCCTACCAGTTCAGCGGCCGCAAGCCGTCCTACTGCCTGGAGGGCTCCATCGCCATCGCCGGGGCCCTGGTGCAGTGGTTGCGCGACAACCTGCAGATGTTCTCCTCGGCCCCGGAGATAGAGACCCTGGCCAGAAAGGTCGAGGACACGGGCGGCATGTACATCGTTCCGGCCTTCTCCGGCCTCTACGCCCCCTACTGGCGTCCCGACGCGCGCGGCGTCATGGTCGGCCTGACCCGCTACATCAACCGCAACCATTTCGCCCGGGCCGTGCTTGAAGCCACCGCCTACCAGGCCAAGGACATCGTGCTGGCCATGAACAAGGATTCCGGAGTGGAGCTGAAAACACTCAAGGCCGACGGCGGGATGGTCTACAACGAACTGCTGATGCAGTTCCAGGCCGACATCCTGAACGTTCCGGTCATCCGCCCCAAAGTGGCCGAAACCACCTGCCTCGGAGCAGCCTACGCGGCGGGCATCGCATCTGGTTTCTGGTCCGGGCGCGAGGAATTGTACAACAACTGGGAAGAGGACAAACGTTGGATTCCGGACATGGCCGAAGAAAAACGCACCGAATTGTTCGCGGGCTGGCAAAAGGCCGTGACCAGGACGTTCGATTGGGTGGATTAGGATTTTGTGGGATCAGTATGGAGGGGGCGGGCGTTGGGAATGGCGCGTGGGTGGCGCATGGGGAGGGCAAAAAATTTTTTGCCCCTACGGTGTCAACTCTTGCATTCTTTGCAGGTGGTGACGATGAAACGCTTTTGCAGCACCAATCCCGTGTCCGTTCTGAAGAACAGCTTGCGGCCGCCGTTGCCGCCGACGCTGGAGGCGCTGACCGTCACCCCCTCCTCGGCCAGGACTTCCATGGCGACCTTGACGTTGCGGTTTCCGGCCGAGGCGTCGCAGTTCTGATGTAGCGGCGAGGCCCCACCAAAAACCTTGCATTCAATGCTTTTTGCTGAAATCCCCGCTTTCGCGAATTCCCGGAGCAGACTCCAGATCGAAGAATCGACGTAGCGGTACTGATCGCCGCTTGTCCTGCCCCCCGAGAAATCGCCGATGCGCGGAAGCAACGCGTGAAAAATTCCGCCCCAGCGATATTTTGCGCAATACATGGTCACGGAAACGCACGAACCGAGCACCGTCTGCACCAGCGTCGGGGTGGAATATATCCCTCCCTGGCCTACCAGAAGGTAGTCATGAGGCAATTCCCGGCAATCTTCGAGACCGTCGATGGCCTGTGCCGGAATGATCATCCTGTTTTTTGCGATTCTTTGCATTGCCGACTTGTGAACCTTGTGTGTAAGTTGCAGAAATTATCCACGTTGTAAGTAAAAGTAACCTTTCTCCATGCAGATGTCATCAGAAGAAAACACCTTTCGCTCGGGCCTGCGCCTGGAACTCCCCTATCTTGTCGATGCACTTGGCAAGGACCACGGTTTTTTGCACGACGCCCGGCAATTTGAGTTCCTGGCGGAAATCGTCGCCGATCATCATCACCACGGCTCAGCCCGGCTCTCCTCGTTTCTGGTGGCCGGATGCGATCGCGGGCTCGACGCATACAGCCTGTGCATCACCCTGCTGGAAGAAGCCAGGGAGCGCTCCGGACTCGAGTTTTCCATTCTGGCCACGGACTTTCTGCCGGCCAACCTGGATCAGGCCAAACGCGGCGTGTACCCTTCAGCCAGCGTTCGCAGTCTGTCGCCGGCCCTGGTCAAACGCTATTTCCTGCGCAGCCGCGACACCGGCAAGAACCTGGTGCGGCTGCGGCCCGGAGTGCGCGAAATGGTCAATTTCAGGTGTCAGGACATTTTCGATTCCTTTTCCCTGCGCGAACCCATGGATGTCATCGTCTGCCGCCAGGTGCTGCACCATTTTCACCCTGCCCTGGCGCAGGCTCTGGCCGGACGTCTGCGGCAATATCTGACCCCGGGCGGCATCCTGGTCCTGGGGGCACGCATGCCGCGCATGCCGGGTTTCAGGCATCTGGACCATGCACTGTATCAGGCGGTCTAGTCGCTTTACCTCCACTTCCTGATTTACTCTCTGATCCTGACGGTATATAGCCAAAAAATTCACGTTATTGAATGCAAATCAGGAGTCCGCGTGCATGAAAGATAAAATTCGCATCCTCATTGTGGATGATTCGGCCCTCGTTCGCCAGACTCTGACCTCCATCTATTCCTCGGATCCGGAAATCGAAGTCATCGGCGCGGCGGGAGACCCTTTCGCGGCGGCCGAGATCATGCGCGACCAGACGCCGGACGTCCTGTCCCTGGATGTGGAAATGCCGCGCATGGACGGGATCACGTTTCTCAAGAAGATCATGACCCAGCACCCTATCCCGACCATCATCTGCTCCACCCTGACCGAGAAAAACGCCGAAACGACCATGAAGGCCCTGGAATACGGGGCCGTCTCCATCATCCAGAAGCCCAAGGTGGGCACGAAGCAGTTCATGGAAGAGTCGCGAATAATGCTCTGCGACGAGGTCAAGGCTGCGGCCAAGGCCAAGGTGAAGCAGTACGTGCCCCGGACCCTCAAGATCAGCCAGAAACTGACGGCCGACGCAGTGCTGCCGCGGGCCGCGTCCAACGCGATGATCCAGACCACGGAGAAGGTCATCGTGGTCGGGGCCTCCACGGGTGGCACCGAGGCTCTCCTGACCCTGCTCCAGTCCATGCCGGTGGATTGCCCGGGCATCGTCATCGTCCAGCACATGCCGGAAAAATTCACGGCCGCCTTTGCCCAGCGGTTGAACACCCTGTGCGACATCGTGGTCAAGGAAGCCGTCGACAACGACACCGTGCTGCGCGGCCAGGCCCTCATCGCTCCGGGCAACCTCCACATGCTCCTCAAACGCAGCGGCGCCAGATATTACGTGCAGGTCAAGGAAGGGCCGCTGGTCTCACGGCACCGTCCCTCGGTGGACGTGCTTTTCCGTTCGGCCGCCCGGTATGCGGGCAAAAACGCGGTGGGAGTGATCATGACGGGCATGGGCGACGACGGCGCCAAGGCCATGCTTGAAATGCATCAGGCGGGAGCGGTGACCGTGGCCCAGGACGAACAGTCCTGTGTCGTCTTCGGCATGCCCGGCGAGGCCATCAAGCTGGGCGGCGTGGACAAGATAGTGCCGCTGACCCAGATCACCCCGCTGGTCTTGCAGTTGTGCCGATCCTGATTGCCGGATCGGCACAAACACATCACACCAGGCCCAGTTTTCGAAGCTCTTCGATGACCTTGCGCCGCTCGATGGGCTTGACCAGATAAGCCGACGCGCCGCCCTGAAAAAAGGACTGGGTCACGTTCTTCACGTCGTCCAGGGCGCTGGTCATGATGACCCTCACTTCGTTCTGCGGCGTCACGCCGCGCTCCTTTTCCTTGTCCCTGATGATCTTCAGGGCTTCGTGCCCGCTCATGTTCGGCATCATTATGTCCAGAAACATGACATCATAGGGCTGATTCGCCTCCCAGGCCAGATCAAAAGCCTTCACGGCCTCGACTCCATCCACGGCGACATCGCACTCTCCGTACTCGAGCAGCAACTGGTGCATCACCTTGCGGCCGACAAAATCATCTTCCACTATCAGTATTCGCATGCAAACCTCTCTGTATCGTGCTGTATGTCATTGCTTTTATTCATGTTGTTCTTCGCCCCTCGATCACCGGTCGGCTCTTCTAGCATGGGTGAACCCGTCTGAAAAGAACCGGGGCCCAACTCAACATCCCAGAATCCTTGCATTTCAATCTTCCTGCCGCGCCCCCCTGCGCGGCAGGGAGATGACCCTGGCAATCTCCTGGTTGATCTTGCAAAGGTCAAAAGGCTTGCTCAAATAGCCATCCATCTCGGCATCCAGGAATTTTTCCTGATCCCCGGCCATGGCGTGAGCGGTCAGGGCGATGATGGGAATGTCCGACACGTGCGCGAAGGAAGCCGCGTGCCGGATGGCTCGGGTGGTCTGGATTCCGTCGAGCACGGGCATCTGGATGTCCATCAGCACCAGATCGAAATCCTTGCTCAGGAGCGCTTCAAGAGCCTCCTGGCCATCGCGGGCCGCAGTGACCACATAGCCGGCTTTCTCCAAAAGGCGCTGACCGCAGAGCAGATTGACCGCGTCGTCCTCGACCATGAGCAGTCGCAGGCCGGGCAATCCGTCAAACTGTCCGCGAGAGGAAAGTTCCTGCCCTGTGCGCTGCGGCGGCAGTCCAAAGGGAAGGGAAACATAAATGGCCGTCCCCTGCCCGGACGCTGAATCCAGACAAAGGCTTCCGCCCATGCGCTGCACCAGCTTGCGCACTATGGTCAGCCCCAGTCCCACACCCTGATGCCTCCTCGTGTAGGATCCGTCGCTCTGAATGAAGGGCTCGAAAATGTCCTTCTGGGTCTGTTCAGACATGCCCAGCCCCGTGTCGCTGACCGAAAAAAGCAGCCGAAGAGGTGCCCCGGCCGTGAATGGCAGGACCGAGATCTCCACACGTACATGGCCTTGATCGGTGAATTTCAGGGAATTGCCGACCAGATTGAAAAGCACCTGCACCAGCCTCGCCTCATCGCCCATGACCTGTTTGGGAAGACGGGGGTCGACCCTGAAGTCGTAGGCAACGTTCTTTTCCTTCACCGCCTGCCCGAACAATTCCGCGAGCGCTTTGTCCACATCCATGATGTCGAAGGCGTGTTCGCGAAAAACCAGCTTGTCGGCCTCGATTTTCGAGATGTCGAGGATGTCGCTCAAGAGCCGGGTCAGTCGCCTGGATGATTTGATGGCCGTGTGCAGGCACAGGCGCTGCTCCGTATCCAGCGTAGTGGACTGCATGAGCTGCAACATGCCGAGGATGCCGTTCAGGGGCGTGCGGATTTCGTGGCTCATGTTGGCCAGAAATTCGGACTTGAGCTTGCTCGCGGCTTCCGCCTCGTCCTTGGCCCGGCGCAGGGAATCCTCGATTTTCTTCAGATGGGTGAGATCGTTCAGGATCGCGTAATAGCCGCCCACGACCCCATGGCTCGAATAATACGGGATGAGATAGACATCGACAAAGCGCTCGCCCATGATCGGATACGTCAGGGTGGCGCCGTAATGCACCGTCTTGCCCTGAAAAACCTGCTCTATATGCCCCCGTGTGGCCTCGAATGCCTTCTCGCCGATGACCTCCGGGACGGTAAGCCCGATGAGATTTCTGTCCGAAAAAAAGCTGGAATACGCAGCATTGACAAAACGGTAGCACAGATCTTTGTCAATATAGGAAACCAGCTGCGGCAGGATGTCCACGATCTTCTTGAAGTTGATGTCGCGCTTGCGCAGCTCCTCTTCGGCGTGGCGGCGCTGGGTGATATCCTCCTTGATGGCCACATAGTGGGTGATCCGGCCTGCGGTATCGAGGACGGGCGCGATGAGAGCGGATTCCCAGTAGAGGCTGCCGTCCTTGTGGCGATTGCGGAACTCGCCCCGCCACTGCCGGCCTGACTCGATGGTGCTCCAAAGCTCCTGATACTCCTCGCGCGACTTGTAGCCCGAACCGAGAATCCGGGGATTTTCCCCTCTGACTTCGTCGAAGGAATACCCTGAAAGCTCCGTGAACTTGGGATTGACGTATTCGATGTTTCCCTGCGGATCGGTCATGACGATGCAGGCCGGGCTCTGCTCGACCATCTGCATCAGGGTGTGCATCTTCTCTTCGGTCCAGGCGCGCTCGGAGATGTCCCGCGCGATGCCCCAAGCGTACTTGACGACACCGTTGTCGTCATGCACCGCGAAATCGCGCAGTTCCACCGGGAACACATGCCCGTCCTTATGGATGTACTCCTTCTGGTAAACCCCGGTGTCGCCGGTCTTGAACAGCCTCGGCCATATCTCGCCGTGTTGCCATTCATGCCATTTTTGAGGTGTGATGGCGTAGAAATCGCCAAGAGTGCGCAGTTCCGGCAGCGAATAGCCCGTCATGTCGCAGTACGCCTTGTTCGCATCCAGAAACCGCCCTTCGGGGTCGGCCAGGATGAACCCGTCGCGGCTCAGCTCGAAAAGCGCCCGGAAATGCTGTTCGCTTTGACGGAGCCTTCTCTCGGCCTGCTTGCGCTCGGTGATGTCACGGCTGAAGGCGATGATACAGCAGTGGCCGTCGATGTCGGCTCCAGCCGTGCTGACCTCGACATCAAAGACCGAGCCGTCCTTTCGGCGATGTCTGGATTCGAAAACGGAGTTGACTTTGGACAGATCGGAAAAAAGCTCCCTGATCATCGTCTCCGTCATGTTCGCTTCAAAATCCCAGGTCCGCAATTCGAGCACTTCGCTGTCGGAATAGCCGAGCAGCTCCGCAAATCGTCTGTTGGCTTCAATCACGCGATGGTTCTGATCAATGATGACTATGGCGTCCAGACTGCGGTCCATGAGCATCTTGCGCATGGCGTCCATCTTCTGCCGCTGCCTCTTTTCCTCCAGAAGCATGGCCTGCTGATAGGCTTTTTCGGACAGGGAGTTGGCGATGACGAAGAGGGCGTCGGCGATGCGGCGGAATTGCTCCTCCTCCATGAAGGGGACCTGCTCCATGGCCTCGCGGTATTCCAGAGGGTCGACGCCGATGGTCCGCGCATAGCCGAGCATGGCCTCTTCGTCCGCAAGGCTTGAGCGCACCTGTCCGATGAGCCAGTTGGCGACATGCCTGCCGCCCACGGTGATGCTGACCCCTGCGTCCCACAATCCGCCGCTCATGCAACGCCTTATGTTCGGACCGGCGGGGTTGTATGCGCCTAGCAGGGTGTCGGAGCGCATGCAGTTTTCACGTCCCGTCCGGGAAGCCCGGATGACTTCGCCGCAGAGGCGGGTGAAATTGCTGGGCCGAGTCAAAGGAACCCCTTCCGGGGAGGTTATGAGGGATGCGACGCCCGTGGCCAAGGCAAAGCTGTCTTGGATACTCTGGACCTCCTGCAGGTCGAAGAAATCCTCGAAACGCAGGTCCGCGTTGTTTTTCAGGCGCGTGGTTTTGGTCATGGGCGGGTCATTCCCGAAATTGATTGATGAGAGTGTTGATTCATTGTTTTCCCGCCGAAAGGGCTCCAAGCCTGTCCAGCACGGCAAGCAGTTCCTTGGCGTTGATGGGCTTGGCGATATAGTCGTCCATGCCCGCTGCCAGAAATTTTTCCCGGTCGCCGCCCATGGCGTAGGCCGTCATGGCCACGATGGGGATGCGGGCTTTGTCCCCGAGGGAAGCATCGCCGCGCACCAGGGCCGTGGCCTGTAAGCCGTCCATGACCGGCAGTTGCACGTCCATGATGACAAGATCGAAGTCGCCCTCCCTGAGGGTCGGTACAACTTCGCTGCCGTCGCCGACTCCGGTGACCGTGTGTCCTGCGTTTTCAAGCACGCGCCGGGCCGCGAACATGCTCACGGCGTCATCCTCCACGAGAAGAATGTTAAGCCCTTCGCGGACGCCTGGCGCAGCAGTCGCCTTGTGAACACTGGGCGTCCTGGCATCGGAGGCCACGGGCATGACGATGGAGAAACACATGACGGTGCCCTTTTCCGAACTGTCCACGCAAAGAGAGCCACCCATCAGGGTCACGATGCGTTTGACGATGGCAAGGCCAAGCCCGGCACCCTGGTGGTTGCGCACATAGGAATCCTCGCCCTGCACGAATGGGGAAAAGATTCCATCCAGCTGATGGTCGGGAATGCCCGGCCCGGAATCGCTGACGCAAAAGAGAACCTTGGATGACGTGCAACCCGGCACGGGGCTGACATCGACGCGCACGAAACCTGTCCGGGTGAACTTGACGGAGTTGCCCACCAGATTGAAAAGCACCTGCCTCAACCTGGATTCGTCCCCGACAACCATGGCGGGCAGAGCAGGATCAAGGACAAACTCAAGCCGCAGTCCCTTGCTTCGGGAGGTCGGGGTAAAAAGTCCCAGCGTGGATGCCCGCAGCTCCTTGGGCTTGAAAGGCATGGCCTTGATGGCCAGCTTGCCGGATTCGATTCTGGCCAGATCCAGGATATCCGACAAAAGAACGTTCAGGCGATCGGCCGAGGTCCCGGCCAGTTCGACCAGATTTTTATGTTCTTCGGAAAGTTCCATGGAGTCAAGCAGTTGCAGGATGCCTATGATGCCGTTCAGCGGTGTGCGGATCTCATGGCTCATGTTGGCCAGAAATTCCGATTTGGCCACGTTGGCGGCTTCGGCGGCTTCCTTGGCATGGCGCAGATCCCGCTCGTGACGCTTGCGTTCCGAAACATCGGAGAAAATGCAGGCGAATTGCATGGGCGCCGGGCGGAAGGCGGTAACGTGAAAATACTTGTCCTGGGCTGCCGCGTATTCCTCGAACAGCACCGGTTCACCCGTCAGGGCCACCCGGCCATACGTGTCGATCCAGACCTGCTCGATGGCGGGCATGACTTCCCGCGCCGTTCTGCCCTTGATGTCCGAAGCCATGAGGCCGGTGTGCCGTTCAAAGGCCGGATTGACCTCCAGAAAACGGTAATCCACAGGATGACCTTCTGCGTCGCAGATGATCTCGTGCAGGGCAAAACCGTCCAGCATGTGCCAAAAAAGGGTTTCGTAACGCTGTTCGAGAATCCTGCGTTCGGTAACATCCTCGAAGATGCCGACCACCTTGGACACCTCGCCCCCTTCCAGGATCGCCTCCGCCCTGGTGCGAATCCGCATCCGTTTTTCCGTGGCCGAAACGAATGGCATCTCCAAATCGAAAGAAACGCCATGTTCGACACAGTTGTCGAAAGCGGCGAGTATCCTGTCCCTGTCATCGGGCTCATAGCAGGCCAGGCTGAGCCGGATGTGCTCGGATGATCCCGGCTCGACCTGATCGGGAGTGAATCCGTGCAGACGATAGAGTTCCCGGGTCCAGATCATGCTGTTCTGGCGGACATCCCACAGCCATCCACCCATTCCGCTCAGACGCTGGACCATGTTGAGCAGGGCTTCGCTCTTGGCCAGCTCTTCCTGGGCGCGTTTGTGCTCCAGAATGTCCCACAGCAGGTTGCCAAGCTCAATGAGGACCTGCACATCCTCATCGGTGTAATCTGTTTTCTTGTTGGCCACTGCCAGAATGGCCACGATTATTTTGGCGCGCACGATGGGCAGAAGCACCAGGCGTTTCAGGGGAGGATGCCCTTTTGGCAGCCCATTTTCGCGATCGAGCGTGGCCTGATCGTTCAGAATGACGGCCTTGCGGGTGCGCAGGCATTCCGCCCAGATTCCGAATTGCGTTATTTCCAGATCCGGATTGTCGCGCGGGATCGAAAAACCGGTTTGCAAGGTCATTGTGGACCAGGCCTGCATGGATAGAATTCCCTGATCCTCGTTCAAGAAGTGCAGAAAACTCAAGGTGCTTCCGGTCAGGCTCTCGGTCTCGTCGAGAGTCATGCGCAGCAAATCGCTCAAGGAATGGTTGATGGCGTACTCGACAATCCGCTGACGCGCGACGAGCAGGTTCTCGCGCCGCTTGCGCTCGGTTATGTCCACCGCAAAGGTGGCTATGGCCACCACCGACCCGTCCGGCGCGAGCACCGGACTCAGGCTGTGCCGCATCCACAGACCCTCCCGCTCATCTTCGAAAACCAGGGGCTGCGCGTTGCGCACCAGATCCTCGACCAGGCGCTTGCGTGACAGGGCCACCTCGGTGGGAATAAACTCGTAGATGGAGCGGCCCAGGCATTGTTTCACCGTCTTGCCGACACGGCTGGCAAAGGTCCGGTTGGCCGTTATGACCGTGCCGTCCAGCTCCAGAAGCGCGGCGGATTCATCGATGGAATCGAACAGCGAGGCCAGGTTGGCCTGGCTGGCATGCAGGGCGCGGATGCTTTGAACCTGCTCCGTGATGTCGACATTGGTCCCCAGAATTCCAAGCAGCCCTTCTCCCATGCGGATCGGCGCGACTATGTCGCGATAGAAGCGCGTCTCGCCGGAGGAGAGGACATACTTCTTTTCGCCCTCCACCACTTCACCTGCGTAGACCCGGGCATTGATGTCCTCCCATGCGTTCCGGATTTCATCTGGAACATCGCTTTCCTCGACACGGCTCGCGGCCATATCCCCCCAAAGGCGCACGGAAGCGTCGCTTTGCATGATGATCTTTCCATCGAGATCCCGCGCCCAGAAATCAAAAGGCAGGTTGCGAAGAATGGCCTGCATCAACGCGTCCTGACGAGCCAGCCTCTCCTCGGCCCTCGCAGCCGCGTCGGCCCTGTCCTCCAGTTCGGCCACCCGGCGACGCAGCGTTTCGAGCTCGCAGGGCTGCTCGGCGGATTTTTGCCCCTGCTCCTGACTGAGTGCTTCAGCTTTTTCTTTTGTGGACATCATGCTTCCGTGGGGTCGGGGGCCAAGGCGTCGCTACTGGCGAGGACATCGGCGTCCGGTGTTTTTTCTTTACTTTTACGGGAAACGACACGGAAAATGGTTTTGTGGAGAGTCGCGCTGTCCAGGGGCTTGGCGATGTAACCGTCCATGCCTCCTGCCAGAAATTTTTCCCGATCGCCGCTCATGGCGAAGGCGGTCATGGCCACGATGGGAATGCCGGATTTTTCCCCGAGGGTTTGGTCGGCACGGATTGCCGCAGTGGCTTCCAGGCCGTCCATGACCGGCATCTGAACATCCATGAGAATCAGGTCAAACTCCGCCCCCCGCAGCAATTCAAGAGCCTGCCCGCCGTCCGAGGCCGTGGTGACTACATGCCCCGCCTTGGCCAGGATGCGCTGGGCGGCGAACATGTTCACCGGGTCGTCCTCGGCCAGCAGAATGTGCAGGCTCCGGTGTCCGGATTCTTCAGGCCGAACGTGTTTGACGCCTGTTTTCTTGGCATCCTCCGGAGTCTTGAAACTCATGGAAAAACATATCGTTGAACCCGAGTCCGAACTGTCGATGGCCAGCGCTCCGCCCATCATGTGCATGAGCCGCCCGACAATGGCCAGACCGAGCCCAGCCCCCTGATGCCGGCGCACATAGGACCCCTCGCCCTGCACGAAAGGCTCGAAAATGGTGGGCAGAAGTTCATCACTTATGCCCTCGCCGCTGTCACTGACGCAAAAAAGAAGCCGGCATCCGTTATCCGGCAGACAGGACAGCAAACTGATCTGCGTGTGCACAAAACCTTCGCCGGTGAACTTGATCGCATTCCCGACCAGGTTGAAAAGGATCTGCCGCAGCCTCAGGTCATCCCCGACCAGACTCGAAGGAAGATCCGGGGCCAGTTCGACATCGAAACGAATGTCCTTCTTCCGTGCGGGGAGAGAAAAAAGGGTTATAATGGAATCACGCATCTCTTCAAGGTCAAAAGCGCGCTCCGTGAGCACCAGCTTGCCGGCCTCGATCCGGGAGATGTCCAGGATGTCGGCCAGCAGCGCGGTCAGACGCCGACCGGAAAGCTCGGCCATGCGCACGTAATCCCTCTGCTCTCCGCTCAGGGAGGAACAGTCCAGCAGCTGCAGCATGCCCATCATGCCGTTGAGCGGCGTGCGGATCTCGTGGCTCATGTTGGCCAGAAAGGCGCTTTTGGCCACACTTGCGGCCAGGGCCGCGTCGCGCACGTTCACAAGTTCGAGCTCCATGGCCTTACGTTCGGTGATATCCGCGTGCGAACCGGCCATGCGGTAGGGCACGCCGTCCTTGTCGCGCAGGCAGGTTCCGCGTCCCATGACCCACCGATAGGACCCGTCCTTGTGCCGCAGCCTGTATTCGATGACGAAGTGGGACGCGGAACTGGTGAAGAACTGGTTGTTCACGTCGAGCACCCGCGCCCTGTCCTCGGGATGAATTCTGCTCCGCCATTCCTCCAGATCATTGCGCAGCTCGTGGTCTTCGTACCCGATGATCTCCTTCCAGCGCGGCGAAAAATAGACCTGGTCGGACACTCTGTCCCAATCCCAGATTCCGTCGTTGCTGCCGGCAATGGCCAGGGACAGGCGCTCCTGGGCTTGACGCAGGGTATCAAGAATCCGGCTGCGCTCGGTCACGTCGCGAAACAGCCCCACGGCGCAGAAAGTACCATGGAAATCGAGCAGAAAACTGCGGATATCCGCCGAAAAAACGCTCCCGTCCCGGCGCAGGCAGGGTAGCGCTTCCGCTGTGTCTTGTTGCCCGGAGGCCTGGGCGGTGAAATTGCGCAAAACCTCATCAAGATGTTCGGGTGGGTGAATATCGTCCACCGTCAAAGCGCGAAAATCCTCTTCGGAACACCCGAACATCCGGCAAACGGCGGGATTGGCGAAAACAAAGCGGCGGGTCGCGACATCGGCGGCCAGAATTCCATCGGAGTTGGCATCGAAGAGCGCCCTGTAGCGCTTCTCGCTGTCCTTGATTCGGGCCTGGGCACGGCGCAACCTGGATATGTGGCTGATCAGGGCGCCCACCAGAATCATCTGCACGCCAAGGACCACGATGGCGACAAGGATTTCCGCACCATATTGGGAAAAGATCGAAACAGGCTTGCCCCGGACTTCACTGCCCGGAGGCAGCAGGGACTCCCTGATGCCAAAACGGGTCAGAACCGCATGGTCAAAGACATAACGGTTGGCCTCGCTGCCCTCGACCACCGGTATTGAATGGGCAGGCGTTCCCGCCAGTATCTTCCGGGTCAGTTGTCCCGCGATGCGCCCCTGCTCCAGGTGCGAAATGATCCTGCCGCCGAGGATTCCCTGCCCGAGGCCATGTTCCCAAAGATGCAGCACCGGGACATCCGCGTGCTTCAGGATGAACGCCAGGGCGTCTTCAAACGATCTGGAGACCTGATCCCGGTCGCGATATGCGGACAGGAGCAGGATGGCCTCATCCGGTCCCAGGACGGACATCCTGCCCCGAAGCTCGTTCCAGGTCATGTCGGAAAGGTCGAGGACCTGAAGGCTTTTTCCGGCAAAAAATTCACGCTGCTCCAGGTAGGTGCGCAGATCCCCCTGACCGCCCGGTTCCCCGTCGACCAGAGCGTGGACGGTTTTCAGTCCGGGCCTTAAGCGCCACAAGGCTTCAAGGGTCTCGCGCAGCGAAATGGATTCGATGACGCCGGTGATGTCAGGAGTGCCGCTCAATTCGTGGGCCAGTTCCTGGTTGTTGACGCCGCAAAAGATCACGGGCCTCCCTGCGAACAGCTCCTGACGATGGTCCAGGGCGAAGCGCAATGCCGCGTCATCGGCGACGATGAAGGCATCGTAGGCAGGGACTTTTGCCAGCTTGAATCGCAGCTGTTCCAAAAAAAGCGCCTCGTACCCGGTCCCGGAAAATCGCTTGGTATCCATGAATTCGACATCAAGGGTGATGCCCGCCGGTTCAATTTCCGAGCGCAGGCCCTCGACTTGCTGAAAAAAGGTCGGGAAACCGGGATGATAGGAACTGATGAAGAGCACCCGCTCCCCTGCCGCAAAGGAAAGAAGAGGGAACAGGCAAAACAGCAGCAGGGGAAGAAAACGTCGCGAAACGCCCCGCCTCATCCGGGTGAATGCGTTGTCGATCGACCTTGAAAAGTTCATTTCATCCCCCCAAAAAAAGCTGCCTTCACATCGTCTTGAATTCCGCCACCCTGTCCATGGCTTCGAGAAGTGAATTCATGTTCACGGGTTTTGGAATGTAGTCGTCCATGCCCGCGTCCAGAAAGCGCTCTCTGTCTCCGGTCATGGCGAAAGCGGTCACGGCGATGATCGGAATCCGGGACTTGTTGCCAAGGGACCGGTTCGCCCGAATGCGCCGGGTCGCCTCGACCCCGTCCATGAGTGGCATCTGGATGTCCATGAGGACAAGATCCAGGTCCTCGTTTTCCAGGATCCGCACCGCTTCAAGGCCGTTGACGGCCTGGGTGACCTCACAACCGAGCTTTTCCAGCAGGCGGGTCAGCATGGCCATGTTCGTCACGTCGTCCTCGGCGAGCAGGATGCTCAGATTCCGCTCCGCCCCGCGCGCCCTGTTCCCGATGTTTCGGGCACAGCCTTCGCCCTGCTCCTGCACCGTCGGCGGCAAATGGACCAGCACGTGAAAGCGCACCGTTGTTCCCTTGCCCAGGGAACTCTCAATCTCGACATCTCCGCCCATGAGATGAACCAGGCGCTTGACGATGGTCAGCCCCAGACCCGTGCCCTGGCAGGTGCGAACCAGCCCTTCCCCGCCCTGGATGAACGGATTGAAAAGATTCGGCAACTGCTCCGCGCCGATGCCGATCCCGGTGTCCGTGACCTCGAAATCAAGTCGCGCCGCATCGGGGGGAAGTCCTTCCGTCGTCGCGGATATCCTGATCGAGACGCCGCCCTCGCGCGTGAACTTGACCGCATTGCCGACAACGTTGAGCAGCACCTGCCGGATACGGCTCGGATCGCCCACGACCATATGTGGGACATCCGACGCCATTTCAATGGAAAGTTCAAGGTTTCTGGCCAGGCTCTGTTCCTTGAAAATGGCCGGAATGGAGCGGCAGAGTTCATCCAGGGCAAAAGGAGTCCGGGCGATTTCGAGCTTTCCGGCCTCGATCTTGGAGAAATCCAGGATATCGTTGATGAGGGTCAAAAGACTCTGCAGGGCCGAGGAACCAATCTGGACATACTCCTCTTGCTCCGCGTCCAGCTTCGTGCCTTCGAGCAATTGCAGCATCCCGTGCACCCCGTTCATGGGGGTGCGGATCTCATGGCTCATGGTCGCCAGGAACTGCGACTTGGCCTTTGTGGCCGACAGGGCGGCATCCTTGGCCTTGAGCAGATCCGCCTCGGCCTTTTCGCGCCGGGCGATGTCGCGCTCCATTTCCGCGTTCATGCGCCCAAGCTCTTCGGCCTGGATCAGGATTTTTTCCCGTCCGCGCAAGAGATGAAAACACAACCCCGCGACAACCATTCCGAACATGGCGACAAGAACGTATCCACCAAGGGCCACGCCCCAGAGACGATCTTCCCGGGGCGAGACGGTCAGTAGCCACTCCCCGCCCGGAATGGCCAGGGCCCGTGTCAGGGCAAGATCCTCGACAATGTCCGCCTCGGATCGGACAATGAGCGTGGCGTCCTTGTCCGTGCTCAGCTTTCGGGAAAGAGCGTAGGAATAGCCATCCGCGTCCAGGGACTTGAAATCAAAGGTTTCAAGCACGGTTCCCCAATGGATCAGGGCCACGACCAGCCCCCAGAAATGCCGCTCCCCGTTGTCATTCCAGAACACGGGCTTGCGGGCGAAAAGCCCGACTCCGCCCTGACGCATCTGCACCGGCCCGGCCAGGACCACCTGATTGGTGTTTATGGCTTCAAGGACCTCGGTCTTGCGTGCCGGGTCTTTGAGCAGGTCGTGACCGATGGCGGCTTCATTGCCTGCCAGGGGATAGGCCGTGGCGACCACGCCGTCCGGGACCAGGAACAGGCCGCCGACAAAAGGATTTTCGTGCAACAGATGTTCGGCATGCTTTTCGAAATCATCGAATTCCCCGCGATCGACAGCCAGAATGTCGGACAGGGTGAAAAGCGGGGATTCGGCGTTGTGGAGCGCGGCCTGGATGGCGCTGAGTTGCTGTGAAATCCTGTGGGTCAGGGCCAGGCGCTCGCTTTGCCGGATATTGTCCACGAGGATGCTCAAATAACAGTGCCCGAAAAAAAAGACTAAAGTTAAAGCAATGGCTGAACAAAGAGTGGAAATTTGTCGTCTCGTCATTGGGCCTGCTTCCTTGCTCGAGTTCCTCGTCGCCGCATGAATTTTTGCAATCATCATGAATTCTGTCCAACCAAACTCCGCCGACAGACACTAATTCTTTCAATCAAACATAATATCGATGCCTTGCGCAAGAACGATTTCAAACAAATTCCAAACCTTCCCTCCAAAAATTATTCCGGTTTGAACTGGCTGCGAGCATTCCGGGAATAATTTAGCAACACGTCATCCGGCACCATCTTTTTTGATCTCGGTCGCGGGCGGACAGTAAATTGGAAGTCTCACATGGCGATTATGAAATAGCCACGGTTTTATGGTCAACATTTTTTTCCTGACATATGCAAAACGTTCGAGCCAAGGACCATTTGAAGAATGCCCCCCCCTCCTTGGACGTTGCGCCCCGATATACCGGGGGGTTGAACGCATTATCCTCATCCGTCCGACACTCATGCGCCCATGGGAATTCCGATTTTGTTGCAAGCGTGCATTTTTAAGCGCAGAAAAAATATTATGCGTGTCCGACATAAAATGCTTGCACCAAAAAAACTGACTACCATATCATAGACACATGAGCGCACTAGGAAGTTATCTCACCGAGCGCAGAAAAGCACTCGCCGCCAAGCATTCGGGCTATTCAATCCGGAGCGTGGCCAAGCGTATCGGCATCCATCATTCCTACCTGAGCAAGCTGGAGCGTGGCGAGAACGCGCCCCTGACCGAAGAGCGCATCCACGCCCTGGCCCGCCTCCTGGGAGAGGATCCCGACCTGCTCATGGCCCTGTCCGGCAAATTGTCCGACCGCATCACCGGACTCATCCGCTCCAATCCCCTGCTCTTCCTCGGCAGCCTTGAGACTCTCGAAAAGCAGGGTGCAAGCTCCTCGGACACCGCGCCCATGCGCCAGGATCAACGCAAGAACGAACTTGAGGAACTGACCCGGCTGCTGCGCGACGAAATACGGGAACGCCAGGTCCTTGAGTCCCAGCTGCGTGAACAGCAGCGGGTGCAGCGCACCATCCTTGAGAACCTGCAGGACGTCTCCGTGACTCTTCTGGACTCCCAGTTCCGCATCCTGTGGTCGAACTCTCCGGTGACCGAGAGCCCCGCGCATTATCTCAATCAGCATGATCACAAGACCAGCGGCGCCGCGTCCGCAAACGGGCGTAGCGAATCTGAATCCGGAGCTTTTTCCACAGCCTGGCGGGCCATGAAGACCCGCACGGTACAAAACGGAACCTACAGATCCCCGGACGGCAAGCACTGGCTGGTGCGCAGCGCTCCGGTGCTCGATGCCAATGACGCCGTCACCCAGATCGTGCACATGCAGTTCGAGGTTACGGAACTCATGCATGCCAAACAGGCCCTGGAAGCCAGCGAACAGCGCTGGAAGTTCGCCCTTGAGGGTGCCCAGGAGGCTGTATGGGATTATGATGTGCCCTCGGGAAGGCTGCAATGTTCGCCCACGTGGTACACGATGCTCGGCTACAGGGATGGCGACCTCGATCCGACCATCACGCAGTGGGAAGCCCTGCTGCATCCCGAAGACCGTGTTCCGGCCCTGAGCATGCTCTCGGCCCACTTTCGGGGGGAAACGGATTTTTATGATTTTGAATACCGTCTGCGCTGCAGCGACGGCTCCTACAAATGGATCCACTCCCGGGGCAAGCTCATGGAAAAGAGCAGCATCGGGACACCCATGCGCATCATCGGCACGCACTACGACATGAGCGAACGCAAGGCGGCCGAAGAACAGATTCTCGCCAACGAGGCTTTCCTGGAAAATCTGCTCGGGAGCATCGAGGAAGGCATCAGCGTGCTCGCCCCGGACATGACCGTGCGCTACGCCAACCCGACCATGACACGCTGGTATGCCGAGGAAATGCCGGTCGTGGGCAGGAAATGCCATGAAGCATTCCATCGTCTGGGCGAATGCTGTTCCCGCTGTCCGGCGGTCCGGACCCTGCGCACTGGTCGCAACGAATTCGAAATACTCGAGATCATGTCCTGCACCGCCTCCCGCGCCATCGAATTCAACGCATATCCGATCAGGGATGCGCAAAGCGGCCAGGTCACCGGGGTCATCGTCTTTGTGCGCGACATCACATCAAAGAGGCAGATCCAGCAGGCCCTGACTGAAATTGAGGACAAGTATCACACCATCTACCAAGGCGCGCCCATCGGCATGTGCACGCTAGACGCCCACGGCCGCTTCGTGTCCATGAACCCCAGTTATGCCCGACTGTACGGATACGCCTCGCCGGGCGCGTTGATGAATTCGGTGCGCTCGGCTTCCGAGCTTTTCGAGTCACCCGAAGATTGGGAACGGCTGCGCGCGTTGATCGGTACGCAGGACGAGATCTTCGGGTTCGAATGCCGCATCCGACGCCCCGACGGATCAACGATCTGGACGTCGCGCACCGTCCGGGTGGTCCGCGACGCCCGGGGCCAGCTTTTGCATTATGATGTTTTTGTCGAGGATATCGAAGCCAGAAAGACTCTCGAACTGCTCACGGGGGCCCCAAAATGAGTTCCCGATTCATTTTTTTTCTGGCTTTTGATGAATAAATCCGTGTAGGAAGGGCAGGACCGTCCTGGGTCTATCCAGACGTTCAAGTCCATCCACCCGGAGCGTGGCAAAGCCTCACAGGCGAATTTTCGCCGTTTCACTCACAAGGAGGGGGGAATGAAAAACATCAAGTTGGGGATCAAGATCGGCGGAGGTTTCGGAGTTCTGATTATTATCGCCTGCGCTTTGGGTGGTCTGGCCGTATTCAACATGAAAGCCGTGGAAACGGATTCCATCCGGCTGGCCAAGGAGTATGTGCCTGAAGTGGGCATAGCCAATGAACTGGAACGCTCCTCCCTGCTGACCATGTACGCATGGCGCGGCTATGCCTTCACGGAACAACAGTCCTTCCTGGACGAAGGGCGCAAGCAGCTTGCCGCGGTGCAGGATGTTTTGACCGATGCTGAAAAGCATTCCCTGGCCTATCCTTCCCTGGTCAAACTCAAAGAGCAGCTGGTGCAGGCCAAGGCAGTGGTCGCCTCATACGCCGCCCAGTCCGACCAGACCGTTGAGCTGATCGAAGCGATGAATGGGGACCGCAAGGCCTTGGACCAGGGCGCGGCCGCCTACATGAAAAACTGCGTGGATTTTCTCGATAGCCAGAACGTGGCCATGAAGCGCGAGTTCACCGCAGGAGCCACCCCCGAGGCGCTGACCGAGCGTCTCGACAAGATCACCTGGGTCAATGAAATCATCGACCTCGGTAATGATACCCGCATAAAGGTTTGGCGCGCCCAGGCGGAACGGGATCCGAAGATTATCGAGGACGCCCTCAAGAACTTCCCGAAAATGGACGAATTTTTCGACAAGCTCAAAGCGGTCACGAGACAGGAGGCTAACCTCAGGCAGATCGCAGCCACAAAAGATGCGGCCATGCAGTACAAGACGGCCATGACCAGTCTGAACGGACACTGGAAAGAGCTTGCAGACCTCAACACCCAACGTACGAAAACCGGCGAAGATGTCCTCGCCGTCGCGCAAGATACGGCCGTGGCGGGCATGGAAGGCACCCAGAATATCGCCGACGAAGCCGTGCTGAACCTCAACTCGGCTTCCACGGTCATGATCGGCGGCTTGAGCTTTAGTGTCATCATCGGCATTCTTGTCGCCATATTCCTGACCAAGGGTATCACCGGCCCGGTGCAGCAGGGCGTGGAATTTGCCCGCAAGCTGTCCCAGGGCGACCTGACCGCCAAACTGGATGTGGATCAGAAGGACGAAGTCGGCATCCTGGCCCAGGCACTGCGCGACATGGTCGCCAAGCTGCGCGAGATCGTGACCGAAGTGCAGTCGGCTTCCGACAACGTGGCCTCGGGCTCCGAGGAACTGAGCGCCTCCGCCGAGCAGCTCTCCCAGGGCGCCACCGAGCAGGCCGCCTCCGTTGAAGAGGTCTCGTCGAGCATGGAAGAGATGGGCTCCAACATCCGCCAGAACGCCGACAACGCCTCCCAGACCGAAAAGATCGCGCTGAAGGCCGCGCAGGACGCCGAGGCCGGCGGTCAGGCCGTGGTCCAGGCCGTGGGTGCCATGAAGAACATCGCCGAGAAGATCTCCATCGTCGAGGAAATCGCCCGCCAGACCAACCTGCTGGCCCTCAATGCCGCCATCGAGGCCGCCCGGGCGGGCGAGCATGGCAAGGGCTTCGCAGTGGTCGCGGCCGAAGTGCGCAAGCTGGCCGAACGCAGCGGCACGGCCGCGGCCGAGATCAGCGAGCTGTCCTCCTCCACCGTGAGCGTGGCCGACCAGGCCGGTCAGATGCTGACCAAGCTCGTCCCTGACATCCAGCGCACCGCCGAACTGGTGCAGGAGATCTCTGCGGCGTCGAACGAACAGAACGCCGGCGCCGAGCAGATCAACAAGGCCCTGCAGCAGCTTGATCAGGTCATTCAGCAGAACGCCTCGGCTTCCGAGGAAATGGCCTCCACATCCGAGGAACTGTCCAGCCAGGCCGAACAGTTGCAGTCCTCCATCTCCTTCTTCCATTTGGGCGCCACGGCGGCCCGCGTCACCCGGCAGACCGCCCATCGGGGCAGCAGCAGGCCGCAGCCCGCGCGCAAGGCCCCCAAGGCCCTGGCCGCCAAGGGCTCGACCAGCGGCTTGGCCCTTGATATGGGGCGCGACGAAGAAGATGATGAATTCGAACGTTTCTAACCAAAGGTCGAGGTGACTCATGAGTGACAACACTACCCTGCAGTACCTGACCTTCGGTCTCGGCGAGGAGGTCTTTGCCCTGGAGACGGGTTCCGTGCGCGAGGTCATCGAACTCGTGTCCGTGACCCGCATCCCCAAGACGCCGCCCTACATGCGCGGGGTCATCAATCTGCGCGGCCACGCCGTGCCCGTGGTCGATCTGCGCATCAAGTTCGACATGCCCAAGGCCCAGGACACGGTCAACACGTGCATCATAATAGTTGATGTGGAAGTCGAAGGAGAAAACTGCTACATGGGGGCGATAGTCGATTCGGTACGTGAAGTCTTTGAAATGACAAGCGACCAGATCAACCCGCCGCCGCGCATGGGTACGTCCATCAGGGCGGACTTCATCCGGGGCATGGGCAAGCAGAACGAGGAGTTCATCATGATCCTCGATATCGGCAAGGTCTTCTCACCCGAAGAATTGCAGGTCTTGCGCAGCACGGAAGAACTGGAAGCATAAAATTGGAACCAAAGCGGGCCGGAACATCAGCTCCGGCCCGCATCACGAACAAGGACCGGTCCATGCCTCAAGACGAAATAGCGCCTTCTCTCCAGGAAATTGTGTCCGTGATGGAGGAATGCGCCAGCAGCCTGCCCGCGCTTCTGTCCCGCCTTGCCGGTGTCATCAAGGATAGAGAAGAGGATTTTCTCGGACTGGGAGCCACGATTTTCGGCATCAACTCGCAGGCCAACACGTTTTCGGCCACGGCCTCGGCCATGGCCTCCTCCGTTGGCGAAGGAGCCCTGCTCGCGGCCATCGGGGAACTGCAGACCCGGGCCGACGAGGCAAAGGCCGTGTTTTCCTCCGTCTCCTCCACGGAGCAGCAGGAAGGAATGTCCGAGGTGCTCGGACTCATCCGCGGCCTGGACCAGGCCATGGCCCAATTTTTCAACATGGTTCAGACTCTGAAGGTGCTCGAAATCACCACGCGCATCGAGAGCGCCCGTCTGGGCAGCGCCGGTGCCGGATTCACCACTCTGGCCGACGACGTCAGGGCCCTGGGCACGATCATCGACGAGCACACTGAAAAAATCAGCGAACATTCGCACCTGCTCATGAATCAGGTGGCGTCGGCCAGCGAGCGCAGCAAAAAGCAGCTCGCCTCGCAGAATCGCATCGTCGAGGACATGTTCACGGAACTCTTTGCCGGAATTTCCGAGCTTGAGGACATGCGCAACCATTCGGCCGCCCTGGTGCAGGATCTGGCCAAAGGATCCCGCCAGGTGACCGAGAGCATGGGACAGGTCATCGCCTCGGTGCAATTTCACGACATCACCCGCCAGCAGGTCGAGCATGTCGAGGAAATTTTGGACCAGGCTGTCCGGGAAATCAGCGCGCCGGAAAAGGAAGGCGGAGAGCTCGGCCTTGGAGCCTGGGTGCGGGACGTGCTCAAACTCCAGGCACCGCAACTGCGCCAGGCGCAGGAAATGTTTTCCGGAGCCGTGGACGAATTGATCGACAATTTGCGCTCCATCGGACACGGCATCGAGGACCTGCACGGCAAGATCACTGCCGTGGCCTATGCGGACCGCAAGGGCGGAATGTCCATTCTCGACGCCATCCGTCACCACATCGGCGACGTCATGAACGCCATGCGCACCACCAGCGGGCACATCTCCGAGACATCGAAGACCATGTCGCACATGGCGGAAACCATCTCCACGGTCAGCACCTTCGTGCATGGCATCGAGGACATCGGAGCCGAAATCGAACTCATCGCGCTGAACGCCCGGGTCAAGGCCGCCCACACCGGCGATCAGGGCCGCACCCTCGGGGTCATCGCCATGGAAATCCAGAACCTCTCCGTGGACGCCCGCACCCGTACGGGAACCGTAGCCGAAATCCTGAACAATATTTCCACCGTGGCCGACCGCCTCTCAACCTTGGCCCGTACCTCGGACGTATCTGAAATGGTGGACGGCATCCAGGGTCGCTTTGAAACCGTGCTCGACCAGCTGGCCACCCTTGACGCTGAACTGGCGGCAAACATCGCGCACCTCTCGGACCTCGGCACGGGACTTGTTTCACAAATCAGCGCCGTGACCTCTTCCATCCATTTCCATGAACTGGTATCGGATCAATTATTGAGTTTGGAAAAGGAAATCACGGTGTTGAAAGACAGATTCGCCCCCTTCTCGGCGGAACTCGACGCGGCCAGACAGCCCGAGAAACTGCGCGAACAGCTTTCCCGATACACCATGGACAGCGAACGCCTGGTCCACCTGTCCGTTCTCGGACATCACGGGGACGCTCACGACGGTGGCGAGGCGGATCTGTTCGACGACAATGACGTCGAGCTTTTCGGCGACGACAATGTGGAACTCTTTTCCGATGACAACGTGGAACTCTTCGACGACGGCAATGTCACACTCTTTTCCGACGACAATGTGGAACTTTTCGGCGATGACAATGTCGAACTTTTTACCGACGACAACGTGGAAATTTTCGACGAGCAGCCGACGGCGGCCAACGCGAAGCCATCGTCAAAAGCCGCTACCGACAAGAAGGCTGAGCCTGAAGATGATCTCGGCGACAATGTGGAACTTTTCTAAAACCAGGAGCCTTTCATGTTTTCATGTACCGTCCAGGGCCCCCCGGAACATCCGGTCATAAAACTTTCCGGCAGTCTCACTCTTGAACATTCCAGGGAAATTCACGCCGAGCTGCTGGCCCGTTTGCCAAAGGCCGATGTCATTACCCTCGATCTGGGTGATTCGGAAAAATCGGACCTCTCTTTTGTCCAGATCCTCTGCTCCCTCTTGAAGGAGCAGGACAAGACAATCAGTTTCACGAGTCTGCCCCCTCACCTGCTCGAAAACGCGGCGAGCCTTGGGGCGGACAGTCTCATCAAGGAAATAACGAATCGCACAGAGGATAACCCATGAGTAAAACCATAATGACGGTTGATGACTCAGCCAGCGTCCGTCAGATGGTCAGCCTGACCTTGAAGGACGCGGGGTACACGGTCATCGAGGCCTGCGACGGCAAGGATGCCCTGGCCAAGCTGTCCGGACCGGTGGACATGATCGTGACCGATCTGAATATGCCCAACATGAACGGCATCGAACTTATCCGCGCCGTGCGCGCCACGCCTCAATACAAGTTCGTGCCCATAATCATGCTGACCACGGAATCCCAGGCATCCACCAAAGAAGAAGGCAAGGCGGCCGGAGCCACCGGTTGGATCGTCAAACCCTTCAAACCGGATCAGCTCCTGGCGGTTGCCAAGAAACTGCTGCGCTAACCCGCCACCCTTGGAGCAAAAATGTCCAGAGAAGAACTGAACCGTCAGGCATTTAAAGAAGAAGCCCTGGAACTTTTGGGCGAACTGGAAACCTCCCTGCTTGAGCTCGAAGAAGATCCGGCCAATGACGATGTCATCAACCGGGTCTTTAGAGCCATGCATACCATCAAGGGCTCGGGGGCCATGTTCGGCTTCGAGGATATCGCCTCCTTCACCCACGAGGTCGAGACGGTCTTTGATCTGGCGCGTAACGGCCAGATTTCCGTATCCAAGGAACTTCTCGATCTCACGCTTCTGGCCCGGGACCACATCCTGTCCATGCTCGAAGGCGAGGAACAGGGCCTGGGCGCACGCGCCGCGGAAGTCATCCAGGGACTCAAGGCACTGACTCCAAGCCGGAAGGAGCCCGAAGCCGCCCCTGCGGGCATGGAAACCGCGACGAACTGCGCCACGAATTCGAAAATGAACACCTGGCGCATCCGCTTCGCCCCGCCCAAAAACCTGTTCATGAGCGGGACCAACCCCGCCTCCCTGCTGGAAGAGCTGTGCGAGATGGGCGAGCATCACGTCATCATGCACACAAAGGACATCCCCGCCCTGCCCCTGCTCAATCCCGAGGACTGTCTGGTCTGGTGGGACATCATCCTGACCACGGCCGGCAGCGAGGACGAAATCCGTGACGTCTTCATCTTCGTGGAGGAAGACAGCGACCTGACCATCCAGATGGTCGGAAGCTGCCAGGGCATCGACGAGGAATCCTACAAGCTCATCGGCCAGATCCTGGTCGAAAAGAACGACATCACCAAGGACGCCCTGGAGCGTATTCTGCTGGAGCGCAAACCCATCGGCCAGCTTTTGTCAGAGGCGGGACTGGTCAGCGCAAGTCAGGTCGAGGCGGCATTGGTCGAACAGCAGGAGGTCAAACGCCTGCGCCAGACGGCCAGCACCGAGGCACAGGCGTCGAGCATCCGGGTTCCGGCCCAGAAACTGGACTTTCTGGTCGACCTGGTCGGCGAACTGGTCACGGCCCAGGCGCGCCTGACCCAATTCGCCAGCGAGCAGAGCGACGCAAGGCTGCAAGCCATTTCCGAAGAGATCGAACGGCTCTCCGACGAGCTGCGCGACAATACGCTCGGCATCCGCATGCTGCCCATCGGGTCGACCTTCAGCCGCTTCAAGCGCCTGGTGCGGGACCTCTCCCAGGAACTTGGCAAACGCATCGTGCTTGAAACCCACGGCGAGGACACCGAGCTGGACAAGACCGTCATCGAGCGCCTGAACGACCCGTTGGTGCACCTGCTCAGAAACAGCATCGACCACGGCATCGAGAGCCCCGAGGAGCGCATGGCCCAGGGCAAGAATCCCGAGGGCCGGATAGAGCTTTCGGCCGAGCATTCCGGTGGCGAGGTGCTCATCCGCATCATCGACGACGGCGCGGGCATCGACCCCGAACGCATCCGGGCCAAGGCCGTGGAAAAAGGTATCATCGCCGCGGACACGCTCATGACGGACAAGGACGCGCTGATGCTCATCTTCGCGCCGGGCTTCTCCACGGCCGACAAGGTCACCAGCGTGTCCGGGCGCGGCGTGGGCATGGACGTGGTCAAGCGCAACATCGACGCCCTGCGCGGCCGCATCTCCCTGGAGAGCGTTCCCGGCCAGGGCACGACCATCTCCGTGCGCATCCCCCTGACCCTGGCCATCATCGACGGTTTGCAGGTTCAGGTCGAGGACAGCTACTTCATCATGCCCCTGTCGGCCGTGGAGGAATGCGTGGAACTCATCCGCAAGGACAAGGACCGCGCCGATCTCATCAACCTGCGCGGCCAGATGGTGCCCTACATCAGCCTGCGCGCCGGTTTCGAGATTCCGGGGCAGACCCCGGAGATCGAGCAGGTCGTGGTCTGCAACTCGCAGGGACGGCGCGTCGGCATCGTCGTGGACAGGGTCATCGGCGAGCACCAGACCGTCATCAAGAGCCTGGGCAAGGTCTATCAGGACATACGCGGGATTTCCGGCGCCACCATCAAGGGCGACGGCAGCATGGCGCTCATCCTCGACATCGCGGCGCTGGTGGCCTGATCCATGTACGACGCAAACGGCCAGGCCGCTCCGCTCATGACCGACAAGGAACTCAAGCAGTTCAGCGAGTTCATCTATTCGGAGCTGGGCATCAAGATCACCCAGACCAAGAAGACCATGTTGCAGGCGCGCCTGCAGCGCAGGCTGCGCACCCTGAGCATGCGGTCCTACGGACAGTATCTTGAGTATCTGCAGACCCTCAAGGGACTGGAGGTCGAGTTGCCCCAGATGGTTGACGCCGTGACCACCAACACGACCAGCTTCTTCCGGGAACCGAAGCATTTCGAGTATTTGTCCCAGAACATCCTGCCGCAGTGGCAGAAAAAACATCCCGGCCAGACCTTCGCCGTCTGGAACGCGGGGTGTTCTTCAGGGGAAGAGCCCTACACCACGGCCATGACGCTCATGGATTACCACGAGCGGATAAACCCGCTGCGCTTCACCATAGTGGCCACGGACATCTCCACGGACATTCTCAGGAAGGCCGCGCGCGCCGTTTACGAAGATGAAAAGATTGGGACAATTCCGGTGGAGTTCAGGCGCAAGTATCTGCTGCGCAGCAAGGACAGGAGCAAGCGGGTCGTGCGCATCATCCCGGAATTGCGCGAGACGGTCAGCTTCCGGCGGCTCAATTTCATGGATGACTTTCAGTTCCGCGAAAAAATGGACCTGATCTTCTGCCGCAACGTCATGATCTATTTCGACAAGAAGACCCAGCATGAACTGGTCATGAAGTTCTGCAACCACCTTGAACCCGGCGGGCACCTGTTCATAGGCCATTCCGAGAGTCTGGCCGGCGCCGACCTGCCGCTGAAGCAGTTGGCCCCGGCCACCTACATGCGCATCTGACCGCCCTGGTCAGGGCTGGTCTTCCCGGGCGGGCAACTTCACCCAGAAGGTCGTGCCTGCCCCTTCCTCCGATGAAAACCCGACCTCCCCGCCGAGATAATTCTCAGTCAGCAGCTTGATGGAATACGTGCCAAGCCCCCGATCGCTCCCCTTGGTCGAAAAAGACCGTTTGAACACCTGGAGCTTGACCGATTCGGGCATGACGGCCGTATTCGAGATCCAAAACACGGCCGCGCCCTCCTCGCGCCGCAGGCCGGCAGTGACGATCCCGCCCGAAGGTGTGGCTTCAAGGGCATTGATGAGCATGTTGACCAGAATCCTGCGCAATAGCGAGAAATCCGAAAACACGGGCACGTTGACGCTGTCCGCTTCAAGATGGATGTGCTTGTCGATGGCCTTGGGGTGCGCTCGAAATTCACCGACCAGTGAATGCATGATCTCAAGTCCCTGCAACGTGATCCTGGAGATCGCGTATTCTTTTCTCTCCAGGGACAAGAGCTGTTTCTGCTTCTGGATCTCATCGACCAGGGCAAAGAGCGAGGACCGCGCCATGTGCGCAATCTCGCGGGCTTCCTCGGGAACTTCGTCCATGAGAATGTCGACCAGGTTTCTGGCCCCGCCGGCGGAATTCAAAATGTCGTGAAAGAAAATGCGCTCCAGGGCCTGGCGGCGTTTTTCATCACTGATGTCAAGGAGAGTCAGGACGTAGTATGTTCCTTCCCCGGTTTCCCAGGGCGAGGCAAAAATTCGAAGGTCCCGGGCCACGGTGGCACCGTGCTTATCCTTGCACAGCAGCTGGCACTCGTGCTCGGCCTTTTCCCTGGTGCCCATGGCCTCAATCATGGCCCGCAGCGCTCCGCATTCACGGCAGTGCAGGGACGTTCCACAGCCGTTTTTTCCGGCTTCGGAATAGACGCAAGCCATGGCCTCGCCAGGACGCCTGGCCAGAAACGAGCTCACATCACTGGTCCCCAGAAGGTCGGTAAAGGCGTTATTGCTGAAGATGATCTGACGAAAGGAGTTGAGCACCAGAAGCGGCAGAGGAAAGAAATTGAAATACTGCGAACACAGATGACTCCCGATTCGGGCGTTCTGCGCCAGGACATCGTTCAGGGGCATACGCTCGCCGGGAGCGCACAGGGTTTCACATTCTTTGTTCATTGATAACCGTTTATGTAAGGAGTGTTGGTGTGAAAAGTCACTGCACTTTCAGATCAGCGAATACTTCAGAAGTGTTTGTTCCAATTCCGCCACATGCTTGCGGAAGCCCCGTCAACAGGTTGAAGTGCCGCCATTTCTGTCCCCGACCGGGAGGGTGAAATAAAATGTCGCCCCCTGCCCCGGACTGCTTTCCGCCCAGATTCTGCCGCCGTGCTTTTCGACGAATTCCTTGCACAGGATGAGTCCAAGGCCCGTGCTGGCCTCGTCTTCGGTGCCGAGTCGCGTGATCTTGTTGTCCAGGGAAAACAGCTTCGACAAGGTAGCTTGGTCCATGCCCACTCCGTCATCCCGCACCGCGACGGTGATCGTATCTGCGCTTTGCGTGGCCGTGATGAGTACCTGCCCGCCCCGGTTCGAAAATTTCAGGGCATTGGACAGAAGATTGCGCAGCACGGTGCCGATCATGGGCGGATCGATATCGGCAATCAGTCCGTCCGGGACATCGTAGAGCAGGGTGATTTCCTTCTGCTCTGCGATGGAATGCTTGAAATCGATGCTCGACTTTATGAGTTCCTGCAAAAGAAAAGGGCTGCGCGAACAGGTCAGCATGCCCTGCTGCAATTTTGCCCACTCCAGAAGATTCTCCAGCAGCGCAAACACACGCACGGAACTTTTGTACAATGCATTCAACGAGATGTTGACTTCTTTCATGGTCAAACCCTCGAAATCCTCGACCAGGATCTTGGTCAGGGAAAGAAAGCCGGATATGGGCGATTTGAGATCGTGGGCGATGATGGAAAAGAATCTGTCCTTTTCGGCGAGCGCATTTCGAAGTTCGGCGTTGACCCGCGCAATTTCCTCCTCGGATTTCTTGCGCTCGGTGATGTCGCGCACCGAGGCCACACGCATGGTTTCGCCGTTGATCTCGAAGTTTCGGGCCTCAAGCTCGACAAAAATGACCTCGCCGTTTTTCTTCACAAACCTGACCACGTACGGCCGTGCGTAATCCTTGACCACGTTCTCGCGCACAATGTGTCGGTCGCGTTCATGAACAATCAGTTCCAGCATGTTCCGCCCGAGTATCTCGTGCGGTTCATATCCCAGCAGTCTGGCCAGGGAAGCGTTCAAGTCAACGGCGACGCCCATTTTGTGGATGACGATGCCTTCCATGGTCAGGTCGGAAAGCAGCCGGTAGCGCATTTCGTTCTCGCGGCAGGCCAATTCCGCTGATTTGCGGCCGGAAATGTCGCGGCAGAAACAGACAAACATGCCCCCGTGCTGGCTGAGAAAGGACACTGAGATTTCCACATCGAAAACGCTGCCGTCCTTTCTGCGGTGTCTGGTTTCAAAAAGTTCGGAACCGTTTTCGACGATGCGCGCAATTCGCTCGCCGGTCATGGCGTCATCTTCCACGGCATCCAGATCGCTGATGTTCAGCCCTTCGAGTTCCTCTTTCGTGTAACCTGTCATGCGGCAATAGGCGTCATTGACATCGGTCAGGAGCCCGTCCGCATCAATGACCCAGAACCCGTCCTGGGTGGTTTCCAAAATGGAAGTCAGGAAGCGCTCCCGCTCCAGCAAGGCCTTTTCCGCCCTGGCCTGATCAGTGATGTCGCTCAGAACCAGGAGCAGGCGACGCTTTTGGGCCGGTTCCTGACGCTGATTCTCGATTTTGCCCACGCAGCGCACCCGGCGATGGCTGCCCTGCAAGGTAAAGCTCAATTGCTTGCCCTCGGGACTCTTGAAAAAGGCCTTGAACCGCCCCAGAAAAGCTGAACGGTCCGCCGTGGCTATGAAATCGACCAGCGCCTTGCCGCCAAGCAGGTGCGAGTCCCTCTCGACCATCTCGGCAAAGGTCTGGTTGGTCTGAGCGATGATCCCGCTTTGGTCGATGGTCAGATATCCGACCGGGGCGTCGTTGAAGAGACGCGCAAAGCGGTCCCGCGCGATTTCATACTGCTTCTGGGTGTCGCGCAACTCCTCGTTCTGCAGCTCAAGCTCGATCTGGTGCACCTGATATTCATGGAACAGGGTCTTGATCTCTTCCAGGGAAAGATTTTCGACCTTGCTCACGGAATGCGCCAGGCGTGCCTCGGCCTGCTCGCGTAGAATCCTCTTCTTGGCTTCAAAAGTATCTGTCATATCCGGCATATCCTGATTGGCGGTTATCATGTTCAGACAACTGAAGAAATGCTCAGCCCAAAGCGGCGGTCAAGAGTCCCTGTCATCCGGATGAGCTGATTTTCCGGCCTCATCACCACCCGTGACTTCGGCAAAAACACAGGCAAATTGATTGCGCGCCGGTCTGAAGGCGGTGACCTGAAAACTCTTGCCGAGTTGCGAGGAATGTTTTTCAAACCTTGTGGGCTTGCCGCTCAACGCCACCTCTCCAAAAGATTCGATCCAGAACTTTTCCGTGTCCGGCATGACTTCAAGAACCGTCTTGCCCAAGATCTGTTCGCTTTTAAGGCCCGTCATCCTCTCGAAAGCCGGATTGACGGCCAGGAAGCGGTAATCAACGGGCTTGCCGCTTTCGTCGCAGATGATTTCATGCAACGAAAATCCGTTGAACATTTCCCGGAAAAGGGCCTGATAGTCCTGCTCCGTCTGACGTTTCTCGGTTATGTCCTCGAATGTCGCATAGACCTGCGTAGGCATGCTCGCGCCGGATTGGAACAGGGGGATGGCTGTTATGGAGAGCCAGATGTAGGCGTTCTTTTCGGGGTGAAAAACCCCGCGCACCACCGGCCCTTCCCTGTGTCCTGTGCGCAGGGCGATCATGGCCGGATGGTGCTCTCCGGACACGCTGGAGCCGTCCTCGCGGATCATCTTCCAGCGCGGGTCCATGGTTGTCTTGCCCATTATCTGATCCAGGGAGAGGCCAAGTATGCGAGCCGCCGCGTTGTTGGCGGAGATAATGGAACCATCGGCCTCATGGTAGACCACGCCAAGCGGGAGGGTTTCAAAGAGGGCCCGGAATTCTTCCTCACTCGCGCGCAGGGCTTCCTCCCCGAGCTTGATGCGGGTGATGTCCACAAAGGAGACCAGGGTGCCAGAGAAAACCTTTGGCCCCACGGAGTAAGGAATTACCCGCATCAGATACCAGCGGCCATCCTTGGCGCGAACCTCGTGCTCGGCCATTCTGCCTGCCTTGTGCACCGTCTCGATGATCCGGACCGGATCGATATTTTCCAGCTGATGCGAAATGTCCGACAGGGACCGCCCCACATCCGAGGCGAGCACCTTGAACACATCGGCGACCTTGGGCGAAAAGCGCCTGATCTCCATGTTCTCGTCCAGCAGAAGCTGCCCGATCTGGCTGACGTTCAGGAGGTTGTCCACGTCATTGTGCAGCTCGCTCAGTTCCACGATCTTGGACTGATATTCGGAGTTGACGGAGTAAAGCTCCTCATTGGTTGATTGCAACTCTTCGTTGGTCGATTGCAGCTCCTCGTTACTGGCCAGAAGCTCTTCGTTGGTGGCCTGCAATTCCTCGTTGGCTGTTTCCAGCTCCTCCACCGTGGCTTGCAGATTCTCGCGGGTGAACTGCAGTTCCTGCTCCAGGTCGGTGATCCGCTGCTCGGCCTCAAGAGACAGGTCGTAGGCCTGGATGGCCTGGGTCTTGTCCAGAATGTCGGGCCTTTCGACCTCTTCCAGAAAGACGGCCACCAGGGGCTCCTGACCTTTCTTGCGGGGCAGGGGCAAAATTCGCAGGTCCACGATCTTGAGCGTTTCCATGTCGCGCAGCTTTATGTTGGAAAAACGAAGCGCCTCGTTCTTGCGGAAAACCTTCTGAATGCCAGTGGAAAGGGGAATGGCCAGATCCTTGGCAGCCATCTTGGAAATGTCCCGCGAAAGCTTGCCCGAGGGCAGCTTGAAATACCCTTGTGTATCCCCGAAGATGTGCAGCACTTCCATCTGCTCGTTGACGACAACCGCCAGCGGAAAATTGTCCGCGCTCAGGGCTTCCAGGAAACGCTCCAGAATGCGCTCGTCGCCGACATGAAGATCCCTGCGCGCCACCGGAAAACGGGTTTCCAGCTCGCGGTAGGTCGAATTCGGGGCCTGGGGCAGTTCGCGGGCATCGATGCTGTGCTTGAAGCGTCCCCTGGTGCGGTAGATCTTGTTTTTGTGATCGAGGCTCTCGAAGCAATCGCCCATCTCGCCGATGGTCTCGCTGGTGCCGAGCAGCAGAACGCCCTGGGCATTGAGCGAAAAATTGAAAAACTCAAGCACCTTGCGCTGCAAGACAGGCTGGAGATAAATGAGCAGGTTGCGGCAGGAGACGAGGTCGATATTGGTGAACGGCGGATCCTTTATAAGGTTGTGCTGCGCAAAGACGACCATCTCGCGGATGTTGCGCGAAATCTGGTAGCTGTCCTGCTTGCGGTAGAAATACTTGCTCAGCAGCTCCTGGGGCACATCGGCGGCGATGCTGTCGGGGTAGACGCCGTTGGCGGCGAACAGGACGGCGTCGCGGTCGATGTCCGTGGCGAAGATTTTCAGGTCGCGGTTGATTCCCGATTGCAGCATGTACTCCTTGGCCAGGATGGCCAGGGTGTAGGCCTCTTCGCCCGTGGAACATCCGGCGATCCAGAACCGGCTCTCCTTTCCGGAGGCGCGGTCCAGAATCTCGGGCAGCCAGTTCTCTTTGAGCAGATCAAACACCTCACGGTCGCGAAAGAATCTGGTCACGCCGATCAGAAACTCGCGAAAGAGCGTACCCGCCTCGCCGGGATAATTCTGCATGAAGGCCACGTAATCGCGAATCTCGTCGATGCGATTGATGGACATGCGGCGTTCGATGCGCCGGGTCACGGTGCTGGGCTTGTAGTAGGTGAAATCGGCCTTGAACTTGTCGCGCAGGATGGCGAAGATGCGGGTCAGGGCGTCCTCGTCGCTGATGACGGTCTCCGAGCGCTCGGCTTTTATGACGAAGGGATGCTTGGCATAGGACAGCAGTCGTTCGGGCATTTCCTCGGGCGGCAGGATGAAGTCCACAAGGCCCGTGGAGATGGAGGCCCGGGGCATGCTGTCGAATTTTGCCGTGCTTTCGCTCTGGACCATGACCATGCCGCCGAATTCCTTGATTGCCCGGACCCCGCGCATGCCGTCGCTGCCCGATCCCGAGAGGATGACCGCCACGGCCTTGTCCCCCTGATCCTCGGCCAGGGAGCGCAGGAAAATGTCGATGGGCAGATTGATGGTGCCTTTGACGTGCTCCTGATCGTTCAGGAGCAGCTTGCCGTGAAATATGGTCAGGTTCTTCTTGGGCGGGATCAGATAGACGTTATCCGGCATGACGGGCATGCCCTCTTCGGCCCGGTGCACCTTCATCCTGGTTTTCTTGGACAGGATCTCGACCATCAGGCTCTTGTAGTCAGGGGAAAGGTGCTGGATGACGATGAAGGCCATGCCGCTGTCCGAGGCCATGCCCGTAAAAAAGGCCTCGATGGCCTCAAGGCCCCCCGCCGAGGCTCCCACCGCCACATACAGCGATGGCCTGATCACGGGCCGCATGGCAGAGGAATTGGCTGATGCGGGCATTTTCGGTTTGGGGGAATATTTTCTGGGCATCAAGTGACCTCGTGCAAAAGATTTTACAATGGGGTTCAAGGAAGCCGTATAGCCGGCAGCACTAAAGATTTTCCAAGGAACGCAACGCGCCCATGCGAGCATGCTTGTCGATCATCCCATCCAGATTCTCGCGGCTGAACGGTTTGCAGAGATAATCGTCCATGCCCGAATCAAGAAACTTCTCCCTGTCACCGGCCATGGCGTAGGCGGTCAGGGCGATGATGGGAATGTCCTTGCGCAAGGCCAGTTCGGGCTCACCGCGAATGGCCCGGGTGGCTTCAAGGCCGCCCATGACGGGCATCTGGATGTCCATGAAGACAATGTCGAAGTCCGTCTCGCGCAGGCGCTCCAGAGCCTGGCTGCCATTTTCGGCCAGGGTCACCGCATGTCCTGACTTTTCCAGCAATTTGCGGGTGGTGATCTGATTGGACAAATCGTCTTCCACCAGCAGGACGTGCAAACCCGTGCAGACTTTTACGGGCGGTTCAACGCGCACCTTTGCGCAGGCGCCTCTGTTCATGGGTCTAAACGGCAGGACCACATGCACCTCGGTGCCCTCGCCGAGAACGCTTTCAAGGTATATGTGCCCACGCATGAGCTCGACCAGCCTGCGCACGATGGCCAGCCCCAACCCCGCGCCCTGATACTTGCGGGTGTAGGAGCCTTCGACCTGGGCAAAAGGCCTGAACAGGTATTCGAGCTTGTCCTCCGGGATGCCGATTCCCGTATCGAAAACGGAAAAAAGAAGCCGCTGCTCGTCATCACGTAAGGAAGCAAGCGGGACCATCTCCAATCGGACCTTGCCCTGATCGGTGAACTTCAGAGAGTTGCCGACCAGATTGAAAAGAATCTGGCGCAGTCTGGCCACGCCGCCGACCAATACCGGCGGCAGCGCGGGATCGATGACATACTCAAGCGAAACATTTTTCTCGGCGGCGTTGACGGCAAAAAGTTCGGTCACGGAATCACACAGCTCGCGCAGGCTGAAATCCTCCTCGACGACCTCCATCTTGCCCGCCTCGATCTTGGAGATGTCGAGCAGATCGGTCAGCAGTCGTGCCAGGCGGTCCGAGGATCTGATAGCCATGGAAACGAACTCGCGCTGCTCGTCGTCCAGGCGCGTGGTCTGCAAAAGCTGCATGAGTCCCATGATGCCGTTGAGCGGAGTGCGGATCTCGTGGCTCATGTTGGCCAGAAATTCGCTCTTGGCCTTGTTTGCGGTTTCGGCGGCGTCCCTGGCCTTGATCAGTTCCAGTTCGGCCTGTTTACGGGCTGTATCGTCCCTGAACTCGACGCTGCGAACCGATCTTCCCTTGTAGGGGATGTTTCTGGCCTCAAGGCGTAACGGATATTCCTCGCCGTTTTTACGCACGCCGTATGCGTCGTACGGCTCTTCATAACCGGTCAGGATGTTCGCCATGACCAGCGCCCGTGACCTTTCGGCGATAAGATTGAGACCGTCCATGCCGATCAGTTCGTCCACGCGGTAGCCGGTGATGTCTGACAAACCCTGATTGCAATCGAGAATGATGCCCTTGTCGTGGATTGTAATACCTCCGAAAGAGGCATTGTGCAGAGCCTTGAAGCGCGCCTCGCTCTCAAGGAGCGACTCCTCGGTGCGTTTCCGATCCGTGATGTCACGGTAAATGGCGTAGGCGCCGATGATGTTATCATCGAAGAGAATGGGATAGCCTATGAGGACAACATCGAGGGGGGTGCCGTCTTTTTTGCAGCGTACCGTTTCCGTCTCGATGATTTCGCCTTTTTTGAAAACACGATCCGAATATTTTCCCGCTTCGTCATGATGGCTCCCCCGGCAAATCAGATCGTTTATCTGCCTGCCCTGAGCCTCTTCCCAAGCGTAACCGTACAGATTGACGAAGGATTTGTTGATCTGCAGAACGCAGCCCTCGTTATCGACAATGGCGATGGCCTCCGGAGAACTCTCGAACAGATGCTCCAGCATCACCTTTTGTTTTTGCAGGGCCGCTTCCGATTGCTTGCGTGCGGTGATGTCCGTGGTGAATCCCTGATAATGGGAGACCTGGCCCTGGGCGTTGCGCACGGTCCTGGCGGTTCTGGATGCCCAGACAAAGGAACCGTCCCGGCGCCTGAACCTGCTTTCGAAGTTGACGACTTCGCCATGAAGCTCAAGCAGGCGCTTGAACTCCTCCCTTTCGGCCGGGTCGACGTAAAGCTGCGACGCGATGTCGGTAATCGAGGCCAGGACATCCTCGGGCGATTCGTAACCGAACATCCTGGCCCAGGCCGGATTTACGAAGAGGTAGCGGCCATCCGGGGTGGACGAGAACACACCGATGGGGGCGCTCACCAGAAGATCGTCCACATCCTGCAAGCCGTGGAGCTGCGAGACTTGGCGAGAAGTCGGATCAAGAGCCATGGAAGGCTCCGCAAAGCTGCGACATCACCATCATGGGCTCCAAATATTAGAAGTTTTTCGGCAAAAAACAGGGAATGGTTCCAAACACGCCTCGCTGTAAAAATATGAATCTGCGACAAGAACCCCAGATAGAAATCACTGATGGCCGCTTTCTTGTCCTACCCCTCGACTCCAAGCTCGAATGACGACACTGCAAAAGTCACACGAGAACCTGAGTGCCATTCGCCTCAAAGAGGAAAATCCATTCTTTTCAAAGAGTTAAAAAGACTTGGCTCCCTTTGTTCAAGGGAATGACGACTTTTTGCAGTGACGTCTTGAATAACGATGTCAAACAGACGAACAGCATGATTTAAAACCGAAAAACGCCTATGACTATTTTATAGTAGCCGACTTTTTGCGGGCAAGCATTTTATGTATGACATTTTTTCCCAGGATGCTCGGGAAGTCAAAACATTTATCCTAGAGAACTTTTTTCAGGGCCATTTCTTCAGGACAAATTAGCGTTGCTCTCAGAAAAACCTCAATAGCAACTTTTGATAATCCAAAAATTCATCCACGGCAGTGTCATACATTATATGTAGGACAAAAAAAATGCGCATTATCATCGCCCTGCATCGTCTCGGAACCATGACTCTCGTGTCGCCAATTTCCGGATCAGGCCCGGCAAGTCGATTCGGACCTGTGGAACCCGGCGAAGTTGCGCAGTTTCAGGCAGGCGATGATCCTTGAAATTCGGCTGCTTCTCGACTACGTTGCCTCACCTTCACATTTCAAGCAGTTGGAAACAATTTTGTACACGGATCTCCTGCAGTATATTTTCAGCGGCCTGACGGGCGGAGCCATCTATGCGCTCATTGCGCTGGGCTTCTGCGTGGTCAGCAACACCATGGGCATCGTCAACTTCATCCAGGTCGATTTCGTCACCCTGGGCGGAATGTTCATGTTCTCGGCGCTCTTCGCCCTCGGCCTGCCGACCGTCCCGGCGCTCGTCCTGGCAGTCTGTCTGGTGGCCCTTGTGGCGATGGTCGTCGAACGGGTGGGATTGCGTCCGGCCAGATCGGACAACCATCTGGTGCTCATCTTTTTGACCGTGGGTCTGTCCATCATCCTGCGCGGCATCATAAAGATCGTATGGGGCAAGAACCGCATGGCGCTCCCCCCGCTGACCCCGGACGTCCCGGTCCAGATCCTGGGCGCGAGCGTGCTGCCGCAGGCCTTGTGGATTCTGGGCCTGACCGTCGTGGCCATCGCCATTCTGACGTGGTTCTTCCACAAGACGTCGTTGGGCCTGTGCATGCGCGCCGTGGCCTCCAATCCTACGGCCGCGGCCGTGGTCGGCATAGCCTCGGGCCGCATCCGCCTGACCAGCTACGCCATCGCCGGGGCCCTGGGCGGCCTGGCCGGAGTGCTGGTCACGCCCATCACCACCCTCAATTACGACGTGGGGGTACTGCTGGGCCTCAAGGGCTTCGCCGCCGCCATTCTCGGCGGCTTCGGCTCCTTCCCCGGAGCCATCCTCGGCGGCCTGGGCCTTGGACTGCTGGAATCCCTCTCGGCGGGCTATCTTTCCAGCGCCTACAAGGATGTCGTCGCCTTCGTGGTCCTGCTCCTGGTCCTCTTCGTCCGCCCCAAGGGTTTTTTGGGGAAATAGTTTTTTTTCCAATTCGTGGCGCATGTCCAAGGCTTGCCGGGATGGGTTTTCCGGTGGCCGACTGTTTGACTGAGCCAGGCATCGTTCGTTTAACCGTTGCCGGACGAACTGCTCCAATTTACTGCCCCATGAGCAACGGTTAAACGTTACGAGGCCCGCGAAGGAGTTTCGGCCGCCGAAAAACCCATCCCGGCAAGCCGCTCACCATCAGCTCTATACTTCGGACTTTACCCCCGGCCAAATCGATTATACTTTCCCGGCCCAGACGACACCATTCTTCAAGGACGCTCATGACCGGCAGACAAAACCTTCTCTACTTCCTCTCCCTGCACCGGACAGGCCTATTCGCAACCCTCATGGCCGCGGCCCTGATCCTCTTCCCCTACATCGAGGACAACCCCTACACCCTGGGCCTGACCAATCTCATCGCCATCAACGCCATCGTCGTGCTGGGCCTGAACCTGTTCATCGGCTATGCCGGACAGATCTCCCTTGGGCATGCCGCGTTCTTCGGTCTTGGCGCCTACGGTTCGGCCATCGCCACCGTCACCTTCGGCCTGCCCCCCTGGCCGTCCATGTTTCTGGTCGCGGCGCTGGTGGGCCTTGTCGCCCTGGCCGTGGGCATCCCTGTCCTGCGCCTTTCCGGCCACTATCTGGCCATGGCCACCCTCGGACTGAACTACGTCGTGCACACCGTCCTGTTGCAGTGGGACGAGGTCACCGGCGGGCCCAGCGGATTCGCGGGCATCCCCAGCCTGTCCGTGGCCGACGTGGTCTTCGACGATCCGGTCAGCCTGCACTATCTGCTGTGGGGCTTCACCATGGTCTGCCTGCTGCTGTGTCTCAATCTGGTGCGCAGCGGCGTGGGGCGGGGCCTGGCCGCCCTGGCCGGAGACGAGACGGCGGCGGCGAGCCTGGGCGTCGACACCCGCGCCGCCAAGGTCAAGGTCTTTGTGCTCTCGGCCGTGCTCGCATCCCTGGCCGGAAGCCTCTTCGCGCACTGCTATTCCTACGTGAGCCCGGACACCTTCGGCATCTTCACCTCCACGGACATGGTCATCATGGTCGTAGTCGGCGGGATGGGCTCCATTTGGGGCTCGGTTTTCGGCGCGGCCTTTTTGACCTTGCTGCCGGAATGGATGGAGATCTTCGACACCTACAAGGACTTCGTGCACGGCGGCATTCTCGTGCTGGTGCTCATGTTTTTGCCCCAGGGCCTGATCACGGGCCTGACCGACATGATCCGGGTGCGGATGGCCCTGTGGAGGCGCGACCATGCTGCGGCTTGACGGTTTGAACAAATTTTTCGGAGGGCTGCCCGCCCTGCAGGACGTGTGCATGAGTGTGCCCGCCGGACAGCTGACCGCGCTCATCGGTCCCAACGGCGCGGGCAAGAGCACGCTCATCAACTGCATGACCGGCGTGCTCTCCCCCACGAGCGGATCCATCCGCTTCATGGATCAGGAAATCGCGGGGCTTCCGGCGCACCGCATCACGCGCCTGGGCATTCATCGCACCTTCCAGAACCTGCGTCTTTTTCCGCGTCTTTCGGTGCTGGACAACGTGCTGACCGGCCTGACCCGAGAAGGGGGTGAGTCCATGTTCATGGCCATGCTGCGCCTGCCCTATCTGCGACACCGCGAGCGTCGGCTGCGGCTCAGGGCCCTTGAGGCGATGGACCAGTTCGGACTGGCCGACAAGGCCGGCTGGCCCGCCGGAGTGCTGGCCTACGGCGACAAGAAGCGGGTCGAACTGGCCCGGGCCATTGTGGGCAGGCCTAAGCTGCTGCTCCTGGACGAGCCCGTGGCCGGGCTCAACGCCGAGGAAACCGCGGCCGTGGGCGAGCAGCTTCGAAACCTGCGCCGCGCGGGCCACACCATTTTACTGGTCGAACACGACATGGATCTGGTCATGAACATAGCCGATCTGGTGGTGGTCCTGGACAGCGGATGCTGCATCGCCACGGGCACGGCCGACGAAGTCCGCCGCAATCCGCTGGTGCTTGAAGCCTATCTTGGAAGAATGGAGGCCACGGCCTGATGCTGACCATAAAGAATCTGACGGCGCACTACGGCGCGGCCCAGGCCCTGTTTGGCATCGACATGCAGGTCGCGGCGGGACAGACCGTGGCCCTGGTCGGGGCCAACGGGGCGGGCAAGAGCACCCTGCTCAAATGCGTGATGGGTCTGGTGAAGCCCACGGGCGGAGAGATCCTCCTCGACGGCAAGACCGTGACCGGCTCAAGCCCGGCGCGCATGGTCCGCCACGGGCTGGCCCTGTCCCCCGAAGGGCGCGAAGTTTTCGCCCAGCTCTCGGTGCTTGAAAACCTGCAACTCGGAGCCATCCCCCTGAATCTGGCCAAGGCCGAGGAAACCAGGCGCATGGAAGAGATTTTCGCCCGTTTTCCAAAGCTCAAGGAGCGGCGGCAACAGCTTGCCGGAACCCTGTCCGGCGGCGAACAGCAGATGCTGGCCATGGGCCGGGCGCTGATGGCTGCGCCGCGCCTGCTGCTTCTGGACGAGCCGAGTCTGGGCCTGGCCCCGCTCATCACCGACGAAATTTTTTCCATCATCCACCAGCTGGCCCGCGCGGGCACGACCATCTTCATCGTCGAACAGAACGCCGCCCGCGCCCTGTCCGCCTCGGACACGGCCTATCTCCTGGCCGGGGGCAGCATTGTCGAGCAGGGCAAGAGTCGCGACCTGCTCCTGGACCCGTCCCTGCGCGCCGCCTTCCTGGGCGCGGCCAGTCACGACAACCCTTCCGCCAGCCGCCTGGGTGCGGCCGGGCTGACCAATATCCGTCTGGAGAAACCTCCCATGCACAAAAACTTCATGCCCTCCTTCAACTCTACGGACGAACTCAAGGCCCATCAGCTCAAGGGCCTCAAATGGACGGTGCGCCATGCCTTCGAAGGCTCTCCGGCCTACCGCGCCAAGCTTGAGGCGGCCGGGATCACGCCCGATTCGATCCAGAGCCTCGACGACCTGCAGCGCCTGCCCTTCACGACCACCGACGATCTGCGCGACGGCTATCCCTTCCCGCTCAAAAGCGTGCCCTTCGAGCAGCTTGTGCGCGTGCATGCCAGTTCCGGGACCACGGGCAAGCGCAAGGTACTCTGCTACACGCAAAAGGATCTGGACGACTGGACCGACATGTTCGCCCGCTGCTACCAGAGCGCGGGAGTCAATACCCTGGACCGGGTCCAGATCGCCGTAGGCTACGGAGTCTGGACGGCGGGCATGGGCTTTCAACTCGGCTGCGAGAAGGTCGGTGCCATGGCCGTGCCGGTAGGGCCCGGCAACATCGACATGCACATCCAGTTCCTGCTCGACTTTCAGTCCACGGTCTTCTGCTCCACGGCCTCCATGGCGCTGCTCATGGCCGAGGAGATCCACAAGCGCGGCATCGCGGACAAGATCGCGGTCAGGAAGATCATCTACGGTTCCGAGCGCTCCAGCCGCTCCATGCGCAAGAAGATCTCCGAACTCTTCGGCGGGGCCGAGCTTTTCGACATCACCGGCCTGACCGAGCTCTACGGGCCGGGCGCGGGCATCGAATGCTCCGATCACGACTGCATCCATTACTGGAGCGACTACTACCTGATGGAGATCCTCGACCCTGAAACGCTAAGGCCCCTGCCCGACGGCGAATGGGGCGAGATGGTCATCACCACCCTGTGCAAGGAAGGCTCGCCGCTCATCCGCTACCGCACCCGCGACATCACGCGCATCATCCCCGAGCCGTGCACCTGCGGCAGCATCATGCCACGGCATTCGCGCATCAAGGGCCGTTCCGACGACACCATCAAGTTCAGGGGCGTGAACATCTACCCCAGCTCCATCGACACCATCCTTTCGGCGGTGCCCGGCCTTGGTTCCGAATACCAGATCCACCTGACCCGCGACGACGGGGGCCGCGACAGCCTGCGCCTCGTGATCGAGCGCGCCGAGGGCGTGCCTGCGGCCCGCGGACCGGAGCTGGCGCATGAGGCTGGACATCAGATAAAGAAACAGCTCATGGTCACGGTGGACCTGGAGCTGGTGGACTACGGCAGCCTGCCCCGCTCGGAACGCAAGAGCCAACGGGTTTTCGACAGCCGGATTCAGGACGAGATCGTTTGATTTCAACAGGCAGTAAAGACCGGGCCATCACGGCATCAATCAATTTGAAGAGGAGAAAATGACATGCGCAAAATTTTCGGTTTTCTGAGCTGTCTCATGCTGCTGGCTTCCCCGGCCCTGGCCGAGGACACCATCAAGCTGGGCGCTTTTTTCGACCTGTCGGGTCGAGCGTCCTTCATCGGCACTCCCAGCAAGCTGGTCGCCGAGATGCTGGTCGACAAAATCAACGCCGAGGGCGGGATCGGCGGCAAGCAGATCGAGCTGATCATCGCCGACACCGAGGGAGATCCGGCCAAATCCGCCAATATCGCCACCAAGTTCATCTACAAGGACAAGGTCGTGGCCCTGATCGGACCGACCCTGACCGACACGGGCATGAATGTGAAGAAAATCGTTCATTCCGCCAAGATCCCCATCGTCATGACCGTCGGTGGCGATCCGGTCATCATGGGCGGCAAGTTCGGCCCCTTCGACTGGGTCTTCAAATCGCCCCAGCGTTCCAAGATCGCGGTTGAGCGCCTCTTCACCTATCTCAAAGACAAGGGCCTGACCAAGATCGCCCTGCTCTCGGCTGACGACGGCTTCGGAAAGGACGGCATGCGCTGGATGGAGCAGCTTGCCCCGGAATTCGGCATCGAGATCCTCATCAAGGAATCCTTCGGCGCCCGCGACACCGACATGACTGCCCAGCTGACCAAGGCCAAGAACGCAGGCCCCCTGGCCCTCGTGGTCTGGACCACCGGCCCGGCCGGCGCCATCAGCGCCAAGAACGTGGCACAGCTCGGCATCGACCTGCCCCTTTTCCAGTGCCACGGCCTGCCCGATCCCAAGTACATCGAGCTGGCCGGTCCCGCGAGCGAAGGCAACCGCATGCCCGCCACCAAGCTCATGGTCGTGGACGAGCTGCCGGACACGGATCCGCAGAAGGCCGGTATCCAGGAATTCGTGAAGCTGTACATCGAGAAGGGCTACGACAAACAGTTCCCCATCAACACCCACTCGGGCTACGCTTGGGACGCCATCATGCTCATCGCCAAGGGCATCGAAAAGGCCGGCACCGAACCCGAAGCCCTGCGCGCGGCCATCGAGAGCACTCAGAATTATGTCGGCATCTCGGGCATCTACAACCTGACCCCCGAGGATCACAACGGCCTGGACGTGGACTCCATGGTCATGGTCCAGGTCAAGGCCGGCAAGTTCGTCCTGGCGGACTGATGCGGATGGGCTGAAAGGCATCCTGCCGAAGAGAGGGGGCGGTTGAAAGGCGTGGATCCCCGCCTTCGCGGGGATGACATCGTTGTTTCGCGGTCAACGTGCGAAACGTGAACAGCCGTTCCAAGGTCTCACAAAAGGCAGGGGCCCCGCTGATCCTGATGGACCCTGTTTCGCGGGATGATGCACAGGCGGAGCGCCCCGCATCAGCGTCATTCCCGCGAAACAGGGAATCCATGCCTTTCTGACTTCACACCACGGCCCATCATCGGCACGGACTCCCGCAGGCACATGAAGCCTCCTCTTTCCAGGGGAGGCTTTTTTTCGGCCTAGTAATAATACCAGATGCTCGAATACTCCGCCGGATCCTCACCGATGGCAGCCAGACGCTCCAGATATGTAAGAATCGGCACGTCTTGCCCGATGTAGGAGTCGCGTTCGACGATGTTCTTCTCCCAGGGGTGGAACTCGTAGACCCGCGAGCCGTCCGGGAGAATGGAAACCACGTCGCGGTTCTGGGCCGCGCGCAGATGGTTCTTGCCCAGACCCGGCACGTTGTACACGGGCGCGTCGGTGCGACGCATGCCGGGCAAGAGCCGTGCCTCCTCCTGCTGTTCCTGCATGATGCGCGCGATGGGCACGCGGTATTCGTCCATCTCCTCCTTGGCCTTGGGCGCGAAGGTGTAATAGGGCTCCACCCCGCATTTGCGCAGCAGTCGGCGCAGGGCCGCGGATTCGAAGCGCCTGGAGACGTAAAACGTGAAGACGAGCTGGTTGTAGACGCTCAGTCCCCTTCGCCTGAGGCGATCCACGGCCGCCACGAACTCGGGCGTGACCTCGGAGACGTGCTCCACATGGGTCACCAGGCAGACCTCACGCACACCGGGCTCGCGGAAGGAGCCGAGCATACGGGCCAGAGCGGAAGTGATGCGCATGGGCAGGGTCACGGGCGTACGCGTGCCGATACGGATGAGCTCCACATGCGGGATGTCGGCGACCCCCCTCATGATACGCTCCAGGGGACCGTCGCCCATGGCCAGGGGATCTCCGCCCGTGACCAGTACTTCCTTGATGGCCGGATGCTCCCTGATCCAGCCCAGGGCCTTTTCCAGATCCGCCCTGGAGGCCATGGCACCGGGAGCCATGGCCCGTTCGATCTCCCAGTTGCGCTGGCAGTACACGCAGATCTGTGGACAGGTGTTGAAGGGCTTCAGTATGGCTATGGCCGGATAGCGGCGCGTGACGAGATCCACGGGGGAGGTGTCGGCCTCGCGCATGAAATCGAAGGCCTCGGCGCGCCTGTCACCGTGAACGGCCATGCAGTCCACATAGGAAACGGGAGGGATGACTTGGGCGCGCACGGCCCGATCGCGTCCGGATTCGGGATCGTCGTCCATGAGGGAGGCGTAATAGGGCGTGATGCCGAAGGGCTGTCCGGAGCCCACCGCCCGCTCAACGGCCGCGCGCTCGTGTTCCCGCAGGGTCACTGCCGCCGCCAGGCGTTCGGGATCCTCGATGATGGCGCGAACCTGCCAGCGCCAGTCCCCCCACTGCTGATCGGTGGCGCCCAAGGCCTTCTGGACCCGCCTGCGTCGCTGGCCCCGACGTTTCATGGCCTCGGGTTCCAATCCGCTCTGGTAGCGCGCCATGGCCGCCTCGATGCCCTCCCATATCCGATCGAGCTCCCGGGACCTGATCAGAGCCGCCTCGCGGCCGCTGATGTCGCCCAAGGCCGAAGCGTCGAGCCCGATACCTTCGGGAGTCCCGTTCAGCCCGTGCAGAAGGTGGGAGAATTCGGCGAAGAAGGCCCGGGACAGATCCGGGCGCGCGATCCCCCGCGAGAGGTCCCAGAGGGCCTGGGTCACGCTGAAGCCGACCCGGGCATCGGAACTCCCGGCCAGAACGGAACGCAGGACCCGGGCACAATCGCGGGCCACGGCCATCTCGAAGCAGGAGTGTTCCGGCTCGTCGAAATGAATCTCGTACTGACGCTCGGTCACGTAGTGGTAAAAAGCCTTGCGCGCGGCATCCAGATCGGCGGCGTTCTGCACGGAAGCGAGGACTCGTCGGTGGTCCTCCCGAAAAACGTCAGCGCACCATCGAGAGCTGTTCATGATCATGTCCACCTCGCAGGTATGTCGGAAACAAACAAACCACGCCTGTTCCGGCGGAGCGGGAGCTTGATGGAACGGCGCGGGGAGTGGCGGGACCGCCGACCCCGGAACGGGGCAGGCAGGGTGTGCCGGCGCGGGAGCCGGACTTCTCCGAAAATTGATCCTGTTTTTTGTCTACACCATCCGGACCATCCGGTCCACCCGCACGGCCTCATGTTTCAACCCCGACACGAAGCGTTGCGCCTCGGGTCCTAAATGGGTAGTTACATGTGACACCCAAACCCTCATGACAGGACGAAAATGAAAGAAATCAGCAAACTGCTCGATAACAACAAGATATGGGCCCAGAACGTCGAAAAGAACATTCCCGGCTTCTTCCGCAAGCTGGAGAACCAGCACAGGCCCAAATTTCTGTGGATAGGCTGTTCCGACAGCCGGGTGCCCGCCGACCAGCTCATCGGCGTCATGCCCGGCGAGGTCTTCGTGCACCGCAACATCTCCAACCAGGTCATAAATACCGACATAAACCTGATGTGCGTCCTGCAATACGCCATCGACGTGCTCAAGGTGAAGCACATCATCGTCTGCGGCCATTACGGCTGCGGCGGCATCGAGGCGGTCATGAAAGACCAGACCCCGGGTCTTTTGGCCCATTGGCTGGAGAACGTGCATGACCTGATGGAACGCAAGGGGCGTCCGAACCTCGACGACATGTGCGAACTCAACGTCAAGCTGCAGATCCGCAACCTGGCCCTGAACAGCATCGTGCGCAAGGCGTGGCAGCGTGGCCGCAACCTCTATCTGCACGGCTGGATCTACTCCGTTTCGAACGGCCTGATCCATGACCTGTGCATCACGCGCGGCCCGGACAGGCAGGAAGAGGAAGGCATTGCAGCCGCATTGCAGCCAAAACTATAGGAAAATACAATGAAAAAAATGATCCTGTTGGCAATTTTCGCCTGCACGGCGCTGCTCGGTTGCATGCATGCGCGCGGAGAGCATTCCAGCCGCGATTCACTTGATTGGGCCGGAATTTACGTTGGCACCCTGCCCTGCGCCGATTGCCCCGGCATCCACACCACCATGACCCTGAACCCGGACCAGACCTATGTACTCGTGACCCGTTACGAGGACAAAAAGGACGGGACCTTTGAACAAACGGGCGTTTTTTCCTGGAGCCCCGACGGAGCCGCCATCATTCTGGACGACGACAAATCCCCCGCCTACAAGGTCGGCGAAAACGTCCTGTTCCATCTCGACATGACTGGCGGAGTCATCACCGGCGACCTGGCCGAAAACTACCAGCTGCGCAAGCAGGCCGCCACGGCTTTGGACCTGACGGGAAAATGCATTCTCGATACCCGCTGGAGATTGGTGGAACTCTTTGGGAAGCCCGTGACGGAGAATGAACGTGTTCCGTTCATCCACCTTCATTCCAAGGAGGGACGCATCTCGGGTTTCGGCGGCTGCAACAGCATCAGCGGCCCCTATGAACTGAAGGCTGGCAACCGTATCCGTTTCACGAACTTGGCCAGCACCATGATGGCCTGTCCGGACATGGATATGGAGCAGGAGTTTTTCGAGATGCTGGCCATGACGGACAATTTCGCCTGCGATGGGAAAACTCTTGCCCTGCACAAGGCCCGCATGGCTCCCTTGGCCAGATTCGTGGCTGTTCCCTGACACACCGGATACACGGGCTCCGCATGGAGCCCCTGGTTTTTAGTGCCGACGCGCCTTTTTGCTTGCCCTGTGCTCACGATCTTCCTATTTGTTCGCCCATGCCAGAAAACAGCCCCGTTCGTTTGAACAAATATATTGCCGATGCCGGCTTGGCCTCCCGCCGTGGAGCCGACGCCCTGATCCAGAGTGGACGAGTCTGCGTGAACGGACTCATCCAGCGCGAACCCGGAACCAGGGTCGTACCCGGCCAGGACACGGTGCTCCTTGACGGAGCCGTGGTCATGGCCAAGCAGGACGCTTCCTGTTCCTACATCATGCTGCACAAGCCCGTGCACACCGTGACCACGGTCAACGATCCCCAGGGCCGCAAGACCGTCGTCGATCTGCTGCCTGAAGAGCTGCGCACGCAGCGGCTCTTTCCCGTGGGACGGCTCGATTACATGTCCGAGGGCCTGCTGCTCCTGACCAATGACGGTGAGGTGACCCTGCGCCTGACACACCCCAGCTACGAGCACGCCAAGAAATACGAGGTCCTGGTGCGCGAGGCGGTGACGGAAAGGTCCCTGAACATCATGCGCCAGGGCATGCGTCTGCAGGAAGGGGAACGGCTGGCTCCGGTGGAGGTCGATACGGCCCCCGACGCCAATGGGGCAACGCTCATGCGCATGACCCTGCGCCAGGGAGTAAACCGCCAGATCCGCCGCATGTGCCGCGATCTGGGGCTGACCATCCTGCGCCTGCGTCGGGTCGAACTCGGACCGTTGCACCTGGGGAGCCTTGAACCCGGAAAATGGCGCGCACTGACCGACACCGAAATCCAGATCCTGAAATCAAGCCTTGGTCTTGGCTGACCCCGGAGACGCATGAATAGCATCGCAAGCAAACCCATTGCCGGATTTTTGTGCTCGGTCCTGCTGTTGTTGCTGCTGGAGGCCGGAGCGGCCCTGCTGCTGGTGAGCGGCGTCAACTCGGCCGAGGAGGCCCCGGCCCTGCCGCGCATGACACTCCTGGGCGACCTGCGCGGAACTTTTACCGATCTTGAGGGAAAAAGCTTTGCCCTCGAAGACTTGCGCGACAAGGTCGTGGTCATCAATCTGTGGGCCACCTGGTGCCCGCCGTGCCGGGCGGAGATGCCTTTTCTGGAGAATCTGTGGAAGAAATTTCAGGACGACGACAGGGTTCAAGTGCTCTGCATCAGCAAGGAAACCCTGGAGGAAGTGCGCCGGGACCCGCTGGCAAAATCCCTGACCATGCCCCTCTACGTCTTCACCTCGTCCGTGCCGCCGGAGCTGGATCCCGAAGGATTGCCGACGACATACATCTTCGACCGCACAGGCCGGGTGGTCTTCGGACATACGGGCATGGCCCAGTGGGATGCGCCTGAGATCGTAACCTATCTGGAAGCCCTGTCCAAAGCGAAGGTCGATTAGGAACGGGTGTGGGCCAAAACCTGACGAAACGATTCCCGGTTGGAATCCCAGTGCAGCTGGGAATCGACATCCCGGGCGTCAAACCAGTAATAACCGATATGTTCCGCGGAGAGGACCACCTGCTCGATCCTGACGCGGGCCAGATAGATGGGCTTGCGCAGCTCGATGCGCGCGTCGGGGATGCAAAAAGAAAATTCCGGAATGACGACTTCAAGCTGCTCCTCGCTCAGCGTGACGCCCGTCTCTTCCAGGACTTCACGCAGGCAGGCCTCGATGCAGGGTTCGTCAGGGCCACGGCCCCCGGTGACGGGTTGCCAGTATTCGTCGTGGCGATGGGTCACGGGGCAGCGCAGCAACAGAAACCTATCTTCCAGATCATTGTAGAGCCAGCATTCGATACTGTATTTTATCATGGGACAACTCTTTTGCACCACCGCCTGCCCCAGTCAAGCAAAACAAGGCCCGCCTGGCCACAGGAACGCCCATGAGCTTCGCGATCCTGACGGAATATGGCCATGACCATTGCGTCATCGACACGCACAATCTCTTCGTGGGCACCACGCTGGAGGATGAAATCCTGCTCCTCGGAGCGGACGACGGAATGTTTTCCGACATCTCCCGGGAGTGCGCGCTTTTTGGCTTGCAACTGGAGCGCGGCCGCAAGCTTTCGTCCTATTCGGGGGGCGAGCAGAGCATCATCTGCTGCCTGCTGCTCATGCACCTGCTCCCAAAAGAAAGGCTCTCCATCCTGCTGGTCCGTGTGCTGGAGACCCTGTCCCCACGCAACCGCGAACTGCTTCTGGACAGGTTCGCCGCCCTTATTCCGGACGCCTCGCTATTTTTCCTGACCGAAGAAGGACCCAAACCCGTGGCCGATCATGCTTGAACTTGCCGCCCAGACATATTCCGTCCCGCACGCGGGGCTCAGCTTCATCCTGGACCGCGCGCTTGCGCTGCCGAGGCACAGTTGCCTGTATCTGAGCGGCGACAACGGCGCGGGCAAGAGCACCTTTGTGGAGCATGTTCTCATCCCAAGCCTGCGCGGGAAGCACAGCCTGCTCTATCTGGCCCAGGACATGGATCTGCAGCAAAACACCATCCGCACCACACTTGCGCTTCTTGGGCACGATGTCCCCGAAACCCTGGCGGACATGGCCGTGGCCTGGGTCAGGACCAGCGGGTGCCGGGAGCTCATCATTCTCGATGAGTTCGATAAATATGTCAGCGATGAGCAAATGCAGACCCTGAACCTGCCCGGATTCGACTGGGTCGTGCAGGTCTCGCATCTGCCGCGTCGCGAGAGATGCGCCGAATTTTCCCACGGCTTCGAACTGCGCTTCGACAGGCAGCAGGGACAGGACGTCAACCTGAGGATCACACAGCTATGGCCACGTTGAAACTGCTCGCCATCTTCGGTCTGCTCGGGGCCTATTTCCGCTTTTTCGTCTTCGGCGCCGGATATGAGCAGGTGGACTTGCAGGCCGGGTTGCTGCTTGCATTCCTGGCTGTCAGCGTCTGGAGGAATGGCCTCAGGGGAACCATGCAGGCCGTGTGGTTCATTCTGCCGTTCGTGCTGTCCCTGATCCTTTTCGGCGCGATTTTTCAGTGGGCCGAGCTGCTCGGCCGCAATGACTGGATTCATGACTCACTCATAAAAGCCGTGGTCTTTCCCAACTCCTTCCTGGCGGTGAAGATCGGCCTTGAAGCCATCACCTTTCGCGACCTCGTCCATCTCCCCCTTGGCGCGGGAGGGCGACGCAACGCCATCGTCTTGAAGGCCGTGATGGAAAAATGTACTCCCCTCTTGCACCGTTACCGCTTTTTCATGGACCTGACCCCGCATTTCGACGGCCGACGCTGGAGCAGGTTCCAGCGGCTCTGCGCGGTCATCGTGGCCGCCTACATCAGCATTTACGACCAGGCCGAAAAGACCCAGGCCCTGTTTGACCACCGCACCAGATACCTGAGGAAAGAGAGATGAAAAACATCAAGATCGCCGCCCTGTCCATCGTGGCCCTGACCTGCCTGACCACCCTCTTCGTGCGCATCCCGCTGCCAAGCCGGGGGTATTTCAACGTGGGAGACGTGGCCGTGGTATTCGGCGGACTGGTCCTTGGTTTCATGAACCCGAGACAGGGCGTGATCTGGGCGCTGGGCGCCTGCGGCATCGGTTCGGCCCTGGCCGACATCCTGGGCGGGTTCGCGGTCTTCGCGCCCCTGACGCTTGTCGCCAAGGGCGCGGAAGGAGCGCTGGCGGCGGTGGCCGCAAGCAGGACCGGAACCGCCCGCTACATCATGCTCGGGCTGGGCGGACTGGCCATGGTCGGAGCCTATTTCATCGGAGAGACGCTGATGCCCAACATTGGCCTGCAGGGCGCGGTGGCGGAGATCCTGCCCAACGTGATCCAGGCCGTGGGCGGCGCGATAGGCGGCGTGTTCGCGGCCACGGCGCTCAGAAAGACGGGAATGATCTGATTCATGTGACTACTCGACAGTGACGTGCCGGGATAAAGCGGGGGCCGGATCGTCATTATCGGACGAGGATGATTTTCGGTTCTGATCCGACTCAAACTTTGTAATGTACATGACTTCAACTTTTTGTTGAATTCATACAGATTACTCAGCTGCGAAAGCACAGTTTCAAGCGTTTTCATGCAATAACCTTTCGATATCGGCCTGATCCACGATCCCCCCTTTTGATAGGCTCCCGCGCGCCTTCAACTGGTATCCGCGGACGACGATGAAGTTAAGAGATTTTCCCCAGGAGTCCAGGATTTACGCGCCTGTTCTTTTTCGGGCTCGGCGGCCGGCTTTTTCAGGACTGGTTCGGCTGATTCCGCAGCCTCTTCGCTTTCTATCATGCGAACAGGCACCCCGTGAGGGAAGGTGACTTCGCGAGCCTCGTCCGGCAGCAAAACTCCCGATTCCTGAAAAGCCCGTGTGTGTTTTCCGCTCAATCTCCTACTCGTCCTTCGCACTCCCAAGGTCACTGTTCGCCGGCCCGGTAATGACCCTGCCATAGCTGTCGAATTGTGAACCGTGACACGGACAATCCCAGGTTTTCTCCGAAGTGTTCCAACTGACGATACCTCCGAGATGTGGGCACACGGCCGAGCGTTCATGCAGGGTTCCTTCCTCATCACGGTAGACAGCAACCTTCGCAATTCCCCGACGAACGATCGCGCCTTCTCCGGGAGCAATCTCTTCGGGCGAGTCAACGTCACCACCGCTCAAATAGCCCTCGAAATACTGCACGGCGACATTGATATTCTCCCGGGCATATTGAAGAGAAGTGCGCAGAGTGATTCGTGAAGGATCGTAAAGCGACTCCCAAGGGCACGGGTCCCCCACAATCAATTCCGTGACAAGAATTCCGCCAATGGTGCCATGCGTCATGCCCATCCCCGAATCACCCGTTATGATGTAGACGTTTTGGTCTCCGGGGTTGCGCCCGATGAAAGCCAGGCCATCAACAGGCTCCATGACCTGACCTGACCAGCGCATTTCTATATTCTCAATCATCGGGAATCGCTCCCGTGCCCAGCCTTCAAGATTTTCGTAGCGCTGGTCGCCGTCGTCAGCCTGTCCCGATTTGTGATCTTCGCCGCCGACGATCAGAAGATCGTAATCGTCTCCATCCTGGGCTGAAACACTCTGCACCCTGATATAATGATACGGATCGTCCGTATCCCAGTAGAGCGCTCTTGTAACAGATCCACGGGGAATCCTCGCTGCAATAACATATGTTGTATAAGAATACTGCTTGGTGTGAATTGTAACAATATCATTGACTGGAGTATTGGTAGCCATGACAATCGCATCGGCAGTAACTGCGAACCCACTGTCTGTTTCAATCCGCGCTCCATCTTCAATTTTTCCGGCATGCGTCCCAGTGAAGATGCGCCCACCGTTGCGCTCAATAGCGTACTTTAGCCCTTCCAGATACTTCATGGGATGAAACTGGGCCTGCCTCGGAAAGCACAAGCACATACCGGTGTCGAAGTCATCGATTGGTGCCCGCCCGACGCGGTCAATATCCGTGAGTCCGGCGCGATGTGCTGCGTTAAGTTCACGTTCGAGCACATCTTTAGAGCCATTCGGCGGGACAAAGAGGTAACCATCGAGGCGTTCGAATTCACAGTCAATTCCTTCTTCAACGACAATGGCCTCAATGCGATCGATCGCCGCAGTGTGACTCTCGGCCGCCAATATCGCCCCCTTTTCGCCGTGAAGATGCTCAATCTCGAAGTAGCGATCGTCAATCGCATTGCAAAGATGCGCCGTCGTACGCTCCGTCATCCCTCCCCCAATGTGCCCATCATCCAGGACAATCACTGTCCTGCCCGTGCGTGACAGTAAGTATGCGGTCGTCATTCCCGCTATCCCGGCGCCAACAATGCACACATCAGCATGCATATTCTCGCTCAGCGGAGTTGATTCAGGCTCTTGCCCTGTTGCCATCCAGATCGATGTGGTTTGTCCGGAATTGCTGTTCATGGTTTTTATCCCCTTGCCGTTCTGGCCTTTTTCGTTCTTCCGATTGGTTGACCTCCGCCTTGAAGCAAGCAACTATATCATTATTATCGAATATTTTAATTGATCAGTTTTTCCGTAATGACGATATTGATGGCGGCCATATGTGTCATCAGCAAGGGCAAGCGTGGAATTGAGTATATTCTTGCTGCGTGCGCTTAGCCTCTTCCTTACGAATCCAGTGAGCCCAGTTTACCATCACAATGCCCTCAAAGACCAACGCAAAACCAACGTGATGTATCCAGTAAAATTGATTGCCAAGCCAAAAATCCGATGCAATCAGACCACTTAGCGGCATAATTCCTATGAATCCGGACGCAATTCTAACATTAACAGATTTTAAACATAAGAACCATTACATCAGTTTAAACGTCCTGACAGTGCTGCAACCTTTCGCCGAGAGGTTGCATGCACTGTCGGTAAGATGTTCAAGTATTCTTCTTGAAGTACGCCCTCAGATCGGAAATAGTATGCATTCCCCTGAAGATCATTTCACCGTCCACCAGGATATTTGGCGCCCCCTTTATGTTGTGTTTATTCTGGAACTCGACGTCATCTTCCGCGTACCGGATGGAATAGGGAATCCCCAATTATTTCAGCTGCGTCTAAATAATCGAACAATGCTTAAATGACCGCGTTACTGCAAGATCAACGTTCATTTGTTCTTCTCCTTAACCTTAATTTGAATCTCAACATCACCATCGACCGCCGCCCGGACAAGTCCAGCCGCGGTCTCCAAACGCCTGTCGGCACTGGGTCAGATATTCGTCATGTTTCCGATCCAATTTGGAGCGCAGTTCCGCTATGCGATCCGACAGCGCCTTTACCTTCTCAGTATCTGGATTTTCCTGTTCCCAGAGCGTCTCCAGCTCCATTTGTTTCGCGCTCAACTCCTGTCGCAACGGTAAGATCTCCTGCATAAACTGGGAACGCCTCTCGCGCCATTGCTTGCGCTGCTCAGGGGGCATGTCCTGCCAGCCTTGCGGGTCAGGCCCCATCTCTCTACCATACCCGCGCATCCCACGGCCCATGTCGCGATCATGGCCCATCATTCCAGATCCTCGACCGTGGTACCCCGATCCTTGGCCCATCATTCCCGGCCCCATGCCTTCAGTTCCGTATCCGGAACCTGAATAGGATGGGTTTTGTGTCTGCACCGATTGATTATCAGCCGCCCACAAAGGGGCTGCCAGCAAAAGCGATATTAACATAAAGCTAAATATTATCTTTCTCATGATCAATCTCCTTTCTGCTCAGTATATGAGCCTTTATATTCTCAAAGGCCATATATTTTCAATGCAATAGATGCTGATTATAGCCCATGAGTATCCATTTATTTGATTTGTTTCTGATGGAGGACACATTTTAGTTTGCGAAAGTAATCCAAACTCGTCAGAAACATCTCGGCCTTGGCTTCAGCTTTCTTAGCAAAAACTCATTTTACTTATTAGGTGTTTATCTCTCTTTTCCAGCGTAGTCCGGCCATCTCGATTTACAGTTTTATTCGCTGCGCCCAAAGATCCGCCATTATCACCAATCGGTCCTGTACCAGACCGCGCACTTGGCCCAGTGCTCGGGCGTCAGGTTCAGGCCCTCAAACATGCGAGCCATGCTGCGGGGTGCGCCGGGACGCCTTTCATTCCGGCACTCATTTGCCCCATCATTTTTCCCATGCCGCCGGGCCCGCCCATCATATGCGACATCATCAAAGATTTTCATTTCATATTTTGCTCCTTTCTCTCTGTGCTGTTTAGTCCATAACGAGGACCCCATAAAAAACGGTGACGCATTTTAAAACACCATTTTATAAATAAGAAGCAACTATTATTCCTTTTTTACAGAGCAGACCTTTATAACACTTATCATCCTGACATTACTGACGATATATATGATAGAACACCACTAATCTCACATTAGTAGATAGGTGAAAAAACGTCATATTCAACCCCAGTGGTCATATACGATAGTTATTTTGCTTTCATTTGCTGTCGATTGTTGCAAAATCAGTTCAAACAGAACGAAGCAGCTTGAGCAACTCTTCCGCCGCAGGTCTCGACGAGGCCGGGTTCTGGCCGGTCACAAGCTTGCCGTCCACCTGGACGTACGGCGCCCAGTCAGCGCCATTGCTGTAGAGGCCACCGCGTTCCTTTAGTCGGTCTTCCAATAGAAAAGGTACGACATCGGTCAAGCCTACGGCTTCTTCTTCTGCATTGGTAAAACCGGTCACGCGTTTACTCTTGACAAGATATTCACCGTCTTTCCCGCGCACATTAACTAATGAGACCGGCGCGTGACACACTGCACCGACCGGCTTGTCAGCCTTTACGAAGGATTCGATCAGCGCGATGGATTCCCTGTTATCGACCAGGTCCCACATCGGACCATGACCACCGGGGTAGAAGACTGCGTCGAAATCTTCCGCGGACACATCAGCTACCTTTTTCGTGTCAGCAAGTTCAGCCTGCGCAGCCTCGTCTTTGCTGTAGCGCTTGGTTGATTCGGTCAGATTTTCGGGAAGTTCGCTGGTCGGATCAAGCGGCGGCCGTCCCCCCTTGGGCGAGGCCAGCGTGATCTTTGCTCCGGCATCCTTGAACACGTAATAGGGTGACACGAACTCTTCCAGCCAGAAACCAGTCTTCTTTCCGGTGTTGCCAAGTTGGTCATGAGAAGTAAGAACAATAAGAATTTTCATAGCTAACCACCTTTGATTAAATATTAAGAATTCACCTGGAAGCGTCCTCGTACTCGTGGAGCCCATCAAGCTCTAGAGACATCGCATAAGCAATGGAGCACAAGCCAAGACCATTAAGATAAACCATGACAGAAGAATCTTCTCCCTTTTCCATTTTAGTGTACCTCTCTCGTTTCAGCAAACTTCTCGGAGAAAATCTTAATCGTCCCCGACAATACCGAACTCGCGCAACAGTGCGCCGATCTGGGTTTTGTCGAGCTTGTTCATCAGCAGATTGCGCACGAATGCAGGACCCGGGATGTCGATCTCCTTGCCGTCACGCAGGCGGCCTGTCGCGGACAGGAGCATGCGAATGTCGTAGGTCGAGTTGAATACCTCCGGCACGCCGCGCTCGACGTCGAGCAGTGTCTAGACAGCCTCCATCGGCGTTCGTACGGAATACTCGGTGGTGAAGATGCAGTCGCGCTCCCTGGATTCCGCGAACTGCCCAATGAAGGCGAAGTTTACAGCGCCCTCAGGCACCACGTCCGGGCGATCACCGGCCTGGCGAGGCATGAAGAAGGCGGTCACGTACGGCATCATCACCGGCACGGTCATCGCACCCGTTGCGGCCAGTTCGGGAATGTCATCGACCGGCACGCCCAGATGGTAGAGCCATTTCTGTGTGATCTCTTCGCCGCTGCAATCCTGCATCGGCTTCTTCACGTAATCGCCGGTATCAGTTCATTAATCCGCCATGCCTCATGCACAGGCCCTAACGGATTTTTCCCGGTCCCACTGCCGCGTCTGTGCCACGGCGATAAAAGTTTCAAGCTCTTTGGCGTCCAAGTTGCCTGCACCTTTCCCCTTCATGCCAGCCAAAACAATTATCACTCACCATCTCATTGCCCTCTATTGCTTCAATCCACGGAAATTCCAGCGATAATTCAATGTATTTTGGCATAGCCTCCGCTATCATCATGAACACGATGCAAACTTGATCTTTTTCTTTGCCAGAAGTTCATATCGCAAGGTGCGTGCCGAATGGGAAATACGAGCTCTTCTGTCTGCAACAGACCGAGTCCATGGTAAAAATGCGAAAAAAAAGTGACGGCGTGGGGCAATAACCTCCAACGAAATCCTCAATATCTAATGGTTACGTGGAATATCACGGGTTTTTCAAGGTCTGAGCGTATGTGCCGCCGAGAACGGGGAGAGGAACTTCAGGTTCATGGACAAGAGAAGAGGGGTGGAAGAGACGATTGGGTTGGCCATTTCGCGTAGCTTTTCGAAAGCAGCCTAAAATGAGTCAGCAACTCCAATCAGCAAACCGCAGCGATGAATGGTCCCGGTCGATCCGGTTGATGAACTGACGATCAATTTTTGTCACTGTTGCCCGAAGATTGCGCAGACGCGCCGAAAATGAGTAACTATTTGCTCATATTGCCAAAATGTTCGCATAATTCGCTATCTGTGGCTAAAAACATAATTTTTTAATTAAAATGAATGCTAACTGCCAATAGATAATCAAAAAATTTGATTTTTTCATATGTAAAATAGCTTGAGTTGCAGGAAATATACTGCGGCTGTTTGCATTTTCCTGGAGCATGTGCAATGGTTATAGTCAAATTATATCGCGCCATCCGGCTAGGGCTATAATTTAAATTCGAACCAACTCTGCCTACATGGTATGCGAAAGAAAATCTTCTGGATCCGAGGAGGATATTATGCAGAACCCACATTCAATCCGTTACCTACTGATCGCCGTAGCCTTGCTGCTCGGCGTGAGCTGGGCATTTGCCGCTGTGGAGGACACCAAGCCGCCCGCCTATCCAAGCAGCTCGTACCTGATCACCGCAGACCAGTTGCGGCAACGCGTCCAGGACGAACCAGTGGTGATTGTAGACGTCCGCAGCGACGAGCATTTCGACGGCAAAATGATACCTGGGGCGATCCGATTGCCCTGGTCATTGTTCCGCCAGGATTATTCGGCGACCAATATCGGCGGCACCTTCATCGGCACTGCGGAGGCACAGAAAATCCTCGGGCAGCATGGAATCTTCCGAAACGACCAGCTCGTGCTGTATGACGCGGTGGCCCGAGATGGCGGGGCCACCGCATCATATCTGTTCTGGATTCTGGACCTTCTCGGCCACAAGAAAATGGCCATCCTCGAACGGGGCATTGATGGCTGGCTGGACGCAGGCGGCGAGGTCGTCAACAGTCCAGCGCAGCGCGAGCCACTGCTCTACCAGGCTCCGGCCAAAGAGATAGACACGCGAAAGATCGCTGACGAAGCCTTCATATCCCCGCGCCTTGGCGACCCCTACTACCAGCTGATCGATGTTCGCTCAGAAGAAGAATACCTGGGTAAAGCCCTCAATACCGGGCTCGACGGGACACCGCTGAAAGCCGGGCATATTCCCGGAGCCTACAATATCAACTACGAAAGCAACTGGGTCGACAAGCAAGGCAAGGCGATCAAAAGCTACGCCGAACTGGCCGAGCTCTACCGCGGTCTTGATCCGGACAAAGCGGTGATCGTCTATTGCCATTCCGGTCGTCGCGGCTCTTTTAGCTACTTTATCCTGCGCCTGATGGGCTTTGAAGATGTGCAGTTGTACGACAATTCCTGGTATGGCTGGGGACGGCCGGAGCGCTACTATCCAACGGAAACCAATCCCCGGAAGATGTCCGGCCAGGCATTGCCAACGCCCGGCAAAAGGAATCCGGCAGATTCAGCAGGCCCAAAGACGGAGCCTGCGGCTGCGACCGGTCAAACCTCGCAAGAGGATACGCCCGACGCCGACTCCACTGGCGGCAAAAAATACATTTCCTGTGGAGGTTAAGCCATGCAACCCAAGAAACAGAGCAACGCTCCTTACTGGCCTATCCTGCCCAGTGCCATTGCCCTGGCCGGAATCATGCTGTTCATCTTCGCCAGCTTCGGCCCGCCGGCTTCCTCCAGCGGATTTGTAACCACCCTCAAAGGATTTTTTATGCAGTTCGCGCCTGAGTATGCCGCCGGCAAGGCGCATTACCGGATGATGCCGGGACCCGGGTCGTGGCTGATGGCCTTTGTTCTGGGTATGGCGCTCGGAGGCTTCGTCGGCGGTCGCACTTTCAGCCGTGAAATCGAAGACGTACCACAAATCTGGCGGGAGCGTTTCGGGGCCGGACGGCTCAAGCGTTTCGGCAGCGCCTTTCTCGGCGGCTTCCTGATCCTTTTCGGGGCACGCCTGGCGGGCGGTTGCACCCTTGGGCTCTTTCTTTCCGGGGCGACCCAGCTCTCTCTCAGCGGCCTCTATTTCGGCGCGGTCATCTTCGCCGTCGCCATGCTGACCGCACGGCTGCTCTACAAACGCAGGAGGAGCACATCATGATTGACATATGGCTAGGACTCTTCGCCGGCACGGCGTTCGGCTTTGTCATTCAGCGCGTTGGGGCCACCAATCCCCAGAAAATGGCGCTGGCGCACCTGATGCAGGAACCGCATATCCCCCAGTTCATGCTCCTGGTGGTAATCTTTTCCGCCACCGGCCTGTTTTTCCTAGATGCAGCCGGTGGCGCCGTCACCCGCGTCTTGCCGATCAGTCTGGTTGGCACCGGCCTTGGGGGCGTCATCTTCGGTATTGGCTGGGGAATCTCCGGGTACTGTCCCGGCACCTGCTGGGCAGCAGTGGGCGAAGGGCGCATGGATGCCATCTTCACCCTACTCGGTGGGCTGGCAGGTGCCGCCGCTTTTGCCCACCTGCACGAAAGCCTCATTCCAATCCTCTACATGCCGACCAACATGGGGCAGCTGACACTCGCAGACTGGTTCGGACACCCGGCAGCAGCCCTCGGCTTCCTGATCATCTTTTTCGGTGTCGGCGTCTGGCTGATCGGACGCCTTTGGAGACAACAGGATGCGTAGATTCCAAATGAGCGCCTGCCTCCTGCTGATGCTGTCGGTGCCCAGCCAGATCCTGGCTGCGGATCTGATTCCGCCGCGCGGCTACTATGCGCGGCTGGAATTCACTCATCAAGGGCAGAGCCTGTCGTTCGGTCCTTTTGTCGGCTACTACTTCAAGCCATTGCAGGGGGATGATTTAAGCAGGCTGACGTTTGTCTGTTACAACGAGGGGCAGTTCTATACCGACCAATTACCGGATGACACCCTGCTCTACAGAGGCGAGGCGGTGCTCTCCACCTTGGCGAGAGTTCGCCCGCTACCACGGAGCGAGCAGCGGATTACCCCCCTGTTTTTTGCCGACGCACCGCAGCCCTGGTTGCAGCAAAGGCCCACACCGCAGGAGGAGTACCTGCACTTCCACTCCGCTTACGATCAAAGCGGTGCCGTCTATAGCGGCTACTGGCTGCGACACGAGCCAGTTACGACGTTCAGCTACAACATGGGGGGCCGACTCAGTAAGGACAGCCCCCTGCGCCATCAGGCAAAACCGGGAGATGCGCAGAACTTTCCGCGCATCATCGAATTTGACAAAGGTCCCTGAGCCATGCTCCGGCAACTGAAATCTTGCTCCCCAACCACGCTCCCGTTCGCCAGGAGTTTTTGGTTAACCCAGGTGGCATGAAAGGCACCAACAACGAATACCAATGCATTTTCCCATATATATTACTGACAAATGTCAAAATGAGTACAATCGGCGCAATGCTGCGCCGATTGTACTTACATTATTCAACTGGTATTTTAGGCTAAACACCTCGAGCATTATTACTTCTTCTCTGCATCATATTCGCTTTTGGCTTTTTCCCAAGAATCGCTCAACGCCTGATAGGCATCTGAAAATCCATTTTTCATCTGTTCCCAAGCATCTTCAGAACTGTTCTTGAAACTTCCGTACCATTCGGACAACTCGTTTCTCTGCTGGCGCAAAGCCTTCAGATTAGCTCTGGCTTCCTCGCGGGCCGCCTGGGTCATCTTGTCCCAGTTGTTGTCAACACGACTTTCCAGTTCGTCAATCCGCGCGTCAATATTATCCATTGCCTGCTTGGCCTCTTTCATTGCCTGATCGCGCTGATCGATGGTGTATTGCTGAAGGGTATTGATCATTTCCTTCGTTTCCGCTTTGACATCCCGTGAAGTGACGGTGTCATTACCGGCTTTAGTTTGTGAAGCCGGGATAAAAAAGAGCATCAGAACTGCAATCATAGTGATAATTAACGTTTTTTTTCGCATAACTCGTCTCCTGGTTATGGTTTGAGATTTGTTCGGTTTCGTCATTATCGACGAAAATGTGACGCAGCAGACTTGAAAGAACTACTGAGGGAATCCCATGCGTTGTCGACGCCAGCCTTGAGATCTTCCCATGCGTCATCGCTGGCTTTTTTTAGTTCATCGAGCTTTTGGTTTGCCTCATCCTGCATCGTCCGCAGCTCTTCAATCTTTTTGTAATATTCCAACTGAACATCGGCATCTGCGGAATCAGCCTTGGCTTTGAGCTTGTCGATTTCAGCATTCCATTCGTCCAGCTTGCTCTGCAGCTTCTTCACATAGGCGTCTTTCATACTCATGACTTTTCTCCTTGGTTTGAGCGTGATTTAATGATTCCATTGATATAGAAATCAACAGACACGCTTTGAACAAATTCATATAAATTCATTTATATATATCATATCGATTAAAAAATCACAAATTCATTTGAAAACAACCGATTACGATATTATCTGTCAACATATGAAAATCAATCACATACACTTAAATATGAAATGATTATCTGGTTGAATATGTAAGAATTTTTTTCGATATATGTGAATTCATAATTTCCCAATAGAGTTAACTCATATTCATTGTATAACACAAATTTATCCTTCTTGCAAAGTTACCTGGGCATCGCTGAGAAACTCCCTGAATATCATATTGTTCTCCCAGCTCTCTTGCCTTTGAGTTTTTGAAGGCTGCGCGAGACGAAGATCATCATGCTGCCCGTGGCCAGGGACGGTATCGCGCAGATGACTAGACTCTGCATCATGGAGAGCCTGTCCGAGCCCTTACCGGAAACAATAGATTTTTTGACGCAAATTTAACAAGTGAAAGTTGCCAAAACAAATAATGACGTGTATTCTTAAAGAAATTTCAATCTATTTGATATATTATACTGATTGTAATGATTCTTTTTAAAATTATATTCCAATGAATATGTTAATTTTTATCGAGACATAAACTACTAACTTGAGCGAGGTACTCATGGATAGAATACTGCACGATGATTTTCAGAGTTTATTTTTGAATGAAAATTCAGGATGGTGTGTTTCTCTTTTCCTGCCGACATTTCGGGCCGGGAGAGAAACAGAACAGAATTCGATACGTTTCAAAAATATTTTGCGAAAAGCTGAAAAGATACTCGTCGAAAATGGGGTCGAAAATGCGGAAAGGCAGAAGATGCTCGCGGAACCGGAAGCCCTGATTCAGGATCGATCATTTTGGGATCACCAAAGCGATGGTTTGGCCATGTTTTTTTCAGCCGAGAAATTTGGTTTTTTCAGGCTGCCTGTGACTTTTGAAGAGCTGACGGTTGTTTCCAAACGGTTTCATGTCAAACCGCTATTGCCCATTCAGGCCGCAGACGGTGTTTTTTATGTCCTGACGCTCAGCCAGAATAACGTCCGGCTCCTGGAGTGCACGCAGCATAGCATCGATGAAGTCGACCTCGGCGACCTGCCGCAAAACCTGGAAGAAACCATTCCGGACGGAGCAACTGACAAACAATTGCAGTTCCATACGGGCACTCCTTCAGGAACCGGCTCCGACGCACGGTCAGCGGTTTTTCATGGTCAGGACGCAGGCAACGAAACAAAGATCAGAATGTCGCGCTGGTTTCGCATGATCGATGACAGGGTAAAAGAACTTGTTGTAGACGTACGCGCTCCGCTTGTGCTGGCCGGAGTTGATTCCCTGTTTTCAATTTACAGGGAAGCAAGCAGCCTTCAAAATCTGATTGAATCAGGAATTTCTGGCAATGCAGACAAGCTAAAGTCCGAAGAATTGCACACCCAGGCATGGGTGTTGGTCGAACCGTTCTTCAAAAAGAGCAGAGACGAGGCAGTCGCGCGTTTTCGCCAGTTGGAAGGAAGCGGGAAAACATCCACGGATCTGTCCCAGACCCTGGCTTATGCTCATCACGGAAGGATCGAAGTCTTGTTTGTGGCCGTGGGCGTACAGGTGTGGGGCACGTTTGATCCTCAGTCAGAACACGCAGAAATTCACGATTTCCAGACGGGTGACGACGGAGATCTGCTCGACCTCGCGGCGATCCAGGCATTGGCCAAGGGAGCAGTGGTATATGCGCTGCCGCAGGACCAAATGCCAATGCCCGAGTATCTGGCCGCGATTTTGCGGTATTGATAATCGACGCCAAGCGCTCGCATCCGCTGCAGCGTATTCATTTATGGCCCTTGCGTGGGAACATGTCCTTCGCAAGGGCCAGTTCTCTGAATTGATTCAAATTATTTAGCGACGGATGTTGGACCGGATAACACGGGAGATGGCGTGATATCACTTTCCCGCAGCAATTTCAGACGTCCCGTTAATCTCTTCTGCTATTTTCCTGAAGTGAAATCCGTAAATTGCATATGTGACTGCCAACGGAAAAAGTTTTGGTTTCCTTAAAATTGTCCACAACATAAGTTTCCAATAATAGTATCTTTCCTTTCCTAATATACCGAGATATAAAATCGATTTAAAAAAAGCTCCGATATAACCATATTGGTAGTGAAATTTTCCAAAACACAATGGATCATATATTTTTAAGAACTTGAGAGCGCGCTGATAAAAATTTCTTGGTGAATATATGGCATTCAGAATCGACTGGTAGCCGCTGATGAGCGTTGCTGCATCCATATGGGGAGTAAAATTGAGGGAGATCCCCGTGTTGTTTCCGCTCGCCTCTCCGACCAATCGCCCTTCCAGGTTCAGGCGCTGATAAAGGCGGGTACCTCGCAAGGCAGTCAGGAGTCCGACCATCGCGGTCACGATGCCACTCTCTTCAATGAATTTGATCTGCATTTCAAAAATTGCCGGCGGGTCGCTGTCGAACCCAACGATGAAGCCGCCCTGCACCTGCAGTCCGGCCAGTTGAATCCGATGGACCGAGGAAAGCAGGTCTCGGTGCCTGTTTTGAACCTTGCCACTCTCGGCCAGACTCTCCTCATTGGGGGTTTCAATTCCAATGAAAACCTCCTTAAAGCCGGCCCTGACCATGAGCTCCATCAGTTGGCTGTCATCGGCAAGATTGATGGACGCCTCGGTATAGAAATAGAACGGATAGTCATGCTCATTCATCCATTTAATCAGCGCAGGCAGGATTATCTGTTTCAATCTGGCGCGATCACCGATGAAATTGTCATCAACAACAAAGACCGCCCCGCGCCATCCCTGAACACGGAGGCTTTCAAGTTCCGCGAGGAGCTGCTGCACCTCTTTGGTTCGGGATATGCGTCCGAACAAGGCGGTAATATCACAAAACTCGCAGTCAAAAGGACAACCCCGTGAATACTGGATATTCATGGACGCATAATTTTTGACGTCGATCAACTCCCAGAGCGGCAAAGGAGTCGTACTCAATTTTGCGCGTTGCTCCTCCATGTACAGATGACGGGCCGAGTCTGTTTGCAGATCATGGAGGAACGCAGCGAGAGTGACTTCCGCTTCACCCAACACCAAGTGGTCAACTCCCGGAAAATCGTCCGGGGCACTGGTAAACAATGGGCCACCGGCGACCGTTTTGACTCCAACCCGACGGCATCGGGAGAGTATCTCCAGAACCGATTCGCGCTGAATGGTCATGGCGCTGATAAAGACGCAATCTGCCCATTTCAGGTCATCATCGGACAAAGGCCTGACGTTCATGTCGACGAGCTTTTTTTCCCATTCGACAGGGAGCATTGCGGCTACGGTCAGCAGGCCCAAAGGCGGGAAACTTGCCTTTCTCCCGATAAACTTCATAGCGTGCCGGAAACTCCAGAATGTGTTGGGATAATGCGGATAGAGAAGAAGAATCTTCATGACAGTGGCTCCTGAAATGCGGTGTAAAGACACGTGAAACTCCGCAATGAGCGTGCCAGCAACATCAAGATATTCTCTCGCAGAAATTAATACGCTGATTATAAAGACAAAACAAAGATCGATCCGAAGGATATGCAACAGAACCCGTCAATGAATGCCGCCAGATATTGAATAATTGTTAAATATGACGATCTGACATGTTGCCCGATAACGACCATCCTACCGTATTTTGCAGCCCATGTTGGCACAATGTCATGTTGATGAAAACATGAAGCTCCGCCAGTTCGAACCCTCAAAAACAAAAATGCAAAACCGCGGCCGCCACCAGGCAGACCGCGGTTTTGCGTTTGGAGGGAGAATTCTATCGTTTTTCGTGTACTTCCCAGTCCGCCACCTCGCCCTCTTCCACTTCTTCCCAGCCACTGAACATGGCTGAAATATGGCTGGTCAGGGTGTGGCCGGTAGTGGTCATGTAGACGTGGATGATGATGAAGGCCAGAATGGCGAATGCGCATGCCAGGTGGATTAGCGCCAAGAGGCGCAGATCCAGGAAGGTCCAGTTCCAGATGGCCCAGTCGTTATACAGGTAATACAGCAGCCCCGTGCCCATCTGCAGGGTCAAGAGGATCGCGGTGAGCCCCAGGTAGGTCAGGCGTTGCAGGGGGTTGTGCTTGGCCTCCTTGGACTTCTTGACCGGATGGGGGAGCCCTTTGAAGATGCCCGAGGAGTAGTAGCCGATAACCTCGAAGAGCTTCTTGGTGGTCGGAATGTACTGCCGCCATTCACCCGTGGTCACGACCCAGAAAACGATGAAGATGAACAGGATGACCCAGGTCAGGCCCAGGAAGTTGTGGTACTCGACCGCTTTCTGGAAACCGAAGAGGCTGAAGCTGCCATGGACCTCGAAGCCGGTCAAAAGGAGCAGGAAGATGAGCAGGGACTGCACCCAGTGCCAGAATCGCTCGAACCGCGTGTACAGATAGATTTTCTTTTTTGCGCTCATGTCATTACTCCTTGCGACGTCCGACGCTGCTCAAGAAACGCCCCAGTCCGTGCAGGGCGACACCCAGGGCCGATGCCGCGACCAGGGCCCAGCCGCCCATGTTCAAGAGCTGCACCGAATCGCGGCCAGGCATGTAAAATCCTTCGAGATGGTCGAGCCGCCCACCCTTGGAATGACATTCCACGCAGGCCACGGCCTGTTCCTTGGGCGCCACCATGTGAGTAATGGGGAAGACGTATTCCGTATCCACGAAATCGTATTCGCCGCTGTAGGGAAGGTCGTTGTATTCCTGTCCGACCGCGATGGCTTTGTTCCAGTCGAAGTCGGCCCAATATGCGCCCGAGCCCTTGGGCCCGAAGAGCTTGGGGATGACCATGGTCTTGTTGACCTTGTCGTAAGGAGTCTTGCCGGTGTGCACCTTGAAGGGGAAGATGCGCGAATTGGGATCGCTTATGTCGCCGATGGGCCAGGAGACGCGCACCGTTGAGGACGGATCGATGACATCCCGAGCCGTGGTGCCCCGGATGGAGCCGTTGAACCATTCGTAACGCGGGACCATGTTTTTGCCCCATATGAAGGAACCCTTCTTGGCATCATAATCGGGCTTGCCGAACTCGTCCTTCTTCACTTCGCGCTTCTTGTCGCCGGCCACGGACCAGTCCCAATGCATCTTGGTCGCGTTGATGCGGGCATACGTCGGGATGTGACACGCCTGACAGGAGACCTTGTCGGTGTGGTCATTGGCCTTCTGGTTCGTCTTGTGCGGCTGGGTGCCGTGACAGGATTCGCACATGATCTTGGGCATCAGGTCGTCCTCCAGGAGGCTCTTGCGTTCCGTGGAGGCCGGAGTGGCATAGATGCGGCCGGCGATGTTGTGCGCGTTGGTGGTATGACAACGGCTGCAGTCGAAATTTTGCCCATCCGTGCCCATGTGCACGTCGAGCTGCTTGTTGGGCATGGCCATGGACGAGTCCAGATCGCCGTGCTTCACCGCATCGCCGCCGCCCCCGTAGAAATGGCAGGTTCCGCAGTTGTCGCGGCCCGGGCGCCCCACTGATTGGGCCACCGCGTTGTAATCCGGAGGCAGGAACTCCGTCTTGCCGTCGAACATGGTCGCGTTGGTCACGGGATAGCCGGCCTTGGTCGGGAATTTCTTGTAGGTGCCGGTCTGTTCGTGGCAGACGAGACAGTCCACCAGTTCGGCCTTGCTGAAATCGAAGTTCTTGTCCTTCCATCCGTATCCGATATGACAGGAAGTGCAGCGCGGCTCGTTGGAACCCACGCTGATGCAGAAATTGTTGACCGAAATGCCGCCCTTGCCCGTGTCACCGCTGGGATCGGCCGGGTCCTTCCAGGTCCAGTGGATGGTTTTGTGCAGCTGCATGGCGGCCTGGTTGTGACAGGTCAGGCAGGCCTTGGTCACATCCTCGGGGCGCGTGAATTCCTGTTTCAGGATGGGATGTTGGGAATGGTCTGCCGTGATCCATTTCTGGGCGTCATTTTTGACGGTCTGCCGTGCCAGCGCCCGGCCCGGCGCTTCGCTGTCGTCGCTTGCCAACTGGGCGAAAGCTCCCAGGGGCCAGAGACAAACGGCAAGAGCGCCGCAAAGGACTGCCTTCCATAACGTCTGGTTCATAGTCCCTCCATGAAGTCTGAAGTGCAAATCCAACAAGAAATCTATTTCAGACAATTCTGTATCATAAAATGCATTCCAGGCAACCACATGATTCATTGTGCAAAATAAATCGGACTTGTGAAGTCTGAAATACATCAAAAAATACGAAAGTCAGACGGGCATTGTGAAAAGAATGCAAAGCGAAGGAGATGGAAGCAGACGTGACGGGCGGTTTTGTGAAGAAAAAAAGAATTCTAGTCCGCTTTGATCAGGGACTTCAGAGCGGCATGCAACGCCTCGGCCTTCTTGGGACCAAGGCCGGGCAAGGCAGCCAGCTCTTCGACCCCGGCCTTGGTCATGGCAAGGGCCGAGTCGAAATGCTCCCAGAGGAGACGGGCGGTTTTGGGACCGACTCCCGGGAGCCTGTCAAGTTCCGAGGAGAGTTGCGCGGCGCGCTTGTGTCGGCGCAGGCGGGAGATGATGTAGCGATGCGCGGTGTCGCGGACGTGCTGCAAAAGCAGCATCTCCGGGCTTCCGGGCCGAAGGGCAAGGGGGTTCTTGCGGCCCGGGCGGAATATGACGTCGCCAAGCTCCCCGGCCCGGCGACTTTCGCCCTTGGCGATGGCGGCCAGGGGAATGTCCGTCGCCCCGTTTTCGGCCAGGGCCCGCTCCACGCTGGCAAGCTGCCCCTTGCCGCCGTCGATCAGGAGCAGGTCCGGCCAGGGCGGGCCGGACTTGAGACGGCGGGCGACAAACGAGGCCAGGGCCAGATAGTCATCGGCGGTGCCCTCCAGTTCCGGAAAGGAATACGTGCGGTAGGCGCTCTTCTCCTCGCGGCCGTCAACGAAGACGACCATGCCCACGCGCATGCCCTCGCCCTGGATGTGCGAGGCGTCCACGCACTCGATCCGCTCCACCTCCCCTTCCATGCCTAGGGCGCGGGCCAGCTCGGCTGGAGTCGTCGTGGTGCGTCGCTGCCGGATCGCCTGGGCCTTGGCGTTGGCCGAGGCGATGTCGATGAGCCGCCGTTCCTGGTCCCCGCGAGCCTTGGCCAGGCCGACCTTGCCTCCGCGCATGTCGGCCAGGGCGTCTTCCAGAGCCGGGTCCAGGCTGCCAAAAGCGGTGATGATACGGGCCGGAATGAAGCGTTCCGGCGTGTAGTACTGCATGACGAACGAATCCGTCAGGCGGGTCTGATCCTCCGGCGTCTCCACCGCCGTGTCCGCAAACCAGAAGCTCTGGCCGTCGATGATGCGGCCCTGGCGCACGAAGACAATGGCCAACCCCGCGCCGTTTTCGTTGCCGTGCACGCCGATGACGTCCAGATCGCGCCCGTCGGAGAGCACCGCAGCCTGGCGTTCCACGGTTTCGCGCAGGGCGCGGATGCTGTCGCGCAGTCGGGCCGCACCCTCGAAATCAAGGGCGTCGGACAGGCGCATCATCTGGGCATGCAGACCGGCCATCAGCTCATCGGACTTTCCGGACAGAAAAAGCTCGACCCTGCGCACGACCTGCCGATAGTCCTCTTCGGAAACAGGGAGGCAGCACGGCCCGAGACAGCGCCCGATGTGGTACTGCAGGCAGGGCCGGGTGCGATTGGCAAAGACCGTGTCCCGGCATTTGCGCAGCGGAAAAAGGCGATCGATGACCCGCTTGGTTTCACGCGCGCCAAGGGCCGAAGTGAAAGGACCGAAAAACACGGACCCGTCGCGCAGCACCTTGCGGGTCAAACGCAGGGCCGGATACGGATGATTCCGGGACAGGCAGAAAAGGACGTATTCCTTGTCGTCGCGCAGCACGATGTTGTATTTGGGACGGTGCTTCTTGATCAGGCTCGCCTCAAGCAGCAAGGCCTCCTTTTCCGTGGCCGTGCACAAAAAATCGATGCTCTCGACTTTCGGCATCATGATCCGCACCTTGGGCGGCAGACGGTGCTCGGGCTGAAAATAGGAGGCCAGTCGGCGGCGCAGGTGCTTGGCCTTGCCCACATAAACGATTCTGCCCGAGGCGTTCTTCATCAGATACACGCCCGGGCAGGTGGGAAAAGTCGGCAGGATTTCGCGGGAGATCATCTGCGTCGTCTGCGCGGCGGTCGCTTGCGCGGCGGACGCCCCTGCTGACCCCGGGGATCCGTGCGCAAGGCCTGGGGATTTTCGGCTTCCATTTCACTGCGCAGGCTGCTCCACATTTCCGCCGGTCCAAGATCCGCACCGGATACCAGCAGGCCAAGCTGATAGAGGGCCAGGGTTTCCGGAAAACACTCATGAGCCACGAACCCGCGCTTGGAAAAGCGCTTGCGCTTGTCCGGCTCGAAACGGGTCTGGTTGGCCATGATCTGGATCATGCGCGCGCACATCCACTTGGGCATGCTCATGCGCGTGCAGATGGGCTGCAAAAGATCCTCCAGCAGCGCGCCATGGATCACTCGCTCGCCTTCGGCCGCGTATCTGGCCATGATGCGCTGCACCGGGGCGGAGAAAAGGGCCGCGAAGACCAGCACCGGCTCGACCTTGCCCACGGTCCTGATACGGCTGTCCATATGTTCCAGCCAGGCCCAGAGCGAGGAATCCTGGCCGTGGTCGTGATCGAGAAAATCCGCGATCTCCGGCAACAGGTTGTGCAGGAGGCCGGTCTTGTAGAGCAGGCGAAAGGCCTTCTCTCCGGCGCCGTAGGCAAAAAGCTTCTGCAATTCCTCGAAGACCCGGGGCGGCGAGGCTTTGAGGATCTCCTCATGGTGGCGCATGATGGCGTTGTAGGTCGCGGGCTCGATGTGGAAATCAAGACGCGCGGCAAAGCGCACGGCCCGGATCATGCGCACCGGATCTTCCCGAAAGCGGATGTTGGGATCGCCGATGCAGCGGATGAGCCGGTTCTCGATGTCGCTCAGGCCACCGACATGGTCGATGATGGAAAAGCGCTCGACCTCGTAGAACAGGCCGTTGATGGTGAAATCGCGGCGCAGGGCGTCCTCTTCGGGCGTGCCGTAGCAGTTGTCGCGAAACATGTACAAATCTTCATCGCCGTTCTCCTCTTCCTGATCCGGACAACGCCGGAAGGTCGAGGTCTCGATGACGTGATCGTCGAACCGGATGTGAGCCAGCCGAAAGCGCCGTCCGATCAGAAAGCAGTTCTGGAAGATCTTCTTGATCTGGCTCGGCGTTGCGTTGGTGCTGACGTCAAAATCCTTGGGCGTGCGTCCCAGCAACAGGTCGCGGACTCCGCCACCCACCAGGTAGGCGGTAAAACCCTTGCGCACCAGACGGTACATGACCTTGAGCGCATCGGGATGGATGTTTTGGCGGGAAACGGAATGTTCTGATCGGGGAATGATAACTGAAGTCATGGGGTTTAAAAAAATCCTGTGCGCAAAATGTTGTTCCCGGCCCCTGCGCGGGAGCCGGTTCGTTACGAATGCAGGGCCTAGACCCTGTCGCAGGGAAAATTGGCCAGATACTCTTCCAGGAGGTCGTCAAGGTTGGTTCCGAACTCCTGCAATCCAAAGGTGGCGCCGCAAGACCTGCAGCGCAATTCCACGGCCCGTCAGGTGCGGCGGACCTGCAGCGTGCCGTGGCAATTCCTGCAACGCAGCCGTGTCCTGAATTCATTCTGACCGGGCATCATGTCAACGACCCCTCGATGCTCTGGACACACTGACGCACGTCTTCGATGATCTGCTCGTAATCGACTTCCGTCGCCGGCAGTTCCGTTCCGTTCAACCAGAAATCAGCGGGCTTCCTGGGATGGAAATTGGATTCCGTCATCATGATCACGTGCCTGGACAAGCGAAGCAGGCTGTGCAGCTCGGGATAACGGCCGTTGAACGCTTCGTTCGGGAGACCGTATTGGGCTACGACCTCGCGGATGGATTGCGGAAAGCCCCAGGCTTCCAACACCGCGTGGCCCGCCGAAAAATGGTCGAAACCGTCAAACCAGTCGCGCTCATTCTCGAAGAAAACGGGCAGTTCCAGTTCGGTGTCGCGACTGAAGAACTCAAGGAAGCGATCCTGAAAATTGACCAGCAGCACCACATAGCCGATGTTGTGGATGAGCCCGAGACATTCCAGGCATTCCAGCCCCTCGGCATCAAGGGCATAGGCGTCCGGAACGGAGGATACGAATTTCTGCATGAACACGTTGGCGGTCAGGCTCTGCTGCCAGATCCGGTGCAGAATGGCGTTGAGTTCCGAGGATTCATGAAAAAAAGCCGATCTGAGCACGACCTGGTACACGATACGCTTGATCTCCCGGTTGCCCAGCCGGACCAGGGAGGTCAGGATGTCGACGGAATTGTTGGCATCGTGATACATGGGCGAGTTTGCGCACGCGATGATGTTGCCGAAAATGACCGGGTCAAGCTTGGCCTGGGCCGCGATCTGTTTGACCGTGGTCTGCGGCTTGTTCAACAGTGAAATAAGGTCAAGACCTACCGGGCTGATCCCGGGAAGATCAAAACTGAGTTTGTCCATGTTGTCCGTCTGAATTATTTGAGCGCGGGCATTGCCCGCCACCCGAGTTGAACCGCTGCCCACAGTCCGACGAGCGCGGCTTCGGCGGCATCGTGACCTGGTGTTGTCGGCGAAGACCAGCCTTCGCGGCGTAAAATCGTTCCCACCAGGGCGCAGGCCGCCGCCTTTGCCTTCTGTCCGCTGACACGCTGCCGGGGAAGCAGAAACTGCTCCCGCCAATCCTGCGCCTGGACGATCCGACAGGGCAGGTTTCTTTTGGCTGCCGCGTGCTCCCAGATGCCTGCCGTCTGCCCGCCCCCTTCCACTACCAGAAACTCCAATTGGGGCAATTCAAAAAGCACGCGGGCGGCGGCATTTTTGAGCCTCGCCGTGGAACCGAGATTGTGCGACCGGCACCACAGCAGGCGCCCTTCACGGTCCAGAAGAGCCAGACCCGTACGCACCCCGGCGTCCACTGCCAGCAGGGCGCACATCAGAGATCCACGATCTCCACGTCTGAAGGATCCAGCGGATGGTGCATGAACACCCCGCCGACCCTGGCGAAGCGTCTGGCGCCGTCCGTGGCCAGAAAAGTCAGGCTGCGTTCCGTGGTAGTGGAGCAGATGTCCCGGCGCTCAAGCATCTCCTGCACGAATTCCGCCGTGGTCCGGGCGGAGTCGACCAGGCGCACGTTGTCTCCCACCACGCTCTGGATCGCGCCGGCCAGGACGGGGAAATGAGTACAGCCCAGAACCAGCGTGTCAATACCCGTGTCCCTGACCATGGTGCCGAGGTAGCGCTCGGCCACGAGGCTTGCGATCTGGCCTTCGCACCATCCCTCTTCGGCCAGGGGCACAAAGAGCGGACAGGGCTGGGCAAAAACCTTCGCATCGGGGCGGATGCGCAGGATTTCGCGTTCATAGCCGCGGGCGTTGATGGTGCTCTCCGTGCCGATGACACCGATCCTGCCGTTTCGGCTCGAACGGCAGGCCGCTTCCGCGCCGGGGCGGATGACCCCGACGACAGGCAGCTCCGGATACGCCTCCTGCAACGCCTCCAGGGACACGCCCGTGGCCGTGTTGCAGGCGATGACCAGCAGCTTGACGCCCCGAGCCTTCAAGAGGGCCGTGGTCTGCAGCACGTAGCGAATCACGGATTTGGCGCTCTTGGTGCCGTAAGGCAGGCGCGCCGTGTCGCCCAGATAGAGAAAACTCTCCCGTGGCAGGGCCTCGGTCAGGGCCCGCAAAACGGTCAGGCCCCCGATGCCGGAATCGAAAACGCCGATAGGCAATGTACAGTCGGATTCGTGCATATCAATCAAATGCAGCCGGCCGCAGGGGATCACGCAGGTGGGCGCGGATCTCCTCCAGATGGCGTTGGTTGGTGCGTTGTTCGGACAGGGGCGGCAGATTGTCGAAATCGAAAAAATCGACCTCAAGGGTTTCCATGCTGCCCCTGGCCTCGCCCCCGAGAAGCTCACAGAGAAAGATCAGCTTCACGGCGTGAAAAAACATGCTCGCCTTCTTGCCCCGGTTGGCGTCGAACGCGGCGACAAGCTTCGTGGCCCGCACCACGAATCCGCTCTCTTCCAGGGCCTCGCGCTCGGCCGTCTGCGAAGGACGATCGCCCACATCGGCCCAGCCTCCGGGCATGGCCCACCTGCCGTCAGCGCTCTCCCGCACGAGCAGGATATGCCCGTCACGGATCACCGCGGCACGCACGTCGACCTTGGGAGTGGCGTAACCGGGTTCCAGGGAGAAGGCGCGTTTGACTGCGGAAGCTTCAAGCTGGGAGTGTTCCGCCAGAATTTCGGCCGCGATGTCGGACAGACGGCCGAAAGAGAGCTGGTCGTAGTGGCTCTTGGTAAAAGCCAGGCCCGTCTGGGCCAGGGATTGAATCTCCCGCGCCCAGTCCAGCCAGCGCGGATTGGAATCATCGGTCATGAGATCAGGCCGAGGCCAGATAACGGGTGATGGCATCCACGATGGTCCGCCACGTATGCAGCCTCTTGGCATCGTCGGTTTCCAGCAGCGTGACGCGGAAGCCCTTGCGGTTGCAGCAAAATCCCGTCAGCGGCACGACGCAGATGCCGGTGGCGCCGAGCAGATAGTAGACGAAGCGCTTGTCCACTTGCACGCCCTGCACGATCTCCTCGATGTGCGCCTTGACCTTGGGATTTTCGATTTCAAGAGTCTGCCTGCCGTTCAGGACCCCGTCCTCAAACATGACCGACATGTAAAAAGCGCCCTGGGGCTTGATGACACGCACGCCGGCAACGCCCTGAAAGGTTTGCCAGGCTTCCTGCGCGCGGTGCTCGAACATCCTGCGCCGGGCATCCAGATGGGCCTTGTAGCGAGGATCTCCCATGACCAGGGGTATGGAGAGCTGGGGCAGGCTGGTGGAACAGACCTCAAGCATCTTGGCGTTGAGCAAGCTCTTGATGTAGGCGTTGAAATCGGGATTCTTGTCCTTGTTGTAGACTTCGATCCAACCGCAACGGCCGCCCGGCCAGGGGTATTCCTTGGAGATGCCGCGCAGGGCCATGCCCGGAACCTCTCCGATGACCTCGGACAGGCTGCACGTAGGATGGCCGCTGTAGACGATGTTGGCATAGATCTCGTCGGCCAGGACGAAAATATTGTAGCGCCGGGCGATATCCACGATCTTTTCGATCAGTTCGCACGGATACACCGCGCCCGTCGGGTTGTCGGGATTGATGAACAGAATGCCCGCGATGGAGTCGTTGTAGCGGACCTTGTTCTCCAGATCGACCAGATCCGGCATCCAGCCGTTGTTCGGGTCGAGCTCGTAGGTCAGGTGCTCATACCCGGAGTGGGCGGCCTCGGCCGAGGAATGTGTGGAATAGGCCGGAGAGGGTCCGATGACCCGGGCTTCACGTTTCAGGAAGCCGAATATCTTGGCCACGGCATCGCCGAGTCCGTTGAAAAATATGATGTCGTCGGCCGTGACCTGATAGCTGCCCCGCTGATTGACGAGCCGGGCCACGAACTCGCGGGTCTCGAGCACGCCCTGGGTGGCGCAGTAGCCGTAGGTCTTGTCGTTCATGGCCAGGTCGGCGATGATTTCCTTGATCCAGACCGGCACCTGCTCGCCCTTCTCGATGGGGTCGCCAATGTTTTCCCAGATGATTTCAAGGCCCAGATTGCGAAGATCCTGAGCCACACCAACTATCGCCCTGATTTCATAGGTCAGTTTTCCCCAACCCACATGTTCGATGTCTCTGCGCATATGCATTCCCGAATGCTGCGAAATCCGCACTGACGGAGCTCACAGGATGATGACTGCTCCCAAAGATTGGGAAAGAAAGGCATTTTGCTTATGCCAGGGGGCGGTGATTGTAAATAGGGGCTTCTCTGGCCATTTTTGAATGCCCTGAGAATTTTGAATTATTCGACAATCAACGCAGCGCGGATTGAAGAATGTCGCGCAATTCGTTGACATGGAAGGGTCTTGGCACCACCGCCACGGTCCGGTGACGAAATTCCGTCTCCAGGGACGAGCTGCCAAATCCCGTCAAAAGGACAAGCGGGACTTCGGGGATTTGGAGCAGACAGGAACGAATCAGGGCCTCGGGGCGATCGCAGGAGACCAGGATCAGGTTGCAGGTGTCCCGGAACTTGAGAAAATCCCCGTGTCCGGGCGCGAAGGCCTCGCCCTCGTAGCCGACCTCCGCCACGATCTCGCGCAGCATGGTGCGCATCTGTTCGTGATTGCTGAGCACCAGGATGCGCGGCTTCAGGGTTCCGCGCGGCTTGCGCAGGCGGTCGAGGGGATGCAGGAAATTGTCCACGGCCAGACGGACCAGCCCGAAGCGATCCCGCACAAAGGAATAGGCCGGATTTTCCAGCAGCTTCTCACAGAGGCGCGAGGCCTTGTCGAGCACGGCCACCAGCTCCATGTACACATCAGGCTGGGTGGTGTCGTCCGTGGGGGCGCTGGAGTTGGCCGCGATCTGGCTCAGGCCGAAATCCGGACGCTGCTTCATGCGCACCACGACGTTCTCGAAAAATTCCGAGGGCTTGTTCTTGGCCCAGTCCTTGTTCAGGCGCTCGGCCAGGACCTTGGCGATGGACATGATGGCCTGGCTCGCGGGCAGATCGTCGCGCAGGGTCACAAAGGGCTTGCCCAGGGCCGAAATCTTCCGGGCGGCGTCATCCTGGGGGATCGCTCCCAAAAAAAGGGGTTTGAGGCCCAGGAACTGCTCCACCGTCTCCTGAAAACGGGTGAAGACCTGCCGGGCCTGCACTCCCGATTCACAGCGGTTGACCAGGATCAGCGGCGGCCACCACAGCCCGTTCTCCTTGAGCACCTTGATGAGGGCGTAGGCATCGACCAGGGCGCTGGCCTCGGGGTTGACCACCAGAATGATCTCGCGCGTGGCCAGACACAGGGACACGACCTGGGCGGAGATGCCCGGCGAGTTGTCGAGGATGAGAAAATCGTATCCGGAAAGCGCGGAAAATTCCGATACCAGACGCTTGCGGCTGGCCACGTCGAGCTCGGCCATGCGGGCCACGCCGTTGCTGCCGGAAAGAAGATCGAATCCGGGCCGGACCGGAACGAGGCATTCCTCAAGGGGCAGGGAGTCGAAGAGAACGTTTTCGAGCGTGTTCGGAGGAGACGGCAACCCCAGATGCACTTCCGCGTTGGACAGGCCGAAATCCGCGTCGAGCAGGCAGACCGTATATCCGGCACGATTGAGCGCCAGGGCCAGGTTGACGGCCACGGTGGTCTTGCCCGTCCCGCCCTTGCCGCTGGCCAGGGCCAGAATGCGGGTGTGACGAGTCCTGGACGTTGCGATTGACGGCGAATGCTGCATTGAAGCCGAGGGTTAATTGTTCGCGGGGCAGCCCGAATGCAAGATGCCGGAGATGTCGGACAGCAGGGTCTTCAAATGAAAGGGCTTGCGTATACACTTGGCCGCTCCCAGACGCAAGGCTTCATCCAGCTCATCGGAAGATGCCAGGCCCGTGATGATCATTACGGGCGGAGCGCCGCCGTTGCGACGCAAAAGCTTGAGCACGTCGAGCCCGGAATGGATGGGCATGCGGATGTCGAGCAGAATCAGATCAAAGGATGCAGAGCGCAGTTTGAGCACGCCCTCCTCACCGTTGGGAGCGGTTTCAACCACATAACCGGCTTCGCGCAGGGTCTCGGAGAGGATATCGCGGATGTGCTGCTCGTCATCGACGACCAGAATCCTGTGCCCCAGGGCCGGAGCAGGCATGGCGCACTCGGTCGCCTGGCGCACGACAGGCTTTTCGGGCTTGGTCACCGGCGTGGAGACCGGCAGGATGACAATCATCTCCGTGCCCTCTCCAGGAGCGCTGACCACCTTGATCTCGCCGTAGTGGTTGGTGACGATGCCGTAAGCCGTGGAAAGCCCGAGTCCCGTGCCCTTTCCTTCGGACTTGGTGGAAAAGAAAGGGTCGAAGATGCGTGAGAGATTCTCGGGCGAAATGCCCGTGCCCGTGTCCTTGACGGAGATGCTGATGCGCTTGCCGTCGGGCAGGAAGGATGAGCTGACGGTCAAGACCCCGCCCTCTTTTTCCATTGCGTGCTGGGCATTTATGACCAGATTCAGAAAAACCTGCTCCAGCTGGTTGGCATCGGCCAGGATGAGCGGCAGATCCGGTGCGAGGTTCTGAACGATGGGAATGCGATGCGTTTGGAAGATCGATTCCACGAGTCCGATTATTTTGAGCAGCAGCGAGTTTATGTCCAGCTTGGTGACCTGGGGCGCGTTGGGTCTGGCAAAACCCATGAGGCTCTGCAGGATGGATGAGATGCGCTCGATCTGCTCGGAGATCTGATGCAGGTCCCTGCGCTTCTTCTCGTCGTTTTCACGGCTTTCCAGCAGCTGGGTGCGGGCCGAAATGATGGCCAGCGGATTGTTTATCTCATGGGCCGCGCCTGCCGCGAGCTGCCCGACCGCCGCCAGCCGCTCGGTCTGGAGCAGCTGCAGGTTGATCTGCTGGTTCTTCCACAGGGCCAGGGACAGCTCGTCGGCGCGAACCTGCAGGCTGTCGAAGAGCCGCACCCGGTCAAGCGAGGCCGAAGCCACGCAGGAGACCTGGGAATAGCCCATGTATTCCTGGGGAGTCATCTTCGGGGGCCGCTCGCTGGAGCGCAGAATGCAAATCTCGCCGGTGAAATCGCTGCCCACCAGGGGAAAGAGGCAATATCCCCGGAGCACGAAAAACTGCTTGAGCCGCAACTCCCGATCCATGAGAGACGCGCCTTCGTGGCGTTCGTGGTGCGTCAGCAAAATGGTCTTCAGGTTGTCCGGCAGCGTGGCGCCGCCATCGAGGGCAGGCAGGCCGTCGCCGTCCAGGGAATAGGAAATGACACGCCGGCTGCCGTTGCCGTTCCAGATCAGGCCCTGCATGACGCGCTCGGCAGGGACGATCCAGTACACGAAGCCGCCCCGCACGCCGACGCTCTCATGCATGCACATGGCCGCCGATTCGAAGACTTCATCCGGAGTCCTGGCCTTGCTCATCTTGAGCCCCACCGTGGAGCCCATGCTCGTGAAGCGGTGGGCGTCCTCCAGGCGGCCGTTGGCCTGCTCCAGATCCAGGCTCATGCGCATGAGCTGCTGGTTGGCCTTTTGCAGGGAAGAAAGAAAAAGGCCGACCTGATCGCCGTCAAGTTCGAAAGGCTCGGCTCTCTCGGCAAAAGCCGGGGCAAAGGCGGCCAGAATCGACTGCAGCTCCTTTTCGCCGAGGCCGAGCATTTCCTGCAGGCCGAGCTGACGCTGCTTTTCGCGGGTCATGATCCGGGGGGAGTCCATGAGGGTCGAGTGCGCCAGAATGTTGGCCAGGGCCACGATGGCTACCAAATGCGCGTTGTCCTTGAAGGCTTCCAGGGCCGAGGCCGAATGGTGGTGCAGCCAGATGGCGTCGGTCATGGACGCCGGAAGCTTCCATTTTTCGGCGATCCAGCGCCCCACCGCCGTGTGGTCCGTCTTGAAGACCTCCTGCTCCGCCGCGAGAACGGGCTCGTAAAGTTCCTCCATGCGTTCCGTGACCTGAACGTACTGCTCCTGAAGATGCAGCTGCAGGAAGATGCCGCCGATATCGTGCATGATGCCCGCGCCAAAGGCCTCGCCGGTCAGGGCGGGAGCGGCCTTGGCCGCGATGAGGGAGGCAAAGACGGCCGTGGCCAGGCTGTGCTTCCAGTGCGCGGTCTGGATCGCTTCGGACTTCCTGTCGCCCTTGATCAGGGAGTCCTTGATGAGCATGGAGAGCATGAGCGTCTGAACCACCTTGCTGCCCAGGCGATTGAGCCCCTGCTCCACCTGCGCCACCTGCCCGCGAGTGACGTAGGTCGCGCTGTTGGCGTGCTCAAGAACTTTTACGGTCATGGCGGGGTCCGTCTCGATGATGCGAGCCAGCTTAGAATGCTCGAAATCCCGGGTCAGGACCTGCCCGAGGATGGTGTTGGCGACGGCGGGAAGCGAAGGGAGCGCCTCGATTTGTTGCAGGATGACACGCAGGGAACGTTCCTCCACGGAAACGCTTTTCTCCGAATGCCCGGGATCGGGCCCGTGATGGGAAAAAGAGGTGTCCACATGAATCTCCGGGCAATCAGTAGTGAGGTGGTTTTTCATCGGGATCGAAGGGCTCCATGGACGAGAGGTCCTGGAGCTTTTTGCCCAAAAGCATGAGCGTGGCCCTCAGTTCCCGAATTTCCTTTTGTTGCTCTATGACAACCGCATTCAGATCATCAACCGTTTTTTGCAAATATATATACTTTATTTCAATATCTTCCATTCGCTTTTGCATGAGTTCCCCCAGGAATGATTTCAAAAAAAAACACGGCTTCCGCCCGCAGGTCATTCTTGTCCTTGACCCCAAGGAACGGGCATGAAAAATACACCGCGAACAATTCGGATGCAAAGGAGAAAACCATGACCAACGCCGACCAGATTTTCACCCCGGCCAGCCTGGACGAGATATTTCCGCCCTCGATCACCGACGCATTTTTCGAGGCGCTGTTCGGCGATGCCGAGGACGGGGCCTATGACATCAGGCTCAGATTCGAGGGACACGGCCCGGAAGAGCTGCGCTTTGCCTTTCATCTCCAGCAACGTCCGGGCATGTGCCTGGCCTGCAACCTGACTTACGGACTGCCGCAGGTTTTCACCCGGCATCCGCTGCTTGGCGTGGGCAAGCTGGCTCAGAACCTGGCTGACCGCATCAACGCGAGCATGTCCTCCTGGGCGCTGGGCGCGACGCGCGAAATCTCCAGAAGCCTGCATGTCATCCCCTTTACCATCAAGGTCGCGTGACGAACAGCGCTTCGCCTCCCCAAAATTCTCACAAATAATGGAACGTCGGGAATTTTTGACCCAGGTCAAGGATTCCCGATGCCGTTTCATGGCATAGGCTCACCCATGAAAGACCTGCACAAGCTCCCCGCTCATACGCTCAAAGTCTGCCGTGGCGCGGCCCAGTGCCCGCATGCGGTACTGGGTACCGACCTGACCGCCGAACTCGAAGGCGTGCTCATCCGTTCCGGCTGGCCTGAATTTCTGGCCGGCATGACCCGCCCCATCCGCCATCACCATCAGTTCAGAATGGCCGTGGCCTCCTGCCCCAACGGATGCTCCCAGCCGCATATCGCGGATTTCGGACTCGTCGCCTTTGCCCGCATCGGCCTTGAGCCCGAGCGGTGCTCGGGTTGCGGGCATTGTGTCGCGATCTGTGCGGAGAAGGCCCTGCATCTGGAGGATGGCATTCAGCTGGACCGTTCGCGCTGCCTGGGGTGCGCGGCCTGTGCGCGAGTCTGCCCCGAAAAAGCCCTGCGGGTGGATGAAACCGGATATCGCGTGCTCATCGGCGGCAAGCTCGGACGCCATCCGCGCCTGGCTCATGAGCTGGGTTTTTACAGCCTGCCCGAATCCCTTGATGTCCTGCGCAAGGTCTTGAACGTGTTCATGGACCACCACCGATCCGGTCTGCGCCTGGGGGATCTTGTCGAGAAACTGGGACGGGAGGAATTCGACAAACTGGTGCGGCCATGACCTCCATGACTTTCCTGACACGAATCCTCATCGTGCTCTGCAGTCTGACCACGGCGGCGCATTTCCTGCGCTTCGGCACCCTCTGGGAGGCGGCTCCGGCTCTTTTCCCGGCCGTGGCCGCCTTTTTTCCGCGCCTCTTGCCCAGACCGCTGCTCATTCTGGCCGCCCTCGGCGGCGCGCTGCTGTGGGCGAATCAGGGCGTGGAACTGGCTTCGTGGCGGATGAATTTCGGCCTGCCGTGGATGCGCCTCGCCCTGATCCTGGGCGCGGTCTGCCTGGCACATCTGGGCCTCGCGGCGCTCATGGCCGGCCGCGCCGGGAAGGAACTCTTCGGACCCATGGGCGGCACCGATGCGGTCAAGACCGCGACGGCCCTCTTGGTGGGCGGCACCCTCGTTCTGGCCCAGAACAAGGCGCCCATGACCCTGCTCCTTGGCGACCGCTTTTTTCCCGGTTCCGGGATTTTCTGGATCTGCCTTTTCGCCTTCCACGGGACGCTGGTCGCCGGATGGCTGCTGAGCGACCGCAAAGGCCGGACGCGCGGCAGGATCTGGACCCTGTTTTCAGCCGTGTTCTTCGCCCAGCTCCTGCTCGGCCTGGCCGGTTGGAGCATTTTTCTGATGACCGGAAAACTGCACCTGCCCGTCCCGGCCCTGATCCTGGCCGGGCCGCTGTTCCGGGGCGAAGGGTTTTTCATGCCGATCCTGCTCGGCGTGTCCCTCCTGCTGGTGGGACCGGCCTGGTGCAGCCACCTGTGCTATATCGGCGCCTGGGATGACCGCATGGCCCGTCTGGGACCCGCAAGGCCCGTGCCCCTGCCCTCTTGGGCGCCGCGCCTGCGGGCCGGGTTGCTGGCCGCCACGGTCATCATGCCACTGGTGCTGCGCGCCCTGGACATTTCCTGGCCATGGGCGCTGGGCCTGGCCGCCGTCTTCGGTCTGGCGGGGGTCATGGTCATGGCCCTGGCGTCACGCGGAAGCGGAACCATGGTCCATTGCACGGCCTATTGCCCCATCGGGCTGGTCAACAACCTTATCGGACGCATGCTGCCCTGGCGCGTAAGCATCGGCAGCGGATGCACCCAGTGCGGTGCGTGCGCTAGGGCCTGCCGCTACAACGCCCTGACGGCCATCGATCTGGCAAAAGGGCGTCCCGGCCTGACCTGCTCCCTGTGCGGCGACTGCCTGCCCCGCTGTCCCCACGGACATCTCGGATACAGTTTCCCGGGACTGACACGGGCGCGCGCACGCCAAGTCTTCGTGACCCTGGTCGCCAGCCTGCATGTGGTGTTCCTGGCGGTGGCCCGGATTTAGAAACCGGACGCCCGCTCCCGTACGCAAAAACCAATTTCCACTCCGGACAAGCCCGGCTGGAGCCAAGGGCCCCTAAAGCGCTAATACCGGTCCAGAACCCGCTCTTTTTCGGAATAGTCCCACTCCTTGAGACCCAGGGCCACGAGTACGTCGTCGACCAGTTCCTCGACGCTCCTGTGGGCCTGGAGCATGTGGTCCATGCCGGCCATGTAGAGGGCTTCGCGTTCGCTCATGACCGCCGCGACCTCGTCGTGCAGGGCCAGCGGAGTCAGGGCCGGGCGCTGGGCGACGTTGGGATCGCGCAGCATCCTGGCGATGAGCAGCCCCGCGTCGGCAGCAAGATAGAAGCTGACTCCGGAGCTGTACATGAGGTCCCGGTTGGCCTTTGAGAGGATAATGCCGCCGCCCGTGGAGACGACCTTGCCCGGAAGCGCCGCCGCCTTGATCAGGGCCGCCTCCTCCAGGGCGCGAAAGGCATCCCAGCCCCGCTCGGCCACGATGGCATCGATGCTCTGCCCGGCCTCGGCCACGACCAGGGCGTCGGTGTCGACGCAAGGGCACTTGAGGGTCTCGGCCAGCGCCTTGCCCAGTGTGGTCTTGCCGCTGGCGCGCATGCCCAGCAGGAAAATATTTTTCTTTTGCAGTGAAAAGGGTTCACGCTTGAACTGTCCCGGACGGAAGGTCATGGTGGCCGCGTCGTCCTCGATTTCCACTTTCTTCTTGATGAAATTCGTCATTTGCATCCTCCTTCTGTGGTGCGGCCACAGGAATGGGCGAAAAGCATGCAAATTGCAATGCCCCGGCCGCCAGGTCCGCTGCATTGACTGGCAAATGGCAAACAGCTAGCAATTCAAAAATACGACTTCCAAAAGAGGACCATCCATGAATTTCCTGAAGACATTCGCCCTGATTCTGCTGCTCGCCCTCCTGCCTTCCACCGCCATGTCCCAGGACATCCAGAAAGCCGGAGTCCATGATTTCAAGAACATCATCGAATCAAACAAAGGCAAGGTCCTGATCATAAACTTCTGGGCGACCTGGTGTTCTCCCTGCGTCAAGGAGTTCCCCGGGCTCATGAACCTGCGCCGGGAATTCACGGAGGACGACCTGACCATCGTTGGCATCTCCATGGATTACGGAGCGCGGCCGGTGGAAAATTTCGTCAAGCTGCACAAGGTCAATTTCCCGATCCTCATCGACGACGAATCCATCGGCGCCATGCTCGACATCAAGTCCATCCCCCGCACCCTGATCTACAACCGCGCCGGAGAACAGATCCTCGATCATTTGGGATTCATTTCCGAGGAAAGCTTTCGCCACATTGTCGAACGGTTACTGCAAAAGCCATGAACATTCTCGCCGATCTGGCTGAAAGGGCGATCCGGGAGGCCCAGCAGCGCGGCGAATTCGATGATTTGAGCGGCCAGGGCCAGCCCCTGCCCGATTCAAACGACCCCTTCATGCCCGAAACGCTGCGCATGGCCTACAAGGTGCTCAAAAACGCCGGTTACGTGCCCAGGGAAGTCCAGTCTCAGCGGGAGATCAGGTCGCTCATCGAGTGCCTTGAGCGGGAAACGGACGAAGCCGTGAAAATGCGCCAGATACAAAAGGTCCAGCTCTTCATCACCAAGGCCAGGATGGAGCATGGCGGACTGCTGCAGGAAGAAAACGAAAACTATTTCCAAAAAGTCGTGGCTCGCGTCACGCTCAATAAAGCCTGATTCCCATGAATAATCAAAGACGTTCGCTTCTGAAGGCCGCCCTGGCCCCCCTGCTGCTGCCGCTCTTCGGCCACGAGGCCCTGGCCGCGCAGCCGCCCCTTTCCGAAATTTCGGAGATCCGGATCATCCAGGCCAAGGACCCGGCACGCATCCTTGACCGGGTCTCGGCTTCCGGCTTTGCGCACGCCATGGCCCAATCGGTGCTGGCGTACATCATCGAGAGCTACCCCAAGGGCAATCTGCCGGTCTGGAAAAAGCCCCTGTCCGAGATCGACCTGCATTCGCGCATCCCCCAGATCTGCACGCATGTGGTGCAGGGCGTCCTGCGTCACGCATCCATCTACCCTGTGGACCCCTGCTGGATCATGGGCCAGATGATGGCCGAGTCCTTTTTCTACGAATTCGCCGTGTCCTCGGCCCTAGCCGTTGGGCCGTGCCAGTTCATGGCCGCCACGGCCAGAGGGTACGATCTGGTCTGCGCCGACAGCCACGGACAACCGGCCGGATTTGCCCTGCGCGAGGATCTGGAGCCCGAATTCAAGCAGGCCGCGGCATACCGCGACCAGATGCGGGCCCTGCGCAAGGAACAGCCCGAGCTGTTCGGCAATCCGGCCAAGCTGCTGCGCACCCTCGTCAACGCCCAGGCCGCGGGCAAACCGCTGAGCGCCGCCGGAACCTACGCCCTGGCCCTTGACCGCATGGATCTTTTGCAGGCCAGTTACACCGCATCGCGGGACAATTGCCGCCTTTTTCTGAGTGAAAACTTCCAGAACCGCTCCATTTTCTCGCCCCAGGATGTGGCTTTCCTCGAAAAATTCGACCAGCGCGTCCTTTACTCCCATTCCATAAACGCCATGGTCAAAATGATGGCCGAAAACCTGCGCGCCCGCGGCGGCAACATTCTCGCGGCCACGGCCGGATACAATGCCGGGCTTGGCAACACCGACTCCAAATACGGGGTCTACAGCACCTACGGACGCATCCCCAACTTCGGCGAGACCGTGGATTACGTCAGCAAGATCCTCGTCAACCATCACGAGATAACCCGCCGCATCGTGTAGGAGAAAGGCCGTGAACCCAGCCAAAGTCAGGCGCGATCACCTCCGAAATCTGACCGACCTGCCCAACATCGGCCCGGCCATGGCCCGGGACCTGCGGCTGCTCGGCTTCGAGCGCCCGGAACAGCTCACCGGCCAGAACCCGCAAACCCTCTACGACCGCCTCTGTGAACTGACCGGAGCGCGCCAGGACCCATGCGTGCTGGACGTCTTCGTGTCCGTGACCAGATTCATGGACGGAGACGAGCCAAGGCCCTGGTGGTTCTACACGCCGGAGCGAAAGCAGAATCCGCTTTCCGAAAAATAATTGCCCCGCGATCCATTCCTGACGTCCTAGCCCGCCAATTCCAAAGGCCACGTTCAGTCCGCGACACATACTGCTCGAAGTTCGGAAACCCGCAGTTCCAACACGTCATTCCCGCGCAGGCGGGAATCCATGCCTTGAACAGACGAACCTTGAAGCTCGGGGGATGGATCCCCGCCTTCGCGGGGATGACGCTCGGTGAGACGGCAATCGACTATCACGACCTCCGTAAGATGGATCCCCGGCTGCGCGGGAATGACAAGAGCGTGTTCCGCCTCCTGGCCGACATCGAAGATGGATCCCCGCCTGCGCGGGGATGACGCATGCCCAGGATGATGCGTGTATGCCAGTATTCCACGCTGAATCCCACGCGACGACAGGCAGTCGGCAGGGTTGAATTCCCGACCGTTTGGGAATAGTGTCCTGTATGAGCGGGAAATATTCCCAAACGACAGTTTTTCTGCCTTGTCCCGGTAATCGATTTTGGCCCTTTCCTTGCTCATGTCAGCGTCCTTGACTTTTCACGAGTCGGGGCCGTTTTTTTATACAAATTTGTCATTAATCACCTGTTTGCACCGAAAAAATATGACAATTATGTCACATTTCCAGGAGCCAGGTTTTGAACAGCAAAGGGAGTAGCGCGCTATGTGTCGATTGTTTGCGCTGACCAGCAGCGAACCCGTCTCCCCCATGGATGCCATCCGTGCCTTGGATGTCATGCGCGAGGGACACGACGGATCAGGAGTCGGCCTTTATTTGTCGGATCTGGGCGGCCCGTTCGAGTCCATGAAGGGCAGCCCCATCCTGTCGGGAATCTTCACCGACGCCGGTGTCGAACGTCTGGACGCCTTCATGAGCGCCAAGGGGTTCACCCTGAAGCACGACCTCGCCATCACGCCGAGGGGTCCCATGCCCACTTGGACGCCCCGGCGTGACCGCTACATCGTGCGGACCTATGACATCCCCGCCGCCTGGAACGATCTGAGCGAAGATGAAAAAGGCCTTGGCTACCTGAAGACCCGCCTTGAACTCAAGCACATGGGTCTGGCCGACGAGAGCATCACCGTCTTCTCCTTCTGGCCGGACACGGTCATGATCAAGGAGATCGGCGATCCGTTGCAGGTCGGCGAATATCTGGGACTGGACCGGCCCGAGATAATGAGCCGCCTCGTCCTGGCCCAGGGTCGCCAGAACACCAACTACGCCATCAATCTCTACGCCTGCCACCCCTTCTTCGTCGAAGGGATCAGCACCATGACCAACGGCGAGAACACGGCCTTCATCCCCATCCGCGACTACCTCGCAGCCCAGGGCATTCCCGGCTATGAAGGCTACAACTCCGATTCGGAAGTATTCACCCACATCCTGCACTACACGATCAAGAAGCTGGGCCTGCCCTTTGAAGCCTACAAGCACATCATCACGCCCCTCAAGGACCACGAGATGAGCGCCCATCCGGACAGGGAATTCCTGTCCAAGCTGAAGCAGATCTGCCGCCGCCTCATCATCGACGGCCCCAACTGCGTCATCGGCTGCCTTCCGGACAAATCCATGTTCATGGTCCAGGACAGCAAGAAGCTGCGCCCCGGCGTGGTCGGAGGCCGTCCCGGCATCTACGCGTTCTCTTCGGAGATCTGCGGCCTGGACCTGGCCATTCCCGATCGTGACAAGTCCCAGGATTTTCAACCCATGCATCTTGATTCGGCCATTGTCGGCCCGGACCGCCAGGAGATCAAAGTATGTCGGCAAACACAGCCATTAGCCCTTCCCAACTGAGCATCAAGGATCTGCCCTGGCAGATCGAGTGGAACAAGGACCGCTGCACCCTGTGCGGTCAGTGCTGCGCGGTGTGCCCCATGCAGTCCCTGGAGCTCGGCACCTTCCGCAAGCGCAGCATCAAGGTTCCGGCCGGGTTCAAGAACAAGCCCGAGAACGAGCACACCATCTATTACGGCATCCGCCAGCGCACGGCCCCGCACCAGGCCTGCGTGGGCTGCGGAACGTGCAGCATGGTCTGTCCCAACGACGCCATCCTGCCCATGCACTCCGATGAAAAGGACAAGCTGCGCTACCACGTGAATCTCGGCGGTCAGCCCCGCACCCGTGGCGGACGACGCAACGACAACAATTCGCTGCTGGACCAGATCAAGTTCATCCGCATCTCCATGCTGACCGACCCGGCCCTTGATTCGGGCCGCCATGAATTCGACCTGCGCACCCTGATCGGCCGCATCCAGAGCCCCATGGAGGGCCTTGCCACCATCAAGGAACACGGCTGGGCGCCGCCCGTGCGCGAGATCTATCCGCTCATGATCGGCAGCATGTCGTTCGGCGCGCTCTCGCCCAACATGTGGGAAGGCCTGCAGATGGGCGTCGCCTACCTGAACGAGGAGCTGGGCATGCCCGTACGCATGTGCACCGGCGAGGGCGGCTGTCCGCCGCGCCTGCTCAGATCGCGTTTTCTCAAATATGTCATTCTGCAGATCGCCTCGGGCTACTTCGGCTGGGACGAGATCATCCACGCCATCCCGCAGATGAAGGAAGACCCCTGCGCGGTGGAGATCAAGTACGGCCAGGGCGCCAAGCCCGGCGACGGCGGCCTTTTGATGTGGCACAAGGTCAACAAGCTCATCGCGGCCATTCGCGGCGTGCCTCCGGGAGTGAGTCTGCCGAGCCCCCCCACGCATCAGACCCAGTATTCCATCGAGGAGTCCGTGGCCAAGATGATCCAGTCCATGTCCATGGCCTGGGGCTTCCGCGTGCCGGTCTATCCCAAGATCTCGGCCACGACCACGACCAACGCGGTGCTGAACAACCTCTGCCGCAACCCCTACGCGGCCGGATTGGCTGTTGACGGCGAGGACGGCGGAACTGGCGCGGCCTACAACGTGTCCATGAACCACATGGGCAGCCCCATCGCCTCCAACATCCGCGACGCCTACCTGACCCTTTGCAAGCTGGGCAAACAGAACGAGGTCCCGCTCATCGCCGGTGGCGGCATCGGCAAGAACGGCAATCTGGCGGCCAACGCGGCATCGCTGATCATGCTCGGCGCCTCGGCCGTACAGATCGGCAAGTACGCCATGCAGGCCGCCGCCGGATGCGTGGGCTCGGAGTCCGACCGCTGCAACGTGTGCAACATCGGCGTCTGCCCCAAGGGCATCACCTCCCAGGATCCGCGCGTGTACCGCAGGCTCGATCCGGAGAAGGTGGCCGAGAGGCTGGTCGAGCTCTACGTCAGCTTCGACATGGAAATGAAGAAGATCTTCGCCCCCCTGGGCAGGTCCACGTCTCTGCCCATCGGCATGTCCGATGCGCTGGGGATCGCCGACAAGGACGCGGCGGACAGACTGGCCATCAAATACGTGGTCTGATGAGGGAGAGATATGCAAAGCATCATTCATATTGACGGAAAGGAAAACGGAGTGCGCCTGGAATCGCGCATCCTGGAGGAACGCATCCAGGACGCGGTCAAGGCCGGAGCCAGGGAGCTGACCATCGACGCCTGCGGCCAGCACGGTATCGGCGGGCGGTTGTGGGTATCCAAGGATGAGTCCGTCAGCGTCAAGGTCACCGGCGCGTCCGGACAGCGCCTTGGTTCCCTGGGCTTCCCCGGCACGACCATCGAAGTCATGGGGCCCGGCTCCGACGACATCGGCTGGCTCAACGCCGGAGCGGAAATCATCGTCCACGGCAACGCGGGCAACGGCATCTGCAACGCCATGGCCCAGGGCAAGGTCTATGTCGGCGGCAACGTCGGCTCGCGATGCATGACCATGACCAAACAGAACCCGCGCTTCACCCCCCCGGAACTTTGGGTTCTGGGTGAGACGGGCGACTATTTCGCGGAGTTCATGGCCGGCGGCACTGCCGTGGTCTGCGGTTTCAACGCCCACGATCAGGCCAATGTCCTGGGCTACCGCCCCTGCGTGGGCATGGTTGGCGGGCGCATTTTCTACCGTGGCCAGGAACAGGTCATCAGCAACGCCGACGCCAAGCACGTGCCCATCTCCGACGAGGACTGGGCCTGGCTTGAAGAAAACCTAAAGCAATACCTTCAGAAAATCGAAAAATCCGAACTTTTCGACATCCTGGCGACCCGCGACCAGTGGCATCAGGCCACGGCCAAGTCCCCCTACGAGAAGGTCACCAAGAAACGCAAAAGCATGTCCGACTTCCGTTCCCAGGTCTGGGACATGGAGCTTGGACGCGGCGGCCTGGTCGGCGATCTGACCTCCCTGGACCGTTCGCCCATCGGACTCATCACCAGCGGGGAATTGCGCCGCTTCGCGCCGGTCTGGGAAAACTGCAAGTACATGCCCCCCTGTCAGGCCAGCTGCCCGTCGGGGATTCCGGTCCAGAAACGCTGGCAGCTGGTGCGCGAAGGCCGCCTGGCCGAGGCCGTGGATCTGTCCCTTGAATATACGCCATTCCCGGCCACGGTCTGCGGCTATCTGTGCCCCAACCTGTGCATGGAGGGCTGCACGCGCGGCCTGGGCAGCCTGAAGCCCGTGGACGCCAAGATGCTCGGCAAGGAAGGCATCAACGCCCATCCGCCCATGCTGCCTCTGTCCTCGGACAAGAAGGTCGCGGTCATCGGCGGCGGCCCGGCCGGCATCTCCGTGGCCTGGCAGCTGCGCCTCAAAGGCCACAAGGCCTCCGTGTTCGACATGGACGAGAAGCTGGGCGGCAAGCTGCAGGCCTCCATTCCGGCCAACCGCATCCCGCCCGAGGTGCTGGCGGCGGAGCTGGACCGGGCGCGCGAGATCATTCCCCATGTGCGCCTTGAAAAGAAACTCAACCGCGACGACTTCGAGGCCATAAGAAGCGACTACGACTTCATCGTCCTGGCCACCGGAGCCCAGCGCCCGCGCACCCTGCCCGTGCCCGGCAACGAGCGGCTCATCACGGCCACGGACTTCCTGAAAGCCTGCAAGCACGGCGACGCCGATGTCGGAGAGCGCGTGGTCATCATTGGCGCGGGCAATGTCGGCTGCGACGTGGCCACCGAAGCGGCCCGCCTGGGCGCGAAGAGCATGACGCTCATCGACGTGCAGAAGCCCATGAGCTTCGGCAAGGAGCGCGAGGAAGCCGAGAAAGCCGGAGCCCAGTTCCTGTGGCCCTGTTTCACCAAGGAAATCACGGCCGAGGGCGTGCTCCTGACCGACGGACGGGTCATCCCGGCCGACACGGTCATCATCTCCATCGGCGACACCCCGGATCTGGAGGCCTTTCCCGAGAACATCGCTCGTGAGCGCGGCTTCATCACCGTCAACGACGTCAACCAGACCACGGACCCGAAGGTCTTCGCCATCGGCGATCTGGTCAAACTTGGCCTCCTGACCCAGGCCATCGGCGACGGACGACGTGCGGCCCAGGCCATCGACGACATCATCAGCGGCCGCCGCCCCCTCTCGGTCACCGAGGACATGCACGAGGGACTCAAAACACGGCTTGAATACATGGATCCGGGCAACCACATGTCCGAAACCATAGACTACTCACGCATGAACCTGGCCTACTTCGACCCGCGCCTGGGCGCATTCGACAGCCTGGACCAGTGCGCCGAGGAGTGCTCGTCCTGCGGCGTGTGCCGCGACTGCGGCATCTGCGAGGCCATCTGCCCGCGCGGGGCCATCAGCCGCGAAGCCTTGCCGGACAACGAATTCGCCATGGTCTGCGACAGCGAGAAATGCATCGGCTGCGGCTTCTGCGCCGGAGCCTGCCCCTGCGGCATCTGGACGCTCATTCCGAATACGCCGCTGGAATAGGCGGATTTAAGAATCAGAGAAAACAAGGGGGAAGACGATTTCCCCCTTGTTTCATGTGCGGGAAGGATTGAAGGGAAGATACCTGGACGTTTTTCCGTACACAAATCTGCAAACATAGAAGGCTCGGCTCGTGCCGGTTCTTCTCTTTGCTTTGACAATCAGGATAGATGCGTTTTCTCAGCGATTGTAATATGCATTGAGCACATACTCCTGCACCATCCTCTGGGTGTTAAAAAATGATCCGTTGATGGCAATGGAGTAGGCCATCATGTCCATGAATCGGCCCCGATCGCTGTAGAAAAGGGGGATAACGGTATGCTCCAGCTTGTCGTATAGAGACGGGGCGTCCTGGGAGTGATCCCGCTCCTCTCCCTTTCCGTGAACCGGCTCCCCTATGGACCAGCCCGTCAAACCCTCAATGTGCCCCTCGATCCACCAGCCATCCAGCACGCTCAGGTTTGGGACACCGTTCAGGGACGCCTTCATCCCGCTGGTTCCGGAAGCCTCCATGGGCGGCTCGGGTGTGTTGAGCCAGATATCCACCCCGGCGGTCATGATCGCACCCAGCGTCATGTTGTAGTTCTCCAGATAAACAACTTTAATGTCATGCTTCAGGTCATTTTTGGCCGAGAATATTCTTTTAATGAGTTCCTTTCCGTTATGGTCACGGGGATGGGCCTTGCCGCTATAGACGATCTGGATTTTGCCGACCTCATTGGAGATTCTCTTGAGCCTCTCCATGTCTCTGAACAGGAGATCCGCCCGCTTGTACGTGGCGGCGCGTCGGGCAAAGCCGATGGTCAGTATGTTTTCATCCATGCCCACACCGGTTTCGTCGTTGACAAGGCCCATAAGCTGCTTCTTGCACTGCATGTGGGCGTCCCACAGTTCATTCCTGGGAACGCTCAAGGCGTAGCGCAGGCTGAAATTGTCCTGCCTCCATGAAGGAATCATACGGTCGAAAAGTTCTCGAAACGGTGCGGCGACCCAGGCGGCGGCATGGACCCCGTTGGTGATGGCGTCAATGGTATAGCCTGCAAACATGAGCCTTGAGATCTCGCCATGTTTTCGGGCCACACCGTTGACATAACGGCTGAGGTTGAGGCCCAGATAGGTCATGTTCAGGGTGGTCCCTTCATGGAGAACGCCTTCCAGGTCGAAGAAATCATCCCGCTCGCCGATGACCTTGCGTGCCAGCTCCAGCGGAAACTTGTCATGACCGGCCGGAACAGGGGTGTGGGTGGTAAAAACGCAATGGTCGCGGACCGTATCCAGGTCCTGCGCCATGATCGATTTCCTTCCGGCCTGTTTCGCCGCCTCGTCAAGCAGCGCCAGAGTCAAAAGGGCGGCATGGCCTTCGTTGAGGTGGAATGTGCTGATTTCCTGATAACCCAGAGCCCGGAGCATCCTGACGCCTCCGATACCCAGAATCACTTCCTGTGAGATCCGGTAATGATCATCCCCGCCGTACAAAGAGTGGGTCAGCCCCCTGTCCCACTCCGAATTTTCGGCAAGGTCCGCATCCAGAAAATAGATGGGAACCACGTAGCCGCTCAAGCACTGGGCATCGTAGCGCCAGGCCCGAAGGTGCACGGTCCGCCCTTCCACGGTGACCTGGGCGCGAGCGGACTCCTCTTCCAGCAACTCATCAAAAGCCCAGGAGGTGGGTTCCTCCCGCTGCCACCCGTCGGCTTCCAGTCGCTGCCTGAAATAGCCCTTGCGATAGAGAAGCGTGACCGCAACCATCGGCACCTTGAGGTCCGCTGCCGAACGGATCGTGTCTCCGGCCAGTACCCCCAGGCCACCGCTATACGTACATATTTTTTCGTCAATGCCAATTTCCATGGAAAAATAAGCCACTGAGCGATCTTTGATGTCCTGATTCATGTCTTTCTCCTGATGCTGGCAAGGTTCCGGGAGTTTCTCCAGGATTCATGAGGCCGGGTGCGTACGCTCTTGATTTTAAGGAGTGAAACTCTCATGGCCGTCACCCCGCGCTGTGCATGTGTTCTTCAAGATCCTGAAACCATGCTTTCATATAACCTCTCGGCATCCTCCCGCCTACATAGCTCCGATCCCGGGGTCATGACGGCTGCCGAACCGGTCGCCACTCCGAAAAGGACGGATTCCCTGAGCGGGTTTCCTCGGGCAAGGCTCAAGGTGACACCGGCAACCATGCTGTCTCCGGCCCCGACCTTGCTGACAATGGGCACGGTAGGCGGCAGGATGTGTTCGGTAAATTCCTCCGAAACCACCAGGGCGCCTGCCGCACCGAGAGAAATAATGAGCACCTCGCACCGGCCGCTCTTGACCATTTTCTGGGCCTCGGCCTTGATCTGCGATTCCTCTTTGATCTCTTCGCCGACCAGTTCCCTGAATTCGCGGACATTGGGTTTGATCAAAAACACCCCTTCATCCAGCGCTTCCTTCAAGGCTTTACCCGAAACGTCCACAATGGTTTTTGCCCCCCTTTTCTTTCCGATACGCGCGACCTGTGCATAAAAGTCAGTAGGCACGCCCTGCGGAAGGCTTCCGCTTGCCACAACATAATTGGGTGCGGGGTCGATGGCAGCAAGTTCCTGAAGAAATGACTCCCATTCGTTTTCCTTCAGTTTTGGTCCCGGCATTCCAAAGCGGTACTGCTGGCCGGTCGATTCATCCAAAATGACCAGACTCTCGCGGATCATTCCCGCGATGGGAAATGACCGATGGTTCAGCCCTTCTTCGTCCAGAAGTTCCTGAAGCCTCTTGCCTGTCATTCCCCCTGCGGGATAAAGGAGCTGGGATTTTCCTCCCAGTTTTTTGATGGCCCGACAGACATTAACCCCTCCGCCTCCTGGCTCGAAACGTGGCGGCTTGCAGTAGAGTTTTCGCTCTGCAACGACGTGATCAACACTTGAGCTCTTGTCGATCGTTGGATTTAAAGCAATGGATACAATGGTTTTCATGATTATAAACTCCCTGATCACCAACCCGATGCCGAACTTTCCGTAAGTTTGAAACCACTCTTGCGGAATCTCATATCGTCAACACGATGATCGACGAGATAAGCTTCGATTTTTCAACAAATTTATCTGAAGCCGAACCAGTCGTATCTCATCCAGTAGCATAGAATCATGGTCCCGAAAAGCAGATAGGCTCGCAAAAGGAGCTGCGGCGATTTTTGGCACACGGCCACCGCTTTTGCTTGCTCCAGCGCGGTGGGTAACCTTTCAGCTTTTTCTCATGAACATTCAGGATGATACCCAGCATAACGGCGCATGAAACGAGCCAGCGCCACTTGGCGTTGCGCTTTCTCATGTGATTTCAAAGCGATGCATAGGTTGATCGAGGATGAGAAATTAATAGCTAGATTCGAGAAGGTGCGCGCTACTACAACGTCAACTTGAGATGATATACCGGAAGGTCACTATCGCCGCAGCAGCCAGCGAAAAAAGCCTGAAACAAGAATGGTGAAAAAATCTGGATGTAAAAAATAAACGGAAACTATAAAGAATAGCAATCAAAAAAAATGTTCCCGCATCATTTATTGAATATTGCACGCATGGACACTGTCACAGCAAGCTTCAGCAAACCATTTGCGTCACTTTTGCGCATTCGATCGCATTCAATTGTTAAGAAAGATCCTTGCATGTGGGCATTTCGGTCAAGTCAACGGCATGGGAATATGGAATGAGCGCCCCGGTGGCGCAACGCAGCCAGATTGCTTCGCGGTGCGAGGCATCGTAGACGCCCTTGTTGGTCGGAAAAGTCCGGGCCACGGCTGCGATAAGGGCCGTTTCCGCTTTGCTGAGTGGTGAAGCGCTGGTCATGTCGGCCTTGAGTATCTCATCAACCAGATCCCGATAATTGTTCAGTTGAGGGCCCATCGGTAAAGCGGCGTATGTAGCCCCAGTCATGCCGCGGCCCAGATCCCTGAATGCGGCCATGTCGGCGTACCAGAGGTATTTAGCCGCATAGAGCATGCGGTCATCCTTTTTCAACAAAGGACGCTTCAGGTGATCCGCAAAGGCTTCAAGAACCAAACGAATTCGCGGGATGGAAAATTCACGGTTGCCAGTGTGCTCACTGCATTGATTGTCCAGCAGAAACGATCGCAACAGGGTGTCCATCGACTTGCTCTGAACAACGCCGGTTTCCCAGCGTTTGATACTGGCGACTCCGACTTCCAAGGCATCCGCCAGTGCCTGTTGCGACAAGCCCTTTTCCTGACGCAGTCGACGAATATCTTCGCTTCCGAGCAAACCAACGATTTTCCGGTATGCATCGGCAAGCCGCTCCTGCATGACCGCCGCCTCTTCGATGTCAGCCAACTCAAGCCCGCATTCGGCGCACTGCTGCAACGTTGCAGTGTACGCAACCTCAACGCCTTTAAACAAAACATGCTCTTCAATCTCGATTTGCCTCACAAAACCCTGACAGTTGGGGCACGGCGTTGCCATATCCTGATTCTTCATGGTGATCTCCCTTGACGTTATAGGTGACTTGCCTGCAGCAAATTTCCATCGCGTACACGTGTGATCACAATCACGGCAAGCGCCAGAGACCTTGGTTCTCTGAAATACGGAAGCATCCCAGCATCGCAAATGCCGACATACTGCCAAAGCAGTAGCGCTCCGCTCTCCCTCTTTCCAGGGACGCAAGCAGGAGTCCATCGCCGCCAACCGGCACCAAGACCTTGAGCACGAGCCCTTCGGCCGCCCCATCCAAAACATTGTTGACCAATGATTTTCGCCAAGGCATCAGCACCAGGAGCAGGAGGGATTTCATGAAAGCACGCACCCGCATCATGCAGACGCCGGATCTGGGACTTCCGCGGACCAGAACCGTCAACCCGGAACTTCATCGCGGCTCGACCGTATATTTCGACTCGTATGCGGATCTGCGCAGTGCCGGCCTTGGAGAATATGGCGGGGTCACCTATGGCACCGACAGGCTGCCGCAGCAGCGCATTCTCGAAAAGGCCATCGGCGAACTTGAGGGCGCGGCCCTGACCCGCGTCTTTCCCTCGGGCATCAGCGCCATAAGCGAAACCCTGCTGGCTTTTGTGCAGAGTGGGGACCATCTGCTCGTCTGCGACAATGTCTATGGACCGACCTTACGCTTCTGCCGTGAGGTCCTGGGCAAATTCGGCGTTCAGACCGATACCGTGCCGGGCAATGCGGGAGCGGACATCGCAGGCTACCTGCGTCCGAACACCCGGCTCATTTTCCTGGAATCGCCGGGCTCGAACACGTTCGAGATCCAGGACATACCAGCCATCACCGGCATCGCCCGCGAACGCGGCATCCTGACCGTCCTCGACAACACCTGGGCCACTCCCCTGTTCCTCGATCCGTTCGCCCTTGGCGTGGACATCTCCATCCATTCAGTCACCAAATATCTTTCCGGCCACTCGGACGTCCTGATGGGCTCGGTCTCGACCACCGCCGAACACGCCCAAACCCTGGACAAGGCTTACGCCTGCCGGGAAATCTACGGTTCGCCCGACGACTGCCTGCTGACCCTGCGCGGCCTAAAGACCCTGCATGTCCGCATGAGGGAGCACTTCGCCTCGGCCCTTAAGGTGGCGCAGTGCCTGCAAGACCATCCGCTGGTCGGCGACGTGCTCTATCCGCCCCTGCCCTCGCACCCTGAACACCATCTCTGGAAGCGCGACTTCAGCGGCGCGTCCGGCCTTTTCGGCATTACCTTGCGTCACGAATACGCTCCGGAAGATCTGGGCGCATTTCTGGACTCTCTTGGTCTGTTTGGGATGGGATTCAGTTGGGGAGGATACAAGAGCCTGATCACGGCCGGAGTGCCCGCAAGAAATCTGGGCGGCCGCCATCATGGGCAAACGATCATCCGCCTGCATATCGGACTCGAAGATCCGGAGGATCTGATGGTAGATCTGCGGCACGGGCTGTCGCTGCTTGAAAAACAGACACCACTTGAATGATGCGCCCGTCAGACCCGGCGACTGGCCATGACGTGACGCCATGGGCTCCGCATATCCGGGCGCTTCCGTCAGACCCGGCAAAGGGAGCCTTCGTCCGGCCGTTTTCAAACCTCCTTAAAGCCCCACCTTGTAGCGTTTCATCTGGCTCCAGACGCTGGTGCGGGAGATTCCCAGAATCCGCGCCGCTTCGGACTGGTTTCCGTTTGCCTCGCGCAGGGCCTGCACCAGGCGCTCCCTCTTGATTTCATCCAGGCTTCTGGCCCCGACATCGGCAGGGGCGCACACGACTGCCTCGCTCATGAGCTCCGTCGGCAGGTCACGGGGTTCGATCATGTCCGTCTTGCAGGCCACGAAAGCGTATTCGAAGGCGCTCCTGAGCTCGCGCACGTTGCCCGGCCACGGGTGGCGCAGGAGCAGATCCATGGCCTCGCGCGAGATGCCCTGCACCTTCTTGCCGGACTTGAGCTGCATGCGCAGGAAAAACGAGGAGGCCAGCAGCGGGATGTCCTCGCGGCGCTCGCGCAGCGGTGGGATGCGGATGGGGATGACGTTGATGCGATAGTACAGGTCCTGGCGAAACAGGTTCCTGGCAATGAGATCCGGCAGGTCGCGGTTGGTGGCGGTCAGAATCCGGGCCTGAACCGGGATGGACTTGTGGTCGCCCACGCGCTCGATGACCTTCTCTTCAAGCACGCGCAGGAGCTTGACCTGGGTACTGGCGGGCAGATCGCCGATCTCGTCCAGAAAGATGTCGCCGTCGCCCGCGCTCTCGAAGCGCCCCATGCGGTCCTTGTGCGCCCCGGTGTAGGCGCCCTTGACATGCCCGAAGAGCTCGCTTTCCAGAAGCGACTCGTTGAGCGCCGCGCAATTGACCTTGATGAAAGGCTTGTCCCGGCGTGGTCCGGCTTCATGGATGGCCTTGGCCACCAGCTCCTTGCCGGTGCCGCTCTCGCCATAAATGATGACCGGAGAGTCGATCTGCGCCACGCCGTCGATAAAGTCGAAGACCTGCTGCATGTTCGCGGCCCGGCCCACGATGCCGTGAAAGGAGTCTTCGCGTGAGATCTCGCGCCGGAAGGTCTCAAGCTGCTGCTCCTTGTCCACAAGGTCGGAGATGTCCGTCATGGTCTCCACCGCCCCGATTATCTCGCCGTCCCTGTCCTTGAGCACCGAGGCATTCTTGACCACGGGCACGCGGGAACCGTCCTTGCGCATCAGGGCGCACTGCTGCTTGCGCAGCTCTCCCTTCTTGAACATCACGCACCAGTGACACTCCGGAATCCCGCGTGCCAGCTCGCAGGACGAGCAGCCGAGGATCGTGCACGAAGCCCCGATAAGCTCATCGCGGGCATACCCCGTCATGCTCACCAGCCCCTCGTTGACGGACACGATCTTGCCGTCCGGCGTGACGATCATGATCCCGTCCTGAATGGTGTTGACCACGGTCTTCCAGTATTGATTCAGATCCTCGTCCATCCCCTTCGCTCCATGCCACCTGTTTTATTTGTGAACAAACAACCTGTTAAGGTGTTTAGTTAATGAACATGCAAAACGCAACAGCGAAGCGCCAATCAAGCATTTTGAATCGCCTACACGCACATTTAAAATAATTATTTCGCCATGATAAGCATAATTAAAATCTCGGGATCACCAAAAGGAAATTCTGGCACGCCGCTGGCTATGGGAGAAATGTCGGCGAGGCCCGGCGCATGAGGATGACTGCCATGACCAAGTTAGACATGCGGAACACAATGGATTTTTTCGGGATGCTGACAGCGTGCGCACTGATCAAAAGGCTTGAAGCCGGTGAGTCCATGCTGATCCTGGCCAATGACAGGGCCTTTCTGCCCGATCTGCGCAGAGTGCACCCGGAGTGCAGTTTTCAGCTGGTCCCACCTCATGAATTGAAGGAAGGAGACGATTATCTGTTTCAGGTCAGAAAAATCTGAACCAGGCAGACTTCTCAACCCAAATCGCAAGGAGCAAGCCATGTCTACAGTAACAGTCAATTGCCCGTATTGTCAGGAAAGCATGACCGTAAATCAGGGAGACGACTATGCCCCGCAATTCCACGCATGCCGCAAATGCGGACGCAAGTTCATCGTGGAGCGCGGAGCGAACAGGGTAAAGGTCATGAAGGAAAAGGAAGCTCCGTGCATGAGCAATCCGGACTGCCGGGAAATTGAAACCAGCGCCACGTGTGAAGAATAGCAACACAAAAATGAACAAGGAAGAAAGGTGATGTGGAAGATACTGCAGACGATATCTAAAAATCTGGTCCTGGCCATCCCCACGGTCATGATCCTGGGATTCGTGAGTGGGCTCCTGGGTGACGCGGCATGGCTCAAGAATCTCATCGTGCCCTTCACCTTTCTGATGGTCTACCCGATGATGGTCACGCTGAAGATCAATCAGGTCTTTTCCGGCGGTGATCTGAAGGCACAGATCGTCACCCAGATCGTCAATTTCGCCATCGTTCCCTTCATGGCCTTTGGAGTGGCCTGGATCTTCTTCCGCGACCAACCGTACATGATGCTCGGCATCGTGCTCGCCGGTCTGGTGCCGACCAGCGGCATGACCATCTCCTGGACCGGCTTCGCGGGAGGCAATGTCGCCGCCGCCGTGAAGATGACGGTCATCGGGCTCACGCTGGGTTCCCTGGCCACGCCGTTCTACGTGCGCTCCCTGCTCGGGGCGAGCATCGAGATGGATGTCAGCGCCGTCTTTTCCCAGATCGCACTCATCGTCTTCCTGCCCATGGCTCTTGGCTACGCCACGCAGCGACTGCTGATCCGCGTTTATGGCCAGAAAACATTCGCCGAACGTCTGGGACCGCGCTTTCCCGCCCTGTCCACCCTCGGCGTGCTCGGCATCGTGTTCATCGCCCTGGCGCTCAAGGCCAGGACCATCATGGGCGCACCGGCCATGCTGCTGCAGATCCTCGCGCCCCTGGCGATCATCTATGGAGTGAATTTCGTCCTGAGCACCGTCCTGGGACGAATCATCCTGCCACGAGGCGACGCCATCGCCATGGTTTACGGCACCGTCATGCGCAACCTTTCCATCGCGCTGGCAGTAGCCATCAACGCCTTCGGATCCCAGGGTTCCGACGCGGCCCTGGTCGTGGCCATGGCCTACATCATCCAGGTCCAGAGCGCGGCCTGGTACGTGAAGCTGACCGATCGCCTCTTCGGACCGGCACAGCCAAAAGGCATTTTTACTCCCCAAACAGCAAGCAGGAGCTGACACCATGCTGCCCGAATACAAACGCATTCTCTATGCAACGGACCTCTCCGAAAGCGCGCGCATGGCCCTGCGGCACGCCGTTTCCCTCGCCAACTGCCATGGAGCGGCCATGACAATCCTGCATGTCGTTCCGGATCTGGTCGAGCTCATGAGCGGGGACGCGGGTTTTGACATTGAAAGCCATTTCAGCCGCGCCGAGTGGGAAACGATCAATGCCACGGCCACAACCAGGGCCAAGGAAAAAGCGCGCGAAAGGGTGCGCGAGATGGCCTCCGAATGCGTCACGGACAATCCCCGCTGCCCGGTGTCCGGGGCCGAACTCAAAATCCAGACCGGAGACCCGGCCGAACGCATCCTGGCCGAAATACAAACCGGAAACTATGATCTGGTGGTCATGGGAGCTCATGGTCGCGGAACATTCATGGACATGCTGCTTGGATCCGTGGCAAACAAGGTCGTAAGGCTCAGTCCGGTGCCGGTACTGACTGTGCGCCTCCCCGTGGAGAAAGCGACAGGATGAGTCGACAGCGTACGGGAAAAGGCAGGATCCCCGCCTGCGCGGGGATGACGTCCCTGACTCGCCTTCGAATTGTGAAGATTTCGGCAGGCAGGATCCCCGCCTGCGCGGGGATGACGTCGGGGAGGGACGGCTGGATTCTGGATATTTCCGGATTGCCGCAATGGCGGATACCGTTTTTACAGACACAAGACGCGGCACCGCAGTGAGCGCGGTCGACGCCCTTGTACACTGTCATCTCCGCGCAGGCGGCGATCCATGCCTTTGAACATCAGACTACGAATACTTTGGAGAAACGCATGAAAGTCAACCGCAGATCCTTCCTCGCCTCCGGCCTCGCCGTTGCAGCAGGGGCCGCCCTGGGCCCGGCGAAGGCGCGCGCCCAAGGCGCCCGGGCCGAAGAGGTCGTACTGGCCACGCTGCTGGACCTGTCCAAATGCATCGCCTGCGGCGCGTGCGTGGAGGCCTGCCGCGAGACCAACGGCCACAAGTTCCCGCAGCCGAAAAAACCCTTCCCCAAGATGTATCCATCCAAGGTCAAGGCCGCGGACTGGTCGGATCGGCAGGATGTGGACGACCGCCTGACTCCCTACAACTGGCTCTACATCCAGACGGCCACGGGTGAATACAACGGTAGGCCCTTTGAGCTCAACATCCCAAGACGCTGCCTGCACTGCCAGAATCCGCCCTGCGCCAACCTCTGCCCGTGGGGTTCCGCTTCCAAGGACAGCCGGGGCATAGTCAGCATCAACGACGAAATTTGTCTGGGCGGCTCCAAGTGCAAGGATGTCTGCCCCTGGCACATCCCCGAGCGCCAGACCGGCGTTGGCCTTTACCTCAAGCTCGCGCCGAGCTTCGCGGGCAACGGCGTCATGTACAAGTGCGACCGCTGCCGGGACCGGGTGGCCCTGGGTGAAACCCCGGCCTGCATCGAAGCCTGCCCCGAAGGGGTCCAGACCATCGGCCCGCGCGACGAAATTCTGGCTCAGGCCCGTGAACTGGCCCGGCACACCGGCGGCTTCATCTACGGCGACACGGAAAACGGCGGGACCAACACCTTTTACGTCTCCCCCGTGCCCTTCGACGTTTTGGATCAGGCCATTGAAAAGGGTCCGGGCAAGCCGCATCTGGCTTCGGTCGGCAACCCGTTCGAAAAAGAGGAGCTGCTGGCGCGCGCCGTCTATGCGGCGCCCCTCGTCGGAGTCATGGCCGGCGTGCTGCATCTGGTGCGCGGAGCCACCTCGGAGGACGACAATGAATAAGCTCACCCTGCTCTTTCGCCTGACCGTGGTCGCGCTGCTGTTCACGGGCTTCGCCCAGATGCCCATCTTCGCCCGCTATTATCTGGCGGACGTACCGGGCTTCGCATGGACGGCGGACTACTATTTCAACCACGTGCTGCATTATATCCTGGCCATCGTGCTGCTGGCCATTCTTGGCTGGCGGCTGCCCCGCATCCTGACCCGCAAGTCCTGGACGGCAATGGATGTCATCGTTGGCCTCTGCTGGGCAGGCATCGTCGTGACCGGCATCATCCGGGTCATGAAGAACCAGCCGGAGAGCTATTTCTCTCCCACGCTGGTCATGTGGGTGGACTGGAGCCATCTCGGATTTGTCATGCTTCTTGGAGCGGCGAGCCTGATCCGTTCAAGAGCCCGGCCCGCATCCCTGAAAAGGTGATTCAGGCAAAAACCTAACATATCACTTTAAGTTTTTTCGGCGGATTCATTCCTGTCAACATGACGCGCACCGGGCGATTGGGGGCGTGGCGGGGGCTCTTGTTTCAAAATTCAACCAATTTGACCAAAAGGAGACGAATATGATTGCCAAACGCATTGTCGTGATCGGAGGAACCGCCGCCGGACCAAAGGCAGCGGCCCGGGCCAGCCGTCTTGATCAGAACGCGGAGGTCATCCTCCTGCAGAAGGCCCCGGAGCTGTCCATGGCATCCTGCGGATATCCCTACTACGTGTCGGGAATGTTCAAGGAGCGCGAAAAGCTGCTGTGCACCCCCTCCGGCGTAGTTCGCGACCCGGCCTTCTTTGCCGGCGCCAAGGGCATCACCGCCATGGTCGAGACCGAGGCCGTGAGCATCGATCGTGAGAGCAAGGTCGTGAGCTGGATCAATGCCGCCGGAAACAATGGCCTCCTGGCCTATGACAAGCTCATCCTGTGCACCGGCTCCGTGCCCAAGATGCCTCCCATCCCCGGACGCGACCTCAAGGGCGTGACTACCCTGCACTCCATGGCCGACGCCGACGCCATGCGCAGCTGGGCCGAGCATTCCAGCGGCAAGAAGGCCGTGGTCATCGGCGGCGGACTCATCGGCATGGAGGCCTGCGAGGCCCTGTGCCATGCGGGTGTCGATGTCACCGTGGTCGAGGCCCTGCCGCAAATTCTCGGCTTTCTGGATACGGAATTGGCGCTGCTGGTGGAGAATCATGCCCGCGCCAAGGGTGCAAAGATCATCACCGGCGTCGGCCTGTCGGCCCTTGAAGGCGAAAACGGACAGATCGGCTCCGCTCGGCTGGCAGATGGACGGGTGCTGCCCTGCGACCTGGTGGTCATGGCCATCGGCGTGGCTCCCAACACGGCCCTGGCCAAGGCCGCGGGCCTTGAAATCGGTGCATTCGGCGGCATCGCAGTCAACGACTTCATGGCCACCTCGGACCCAAACATCTACGCCGCCGGTGACTGCGTCGAGATCACCAACCGTCTCACCGGCAAGAAGATGCTTGCGCCCTACGGCGACCTGGCCAATCTGGAAGGCCGCGTGGCCGGAGAGAACGCGGTGCTCGGCGATTCGGTGCGCTTCCCCGGGACCATCGGCAGCGGCATCTGCAAGGTCTTCGACTTCACCGCCGCGTCCACAGGCCTCTCGGAACGCCGCGCCAGGGAGGCGGGCTTCGACGTGGTCACGGCCATCAACGCCAGCCCCGACAAGCCCGGCTTCATGGGCGCCAAACCCCTGGTCTCCAAGATGGTCGCGGATCGCGCCACGGGCCGCATCCTCGGATTCGCCTGCGTGGGTCCCGGCGACGTGAACCGTCAGGCCTCGGAAATGGCCGTGGCCGTGGCCGCAGGCTGGACCGTGGACGAGATGGCCATGGCCGACCTGCCCTACGCGCCGCCCTATTCCCAGGCCATCGACCATGCCATCGCCACCGCGCACATCCTGCAGAACAAGATGCGCGGACTGATGACCGGCATCTCCAGCGTCGAGGCCAAGGCCCTGTTCGATGCAGGCGGTCCGCTCTACATCCTGGACGTGCGCGGCCACGATGAATTCAAGGAAAATCAGCTCGGCCGGGGCGAAACGCTCATCCCACTCGGCCAGTTGCGCGGACGCGTGAACGAGTTGCCCAAGGACAAAAACGCGACCATCCTCTCCTTCTGCAAGGTCTCCATGCGCGGCTACGAAGCCCAACGCATTCTCGAAAGCGCTGGCTACACCGACGTACGGGTCATGGAAGGCGGCCTTATGGCCTGGCCCTACACCAACGAACTATAGTTTCTCCGCCCTTTAACTGATTGAAAAATTGAAAATTCGCAGACGCAGCAGATCGCCCTTTTGGGGCGGCCTGTTAAAGAAAACGAAAGCCCCCGGACAGATTGGCTGTCCGGGGGCTTTTGTCTGTTGATTCACGGGGCTTTTGCCGCGTCCACGCAATTTTCACGCGGCAGGACATCAGCTGACTGTCGAAAAAATCCAAATTTGCAGGCTGTTGTTACTGCGTAAGGGTTGCCCTGGAATCGGAAGGATCCCCCTGTCCCGCTACTCCACTTCTCCCCAAGCTCTGGCGCTGCGCTCAACCTTCTTGCGCACTCCCGTCCAGTCCGTTTCGTGCGCAAACATGGACTCCGGCAGGGCGACCAGCATTTTTTCGTACAGACTCAAGGGGACCGTGAACGTCAGTTCGTCGGTTTTCATGAATTTTCTCGCAGACGGATCCATCCCGCCGAGCACGGCCTTTTCCACACCCTGCGTCTGGTAGTACAGCGGCCAGCCGATTATGTTGGTGCAGCCTGCGCCAAAGGGCGATGCCACGCAGTCCATGTCGCCCGTGGTAAACACCGCCTGGACGAAAAGCCCTGTCAGCACTTCGGGCCGGGCGAAAAAGATGACGAACTCGGGCTCGTCGCCGTCCGTAAACTGCGACAGGGGCTTGAAAATGCAGTATTTGGCAGGAGCCTTGCGCGGATTCACCTTCTCCATGAAGGCCCGCATGGCGTCGGGCCCCGGCATGTACCGCTCGCCGTGCATGGGCGTGCCCGCAAAGCCCGTTGACACGTAATGTTCGATGAAGCGCAGATGCGGCTTCATCATCGAACAATAGTACACGCCGCCCGGACATCCGTATTCCTCGGCGGAAATGAACGCCGCCCCCTTCTTTTTTCGGGCCAGCCAGATATTGCCCATGACACAGGAAAAGGTCTTCATGACCGCCAGCATATTGAGCTCTCTTCGATCCTCCAATTCACGCGAGATGGGAGTGCCCGGCTTCGGGCCGTATGCGTTGTCCGGCTTCGTGTCCGAATAGTAGACGCCGAAGGGCTCCTCGCTGAGTCCGAGATGCTCCATGAAGGTTGCGGTGCCACTAAGAATGAATTCCATTGCCATGTCGTCCTCCTGGTCGTCAGAAATCTGCTGTAAGACGGTAGAGTTGCTCCATGCCATGATAACAGCTAAAATAGACGGAATAAATAGAGAATCCAGGGGCAGATCCTGAATCTTAAATCATCCTATTTTCCGAAGAATTTTACTCACTATTTTTGGGGCGACTTCAATATTTTCGGATACCAACTCGGCGCCCGAGGTTGGCTATGAGTAGCTAGCAGTCTTTTTTTATGGAAATTTAATCAAAACCTCGCCCCCAATTCCGCAATTGCGTGACATGTCGCCCTTGCAATTCCCCCAGTTTATTATACAAACTTCCTGAAGATGAATTTATTCACCATATAACACACATACGATTCAGTTTTTTTCACGCACAACCAAAGTGAAAGGATGACATGGATGATGCAAGAAATCGAACATAAATTACAGACACGACATCTTTCAATAGACGACTTTGATGCTTTGCGAGATCTCCACAAACGGGTCTACAAAAGCCTCGACACCCCGTGGACGCAAAAGCAGATTGCCCTGCTGACCACCCTCTTTCCCGAAGGACAGGTTTGCATCGAGGACAATGGAGTGATCGTGGCCATCGCCCTGTCCGTCATCATCGATTTCAGCCTGTTCGGCGACCAGCACACCTATGACCAGATTGTCGGCAAAGGCACCTTCAAATCCCACGACCCGGAGGGAGACTACCTCTATGGCATCGAGGTCTTCGTGGATCCGGAATACCGGGGCATGCGGCTGGGACGGCGCCTTTACGACGCACGCAAGGAGATCGCCGAGAATCTCAATCTCAAGGGCATCCTGCTGGGCGGGCGCATTCCCGGCTATCACAAAGTATCAAAGGAGATGACGCCCCAGGAGTACATCCTCAAAGTCAAAAACCGTGAATTGTACGACCCGGTGCTCACCTTTCAGATTTCCAACGATTTCCATGTCCGCAATCTCCTCGATGACTACTGGCCGGGCGACCACGAATCCCGAGGCAATGCAGTGCTCCTGGAATGGATCAACATCTATTATCGGAAAAAGACGCGACTGGTGGGGCGCACCAAATCCATCGCCCGTCTCGGAGTGGTCCAGTGGGAGATGCGTCGCTTCGAATCCTTTGACGACTTTATGCAGCAGGTGGAGTTCTTCGTGAACACGGTCAGCGACTACAAGGCGGACATCATCCTCTTTCCGGAACTGCTCAATGCACCGCTTATCCGCATGTTCGATGACCTGCGCCCCACCGATGCCATGCGCCGACTCTCGGAATACACCGAGCCCATGCGTCAGGCCATGACTGAGATGGCTCTGAGTTACAACATCAACATCGTCGCCGGAAGCGTGCCTCAGCTCCAAGAGGATGGCACCCTGCACAATGTCAGCTTTCTGTGCAGGCGCGACGGCACTTGGGACAGCCAGGCCAAACTTCATATCACCCCGGATGAGGATGCACACTGGGGCTTCACGGGCGGACACGACCTTAAGGTCTTTGAAACCGACGTGGGCAAGATCGGCATACTCATCTGCTATGACGTGGAATTTCCAGAACTGGCCCGGTTGCAGACCCTGAAGGGGATGAAGATGCTGTTGGTCCCGTTCTGGACAGACACCAAGAACGGATATCTGCGCGTTCGCCTCTGCGCGCAGGCCCGGGCCATCGAGAACGAATGCTTCGTGGCCATCTCAGGTAGCGTGGGCAACATCCCCAAGGTGGAGACCATGGGCATTCAGTACTCTCAGTCTGCCATCTTCACCCCGTCGGACTTCCCCTTTCCTCATGACGCCATCGCCTCGGAGGTGACCCCGGGCATCGAGACCACGCTGATCACCGACGTCGATCTCGACCTCCTCAAGGAACTGCGCACCCTGGGCAGCGTGCGCAACGTCACAAGCCGGAGGACCGACCTCTATGAACTTCGCTGGAAAGGCGAAGAGTAAGCTATAACGCCAACAAGGAAGTAGTCAGCCAGCCCTGAAGAACAGCGCAATATGCTGAAATTATTTGGTCATAGGGTAAGATCTTGAATCTTGAATTACCCCATTTTCACACCCGGCCGTTGTTCACAACTTCAGAAAAAAAGGGCTCATGAATCAAAACGAGACGTGCTCTTTTCTGGACCTAAAAAAGGCGAAGGCCCCCGGACAGACCATCTGTCCGGGGGCCTTCGCCTTTTGGGAGGGGAGAAATCTAGGCGGCCCGTTCCACCCTTGTCTTGATGTACTTGAGCAGCGGGGTGCCGCCCGTGGACTCCGTGCGGTTCGGGGGCATCAGCGCGCCGGGCACGTTGACTCCGCCCATGTCGGGATACTTGGGATCGCCTTCCAGACCGCGCACATGACCGTAGCCACCGGCCGCGGCCAATACGCCGGGCCGGATATCGTCGGTGACCTCGGCCTTGATGCGCGTGACGCCCCATGGCGAGGACAGCTGGACAAGGTCGCCGCTTGAGATGTCGTGCCTTGCGGCATCTGCCGTGTTGATCAACAGCGTGTTGGTCTTCCTGCGCTTCATCAGTTGGAAGTTGTTGAACGTCGAACAGTGCTCGTGCTGCAGGATGCGGATGTTTCCAAACAGGAAAGGATACTCGGCGTCCGGCAACAGGTCCTGGTCGATAGGCTTGAAATCGGGCAGGGGGTCAACGCCTTTCTCCGCACTGACGGGATTGAGGAAGTTGTACTTGCCGGTCCTGCTGGACCCAGAGCTGCCGTACCCTGCGGGAGGATTGATGCTCTCCCACTTCCTGTATTTGTAATACTCGGCAGCATCGGTCAGGATGAAACCTTTTTCGCGCAGCTCTTCAAAGCTCCAGGGCAGATCGCGCATCTGGTTGGCAAAAGCCTCTTCCATGTTCTTCCACGGCACCGCGTCGGTCACGCCCATGCGCTTGGCCAGCCCCTCGATGATCCGGTACATGGGCCGCGAGTCGTACATGGGAGGCACGACCTCTGCGAAGTAGCTCAAGAATGCCTCGTAAAGCCAATCCGGCTTGACCTGCGCCTGCTCAAGCCAGGTGGCATCGGGCAGGACAACGTCGCTGTAGAGGGCGGTGTTGCACATTTGTGAAAAAACGAAGTTACCGAAGAGTTGATCAAACTTGTGCAGGGCGTGGGGAAAGACGCAATCAGAAGGCGCAAAGCAAGAAAAGGGGATCAAGAACTGGTCAGCCTCGCTTTGGCAGCTCTGACCGGATTCATAAGCTCAAAGAATCAAAAGCAGACCCGCCCCCTTTTCTTCCCAATGGCCTTGAACCCGCCTTGCAGAACATGCCCATCTACTCTGTCATGCCACCCGTTTGAAGGGCTGCGTGCAGGCGTTTGTGAACCTGCGTAGTGTCACGCCGGTTCCTGATGGGTAATCGGCTGCGGGATTGGGGTGCGGGCGAGTCCGGCACAAGGCTTTTCTGACCATTTTGGTATGTGTTCCAGTCTTTGGCGACTGGTGTTGCCGATTTCCGGAGGGGGTGCTAGGAGCCCATTTTGGTCTGTTCCCAGCGGGGACACATGGAAGCACTCAACAAACGGACGAGACAATGCCCAGTTTTGACGACATCGTGAATGAACTTCAGGACAAGATTTTTGATGAAGCGCGTCAGACCTACGGTCAGGCCGGGTTTGAACGCTGGCGCAACAAGCCGTATCGCGGCCGGCCGGCCAAGGCCGAGTACATGGGCGCAGCTACCGGCACGTGTGGCGATACCATTCGCATCTTTCTGCACATCGAAAACGACCTGGTCCTTGACGCGGGATTCGGCACCGACGGATGCGGTTCCAGCCAGATCAGCGGGTCCATGGCTGCGGAACTGGCAGTGAACAAAACCTGCGAAGAGCTGACCGCCATCACGGGCGAGACCGTACTGGAAGCCTTGGGCGGACCAAACTGCATGCCCGAAGAAGACCGACATTGCACCCGTCTGGCTGCCAACGCGCTGCACGAGGCGCTGGGAGATTACTACTTTAAGACGCTGGGGATGCGAGAACGCTGAAGACTCCACGTTCCTTCCGGCGGGTTAAAAAAAATGGCTTGAGACTGTTGAATCTCAAGCCATTGCTCCAAATGGTGGGACCTGAGGTTGTACTTATTTGTGTCTCAAATTCTATAGACACGTACTTCAACTCACTGTTCAGCCTGTGCAGGCCTGTTCCTGATATGGCGCTTCAACAATTTTCCAGGACAGACTGGATAGGTCGAAACAATTCAAGATTCAAGACCTGCCCTCATCTCTTGCGGTCCGTCCCATCGGATTCTTCGCCTTTTACCGATTCTTTTCAAATTTATCATAGACAGATTCTGTGTGGGCTTGTTTATAAAGTATCTCAACGCCATCCCAGTCAATCCCTCTTTTATAAACTGCAAAACCAAGCTTATCGTATATTTTATTTGCCATGATCTCTTCAGGTAAATCACAAGTAAATAATCTTATATATTTTCTTCCTGTTTTTCTAGCTTCGTAAACTACTTTTGCAATTAGGCCATTAGCGGCTTTTGCCGAAAGCATGCCAAGACTCCGTTCTACTGCAGCCCAACCTGCCCACACAGCATCGGTCTCATTTGGATCGAAATAATATCCTGAGAACCCTATTACCTTGTCGCCGTTTAAAGCTACCCAATAGCGAGGATGCGCTATATTCTCTTCCAAGAGTTCATTTTTGTTGGTGCCTAACATACAGCTTTCTTTCAGCACCTTAAATATTAGTTCATAATTGTCTGTAGGCAAGAATTTTTTTACCAACTCCATTGATTCTGTAATGTTTTGTTCTGTAATCGGTTGAATATGTATTTTTTTTAAAGAATTTTTTGCTATATTTGTCTCGCTAAATTCCTTGTATATTCGTGGGATAATTTGCACTTCGCTGTCGGGAATGTCGTTTTCCAGTTTTTCTTTAATCCTTCCAGAAAGGTCAAAGATATCTCCCGCTGTCTTGTCAGGTGTGAAGCCAAGCGTAATGTCAATTATTATCTTCTTGCCTGACTTTCTGGATTTTACACCGTGAAAAGAATCATACCAGTCGAAGTACTCACTTAATCTTCTGAGAACTTTCATCTGCAGATCTTCGTCAAGGGTTTTGTCCAAGAGGTCATGCATGCTTTCTTTTATCAGATCTAAAAATGCATAGCCGGCAGCAAAAATTAACAATATCGCACACGCAGGGTCAATAATAAAACCCCATGAAAAATCTCGCAAAAAAACAGCCGCAAGCAATGAAACAAATACGAATATATTTGCAATGGCATTTGCTCGATGAAGCCTCCATTGAGATTTCATTATTGGCGAATTTGACACTAAAGCAATTTTATAAATTCTTTTCCATAAAACAACATTGATTACTAAAGAAATACAATTAATTACAAAGCCTACTAAAGCAAAATCTACATTTAAGTCCTGAGGATAAACGATGCGATGTATTGATAATCCAGCTGTAATGATCAATCCGAGGACTACCAAAACAGAAATTAATAGAGAACACATGCTTTCAAGTTTTCCGGCACCATAATCGTAAGATGTTATCTTTCCCTTAATGAGCTTGTTAACAATAGTAACAGAGATAATTCCCGAAATAATGTTGTATGAATAATCATAAATATCAGTAAGAAGTATCATCGAATTTGAAAGTATGGCGATCGCTATAACAGGTAGACAGGAAGACACATCAATAAGCAACGCCAACTTCAATACCTTAAACTGTAAAGGCAGGTTTTCCTTTGCGTGGTCAGCAGACGAGTTATTTTGCATGTGTCAAAAACCCTGATTTTGTTAGATATGAATATCCCTGAAACCAACAATGACAGCGAGTTACTGTGAAACTTCCATAACCGAAACCGACAATGCCTCAATCAGCATGCACACAGTGGCTTCTTGTGCTACTACGAACGACCTTGCCGGGAAAACTGTGCGTCACGATCCCGTACATGTATGCGCCCATGAGGCGTTGCCAGTGGTCGCGGTCGACCAGGGGGCGTGCGAAGGACCTCGCCGGTGAAGCCGATGCAGAGCAGGGCCACGGACAGGTCGCATTGGGCCAGCTCCCAGGCCGAGACGATGCGGCTGGAGAGCTGGTAGTGGGTGTCGCCGCTAATGTAAAGCCGAGGAAGTGGCGATTTACAAAAGGTTCACGGGGAATCCAGGATAACGGGGAATCGGGGAATCTAGGGGCGGCTCTTGAATCTTGAAATATTCCATTTTCCGAAGAATTTTACTCACTGAGGAATGAATGCCTGCGTGTAAACGCCGTGTAATTGCCGCAGGGTTTTGGAAAGATTTGCGGCCGAAGTTGCGGCAAATAAAAGTGATTTGTCGTCAGGCAATAGCCATGATAAATAACGTTGAACCGGTGCAACGTTATCCCGAGCACGGAAAGAAAGGTGCTCCTGTCGATATCGTCCAGAAAAAAGGAAGATTATGCATTGCCCCGGGATGTCACATGGTTGATGGCTCCAGAAAATTCTATGCGGAGTGGGCGGACCATAGAGAGGAGTCACTCCAGAAAATTCAAGATTCAAGATCTGAACCTTGCCTCACGCGGAACTGACAGTGAACAAGACCTGCGAAGAGGTGGCTGCCATCATGGGCGACACCATACTGCATGCCTCGGGCGGACCAAACTGCATGCCCGAAGAAGACCGCCATTGCACCCGACTGGCCGCCAACGCGCTGCACGATGCGCTGGGAGATTACTACTTTAAGACGCTGGAGATGCGAGAACGCTGAAGATTGCGCGTTCCTTCCGTCGGGTTAAAAAAAATGGCTTGAGACTGTTGAATCTCAAGCCATTGCATTCAAACTGGCGGGGGCTAATACTGTTTTTTGGTGTCTCAGTTTTTTGGGACACGAACTTCGACTCAATGTTCTGCCAGTGCAGGCCTGTATCCGATGTGGCGCTTCAGCAGTCTTCCAGGATCGACTCGAGAGGTAGAAATAATTCAAGATCTGCCCCACATCCCCCTGGCTGCGCTTCTCGGCCCATCCTTTTGGATCAGAGCGGTCACGGTCGCGGATAGATCTTTTCGGCGATTTGCTGAATCGCCTCCGTGGCCGACAAGCGGACCTTGTACGCGGCAAAAGGCGTGGCGGGCACGGTGAACTCGGCAACGCCGCTCCCCCCTGCGGGCAGGCACGGAATGCCTGTAGACATGATGTTGACCGGCTGTGAACCATCCGTGTCGGGAAGGCCTTGCATGTGCAGCGACACGCCCGTGACGTCGGCGTTGCCTGTATTGTGGACGACTACATAGACCAGCGGCGGCGCGAAGGTCGCCTCGCCCAGCGCCACATTGTCGCCGGAAGGCTTGGCGACGGGAGGCATCTGGGAAACCCCGCTTGTCAGGACCGTGCCTCCGTCCCGCAATTCGACCAGAACCTCGCGCTCCAGGTTGTCACGCAACGGGACACTGCCCATGCATTCTCGCGTCTCGCCTGCGGCAAGGGATGGCACGGCGATGTCGGATGCGGCCGTTTCGAGCACACCTGCGGCCAAGCGATAGACGGGTCGCAGAACGAGATTCGAACTGGTGGGCGTGTCCCCCGTGTTGGTCAGGCTGACAACAAGCTTCAGCCGGCAGGCCGGGAGATTGGGGAAGGTTCGGAATTCGACGGCCTGGATCTGGATGTCGGACACGGTCTGGGCTGGTGTCTCCTGCGTCGTTTCGGGCTGCGTTTCCGTGGATGACCCGGACTGCTCTCCGGTCTTCGGAATGAACCCGGGTTTTTTCAGCACATTGACCTTGGGCTGTGGGCCCTTGAATGCGGGCTGACTTTCCTTAATCCCCGGCGCGACGCCGGTTACCCCGGCAAAAACGGGCAATGCCGCAAAAATGGCGGCGAGGACCCATGCCAGGAAAATGGATCTCATGACGGCTTTGTCTCCGGGACACAGGGCCCGTGTTTCGCCCTGACGAGCGTGTCTTCCGATTCGGCCTGAAAACTTGGTGTAAATCTCGCGGTCCGGCATGTTCTGTTCCTCCGTTGCTGTTGGGCGGCTCATGTTCCACTTCCAGATTTGCTGTAGGCATCCGCTGCGAATAATGTGAAAACGTGGGACCTTTGTCCCCAGGCTGCATTTTCCACAGGACTTCGCCTGATCTAGGGCATCTCCCCATGATGTCTGTTCTTCCGAACAATCCTTCTCAAATTTCATATCCTGCTAGCACATGGACACGTGCTTTACAATTCGAGGAAGCGTCGATCCAAGAAATCATTCCATCACGTAACAGGGTATTGCTGATGCTACACGTGAGGCGATTCTCTCATGCACCGGTCAAGAAAGGCGTCCGCTCTTCTCCTGTACGGAAGGTCGATCCGTATCAAATACATACCGTGCTTCGACAGCGACGCGAGCGGCTTTTCAGTCGCCGCGCAAGAGTCGGGGATCAGGTTTGCTTTTGACATTTGTTGAAAACGAACCGATCGCTTTTTCCAAAGCGGAATTAAACTCCTCTACGCGATTCAGCATGAGAAAATGATCCGCGTCCTTCAGGACAATGGCATCGAAGGAAAACATATGGCGCCGGTTTGCTTCGTATTCGATGGGCCACAAGTCGCCGTTCACGGTCCTGACGGGTATGCGGATGTCCTCGAATATCTTGGCGGCTTCGCCGGTGATGTACTGTGACATCATGCTTTCCATGGCACTCAATGCGACATCCGGCGGTGCGGCAGACATATCGGCGATAATCCATTCACGAAGTTCTGCATCGGTGCGCGGCGAAATCATCGTCTCCACGAATTGCCGGCAGCCGGTCTGAAAATTTGTTTCGAGCGGGCCGACCATGCCTTTGAATTCTTCTTGAGTCATCGGGTATTCGATGTTTTCAAGCGTATCGATACCGACGAGCCCGATCACACGGTCCGCCATGAGCCGGGCAGCCTCGGCGATGACGGAACCGCTCATGGAATGCCCGACCAGGATGACGCTGCGACTGCCGGTTGCCTCGGTTACAGCTTTCACATCCTCTCCGAATGATCTCATGGTGTACTGAGTTCGCCCCATGCCCGAGTGGCCATGGCCTGCAAGATCGAGCACAATCACGCGGTGATTTTTCGAAAAATGGGGGATTTGTTCCCGCCAGTAGCGGGCATCACAGCTCCAACCATGGACAAATACGAGCGTCGGTTCTCCAGAACCATACGATTCGAAGGAAATCGGAGTCCCATCCGCAGATATTGCGAGACTTGGCCATTTGTTTTTGGCGTGTGCTGGGGTGAAAAAGAAAAAGATGAACGCAAAAAAGACAATCAGGCTTATTGAATACCTTTTCAAATCCTTGCAGTAATTATCTTGATTCATATAGATTTCCTATAATATACATTTCGATATATTCATGAATTTTAATAACAAGAAACTATAGATAAGCGATGCGAAAATTAGCGCAGAAAATTTCAGATATTTTGAAAATCTGTTCCGAAATGACTACTAGAATGGATACGTCAAAGGCAAGGGTTTCTTTGGTTGCGTGTTTTACAAAAAAGACGACAGATCATCGATAAGTGGATCAAAAAAATATGGAAGATTGTGAATTACCACGGGATATCACATGGTAGATGCTCCCGGAAATTCTATACGGAGTGGGCGGACCATGAAGAGTAGTTACTCCTGAAAATTCAAGAATCAAGATCTGGCCCTTGCCTCCTGCTCGTCTCCTTGCTGCTGCCCTTTGTCGCCCTCGTTCCGTCAAAGAGCCGAATTTTGGGTTTGATCAAGGCCAGAAGTACGGGCAAGGAATGATGCACACGAAACAACACGAACCCGCTATTCTTGGGAGGCCCAAATGAGAAGAAAGGATCGCGAGATCACCGACCAGTCCTTCATGCACGACGTGCTGCGGGAAGCGGACGTCGTCTCCATGGCGTTCAACACGGGCGAATTTCCCTATGTTCTGCAGTTCAACTTCGTCCTGTACGGGGACAGCATCTTCATCCACTGCGCCCCCGAGGGCCGCAAGCTGGACCTGATCGAGCGCGATTCCAGGGTGGGCTTCTGTGCGGCAGTGGACATCCGCGTGGAAAAGACCACGACGCGCTACCGCAGCGTCTGCGGCACCGGCCTGGCCACCCTCGTGGAGGATGACACCCTCAAGGTCGAAGTTCTCAAGGCCCTGGCCGCCAAGTACAACGCACCCTGCACCTTCCCGGTCCCCGAGCGCACCCTCGCCGCCACCTGGGTCGTGCGCATGAGCATTGAGTCCATTACCGGGAAGCAGTCCCGGTCGTCGGAAGAAAAAGGGTAAGAGACAGAAAAGCACAGCGCGCACAGCGGTTGCACAAATTGAGGGGCACAAATCGAGGGTCTTGAATCTTGAATTATTCAATTTTCGAACAATATTTACACTTGGTCGCAGAGACCCAGTGCCGACAAAAATCAAGATTCAAGATCTGCCCCTCGTCTCCTGCATGATTAGGTGTAGTAAATTGAATGAGTTGTTTAGATTTTTGAAAATTCAAGATTCGAGATGCGACCCCGCTCCCACATAGAAGCAGCGAAACTTGGCCCATTTCTTCACTTGACACGCATTGTCCGGGTTCATAACTGTAGCGAATATGTAGCCATATTGTAGCCAAGCAGAGGATACCGGCATGAGATTATTCACCGATCGCGAATTCCGCAACGAACCGGGTAAAATCCGGGAAGCGCTCGCTACCCAGGAAGTCGTCATGACGAGCCGGGGCAAGCCATATGCCGTCTTGCTACCAGTCCACGACAGCAACGACATCGAGGAAGTCCTCCTTTTGGCACGCCGCATCAGGGCGCAGATGGCGCTTTCCGCCGTGCGACGAAAGGCGGCGCAATCCGGTCTGGATAAAATTTCCGAGGCGGAGATCGATGCGGAGATTTCAGACGTGAGGGCGAAACGCGGCAGGTCCGACGCAGAATGAGCGTACGCGTTGTCATCGACACCAACGTGCTGGTTTCGGGATTGCTTGGCGTGTATTCCTATCCGGCGCGCATCATCGACCTTGTCTATTCCGGACGATTCCACTGCGTCCACGACGACCGCATCCTCATGGAATACCGGGAAGTACTGTCACGCCCGAAGTTCGCCAGCGCAATTTCCGAGCACGAGAGAGACGACCTGATCGACTATCTGGACCGCTGGGGCCTGCATGTCCTGCCCGGCCCGCTTGGCCCGCTTGCGGCCACCGCGCCTGATCCCTTCGACCTCCCCTTCGCCGAAGCAGCCGTCGCCGGACAGGCAAGCTACATCATCACCGGTAACACCGCCCATTTCGAATTCTTCTCGGGCAACCACTGGGGAATCCGGGTTCTGACTCCCAAGGATTGCCACGCCCTTGTCTGCGGAGGCGCATGAACCGAAGCGTCGCGTTCAGTTAATGAGTTTTTGGACTTCTGGAAATTCAAGATTCAAGATGCGACCCCGTTTTGCCGCGACCCCGTTTTGCCGTGCGTTCATCATCAGGCAATAGCCATGACAACTCGCGTTAAATCGGCTCAATGTTATCCCGAGCACGGAAAGAAAGGTGCTTCTGTCGATATCGTCCAGAAGAATTCAAGGTTCAAGATCTGCCCCTTTCCTCCTGTTTGTCGTCGCTGTGCAATCCTGAGTTTGGCTACTGCCAATCGGATAGAACCTCTGCTGATATTTTAAAAATTTTGGGGCCATTAGACACCCTCCAACGTACTTCCCCCTCACTTCCACAACTAGAGATATGTTCAGGAAACAAGATTAACCCGGCGTCACATCCGATCTGGATGTCAAACCGGCGGGTTGCTTCATTACAAACTGTAGCTTGGATTACTCCACGTTGGCGACAAGTTAACGTTCTAACAGAACCATCAGAACTATAATCGACACGCGTTAGACGTACTTTCTCGCCTCCGAATCCAAGATTTTCACATGCATAAAAAACTTCTCTATCTTTTACATAGCCCACAACGGTAACGTTTACGTCTTTCAAACTTATAACTTCAGAAAACGGACCGATCTTCTTTATCGCTAAGTCCGATAATCGACGACCTAATTCAGAAGAAGGAGATAATTTTTCAATTTCGTTAATTAAAACTTCAGCCTTTTTCTTCTCAGCGATTTCCAACTCACCTTTCAAACTTCCAACCTCAGTTTTCAATTGATCCCGTTCACTTTGAGCTGTATTTCGCTCACATATTGCCTCAGCAAATTTATTTGGGCCAATTTCTTGATTCATCTGCTTGGACAAACCCCAGTTTGTTAGATATGCAGTTCCAAGAAGAAGTGCCGCTGATCCGGCAACTTTTAGAACACCAAAGGAAAATTCAGAACCTGATGCACCTCCTAGATAACGATACGTGAGCGCTGCGACAGCAATGCCAAGAAGGACTGCGATAAACATAGGTGGATAATACCTGTCATAGAATGCCCAAAGGCTGACGAAAAGGACTGGAATGAAGATGCAGGCAGTGATTATCACCCAAAGGGCAACATCATCCCGATTTTCTTTTTCCACTTACGTCTCCTGCCACATCTTTATGTTAATTTCTTTCCCAACATTTTTTATATAGATTATTACCAAAATATATTGATTGCAAAATGATGTTTTTATATTTTTCAGACAATCTTTCCTATAGCGCAATATAGTTTTGCTATGCCATTATTCTACCTGATATGCAATATATTGTATGCAAAGCTATTCTTATGCAGCCATAATCCGCGCATTTATAGTGAGCGAAGCGAACGAAAATACGCTCAGGTTCAAGACCCTGTTAATGTATTAGTGGATACATCCGAGATTCAACCGCCCAAAAATCTTCTCCGCACAACTCCGCAACTCCGGCGAACACTCGTCTATAACAAATAAACCATAACGACTTGTAGAAAACTCGGCCATTTCCTGCATTTCTTCAACATAGCGGGCAGTAGGGGCAGGTCTTTAATCTTGAATCATCTCATTTTCCGAATAATTTTACTTATCGTTGAACAATTTAAACCTATCGCGGTATCGACGTGTGCCTGAGTATAGCTGCAACTCATGGCAGGCCTTATGGATGCATGGCTCTCTGCGCCAGCCAAGGCGTCCCCAAAGAGCGAAAGGTCATGCCCGTAAAAATTCAATATTCAAGACCTCAACCCTTTCCTGTACCCTGAATCGCCAGCTTAGCAAGTATCCCCTCCACCTCTTGGACTACGAGACGATGTTAACAGTCGACCAGTCATTGCTGTGCAATTCGAGAAACTTCCGCAGGGCTGGGCTTCGGTAGCTACTCCCCATCTTCTCGAAGCGATCCTTCACTGAACGGTGGATCAAGCTCTCCTTATGTATCTCGCGGAATGTCTTTCCCCGGAGCTTGTACATTCCCTTAAACTCGTCGTGTTGCTTGCCGATTGGACTCGGCTGCAGTGTCGCTGTCGCATGCTCTTCAATCACGAGGCCTCTTGCCTCTGCCTCTTGAAGTAACCAATTGCAGGCGATATCCGCGAGTTGATGGTTGTCTGCATAGCCTCCACCCACATCGGAATGCACGCCGGCAAACCACACCTGCTTGAGGTCGATTCCGAGCTTATCTTCGTCCCAGAGAACGGGTGTAAAGTCCTCTCGCGTCTCGTCAATTGCCAGAGCATGCCGTGCGCATTTCACGGTACGGCTAGGCGAGGTGTCGTGAAACAGGTATGCCGACTTATGGTTCATTAGCCCCCAGAACGTAATCGGGATGCCGAGTGCTCCCACCGTGTCCCACGCGCCGACAAACTCGATTGGCGTTTGATCCGCCACACAGTACTCGGCTCGGAGTTCCTTCGCGCTTGTCTCGTCCGGAGCAGACTTCTTTCCACGGTCGCGGTAGAGTTCGAAAGCTTTCGGAATATGCCGCTCGAACTCGCGCCTAAGTACGCCGCAGTTGCGTATCATCCCAGCAAGTGACCGGACTGTATATGCTCCTCGACTGAATCCGAACAAATACAATTCGTCTCCGACATCGTAGTTCTGAACTATGAAACGATAGCAGTCCATGATGTTCTTGTCGATTCCAACGCCAGAAATACCTCCACTCAGTTTCTTCTGGTCCGACCCTACTCCCCAGTCGTAAAAGACAACCTGCCGCATGGTATCTGTGCTTTGTGGCGAAATGGCCCTGGCAACCCTTAACACATTTGTGGGCACCTCGTTCTCTGGCGAATTCCACGTCCCATCCGATGCAATAACGATCCGCTTCATTTGACACCTCTAGTCTGTCTGTACTTGCCTTCACGACCTATCGAACCCTGGACTGTTAACGCCCGCGTAATAGGTTCCAGCTAACGAACGACCTGATTAACGCGAGGAATCAGGTTTCCAGATCTTGAATCTTCTATTATCCCAGTAGAAGTAAGAGTATATCCTTTTTTTTAGAATCATATAAATATTGCTTTTTTATAAACTTTATCGATGTAATTTCATCTTGAATATATATCATTTTTGAAGAATGTTTTCGGAGATTTTATAATTTATATTAATAATTTATCATAAATTAACGAATAAAAATCTGTTTTTTACGCTTTTTTTATAAGGAAGACTTCCATCTGGAACATTGATTCTATACGGTCGTATTTTGGCCTACTCCTTCTCTCTGCATAGAACGTTTACGGTATTTCTTACATAAATATCCGCAATCTAAGCTAACTACGCTTCGTCAGTACAGGATAAAGCCGCAAAGATGACGAAAAGTAACATTTTTTACATGAAATTTTATTTTTAGAGAATTTGTTACCAAATAAATCAAGAATTATCTAGCGAAATTTGCAATTTTCTCTGTCATACAATATTTTATTCTATAGTGCTTTATTGCAATATATATTACTTTGAATTCTGGCAGTTACTTGTACGACAAGATGGAATGTGCAAAATCAATCGTCTTTTCATATTGAAAAACATGCTATTCTTTGGGCAGGGGGTTGCGTGAGCGACTGGAAATCTTTCCTGCTGCCGGATTGTCGATGGTGCCAGAACTGGCGTTGCCAATCGATGCATGACGCATCTATAATTCACGCTTTGCGCGGCGGTTTCAGCACCGCCGCCTGACAAACGGCGCTAAACATGGAGGTGTAAGCGTGATTTATGCGGGATCGTGCCTCTGCGGCAAGGTCGCCTTCGAGGTCGAGGGCGAATTCGAGAGTTTCTATTTGTGCCATTGCGAACGGTGTCGAAAGGATACCGGCTCGGCCCATGCGGCCAACCTGTTTTCGACCACGGCGACCCTTCGCTGGCTATCGGGCGAGAACTTGATAAAAGTCTTTAACTTCAAAAATACAGATCACATAAAAAGTTTCTGCGCCGAATGTGGCTCTGCCCTGCCGAACATACAAATGGACGGCACGCTTCTGGTGCTCCCTGCGGGCAGCCTCGACTGCGACGCACCAATTCCGCCTACGGCGCATATATTCGTGTCGCGCAAAGCTCATTAGGACAAGGTAGGAGCCTGGGGTCAGATCTTGAGTCTTGAATTGTTCCAATTTCCGAATAATTTTAATTATCACCGAGCAATTCATACCTATCGCGGCAGCTGCTTTTGCCGGAGTATAGCTGTACTTATGGCAGACCTTAGGATAGCTGCGTATCGGAGTGAATGGCTCTCTGCGCCAACAACAACCCCTTCCAAGGACGAACGGCAGATTTCGTGGACGCAAACAGGCTCCATCAATCTGTGAGCGCAAGTTCCGCCCCAAGGCTGGCAAATGCAGAGGCGAATCCGCGTCGTAGCCAGGTTTGCACTCGTGGAGACTCGATAACGGTCTTGCGGAACACATGGGCAAGAAAACCATAGATTACGAATACTATAAACGTCATAGCCATGAAGGTAGCGCTGAGTAGAAGAAGCTGGAAAAGAGGCTGATCCGTGCCTGGTTGAATAAATTGCGGCAGGAAAGCCAAGAAGAAGATGGTCAGTTTGGGGTTGAGAATGTTGATCAAAAACGCTTTTACGACCAAACCAGCGGCCGTTTTTGCAGAGGGGTTTGCGTCAATGGCGAAAGCCGTTTTGTCACGCCAAGTCGCATAAGCAACGTAGAACAAGTAGACAACCCCAGCGTATTTCAGAGTCTGGAATGCAAGCGCGCTTGTGTGCATGATGGTGGCAAGACCCAGAACCGTGGCCATGAGGTGCGGGAGTATCCCTGCCGTGCATCCTAGTGCGGCGAATACACTTGCCCTTCGACCCTGGATAAGTCCTGTAGAGACGGTGTATATTACCCCGGTTCCAGGAATGAGCACCACAATTAACGATGTGATGAAGAACTCAATGCTGATCATTTGTCATATCTCCCTTGTCCTCTCATGCCCCTACTCTGAGCGCTGGGGGAGGAGAGCATATCTTGAATTTTGAATCAAACCATCATCCGCCTTTTCTCCGAAATGGAACGTATTGCAGAAACGTCGTTACAAAAAAAGTAGCGGTAACGGCAAGCGATTGCTTTGTCATACATATTTGCGTTCATGACTTCCGCCCCCCCACACCCCTCTGATACGACAAAAGCCACCCGTTCCCGGATGGCCTTTCGTCTTCCAAGTCAAAAGATGGCAACTGGAGTCAAGAAGACCACAGCACAAATCGAACAAATCAAGGGTCAGATCTTGAATCTTGATTTATTCCATTTTCGAATAATTTTTACTCCTGGTCTCAGAAACCAAGCCCGAAAAACTCAAGATTCAAGATCTGATACTCATACAAAAGGACACCTCCGAAAATAGCAGATGACCGATTCCTCTGCTATATAGGAGTTGGCAAACACTCATATTGGAGGTGTCCGATGGCTCTATACGCAGGAATCGATTTGCATTCAAATTCAAATTCAAATTTCTTGTCTGTCGTCGATGATGCAGGAAAGATCATTGAAAAACGAAAGCTTGCTAACGATGTTCAGACAATTCTGCATCCGCTTGCTGCCTATCGGGATCAGCTGCAAGAGATTGCCATCGAGTCGACCTTCAACTGGTATTGGATCGTCGATGCGTTGATGGACGAGGGCTACCGGGTTTGTGGCCAACCCGGCAGCTATCCAGAATGATACCGGGCGCAAGGAAAAAGGGGCGCACCGTGAATCTCAGTCGAAACCCTCAGGGTGGCACGCGCTGAAGATGTCGAGGATCGTCTTGTCCAGATAGGATTCTTCCCGATAGGTCAGGAATGCGGAATTGAAGGCCCGCGTGATTTTGCTGATTTTCCTGTATCCCAGATTCACGTCCCGGATGTATCCGCTCAAGGCATCGCGTCCGGAGCCCCAGATCTCATCCTTTTCCTCTGGCCGCGCTGAGATGATGAACCGTTCGTCCATTTCCGAAAGCTCTTCCTCCATTCCGTCCAGGGCGCTTGAAATGTGCATCAGATGCGAGTTCAGGTAGTGGCACATGCCTGCGGCCGTATTGCGCAGCACACGGTTCCTCTGGTTCTCCATGGCCTGCGTGATGTTCGAGGCGATTCCCTCGTAATAGAGCACGGCTCCGGATTCGTTTTTCTTGGCCCGCGCGGTGATGTCCACCTCGATAGGAACCTCCGACGTCGGTTTCAGGGTCACGGACCGGTTGGAGACGTGTCCCCTTTCGTTGAGTTCGCGCAGCATCTCGTCCAAGGCCACGGGGAGTTCGACAAAGTCGTACACGCTGCTGCGCAGGGCCGCCTTTCGACCGGGCAGGCCGAGCAGTTTGATGCCTGCGTCGTTGATGTCCAGGAACACTCCCTCCGGCGACACGCTGAACGCCATGTCCTTGGTCTTATGGAAAAAATCCTTGTACCGTTTTTCGCTTCTGTACAGGTCCAAAATGGCCTGTTTTTCCTCTGTGATATCGCGGATCATGTGGTCGATGCGCTGCATGCCGCGTGACGCGCAGAAAACGACATACCCTTCGTCGCGAACCCATCGTACCGTCCCGTCGCTGCGGACGATCCTGTATTCCAGTTCGTCGAATTCCCTGACCGTGATGGAGCGGTAAAAATCCCCGACTTTGCCTTGGTCCTCGGGGTGGGCCAAGGCGATAAGGTCGCTTTCGGACGCCGTGGTCAAGTTTCGCATGGGGATTCCGTACAGAAGTTCGGCCGCCGGATTGATGGACAAGACTGTCGCGTCCTCGGCGGAAAGCGAGACGACCACATCGTGCATGGAGTGCAGAATGCTTTGCAGTCGATCGCTCAGTTTTCTGATTTCGTCCATGCGTCTGCGTTTCGGGGTGACATCGACCACCGTGGCCAACACCGGAGCAGGCTCTCCGGAGCGCAGCAAGGTCATGGTCATCTCTATGCGCAGTTCGCCCCGGTCCGTTTCGATCCAGAATTCATGGGGAGTCGAGGCCAAACCTGTCGCGCGGACCGCGTCGTGACTGCGCAGGATCGCGTCGCGTTCCCCGGCGGGAAACAGTTCCGGCAAAGCCCTGCCAATGAGCATATCCCACCGGCATCCGGTGATGCTCATGAACGCAGGATTGGCATATTCGAAACAGCCTTCCCGCAAGACGGCGATGCCTTCCTTGAGATGCATGATTATTTCCAGGCAATCGATTGAATTATTTTGAACGGCGTCCCGCTCAGAGAATGTTTGACTCAGCATCGTAATGCCCCCGATTTTATGTATAAGAATGATTTTCGGCTAGATGGAAAATAAAAAAGGCGTTCCGTGGAACGCCGTATCTTGAATTTTGCACTGATGGGCGTCTTTGCGATTATCGTGGTGGACGAAAATCGTTTTTTTCTGAGATGATTGCGGAAAGGTTGGCGGAATTCATATTTTTATCTCTGATAAATCTGATAATTGCATGCGTTAGAGGTGCGTTTTTGCGTAATTTGGATATGCATTTTTCTGCGCAGGACAAAATCAAAGTACATAAATAGCCACGTACATGCTTTTTTGCAAGAGCTGAAGTTGCTGAAAGAATATGATCTGCTCAACTCTAATGGCGATAATCTCAGACTCGGTTTTCAAACATATCTGAGGCAGATCTTGAATCTTGACTTATTTATCTGGGCTTTTTTCCTATAAAATCTAGTTTGACTCAAACTACTACAAAAGGAATGGGTGCAAGTCGGATCTACACGTGATGGAAGCTAGCCTTCATCTCAGTTATTCTCAGCTTCATTAGCGTGAATTTTTAAGGACATAGGCTACAAGAAAAATTGCATAAACGGCAATAAATTCTTTTGCCATGCGTATGTCAGTAGAAAGGTCCTTTTTACACGTACTCCGAAAAGCAAAAAGCCACCCGTTCCCGGATGGCATTATTTCTGCTTCAACACATCTAAAACTCCAAAAATCAACCCGCATAAACTGAGTTTCTCATGATCGCAGCGGACAACTTCAAAAACGGCGATCTGCTGTGTTAACGAAAAGCATCGGTGACGTGACGATCACGAATGCCTCAAGGCTCTCCATTACCCCACATTTCGACAATCCGCCGCGCTTCCTCCTCGGAAGCTACGGCAAGATGCAGCGTGTCCGGCAGGAAGGACTCATGAATCGGGATATCTCTCTGTTCATAGACATCTCCTATGCGCAGGGACATTAAGCCGCCAACATGACGTGATGTCGCTGATTGCAACCTTTCAGCGATGTCGTTCCGCAGGGTGATGACGACCATGTAGCGTTTGGCAGCATCCCTGCCGAGGGAGACGTTTGCCTGTACCTTTTCGACCACGACGCGTTCAGTGCCGACGACGAATTCGATTTCCGGTTGGGCCTTGCAGGCCATGAGGCCACAAACGATCAACACGGCCCAGATGGATGCAAATTTCATGGCGTCACCTTCACTTGAATCGTTGGCCCTAGCGAATGACTGCGGAAGCGGATGCGTTGTATGCAATAACAGATCCCGGCAGTAAATGTATGGCTACCGGGGCCTGTTACAAGATCAACATTTTGCGATGGCCCGTTCCAGTATTGAATTTCGGCATCAAACGTCGAACTTGCGCTTGATATGGTATCAAAATCAACTCGATATGTAAGAGGTCCACCAGTCAACTTAGCCAATTCAATCCATGGCCCCCACACTCTCGCAGGTGGTGCCCAACCTTCGAAACTCCGCATTGTCTGGTCCTCCATAAGATTTTGTTTGGAAAAAATCATGAAGGACTCACTTAGCAATATGTGGCGACAAGTCATATTAGGATTGGATTGTATTTTTAGAAAGCTGAATACTTATTCCTTGATCCAGACCGTCGGAGATGAATTCGGAAACATGAAAACTCTCCGTAGCTAAGCATGGAAAGGCGGTGGTCACCGTCGTCGTCATCCCGCCGATGGGCCTACGATTGTTTTCCTTGTTGGAAATGTGTCGCCTGGGGATACCCTGGCATTGGCCTGTCTTCTGGCAACTTGAGTAGGAAGCTGACGGTGCTATAGATACGCGTCAGTCGAATCGCCAGCCTGCCTCGGACCGCTGATAAGAACTGCCGGCGTATCCTGCATCGCGTCATCAATTCGTTTAGTCAGAAATCGATGATAAGAGTCTGTATTCATGACTTAATTAGCATTTAAAATTGGGATTTTGCATCGAACAAACTGGGATTTTAAACTGCTACAATTGGGATTGAACAGCCACCGCCCCACGTGTCTCGCATCGCTTCGATACATTCATGGCGCCTGGCGTCAATCAAGTCCACGCATGCAACCACCGACAAACCCAATCCGATCCCCACCTCAAGAAACAAACGACAAGGCCACCCGTTACCGGATAGCCTTGTCGTTTGTTTTCCACCTTGAAGAGCACGTCAAAACAGCCAACCCACACCAGATCCCATAAAGAAAAAAGGGATTTCAGCCTTTCGACTGAAATCCCTTACTTTCTAATGGCGGGGCCGATGGGACTCGAACCCACGGCCTCCGGCGTGACAGGCCGATAATATCAAGAATGGAGGTCGCCTATCTGTTTGATATTATTAAATGTCATGTCTAAAATATGGGTACCTATATCCACCATTCTACACGCATCTACACACATTTTGCCACATGACTGCCACACGCTAGAGGCTATTTCCCGGACACCCATTTCCAAAAACGCTGCCAGAACCGGGGTCTGCCGTTTGAGGAAACGGGTTGCACAGGTTGGGCTTGTTGCTGCCCATAAAATTTGGCTTTAGCTGTACGATCGCGGCGGCGTTCGGCTTCAACTTGAGTATCAGTCCACGGGCCTGCTTCGATTACCTTTCCATGGTCGATTACATAATGTGAGCGACATTTCAGGGTCCAGTTGCCGATAGATGGACGAAGCGATACGCTTTCACCGTCAAAAGTCATTTTCCAATCTGTCGGCGTAAATGGCGTGACAACCTCTTCCCCGCAACCACAGCAACAAAGGTGGGCTGATGTTGCGTATTTTATAGAAATATAAAGAATTCCAGCCTCTAATTTTTCAGGAAGATTTTCGACAAAACGGTGCTCAAGTCGTTTATTTTTTATCATCCAAAATCCCCATTAATCAAGGTGTTACCGTCAGTGGTATAGGTACAGTGATGTTCCTGCTCTAGATCTCGGTAGATTCCACGTATTTTCTTCCACTTAACAACCGCTAGCACCGCGTTCAGAGCATTAAGGTCTGCGATTTGAATATTGGATGCGTAGACATCCTCCGCGCCTCCTCCGATTAAGGAAACGTGTTTCAGTACATGGTCCCTTTTTTCAGGTGTACTTGCCGTTATCCGAAGGATGCCACCGAGTGAGCCTTCGCTAAGTTCGAGCCCCATGCCAACATCGATGAATGATGCTCCTATCGCTTCTAGCTTTTCAATAATTGCATGTTTAGCGGAACCCGCGTCCAGGGAAAGGAACGCAAATGTAACGTCATCAAGCAGGTGGAGATTGCCAGCGACCAACGCGACAGGGTGTGTCACAATATTACGATGCATCCGGCCATAAATATTCTTCATATAGTCGACCTTTCTTGGCGCTTCCCGCAAATCTTTGAGGCTAGGAGCCCCTGGCGCACGAAACGCATTGTGGGTCAGAAATTCGTCACTGTCGAATATTCTGATTTCGCGAACAGGTGTCTTAGCAACTAAGTCTAATATATAAGCGCCAGTACCTCCGACGCCAATGATAGCCACCCGTTCGTTGGCAAGTCGTTCAGTGAGGAATCCAACTCCGACACGACCAGATGCGGTTTCAATATAGTTAAAAACACTATTTTCTTCATTTTCTGGTTCTCGAAAGATCCTTGGGGTAATGCCGGGGTTTAGAACCGCAGCAGGGCCAGCTACAATATTGGCATAGCTCGTCATTTTATGATGGTAGTCAGTGTAGCCTCCATCAGGTTTGCTAGAAAAACTATGAGTAGCCGTTACTCCATGGCCAAGATCAAAATCGCCTTCATTATGTTTTATCCCATGAATAGGCGAACCATTGACATTGCACGGAAACTCACCGGCCCAGTGGACGACATGTGTGTCTGGAACACGCGTCTTATCTCCAGCCAACGTTAAATTGGAAATGAGAGTGCCAATCTTCAATTGGCGATTTGCGTTGACATAGGGCACCTCTCGCATGATGAGGAGCCCGCTCTGCTGCTCAACCAAGTATCCTTCGTCCAACAGGCGTTTCAGATCGGGATTAAGACTGAACAGTGCGTGTGACATTGAACACCGTTCCTTTCTTTTTAACTTCAACGATCCCCTCAGGGCCTAGTTCGCCAACGTGGGGAGACGATGCTGCGTGTCGGTAGGTCATCGAAAAGACGACTTTAGAGTCATGTTGACCTGGGAAGGCGAATTGCACGATTTGTTCAAAGGTAACCGTTGATTTTTCTATTGTGCGAGGCCGCGCATTGACGATAATTTCGAATTTCAATGGCAGCTTTGGCGCTGTGACAAACCGTTCGATACCAAGGCCGGTCAGGTCCACCAGTTCATGCGGTTCGATAGGGCGTTGTTCGCCATCTGGGACCTCAAGAAAAATACCAAGTTCACCGTCTGCTTTTGCAAGTGAATATAGTATGTTACCGCTGATCGCAGGCTTGCCCCAGCGCAAATCATTACCGTTGAGAGTAAGCTTGAAATCGCGATCCGTGAGGAAAGCGACAAACCGTTCTGTACCATGCTCCCGAAGGTCGAATGGTTCATTTAGACGCACATCCTCGAAGTCACCCGAGGGAAGGATTCCAAAAAGACTATAGCCATCTTGCGGATTCAGCCCCGCAGCCTCAAGCAACTGTCGGCCAAGCGGCACGGGATCGCTGACTTGCTGTGTTAGAAAATTGAGATCGCCCTGCGCGAGGAGGAAACGATACCAGTGCGCCCGGCGTAGTGGCCGGTCTTCGCGCAGGGCCTCTCCAAGATCGTCGTAATCAGGAAGTTCGTGTGGGTTCATATGAATGACCTCCGTATAGGTTTAAGCCGAGGTGATTCTGCGGCTTTGAGAGGTCAATCGAAGTGATCTTCGCCAACCGGTAAAATCAGACAAATTTTTTTTTGAAAGGACCGGAAGGCATTGGTCCACAAACGAAGAAAGCTGGACAATTCCGACACATTCGTGACGAAATATTTCTTGGAAACTTTCCAGCTCTGATATCAACGAAAAATTTTATGAGCTTGTCTTGGCGCCCTCTTAATTCGCGATCTGACAAGGATAATCTTGACGTTTGACCATCGGAAAGATGGACAAGTTCTGCAATGGCACCCGGATAGGCTTGTTTGACAGCCAGGATCAGTGCTGCTGCGCCGACATCTTTACTTTCATTTGAACGCTTGTGTCCCGTTCGGACACGGCGCACAGTGCGGACACCATCTGGACGCACAAGAACTTCATCAGGCGTGACAATTATCTCTTCATTTCCAAGCAAGAGATTGACTACAACTGGAGATTCAATAATTGTTCCTACACGACTAGATATAAAAAAATGCAGCATTGTTAGTGCGATGTCGCGAAAATATGTGCTGTATCCATGATTGGCAAGATCTGTACCTGCAAATGCCAAGTCAGTACGATGTCGTAATTCGTGCGAATTTATCGCTTCATCTGACGTAATTACATCTTTTAGTACGGAACGAATCACATCGTGCATTTGCATAAAGGCAGTAGAAGACCGTCGACCTCCAAGTTGCAGAACATGGGTATAAAAGAAACGACGCGGGCAGGTTTCGTATAGGGCTAGCTGCGAAGCGCCGAATCGAAGTCGCCCTTCGACAATTAAGTCAATCTTCTGTGAATCTGCCGCGCGGGGAAGGAAACGGCTGGGCTCGATTGAACGGCATGTCAGAATGCTTCCGAGACGATCGAGAAAAGGCGAAAGTGGCCTGTTGTTACCATTACTCTTCTCGTTCGACGCATAAAGAATCAGGCGGTCACGAGCTCGCGATTGGGCCACGTAGAAAAGGCACTCCTGTTCTTCGGCCTGACCAGCACGAAATGTTTTAATAAAGTCATCTTCAGATCCTTCGATCATACCGTCCGGTGCTAGGCAAGGCGGCATTGGCGATGTACGCGGAATCGTATCACTATTGAGGCCTGGGATATGAACACAGTCAAATTCTAAGCCTTTAGCGCAATGGATAGTCATTAGGCGTACTGCGTCTAGATGCTGCGCAGATGCTGGTAATTGACGCAGATCATGGTCATCACCAATGCGAATAAGCCTGCGCACGCGATTGAGTAAGCGAGTGATGGGGAGGCCCTGCCCGGATGGCTGGACCCGCACAAAATTGAGAAATTGCCAGATTGCAATGCTGCGAGCGCGGTCGGCCAAGTCCTCGGACATAGCGAAACGTCTGGCGATACGCGTACGATCGAGAAGCAAAGTTGCGAGGACAACCCATGGCGAAGCCGTCTGGTCGAAGCCATCGAGTGCAGCAGCGAGATTGGAAAGGGCCTGACGCCCGGCATCGCTTAAGCCGAAAATAGTTTCACTCTGTTGCAGCCAATTGTTTGGAAGATGTTCGACCTCCCTTAGAAAGTTAACAACCGAGGCAACATCCTCCAAAGAAGCTGCAAATTCGGGCAAACACGCAATACGCACAAAACCCGGGGCTCGCCGATCGACAAGAACAGAGAGAAAAGCCAAAAGGTCTTTGACTTCATTTCGTTCAAACAAACTGCCTAAGAATAGGACAGGGACACCGAGGCATTCTAAAGCCTGTCCGATCGTCGACAGTTTTTCGTTGCCAGTACACAGAATAGCTTGGTCGCTATAAGTGTACCCCTCACTTCGAAGGGTCTCGATTGCGTCGGCCAGGATAACCTGTTGTTGTTCAGCATGCTGCCCTAGGTACAATTCAGGTCCATATCCATTGCTAGCTCGACTCGGCTCAAGATTACTATCCTCATCGCCCACCAGCATTGTGCTCGCAAAGCGGGAAAAACTCGAAACAATCTCCGGCACAGAACGATAGTTGCGTTTCAAACGACCTTTTATGCCATTCGCGAAGTCCTGCTTGCCAAAACGAGTCATATTGAAAGATGAAGCTCCACGAAATCTGTAAATAGATTGTTTAATATCTCCAACAACCCAAAGATTACGACCATTAGGCCGCAACGCTGTCAGCAGTCGAACACTACTACGGTTAACATCCTGATATTCATCAACCAAAACATGATGATATTGCTCCTGCAATAAGGAGCATATTTCTACATTAATTTCAAGTAGTTGCACTGGCAAACAGACAAGGTCACCGAAGTCTATACAATGAGCATTACATTTTATCTGTTCATATGCTGCGTAAACCATTGCCACTTCTTCTAAGCGTTCTGCTGCTATGCGATCGTTAGAATCAATCGCTTTTGACAACATGGATCTTGAAAGCTTTGCATACATTTCCGCATCAATTACTTCGTCTTTAGCTCTTGATATAGCGGCTAGTATCTCGACAATAATTCGAGTTGGATCATAGAGATTGCGGTAATGCTTGAGACCTAGGCGAGGGAATTCCTCCTCAAGAAGTTCAACGGCTTCCGTCCTATCCAATAGTCGCGGATCTTTTGATAGGCCAATCTCCTCATGGAAGCGTCGGATTATATCAAGACCAAAAGCGTGAAATGTGCCGATCCACATCGCAGCCGCCGCCTCAGGCCTCATGCACGCGATTCGATCCGCCATCTCACCAGCAGCTTTGTTCGAAAAGGTCAAAAGTAGGATACGACGTGGATCGACGCCTCTTTCCAACAGATTCTCAACACGAGCAATCAATGTTTGGGTTTTGCCAGTGCCAGGTCCCGCCTCAAGCAGATAAGCATCACCATTATGTGTTGCTGCGGCGATTTGTAATGGATTCAGTGGTCGCTTGACATGCTTAATGGCTGCAACAGGGGGCACTATAGGCAGTAGCAACGCGTCAAGTAGTTGCTGCGCGACGACCTCGAACGGCGCGCTAAGCTTTTCGGCAATGGCAGACGCAGAAAGGCCTTCATCGACATGTAGCATTCGAACAACATTACGCGGAAGCAGTAATTCACGAGCAAATAGGTCCATCTGAACTTCGCGTCGTTGCTTACGTCCGTAATCAACAACTCTATCAATACCAACAGGTGATGGTTCGGCTGCTCGGGACGGATCGATGGCCGATATGGGCTCGTTATTATAGCTATCCCCAAGCGCCACATGGCCTATTTCATGTGCAACTAAAAAGGCCTGATCAAACCGAGAACCAACATTTTCGTGAAGGATCAGTTCTTCTGTGGCAATAAAAACCGCGCGTGCTCCATTGAGGACAGCAGCTCCTCGGGCGGTAGGTTCAACGTCGAGCCCTCGCCGACTGGCTTCCGCGACGGCAAATTCATAGGGTGTCCATGGATCAGCACCAGAAGCAACGAGACTTGCGTGTAGTTCTGCGGCGACTTGTCTGGCGAGTTCCACACAGTCCATATTAGTCTATCTCCGACAATATTCGGGCAATCTTTTCTACTGGAACCCCTGCATCAATCATAATTTGTTCAAAGCTGACCTGTTTGCCTGTTGTTGGCTTGTCGTCAGATTTATAGCTACGCATCCCGCATGGGCATGGCTGCCTCCACGCCAATTCTAGCTGGGGGATGGAGCTATTCATCAAAGCTGCGAATTGTTGTAAAAATTTTCGGGGGATACTACCAAGGGAAACTCGTCTCTCCCGCAATGCAGTTATAACTTGCCGGGGCATGTTCAACTGTCGGGCAATATTTCGTAAATCATCAACTGTCAGAGATGCAAAAGGGTCAAGCTGCTCCTTCGGTATAGATGCTGCATGTAATGACCAGGCAGCATCTATCAGTGATTGATCGGCAACCGAAAGGGGCTCTGTATCTTCGTATGCCTCACAGCTTAGCTCAAGCGAGAGATCAATTAGTTTATTAGCGTATTCAGGATAAAGCTCCAAGTAGCGTTCCAAGACAAATCGGTCAGGATTATTTTCAACTGCGAAAGCGTCGAGGACAGCCTCACAAGAGGGGCGTTCATTGGGGGAGATCACTGCTCTTCTCCATTAGCCATTGCCGCTCGCAAAGCGCTAAAGGCCTTATCGCGATAGGTCCTGATAGTCTTTTCGGAACGGTTTAAGGCTTTTGCTATAGTCATGACGTTTGGAACCTTCGAATCTATGGGGACACCCAGCCTTAACATATGGATAATTCGAGCTTGTTCAGGAGGTAGAGTATTAATCGCGGCATCGAACCGAGACCGGTAATCCGCGTCATCTAAACCTGACCCTGTAGTAGGATCAAACGTTCCTGCGGCCATCTCGACCTGTACCGACAGTTCATTATTTTTTTCTTCATATTCAAGAGGTTGAAAACGTTTTTCATTTAGCCATACTTTATCTTGCGCGTCATACCTCAATTTAGTTAGTGCACTATCAAAGCGCACCTCAAAAAAGTCGAGCTTATCGTTATATGTAGATCTGTCCGCGCTTAATAGTTCGACAAATCGATCGAACACGTAATCTCTGATCGCGCCACGGCTCAGAGATTCTGTCTTGCCGTCGGTGTTTTCGGCTTTTGGCAGACTACGCAGCACCCGCTCAATAAGAATTTTGTAGATACGTTCAAACCACTTAGCATTACCGTCATGTCGGCATGTTCGGATAAAATAGACGAGACATTCACTCGGGACATATCTATCATCCTCGCGGTGGGTAATTTTCGCCCGAGCAATCAACTCATCACGCGGTAGGATTAACAACTCAGCAATGAGTGATTCTATTTTGGGAACGCGGATGTAAAGATCGCCATTAATACTCCGTTTTCGAAGTGGGGTAATATTTTTTTCATTCACTCCATGCGTACTACTATTATTTTTTGCGCTAACAGCTTCCTGCAATAGATTCATGGTGCTGCTACCTTGTTTTTATAACATTTTGTGGTAATTGATCAGTATTAAAAAATACGACATTATTAACACATATGACTGATGCAATCTTACGATTTGCGTCAAAAATTAGAAGTATAAGAATAATAAATTTTATATGGAAATAAAGTATAAAATTTATAAATCTTTTTTTGGTAATTTATAATTCATTCTAAAGATAGAAAAATTGTCTACTAAATTTTGCAAAGATGGTTTGGGGAGTTTCACCTTCCTTGCTTCAAGTATCGAAATTTTTTTATATTCCTCCATTTTGCATACAGCTTCTTTTATTTCTCCATATTTCTCATAGATAGATTTTACATTTGATATAAATGGTACGAAATCTAATGCAGTGCCAACAAATGTTGCGAATATTTTCTTATGTCCCTCATGGATTGCATCTTTTGTTTTTTGAAAAAATGATTCTTTATTATAAATAAATTCTTCGATTTCATTTGGATTAATATGGCTAATACTCTTGTAGTCATATTCACCAATTAATACATGCTGAACTCCCATAATTCCAGCCATTGTCCCATCTGCTATTTTTGGATTTTGCGACTTATATATATTATTTGTAGCGATAGCATGAGCAACAACATCAATATCTAGCGGAGCAATGTTAAGAACCTGTTGGGTATCATGAGGCGCCCTTAAGACGTTCATTTTCAAACTTGACCAAAGGTCAAACAAAGATTCGTCCGTAACAAATGGCTCATCTTCATCATACCGACCTAACGGATCGTCAAATTTAATAATATTCACTAAGCCCGCTTTTTTTAATTTTTCTACAGACTCCCAGATTAGATCTTGTTCTCTTGCTAAAATTTGACATACTTTACTTTTGTGAAAGATATGATCTTCAAAATTATCAGGTGCAAGCGAAGGGTTTATTGCTGACATATAAATTGAAAAGTCAGTCATTATTTGCTTTGGCCAAGCGTAATAAAAAGACATGTCATACAAATTTAGGACATCTTCTTTCGGCTTAGAGAAAGAATCGAGTAGGCTTTTTTGACTAAATAGACATGTGGAATCAATGAATATGTTTTTTTTCATATTGCTTCTGACTATTTAATTTTCCATATGGGCAAAAATGTTTGCTATAATTCATTATTCCTCAATCTATATGAATAGATTGAAGGCTCAATTTTGAAAAGAATGTTAGAGATGCCGAGATCCATCAGGTCGTATTTTTTATTCCCAAGGCTTTTGCGGATGGACATACACATTCGTGTAAATGCCAAGATTTCCTCTTCTTGTTCAAACGTTCCTCCAGAAATCCAAAAATTTCCTAGCTCCTTCACGATTTCGGCATCTGCGCATATGCAGATGCGCGTTTTGGCATCGTTAAGGATAGCCAGATCTTCCAATTCATCCTCAACTCGCCCAAGACGACGAGCAGCAACCAATTTCGTTGCCGCATTAATAAAATCAACATAGGCTTTGATCCGGAATTCTGTGAGCACTTCATATTTTTTCCTGCGGGAAGCGAGATAGTGCGTAGTCACAGCCGCAATTACTGAACTCAGCAGGGATATGAGGATGGTCAGCTCTGGTGTCATAGCTTAATCAGTCCTTGGGATTTTCAATAAAATGGTTCTTCGACGTTTAATGTGGAATTCATGAAGCCACCAAGACCTGAATCGGGGCCGCGATCAGGTAGACCATGGTGATGAAGTTCTCCACGTTTCGGTATCCTCGGGCCCTGGCTCTCGCCGCCTGGAATAGGCCATTGTAGCCTTCGAGCCTCGCATTGGTGTGCAAGGAATGCCAACGATGAAGTATTCGCGGCAAGTGCCTCTCGAAGCTTGCCAGTGCGCTCCGCACAGGCTCCAGGAGCGGGCAGTCGGCAGCATACTCCGCCGCATGCTTGAGAAAATGGGTAATGCGCCACTTGGCGGCCTGCTTTGATTCGGCCCGCCGCACCCAGCGCAGAAGTTCTTTGACACGGTAGGCCTTGGCGGTAGCGAAACCCTGCTCGACGAGCTCCAGGAGAGCATTCTCTTGGTGCTGCGTGCGTTCTTTTTCAGCGCCCTTGAGCACGGCCCAACGGGTGTGATCCGGCAGCTTTGTCTGCCTGGCTTCTAGTTTTCTGACGTCATCGACGGCCTTGGTGAAGAGTTGGACCACATGGAACCAGTCGACTGTCACCGATGCGGACTTGAACTCCTGTTCGACTGCGGAGAGGAACGCCGGCGACATGTCGCAGACAACTTCGACGATGTTCTCGGGACGACCCTCATGGGCTTCGATGAACGCACAGAACTTCGTCAGGCAATCCTTGCCCTTGCCGGGAGTCGCAAAGATCACGGGCTTGTCGGATCGGTCCAGGTCGATGAAGACGGTAATATAGTTGTGGCCTCGTTTGGAGGCGGTCTCGTCTAGGCCGATTGCCTTGAGGCTCTTCAGGTCCAGCGCGGCGATGGCTTTGGACACATAGTGGCGGACGATGCGCCACAAGCGCTTGTCCGTGACCTCAACGTGTCGGGCTACGGCGCTGACCGGCATCTCGCGGACGAGGCTCATGACCACCTGCTCGAAAAGCAGAGTGAAGCGGCTGCCTTCCCTGGCCCACGGTGCTTCCACGCGACGGATCCCGTGTTCCGGACAGTTGATCCTCGGGAGTCGGGCCGTAAGGTAGCAATGATGCTGGAAGAAGTTGAGATGCCGCCACGTGTACTCCTTGAAGTCATGCGCCTTGCACGCGGCGCCGCATTCAGGGCACGGATATAGCGCTCCACGGTCGGCACCGATCTCCAGATGGAGTTTAGTTGGCTTATGGTCTGTATCAAGGCGCTGACTCATAACTTTCCAGGGTGGCGTGAGACCAAGACCCAAGGCGAATATTTGTTCGGCAAGCATGGCAATCCTCCTGAGGGAGGGCTATCCAAACTGGGCGAGGTCGGTCAATTCCACATTAAACGTCGAAGAACCAATAAAATCTAGTCATAGGGACGATCTACGAAGCCTTTGGCCACTCTTTAGAAACATGGTCCATGTCGTTATACAGGAGTTTCAATAAGTTATCGTCGCCACGACATGATTTCAATAGGGACGGCCACAAAATAAGTTGTTTGCATATCTTTTTTTCATGGGGAAACAAAGAGGGTCTAGTCTCGTTTTGACTTTTCTTTAATGCCACTCGAACAAACATCTGCCCCTCCAAACCGAAATCTGGAACAAATCTTAAGTTTGAATCATCCCATAAAGGCAGTGGCAACAGCTCACCCCTAAAAAAAAGTGACTCTCATTGATCATCAATCGTAGTCACATTTTTTGCGTAACGTCGTTACGATAAAAGTTGCACAAACGGCAACTACTTCTTTTGTCATACATAATCCACTTAAGAGCTACCGAACAATACGTACATGAGGCGAACAAAAGAGCACCCGCAACCGGATGGCTTTCTTCGATTCGTAAGACACAACGCGCAAACCCACACAATCGGGTAGGAGGCGGGGTCACCCCCGCCGTCCTCCCACACCACCGTACGTACGGTTCCGTATACGGCGGTTCATGTAACACATTGAATTTTA